>CACXXT010000024.1 GCA_902771725.1 uncultured Bacteroidales bacterium
AAGCCCGCTTGCGCCGATGGTACTGCACACCCGTGGGAGAGTAGGTAGCCGCCACTTTTCAGAAGCCCTCGCAGAGCAATCTGCGGGGGCTTTCTTCGTCATGAAAAGTGGTGGCTGTCTATTCTTCCCAAAGGCTGGCAACTACTGGGGAAGTCTAGTGAACTTCTTGCCGTCGAACTGTAAAGGAATGGCTTCTTTGAGATGCAGGTGAAGTTCAGCGGAGTCGATGGTGTAGATCCGTGCCTCGCGGCAGCGTGGATATCTGTTGAAAAATGGATCTGTCGTGTAGTACCATGATGTGGAGAGTAGGGCATAGCGTCGAGGCAGGTCCCGTGCTATTTGTAGGATGCGTGAGGTGGCACAGACGGTGATTCCTGGTGATGCATCTGTGTGCTGTTCGGCAGCCGGAGCTTTTCTTCTTCTAGAAACACTCGTGGCAGGAATCAATGGTACATTTGGAATAAGCCTGCTGACGCAGATGACGGCAGGGCGCTGGCGAGAGTCTGTGTTGAGGATTTCCGGGTCTCTGAGAGATATGGTTATGTGGCGGTTGAAGCGTAGGTTAATATCGTTCATGAGTTGCCGGAACAGACGCCCATGGATGCTTGTGTCCTGGAGGTTGTTGAAGTCGATATAGTAATGGATCATCTCATGAATGATGGTATCTTCGACTTCAGCCTCATCGAGTTCGAAACGGGTGCTGAAGCTCATGGTGAAGGCGTATCGCTGCCAGGAGCCGTCGGGGCCTCTGCGGTGTCTGTATCGCATCTGCCCGATGTAGCTGCTGGCTGTGGTAAGACGGAAGGCCGGCACGGGCAACACTCCTCCGAAGCAGAGGTGGTTGAAGTGCTCGAAACGTTCGCGCAGGTAGGGCAGGGTAGCTTTCATCGTGGAGTCTTTAAACAAAAAGAGCGTGCAGGTGCTGCACGCTCTTGTCTTACTAATGTGGTTAACAAATTAGTTTGTTCTACCAGCACCACCACCGTGAGTATTCTTCTTGGAAGTGACGGTGACGTCAACGTTCTGCTTGGTGTCGGACTGGATGCTTGTGGGGTGAGGAATGGCAATCTGAGAGGACTTTCCTTCTTCAGGAATGGTAACCTTGGTCTGTTCGCCTTCCTTTTTCTGAGTATCAGTCTTCTCACCAGTCTTATTGCCATTCTGGTCATAAGTGGTGGTCTTGATGGTCTCAACGAGAGTAGCAACGACGGTAGCAGTAGAACCGGCGGGCTTCTTCTTCAGAGCAGCGAGGACTTCGTCCATGGAGTTGTAGGTAACACCGTCAACAGTGTAGGTGTAGCTGGTCTCGACGGTAACCTCAGTCTTGGTACCATTCTGGTCGGTGTAGGTAACGACATTACCAACCTGAGTAGCGTTGGGGTCAACCTGCTTAGCATCTTCCAGAGCCTGAGCGTTAGCAGATGCTGTAGCCTGAGTATTAGCAAGCTGAAGATCCGTCTTGTCAACTTGAACGTCGATCACAGGAGGAACCACAGGAGCAGCGGTAACGTCTTCGTCCTTGCAGGAGGTGAAGAGGCAGAGGCTAACGAGAGCCATCATGCCGAGAGTTGAAAAAAGCTTTTTCATTTTGTTTTTTGAAATTTTTAATTAAAAATTGGTTAAAGTTATTGTTTGATAATCTCTTAGTGAAATGTTCCATTGAGTATGCGTGACACATATTCCTGAACGTAGTCTGGTTCCCAATAGTGGGCAGAGCGGTTTTGGTCGGGTTGTGTGGCATAGTCTTGTCCCATTTTCTCGAGCCAGTACTTGAAGTAGGATTGCTGTGAGTATTCCCAACTGAAGTATTCCGGTAGTCGTGGGCGTAGGAACCATGTCCTCTTCTGTCGCTTGCCTCCCAAGGGGATGGCGAAATGGAATCCGAAGTTTTTCTCTCCTCCGGTGAGGATGCCGTAGATGCCTATGGCATATTCGCTGAAGTGGCGTGTGATGTCCAGTCTGGCACCTCGGTCTCCGTAGAGGAATTGTCCACCCTGAAGTTCTATCTGGAGCTTGCTGTGTGGCTCGTAGTACTCAGCCTTGGCCATGAAGTCTAACTTCCCGGAACTGTTGACCACTCCGAATCCTTTGACTTTGGTGTTGTTGGCCTCAAAGGTGTAGCCTCCTTTAAGATAGAGGTTCAGTCCTCTGATTGCGTGGAAGCCAATGTTCAGATGGGCTCCGAGTCGTTCGGGATTGAAGAATCCTGCCGTTGCCGTGACTTTCCATCGTTTGGTGGAGAGTACTTGCTGGCTGAGTGTGGCGTTTCCTATCTGAATATACTTCTGCGTATCGCCATCGAGAAGGTTGTTGGCAATGGGGAATATGGGTTGAATGGTCAGTCGTGCTCCCTTCCAGAGTGTAGCTGCGAAAGCGGGTGCAATGCGCAAGCTATAATCAAAGAGGTGATCGAGCTTGTTGTTGACAAGACTGATCATAGGCACGAAGGTGATATCAATCTTTCCCGTGGATGCAGTCTGTGGCTTCTCAGTCTTGAGCTGCTTCCTTGCCTGTTCCATTTCTCTGTCCACTCTCACGTCCCAAATTCCCTCACGCTTGAAGGCGTGGACAATGAGTTGTGGCATCTTGTAGTCAGTAAGGAGGATCTCGAATTGGTTGATTTCGGGATGCCCTTCTGCGACTTTTTGAATTGCCGCTGCAGCTCCTCGGAAAGTGCCTCTATGCGCACGATCTTCTATTGAGGCGAATAGGGTGTCGTTGGAAACCTTAGTGCGGATATCCTCAAACCCTTCTTCTTGCAGCAGCGCAGGGATGTCAACCGTTTCCGGTCTCTGTCCCCAAGCAACCAGAGCAGTCAGGAAGAACACACTGGCAGTAGCTGTTATTTTCCTTATTCCGCTCATGTCGTTCATATAATCACGCGCAAAGGTACGTGAAATTATCCAAATGAACATAATCTTTTAGAGATTTTAACGTTTCTTTTGCGCTTTTTCCTGCATTCTCTTGATTTATTTCGGTTTTTTGACCTCAAAAGATGCAATTCGATCTCTTTATTACGATATTTTTAACTCTCAATCAGTTTTACAATGAGCGGAAGCACTTCTCGCTTGAGGATTTCATCGTTGAGGTAATGATCTCCGTCGAAGAGCTGGAAGTGTTCGCGCCCGTAGTTCTTAACAAACTGTGGCTGGCAATTGACTCTGCTGTCGTGGTCTCCGAAGAGTCCGTAGACGAGTTCTCGTTCAGCAGGAGTAATCCCTTCGAAGCTATGCTTCTCTATTTCCCGGAATTGTGCAATCATCTCCTTGTCTACCTTGAAGTCCTTGGCACCATCCTGCCGTGGATTGCGGAAGGGTTTGCGTCCCATGCCCATGAAGGTGAGCAGGCGTGCCATGTTGAAAGAAGGATTGACGAGAATGCGAAGCTGACCCCGGAGCTGTTCTGCGTACATGGCTCCCATGGAGGTGGCCACGATGAGTTGGGGCTGGATTTCTGCTACTTGCTGCCGGAGGAAGGGCAATGCCTCGGCCGGCATCGCAGGGACGTCTGGCGCCAGTACCTGGATGCCCCTAGGATAGAGCGCATTGCGCATGCTGGTGGCGGTTCCTGTGGCACCGCTGCTGGCAAAACCGTGGATGTATAGGATCTTGGTCATGTATTATTGGTGAGGGACGCGGCGAGTAACCGCCGCACACACTTTTCTGGGTTATTGAATGGTGAATTTCAGTGTCGTCTCTTCGTCATCAAGCGTGGCACGAGCTATGTAGATGCCACGGGGAAGAAGACCGAGAGCATGCGGAACGCCAGGCAGGATGCGCGCAGTATGAACCAGGACACCTGCGGGGGTGAAGATGTCGAGGCGCGAAGCTGCCGAAGCGTGGAGGGTGATGGCCTGACCGTCGAACGCGAGAGCGAGGAGCTGATCGTCAGTCATGGAGGAGACGCGGTCGTCCACCGTAGTGATTACAGGTTCATTCCATGCCACGGCTGTTGTGGTGAGCACGTTGGTCTGTCCGATGGTAGGACGTTCCATGACGTAGAGATTGGAACTGCCATCGGGGAAGAGTCCCACTGTGTGGTAGCCGTCATGGCTGCAGTATATGAGGGTGTCGGCCCAACTGTGGTCGGCAGCCGTCAGTAGCACCAGACAGCTGTCTTCATTGTTGAGTTTGAAGTCCGCGTGAAGCTGCGGGTGGGGAACCGTTCCGGGGGCAGCAGTGTTCTTGTCGGCCCAGATGACGAGGTGCCCATGGGCGGGGATGATGGTGTTGATGTCCTCGGAACCGGAGGTTATCTGCCACTTCTCAGGCTCGTTGAGATGGTCGGAAAGATACATGCCTTCGACATCGATGTCCTTGTCGGTGGTGTTGTAGAGCTCAATCCAGTCGCTCTTCTTGAAGAGGTCGCTGACGTAGATGTCGTTGGCGGCACTGACTTCATTGATTTTGACAGGGTGGGCATCGCTCTTGTCCAGTTCGGAGGAACTGAGGGGCTCGTAGGTGGCAACCAGGTTGAACTTACCAGAACTGGGCAGTTCGTAGGTCTCGCTGGTGGAAACGAAGTCTCCGGTGGTTTCGGTAGTCTGGGTGAGCGCAGCGTCCCAATAAATATCCGTGGAGTTCGCAGCGTTGTTGTGAACTTCCACGGCGATGACGTTCACACCTCGCTTGAAGTAAGTGGCACGTAAGGACATGGTGCCGCTCTCGGGATTTGCATTCGCATAGGTGTCTGCGAAGCTGCTGAAGGTAGGATTGGGGGTGTTGTCCATGAGGAACCGTCCAGCCTCCTTGCCGTTGACATACACGACGAAGCCATCGTCAGCCACCCAGTTGAGGGTGAAGGTGTCTGTCGTTTTCGGTGTTGCAGAGAGGTTGAACTGCTTGCGGAAGTAGTAGGTGGGGTACTTGTCGGAGTCGTTGCCTCCATAGTCGAGGAAGGTCTTGTAGCCACGCTGGTTGTTGGCATCCGTAGTGAAGTAGCCCAGAGGTGCGTTGCCCGTCTTCCATTCGCTGGTGGAGTAGGAGGTGGCAGTCCATTCCTCTTCGTCCAGGGAACCTTGGTCGTAATAAGTCCAGGGAGATCCTTGGGAGAAACAGGTGGTCTGCTGTCCGCCTTCAGCGTTTCGCCATCCGAGGAACCTGTAGCCGGCAGGAGCGGAAGACTGGATGGTGGCGGGGAGGAATAGTGAACCGGAGAACTTGCCCGTTGGAACCTGCAAGCCGTTGATGAGGATGGTGGCTTCGCTGATGTTGGAACTGATCTTCGGAGTCATGGCAGAACCCAGGCCCAGGAAATTGCGCATGGCAGAGATGAGGGTGCCGGGACGGCTGGCGCTGAAGTAGTTGCGGACGGAGTTTGCCGTGTTGGAGGCGGAACGTCCTTCGAGCGACATGGCCGGATTGACGTGTGCGACCATCGCATTGATGACCTCGGCGGCACGAGAGGACTCGAAGACGCTGCCGGCGACGATGCAGAACTGATCCACGAACTGCTTCTTGAACTCCTCGTTCTGGAGCATATTCAGGAAGATGGTGTTGAACTCTATTTCATCGAAGATGCGTCCCTCGGGGTAGAGGTCGCTGACGCCATAGAGCTGGTCGAAGGTATAGTACTGAGTCTGCCTGAACCAACTGAAAGGATCGTTGGTGGCGAAGGCTCCGTCGGTGTCGAAGAGCACGAAGCGGAAGCGGCTGTTGGATTTGCCCTCGGAACGCTCGCGGAAGCTCTTGATGTTGTTCTTGGGCCAGTCTGTGCCGGCGATGTAGAACTCCACGGCCATGTAGTTGATGTATTCCTCAATGTCCACGATCTGCTTGATGCGTTCGTAGGCGAGTGCATCGGCAGCGCTCTCGGCGAGGGAGTACCATTCCTCCCAGACGTCGCGTGTTCCTTCCTGCTGGACATATCCGCTGTCGGGCGACATCTTCCACTGGTCCATCTCGTCGGTGTCGATGCCGTAGTTGGCGAATCCGTAGTTCTTGTTGTTGGGCTCGCGCAGGTTCTGGACTCCGATGTAGCGTCCGTTTTGGAAGATGTGTACCGGCTTGTAGCTCTGAGTTTCGACGTAAAGTCCCGAGGTACGTACGACTTCCTGAATAGCAGCGTCCTTGATGCGGTTGTCGTTGTCATTGCCACCGTTGCGGACCTTCAGAGCCTTGTGGCGCAGGAAGGGCTTGTTCTCGAAGAACTGGTAGTCCATGCGGTTGAGGCCCTCGTAGACCTTGTTCGCCTTGATGTTGAAGGAATGCGGAGTCCATGCACGGCTCCAACCTCCTGAGGCTTCGATTCCGACTTCCTGAGAGAACACGGCATGTCCCTCTTCATCGAAGTATTCGATGTTTGCTTCCCGATCCCATTCCATGTTCCAGTTGCACTTGCCGGACTGTCCGTTTCCCGGACGTCCATTGCCATTTCCCCTGACGAAGATACCATAGTCGGCACCTGTGAGGTTCTGGTTGTCCGAGACGAGTGAGATAACAGGAAGTGTGTAGTTCTTATCCTTATGGATATAGGAACGCGTGACGACAGGGCTGGCGAGCTGTCCTTGCTGGAAGAGACGCAGTCGGAGGATCGTAGTCTGGGAGATCTCAAAGCTCCCATTGGAACTGGTCTCACCGTTGTCGAGGGTGGGTGTGCTGCCGTCGGTGGTGTAGCGGAGCGTGGCTCCGGCAGGGATGGTGGCGGTGGCGGTGAAGGGGGCGGTGAAGAAGCCTCCGTCGGCATCAATCACGGGAGCTGCCAGACGGGTTGCAGCAAAGGAGGAGCCGGTGTTGGTGGCGGAGGGAGTCGGTTGGTCGGTATAGTTCCAAGTGCTGCCGCCGTCGGTGGTGCGGGCATAGGAAGTGCGGGTGATGGCGGGAGGATATGCCATCTGAGAGAGAATGGTTCCGGCCTCGTTGGAGATGTAGAGGTTGCCGCCATCCGTGTCGAGCTTGAAATTCATCATCTTCGGCGCCCAGCGCGAAAAGTGGTCAAACCAGAGGGTGAGGAAACCGTGAGCGGGTACGGCGCCGTGGAAGCTGGAGTAGAGTGCCATCTTCTTCAAGTCGGCAGCATCGTCGCTGATGAAAAGTCCATCCAGAGTGGCGGTACGGTCTGTGGCGTTGTACAGTTCCACCCATCCTCCGAAGTTGAAGGAAGGATCGAGGAACATATCGAGGTTGGACTGCTGTATCTCGTTGATGATGACGGCATTGGACGTTATCTCGTTGGCTTCTACGGTGATGATGCAGCGTGCGTAGACATCGGGATAACTGGTGGATTTTGCCGTGATGGTGGTGATTCCCGGGTGGCGGGCAGTGACGAGTCCGTCTTCATCCACCACGGCAGCATTCTCGTTGGTGCTTGAGAAAGTGATGTCCCTGTAGGTCGCATCGTCAGGCTTGACAGTGGCAACGAGCTGCAGCTGATCGCCTTGCGTCATGGTAGCTTTCGTCTTGTCGAGTGTGATGCTTGAGACTTTCACTTCTTTGCCGTAGAAATAGAGGCGTACGTTGTCGAAAGCCAGCCAGTTGGCTGATGTTTCCTCCGTTCTGACGCCAATGGTGAAGGCGTTAGTGGTCGTCGTAGACTCCACGGTGAAATGTTCAGGCCTATTGTTGGAAGTACTCATCTCCGTGATGTCCTCGTTGTCGTTGTCGTCGCTGATGAACAGGTATGCTCCCGTCACCTTCGTGGAACCTCCGCCCCACCATCCACCTCCGTTGCCCTGATTGACGGCAATGGCGTCGACTTCCAGTCGATAGCGTCCCTGAGGGATATTGGTGATGCGTTGGTAGAAGGAACCGTCGCCGAGCTGGGCAACATTCCAGCTTTCGCTGGAACGCCATGCCTCGGCAAAGTTCTGGAGGTAGGACTCGCCGTTGTAGTACGATGCGCTCTGAAAGCCGTGGTTCTGGGCAGCGCTTCCAAATCTGTCTACCCATCCACTGATATTGCTATCGAAGTTGGGGTTCTTGACGTATTGCTCGGTAACATCAAGCCATGTTTGTGCCATGGACGCAACCGTCACGGTCATCGCCACAGTCCAGGAGAAAAGTCTTTTCATAAAATGAATGAAACAGTTAGCATCTTGGGATTATAAAGTTTGCGGCGCAGAACAATCAGTTCCACGCCGCAAAGATACGGATTATTTCTCTAAAAGTGTCATAAAGACACATTATTTTGAGAAAAGAAGGTTCTTAAAGGCAAAAAAAGCAAATTAGTGCTTAATATTCGGCTCTTCGAGTCCCAATCCTTTCTTCTTATCGACGACTTTCAGCACCAGTCCGAGCAGCAAAGCTGCTACGCCCAGACATGCAAGCATCACGAGCGGTGCGGTGTAGTTGTACTGGGTGGGGTCGGTGACACCGGGGTTGGTCTTGTCGAGCACCTTGCCGATGAGCAGCGGGAAGAGCCAGAGGCCGATGTTCTGAATCCAGAAGATGAGGGCGTAGGCAGAGCCGATGACCTTGGCGTCGACGAGCTTGGGTACACTGGGCCACAGGCTGGCGGGCACCAGCGAGAAGGAGGCACCCAGCACGAGAATCGTCAGATAGGCAATGGCGATGCCGCCGATGGCGTTGCCCTTGAAGGCGGGGAGCACAAAAGCGAAGGTCAGGTGGCATGCGATGAGCAGCAGCGAGCCCAGAACGAGCATGGTAGCAGCCTTACCCTTGTGGTCGACGTAGGATCCGAGAATCGGGGTGATGAGCACTGCCAGGAGTGGGAAGACGGCAAAAATACTCTCGGCAGACTGCCGCATGTAGCCCATGTAGCAGTAGGTGATGAGAGAAAGGATGCTGAGTGCCAGCAAGCCCATCTTGCTTGTGCTCTTCTTCTGGAAATTGCTGGCGAAACCTGTGGCGGCGACGATGAGCATGATGATGTACTGCACAACGGTCACACTGCTGCTGGCCCAGAAGGAGTCGGCGGCAGGAGGTGTCAGCGTCAGGTTACACTGGAGCATGTTGACGGCGTACTTCTGGAATGGGAAGATGGCGCTGTAGTAGAGTACACACAGCAGTGCCACGAGCCAGAATCCGCTAGAAGTGAGGATCTGACCAATGTCGCTGATTTTGAAGGGGTCGTCCTTCTCCTCGGCTTCGCCCGTCTGTTCGTCGAGCTTGCGGTCCATGAAGAAGTAGACGATGGTCATGATCAAGGCGATGCACATCAGAACGATGCCGAATGCTACGGCACGGCTGACGCTGACGACACCACCCAGACGTGCAAAGAACGGCGAGAAGATCATCACCGTGGCAACGCCCAGGCGGGCAAGGGCCATCTCAGAACCCATGGCGAGAGCCATCTCGCGTCCCTTGAACCACTTGACGATACCGCGGGAAACGGTGATACCGGCCATCTCGCAACCGCATCCGAAAATCATGAAACCGCAGGCGGCAAACTTGGCAGACGCGGGCATGCCCTCGTAGAACGGCGAGACGCCGAGCTCATCGAAGAGGGGGATGTAGTTGAGGTTGTTGGTGAACCAGGTCTCGAGACTGCTGCCGATGAAGGCGTCGCTGACGGCGTACCACTTGACGAGTGCACCGATAAGCATGACGGCAGCAGAGAGCACAGCTGTGAAGCGGACTCCCATCTTGTCGAGGATGATGCCGGCAAAGATGAGGAAGAAGGCGAAGACGTTGAGGAACACCTCAGAGCCTTGCATGGTGCCGAAGGCTGTGCTGTCCCAGCCTCGTGTTTCCAGCATGAGGTCCTTGATGGGTGAGAGGATGTCCATGAAAATGTAGCTGCAGAACATGGCCAGCGCCAGTAGCAGCAGGGCCGTCCAGCGCATGGCGGCGCTGTCGCGTAGGGTCTTTTGGATTGCTTGAGTCATTATTTTAAGGATTTTATAGGGCTAATGGTGCAAATAGGGCCAATGGAGGCCAATAGTTTTTTACTTGAGCCAGCGTGCGAGCCAGGCGAAGTATGTTCGCTGCCAGAGGACTCCGTTCTGGGGCTTCAGTACCCAGTGGTTCTCATCGGGGTAGAGGAGGAGTTCAGCCTCGATGCCACGCATACGGGCAGCATTGAAGGCACTCATGCCCTGTGTGGCGTTGATGCGGTAGTCTTTCTCACCGTGGATGCAGAGAATAGGAGTGTCCCACAGGTCGACGAAGAGATGGGGAGAATTGCGGTAGGTGCGGTCGGCATTGGCGGTGCGGTCTTTGTTCCAGTAGGCATCGTCGTACTCCCAGTTGGAGAACCAGTTCTCCTCGGTCTCGGTGTACATGGCTTCGAGGTTGAAGGCACCGTCGTGGGAGATGAAGCACTTGAAGCGCTTGTCGTGGTGGCCGGCGAGGTAGTAGACGCTGAATCCACCGAAGGAGGCTCCTACACAGCCGAGGCGGTCGCGGTCGACATAGGGCAGGGAGTCGCAGGCATCGTCAATGGCGCTGAGGTAGTCGCGCATGCACTGTCCAGTCCAGTCGCCGGAGATTTCCTCCAGCCACTCCTGACCGAAGCCGGGAAGACCGCGGCGATTGGGAGCAATGACGACATAGCCTTGAGAAGCCATGATGTAGAAATTCCAGCGGTAGGACCAGAACTGGGAAACAGGCGATTGTGGGCCACCTTCGCAGAAGAGCAGGGTGGGGTACTTCTTTGTGGGATCGAAGTGAGGAGGCTTGATGACCCAGTAGAGGAGCTGTTGCCCGTCGGTGGTGGGGCACCAGCGGGGCTCTGAGCTGCCTGGCGCGAGCTGGGATAGGATGTGGTCGTTCTCTGCGGTGAGCTGGGAAATCTCGACGGGAAAACCGTCGGGCACACTGACCACATAGAGGTCGGCGGGGTGGAAGAAGTCGTGGCGCTCCATGAGGAGGCGGACAGGCTGGGGAGTGGACCCCTCGGATGAATCCGAGGGAACTGCTGCAGCGGGGAGAAGTTGCAGGGCGCCCCAGTCTGCCTGCTCGTCGGTGAGCTGTGTGACCTGGCCTTCGAGGTTCGTGCGGTAGAGGTTGACAGTGGCGTGCCATACACCTATATAATATAAGGTGTGGCTGTCGGCGCCCCAGACGAAGTCGTCGACGTTGGAGTCGAAGGACTCTGTTACATAGACTTTGGCTTCTGCCGAAGGTTCCTTGTCCAATTGCTGGAGGTCATAGACGCAGAGCCGCTGGCGGTCAGCCTCGTAGCCGTCGCGCTCCATAGAGAGCCATGCGACGTAGCGGCCGTCGGGTGAGAACTTGGGGTTCTGGTCGTAGCCTACTTGCCGATCAAAGTTTTCGTCTTTCTGATTGATGGCTTGGTTCTTGAGCGTCTTGGTCGGATTGAGCAGGTTGTCGGTGTGATAGGCCAATCCCTCGTCCGGCACCACATCAAACTCGCAGCCGTTCTTGCAGAGGTTCCGGGTTTTGTCCATATCGCCGCTCTCCACATCATAGAGGAAGATGTCGGAGTCGGTGCTGATGCTGTAGTCGAGCCCCGTCTTGCAGCGGCAGGTGAAGGCGATGAACTTGCTGTTGGGCGACCAGGCCAGTTGCTCGATACCGCCGAAAGGCTCCATGGGGCATTCGTAAGGGAATCCTTCGAGGATGTCGAACTCCTCTCCGCTCTCGAGGTCGAGGACGAAGGGATGCGGGATGCTCTCGACATAGTGGTCCCAGTGGCGGTACATCAGGTCGGTGATGACACGGCCGGTGCTCTTGGGCAGGTCGGCGGGACGTTCGGCGATGATGTCGTGGTATGGAACGGACTTGATGATGATGAGCTTCTTCTGGTCGGGAGAGAAGAGGAATCCTTCGACGGAGCCTTCGGTGCGGGTGATTTGCTTGCGTGCCTTGCCCTGGGTGTTCATTGTCCATACCTCGCCTTTGCTCTCGAAAGCGATGCAATCATCGGAGAGCCATACGGGCGAGGAGCCAAGGCCGAGGAGGCGGGGAGATTCCGCGCCAACATGCGCGGCACCCGGCGCAGAGGCAGAGGGGGAGGGGAGGTCCTGGATGTAGAGAAGTGTGTTGCTGCGGTTCTGCTCTACGCTGTAGTAGGATACTTGGTAGCAGATCTTCGTGCCGTCGGGTGAGGCGGCGTAGGATCCGATGCGCCCCATGGCCCAGAGGGCTTCAGGGGTAAGGGTGTCTGAGGCGAGTGTGATGTCGCTTCGGAGGATGAGATCTTCGTCGGCAGCGTTGCCCGTGCAGGAGGAGAGAGGGGCTACGGTGGCGAGGATGGCTGATGCAGATAGGATTTTCAATGCAGTTTTCATTGTTGAAGGAAGTCCCGGCGGGAAAACCGCCGGGCATAGTAATATTGGTAAGGAGAATTCTTTGATATTGGTGGTGATGAGTATTTCTTTGATATTGGTGGAAGGAGAATCCTTTGATATTGGTGGTGGTTATTTCTTTTGCTGGCGCTGCTGCTCCTCGGCCATCTTCTGGAGAGCTTCGAGGCGTGCGGCCATGCCAGACTGTTTCTTGGGGTTGTTGGCGTTCTTGGCTTTGTAGGCTTCGAGTTGTGCGAGGAGTTTGTCGTCGTCGGTGGTCTTGCGGAGGAACCACATGATGAGGATGCTGGTCAGACCGGAGAGGAAATAGTAGTAGTTCAGACCGGAGCTGTAGGTGTTGAACATGAAGAAGAACATGAGCGGCATGAGGTACATCATCCAGCGCATCATCTTCATGCTTTGTTCCTGCTCGGGGGACATGACGGCATTCTGCTGCTGCTTCATCGAAATCCAGGTGTTGGCAATCTGCATGACGCAGAAGAGTACGCAGAAGATGCTGAGGTGGTCGCCGATGAGCCAGATGTCCTTGCCCCAACGGATGACGTCGTCGTAGGCCGAGAGGTCATCAGCCCAGAGGAAGCTCTGTCCGCGGAGCTCAATGGCGTTAGGAACGAAGTTGAAGAGGGCGATCCAGATAGGCGCTTGAATCAGCATCGGCAGGCAACCGCCCATGGGCGAAACGCCGTACTGGGAGTAGAGCTGCATCATCTCCTGCTGTTTCTTCATGGCGTCTTCCTGCTTGGGATATTTCTTGTTGAGTTCGTCGATTTTGGGTTTCAGAACGCGCATACGTGCGCTGGCGAGGTAGCTCTTCTTGGTGGCGGGGTAGACGAGTGCCTTGACGATGATCGTCAGCAAGAGGAGTACTAGCCCCATGTGGAGTCCGAATCCCTTGAGCCAGTCGAAGAGGTAGATGATGAACCAGCGGTTGATCCATCGTACGATGGGCCATCCGAGGTATACGAGGTCTTCGAGTTCGAGGTCTTTGTCGGCGATGAGGCTGAGGTCATTGTGAGCCTTCAGGGTGTGGAAGTCATTGGGACCGAGGTACATCTGCAATTGCGTGGGCTGTGTTCCCGTGGGGTCAAAGGCGGTCTGCATCGTTGCCTCGTAGTTCTTCAGGTATCCTTGTCCTTTCTCGTAGAGTTTGGAAGTAAGGTGGACATCGTGGAACTCCTGCTGGCTGATGAGCACGGCAGAGAAGAACTGGTTCTTGAATGCAATCCAGTCGAGGTTCTCTTCGATGTCCTTTTCCTTGTCGGAGGTTTCGGAGAGGTTGTCTGTGCTACCGTCGGCTTCGTGGTATCGGATGCAGGCATAGCGTTGTTCGAAGTCGAAGCCTTTCTCGAGCTGGCGGGCGCGGTCAGTCCAGCGGAGGTCGAGGGTGCGCATGGAGGGAGCGAAGAGGTTGTTGATGCCTCGGGCTGTGACAACCATGTCGAGCATGTAGGAGTTCGGGCGCAGACAGTAGTCAATGTCGAGGGAGCCGGAGGCGAGGGGGAGGCGGAGGGTGACTGTGTTTTCCGCGCCAATCTGCGCGGCACCCGACCCTGAGTCAGCGGGGGAGGAAGAATTGTCAGAGGGAGCGGAGGGGGAAAGGTCGGAGGAGGATGCTATCTGAAAGTAGAGGTCGCGGGTGACGATGTTTTCCTGCTTTCCGGCGAGGGAGAGGGTCATGCTGGCATCTTCCATGCTGAGGAGTCGCACGGGCTGCTTCTGCTGGTCGAGGTGGTTCTTGATGACGGCTTCCTCCACCATACCGCCATGGGTGTTGATGGTGATGCGGACGAGCTCATTCTCGAGGGTGATGAGCTGCTCTGTGCCCTGGCTTACAGCAAAGAGTGCTGAGGTGGAGTCGATGGGAGTGGAGGCAGAACTGGATGACTCGGCTGCAGCTGCCGCAGCTTCGGCTTCGAGAGCCTTCTGGTGCTGAACGGCGGCGATGGAGTCACGCTCGCGCTGTGCTTTGAGTTGTTCTTCTGAGGGGCGGCTGTACCAGGTGAATGCGATGAGCACAGCTGCCATGAGGACGAATCCTGTAACGGTGTTTTTATCCATTGATGCTTTTTTTCTTTTTTTTCTTCCGACGGGAAGCCGTCGGACACACGGAATTATGATTGGATTTCTTTGTTAATGTCTTCAATGTATTTGAGCAGTTCTTCGCGCCCCAACCGTGTTTCGGCAGAGGTTACGAAGTGTGGCGGGAGTGGTTCCCAGTCCTCTGCAAGGCGTGTGAGGTAGGCATTGATGTTCTCCGTCAGACGGGCACGGCTGAGCTTGTCGGCCTTGGTGAAGACGATGCTGAATGGCACGTTGCTCTCTCCCAGCCAGTTCATGAACTCGAGGTCAATCTGCTGTGGCTCATGGCGGCAGTCGATGAGGACAAAGAGGTTGGAGAGCTGACGTCGCTGGAGAATGTATCCTGAGATCATCTGTTCGAGCTTGGCGCGCTGTGTCTTGCTGCGCTGGGCAAAGCCGTAGCCTGGGAGGTCTACGAGATACCAGTCCTCGTTGATGAGGAAGTGGTTGATGAGCAGGGTTTTGCCCGGCGTGGCAGAGGTCTTAGCCAGCTTGCGGTTGGCTGTGAGCATGTTGATGAGGCTGGATTTGCCTACGTTGGATCGTCCGATGAAGGCGTATTCCGGCAACTGGTGCTCAGGACACTGATAGGCATAAGCACTGCTGATAACGAATTTTGCGGATCTGATTTCCATGGTTTCTGCTTAAAAGTCGTAGCTCAGTCCGAGCGAGAGGTATTCCTTGAACATCCAGTAGGTCTCACGTGCGCTATCTTCAGCCAGGCTGCCGTCTTCGTTGCGCTTGACGTTGTAGTACTTGGTGTCCTCGAATCTGGGATTCATGAAGATCATCGCAGACAGGTACCTGTTGATGGTGAAATTGAAGGTGTTCTCGTTCTCGATGCGGGTCATTTTGAAGTTGGAGAACCAGTAGAGTCGTGACTGCCAGGAGATGTTCTTGACAATCTTCCATGTAAACTTCCCTTCGATGTTGGGACCCCACTCATGCTTGCTGTGGTGGCCCGGGTTAATGCCGTAGCGTCCGATGAGTCCTTGTCGCTCCACGTAAGTGATGACGTAGGAGAGTGGTGCCAGCATCAGGCTCAAGTTGAATTTCGGCTTGTCGAGCTTGTAGTTCATACCTATGGAGGAGCGGACGTAGAGAGGCGAGACGAAGTCACCCGTGACCGTGCGTGAACTACCTTGGTAGCTCATGTAAGGCTGAGTCTGCAGCTGCAGCTGTGCCGAGTAGTTCCACTTGCCGATGGCCTTGATACCCAGGGTGGACGTCAGGCGGAGGAGGTTGCTGGTAGGTCGGAACTTGGGGTCGCTGCTCTCCGATGTCTGGAAGCCAAGCTGAGCCTCCAACCGATTGTCCAGCTGCACCTTGCGCTGGTTGTTGAAGTTGGCGTCCACGACCAGGGCCATGAGCATGGAGTAGGCATTCTCGCCGCCCTGATACCAGTTCTTGGAGAAGTAGTTCTGGGTGAATTGCATTTTGCCGTTGCCCTTGAAGGTCCAGAAGTTAGGTCTCTTGACCTCCGGTTCCACAGCTTCGACCTCCACCGCGGGAACTTCCTCGATGACTTTCTCGGCAATCTTCTTTTCCTCCTCCACCTTTTGTGCGAGGTCGGTGCGGAGTCTGGATGTGCTCATGAGGTCTTCCTGCGTGGTTGCGAATAGGTCAGGCCTGAGCACATAGGCGCGGTTCAGCTGTTCGTTGATAATCTCGTTGAGGGTGAGCTGGCGGTCGGTGGTCTGTCCGAGTGAGGGCAGGGTGGCGGCGTAGATCGAGGGCAACGGTGCGACGGCGGTGCTGTCTTCTGCATCGATGCTCATGTTCTGCTGCAGGGCGCTGCGATAGAGGGTGCCTGGCGCAAAGAGGCGGAAGAGATAGGGATTTGGTCTTAGGGTGCCCTGCTGGGAGTGCTGCATGGCCTGGCTTGCCACGAGGTCTTCCAGCCGCTGGGTGTACAGCGCAACGATGGAATCTGCGCTGGTCAGCGGCTCGTTCGCGCGGTTGTCGGCGAGGAGGCTGGAAGGAATCGTCAGCGCGAGGCAGAGAAGGATGATTATAGGTTTGCGCATGTGCGTGTATTCTTTTAATGTGGTGCAAAGGTACGAAAAATAATCGAAACAACCATATTTTCCTCCCTTCTTAGGGGCTATTTTTTGCAATAATTCGAAAAAACACCTATTTCTTGCCTCCGTTTAGGGGATTTTGTGTACTTTTGTCGGCACAAAGAACAAAAACTAAACAGCAAATGCCTATGAAACTGATTGTGGACAGCGGCTCAACCAAAGCTGCCTGGTGTGTTGCCCTCCCTGGAGGAATGACTTTTACGGTTCAAACTGCGGGTATCAATCCGGTTCGTGATGACGAGGCGGCCATAAGTGCCGTCATAGGCGGTGCCCGTGTGTCCATAGAGAGTGAACTGATTCTGGGGCGTGCGTCCTCGTTCGCTCCCAGCCGTAGTTTCAGCCAGGTTTATTTCTATGGTGCTGGGTGCATTCCGCCTTATTCCGACTCGGTTCGGGAGCTGTTGCAGCAAGCGTTCCCCGAGGCCGAGGTGGCAGTGGAGAGCGACCTCCTGGGAGCCGCCCGGGCGCTGTGCGGGCACGGGGAGGGCATAGCCTGCATCCTTGGCACGGGTGCCAACTCATGCCTCTACGACAGACGCGGCATTGTTCGCCAGACTCCCGCTCTGGGCTGGTTCCTGGGCGACGAGGGCAGCGGTGCCGTGCTGGGGCGTCTGCTGGTCGGCGACGTGCTGAAAGGTCAGTTGCCGCGGGCGCTGTGTGCGGCTTTCCTGGAACGTTTCCAGCTCACGCAGGCTGGCATCATCGAGCATGTCTATCGCCAGCCTCAACCCAATCGTTTCCTGGCCTCGCTGGTGCCGTTTCTGGCCGAGAATGCAGAGGACACCGCCATCCACGCGCTGCTCGTCGGTGAGTTCCGCCGCTTCCTGGTGAGAAATGTTGTCGCCTACGACCGCAGGGATCTGCCTGTCTCCTTTGTGGGCGGCGTGGCCTCGCAGTTCCAAAAGGAACTGAGGGAAGCTGTAGAGGCGGAAGGTTTCTGCCTCGGACGCATAGAGAAAGACCCTGTCCGGGGGATGGCGGAGTTCCATGTATGAGGGCGCGAGGAGCCGCCTGTGAGCGCGTTCGCAGGTATCTCTGTGCGCTGTAGGAGCAGGCTCCTCTGAACTCATGCGCTTAATGGCACATTAACATACAACAAAAGGGCCGCTTCGCAGCGACCCTATTGCTTCTGTTAGGTATTAGTCCGTTTAAGGTAAAAAGATTGTTTTCAGGATAACGGCCACAAAGATAAGGGTGAATCTGATACGTTGGAATTCAAATTGATATGTTTAAAAACATCTTTTGCTAAAAAGTTGCAAAATAGTGGCTTTTTTATGTTGGGCGGCATTGTTTTGGAGGGGTGTTGTCGGCTTCGGAGGACAAAAAAAGAGCGATTCTGGTGAGAGAATCGCCCTCTTTGTACGGCGGAAGAATTTTTTTGCAAGAAGATGTCGGCTACTTTGTCATGAAGACGTCCAGCGTGCCACCGCGCATGATGTCCTCGTGGCGCAGGATGAATGGTGCCGTGTAGCCCTTCGGCAGGCGCTCGGTGCAGGCCTTGAAGGTGGTGCAGGCGGGCAGGGGCTGTCCGTTCAGGAGCACTCGCTTGATGTAGATGGCTTTCTCGGAGGCTCCATGGACGTGGATTTCAAAGGTCTTGCCTGCGCCCACCTGGAGCGTGGCGTCCTGCACGAGCGGGCTGCCCATGACGTAGCGTCCGCCACAGGGTTCCACCTGGTAGAACCCCAGCGCCGAGAGGATGTACCAGGCGGACATCTGTCCCACGTCCTCGTTGCCACAGAGGCCGGCAGGCTGGTCGGTGTAGAGCTCGCGCTGGATCCGCCGCACGAGGGCTGCCGTCTTACGCGGCTGTCCCATGAGTGCGTAGAGATAGACGATGTGGTGGCTGGGTTCGTTGCCGTGGGCGTACTGGCCTATGAGTCCGCTGATGTCCGGCTGGGCATCCTCGTTGAGCTGGCTGTCTGCGATGAAGAGACTGTCAAGTCGTTTCACGGCCTGCTCGCGTCCTCCAAGCATTTGGACGAGGCCGTCGACATCCTGCGGAACGAGCCATAGATACTGCCAGGCGTTGCCCTCGGTGAAGGCGCGTGTCTGGTGCTGCGGATTGAAATCTTCAATGCCGTCGAAGCTTCCGTCGGCATTCTTGCCGCGCATGAAGTTCACGCGGCGGTCGTAGAGCTGTGGGTAGCCGTGCGAGCGGCGGTCGAGGAAATCAACGGCTTGCTGCAGTTCCTGGTTGTCGGGATTGTTCTTGAGCACGGCCTTGCCTGCCTGGGCAGCGGACCAGTCTGCCAGCATATATTCCAGTGTGCGTGAGAGGCTCTCGCCGTGGTGGTCGTTGCAAACGTAACCGTAGCGCTTCATGTCGTCAAGTCCACGCTCATCCATGAGCAGGGAGGAGGTCATGGCTTTCATGGCTTCCAGGGAGTCCTTGACGTAGCCTTTCAGAAGGGCATCGGCCAGGATAGGCACGGCGGGGCATCCCACCATGCAGTCTGTCTCCTGGGACATCAGGTGCCACACGGGCAGCTTTCCCTGTTCGCGGAAGATGCGAAGGTAGGTGGTGGCGATAGCAGGCATCATCTCCGGAAGGATGATGGTAGAGAGGGGAGCAGCAGCGCGGTAGGTGTCCCAGAGGGAGAGGGTCGTGAGGTATTTGCTGCTACCAACGGGGGATGTCAGAGTCGACTTTTGGGGCTCTTCATCTCTCCCTTCGATGACAATAGAGCATAGCTCGGGAACCGTGGAAACGGTTGAGCGATAGACCTTGTTGTCGGCACCTCTCCAGTCGCCATTGATATCATCCCACGTCTGAGGAGCTACCATGAAGTGATACATGGCGGTATAGAAAATAGTGCGGTCGCGGTCGTTCTGGAAGGTGGCCTGAACACGGCCCAGCTCACGGTTCCATGCGGCATCGGCGGCAGCTCGCACAGTGTCGAAGTCGATGAGCTTACCACCCTTGTAGGCCTCAGCCTTGAGGTTGGCGATAGCATTGGCCTCGGAGACGGGGCTGAGGGCGATGTTCACCAGGAGTGGCTCGCTGGATGACATGACTTGTAGGTGGTAGATGGGCGCAGGACCTTCGCTGCGTTTACTCTTCATCGTGGCTTGTTCATAAATGCGACTCTTCTGACTGAGACGCATAACGAAGTAGCAGTGCTGTACGTTCGCCCAGCCGTGGCTTATGCGATAACCTACATAAGTATAGGGGTCAATCTGCTGCAGACGTCCCCACAGTAGTTCGTCGTCCACACCGTTCTCGAGATCGACATACAGGTGGCGGTGAGCACCCTCGGGGTAGCTGATGCGGTACATCGCCGAGCGCTGCGTGGCCGTGATCTCTGTGCGGATACCCGTCTCAGGCAGCACGATGCTGTAGTAACCAGGGCGCACTTCTTCTTGTTCATGGGTGAAGGTCGTGGCCAGTCCTTTGCGCGAGAGGCCGATTTCCTTGATGGCCGGCATGATGGCCACGTCGCCGAGGTCTGAGCAACCCGTGCCGCTGAGGTGCGTCTGGGCGAAACCAACAATCTTCGTTCCACTTTCGTGGTAGCCGGAACACCAGTCCCAGCCGGACTCTATCTGTGTCGGACCGGCATTAACCATGCCGAAAGGCACATTGGCGCCCACGAAGACATGGCCGTGGTCACCGGAGCCGATGCGGGGATCGACGTACTGGGTGAGAGGCTGTGCCGTGGCCGTCAGAGGCAGCACGGCGAGCAATAAAAGGTTTTTCCTTTTCATAGCTTTTTGTTGATTTTTTTGGTTTTGATTAGTATTTTTGGGTTATTTCTGCTCCAGGATAATAGTGGTGGAGTATCTGGTCGTAGGTGAAGCCTTTGTGGCCCATCACGGCGGCACCAATCTGGCACATTCCGACTCCGTGTCCCCATCCGTGACCGCGCAGTACGAATCGGGCAGGCACTCCGTTCTCGTCCACGTCCAGACGTTCCACCTCGAAGGCGGAACTCTTCAGATGCGATTCGGAGAGGGCGCTGCGGATTTCCAGTTCCTTGCCGATGACGAGCGTTCGTTCGGTGCCCACAATCTGCAGGCGGACGATGCGTCCGCTCTTGCCTCGCTGCACGGGGATGAGGTCCTTGATTTGTCCGAAGTTTAACTTTAACTGAGCCTCGATGAAGCGCTGAGCATCAGCCTGTTCTAAGACTTCGGTCCAGTCGTGGAAGTCGGTGGTCTCCTGGTCGTAGTCGTTCAGAACCTCGCGCAGGATTGCGGCATCGTGTGTGTCGCAGAAGGGGTCTTCCACGCTCTCGAGGTAGGAGTAGTGCTTGTCTTCCCAACAGCTCTCGAATTCCTCCGTGCGGCCTCCGCAGCACTTGGAGAAACGGGCGTCGCAAATCTCACCTTCGGAGGTCAGCACCTGTCCGGCTGTGGCTCTTACGGCCGCTTCCACTTCTGGGCGCGAGGCGCGCGTGATGCCCTGGTATCGCTGGCAGTGGTCGTCGGCGCATACGTCGAAGATGGTATGGTCCTCGCGGTCATGCCAGCGGATGAGCTCATTGTCGTTGCGCGTGAAGGTGAAGAAATCGTGGCTGCCGGAGCCCAGCTTCTGCCGCTTCTCCATCTGTGCCAGCAGCCAGCTGCGGCTGATGACGGCCGATGCTTTCAGGAACTCGCTGCTGCAGGTGGCACTCATCTCGCTGCTTATAACGCTGACCAGATATTCTTCGATGTCTATGTCGTTGATGCACACTATCTTGTCCTCATCCACAATCAGACGGAGCGAGCCGCGGAAGGTCTGTTCCTCCAGGCGCTGCCAGTGGAAATCCTTGCCGATGACAACGTCTTGGAGCGTGAAGCTGGCCGTGTCTGATTCCGGAGTGAAGTTCAGCTGGCGGTACACTCTGTCGTTCCAGAGCAAGCCTCCGTTGGCCAGCACCACTTCCTGAGGACCTTCGAGCGATGCACCCTTTGCCATGTATGGCCCATTGAGGGAGAATCGGATGCGGTCGGCAGAGAGAAGACCTACGGAGAGAGACTCTCCCTCAGCTTTCCCCGTCAGGGATGGAGCGGTATGATTCGCTGTCTGCGAACTCTTGTCCTCGGGAGTAGCCGTTCCTTCCTTTTTCGTGGGTGCGGAGGGAGAGTCCGTCACCTTCCCGATAACCTCTTCCAGTTCTTCTTCCGTCATCGTCACTTCCTGCAAGATCTCTACAGCCCATTCCGGGGTCAGTTTGCGGAAATCCTCTTCCCTGGGAGTGATGAACAGCCCGCCCATGTCGAGGGCTCCGGGACTGACGAGCAGGGAGCCCTCTGCATAGCAATCCGGACGATGTTTCTTCCGGGGGAATACCAGGGTGATGATCTCGTCGCTGCGGCTCTCGTCGCCCGCCTGGCGCCAGGTGATGACGTTCATGCGTGGCTCGGTCTCGTCCTCGTGGACGGGCAGGGCCCGGTACAGACGCTGGCAGAGCAGGCTGTCCTTCTCCTCGGGCAGCGAACGGATGACAAAGACGGGGCAGGCGTAGGATTTCAGCAAGAATAGCCCACATCGCTGGCTGGTATTGCCCGCGTCGGCCATCTCCTGGGTGCCGATGCCTGTGAGCGGGTAGAGCTTTTCGAGGTGATTTTCATAGAGCTGCCAGTCCCGTTCTATGGGCACGATGCCGCGTGATCCAGCCTGAAGATGCATGTGGTCAGGACAGGATGCACCACACAGCGGACCGTTGTAGAACACGATGTGGTGGGGCATGGTCCAAGCCAGGTGACGCATGGTTCCGAAGTGTTCCCAGATGCTCTGCGGCTTGTGGCGGCGTGTGGGAATCGTGAAGTGGCGGGGTAGGATGGGGAAGGGGTTGATAAGTACTTGGTAATGATGGCGAATCATCAGCGCATGCTGTTCCTTCGGGCGGTTTTCGTCGCAGAGGAAACAGGGCCTGGCAGCGATGCTGGCCTTATCAATCCTGGCTCCCGTAGAGACCACCCGTGCAGGATTCCATTGTACGCTGATAGAACTGTCGCCGAAGGGCAGGTAGCGCTTCTGCACCTGAGAGGCCAACGCCTCATAACGCTCCCGCGCCTGCGCCCAGTTCTGGAGTTCGCTGTCGAAGAATGCTTCGACATCTTCCTCTGATGCCTCCTGCCTCCATCGGCGGTTCATGACCTGACGGGCGAGGATTTCCGAGGTGCGTAGCTGATCTTTGTAGAGGTTATTCTTGTTCTGCTTCTCCCAACTGAGGGCGGCGTCGCTGTTGCCTTCCCACCGCCGGCAGAGGTACAGTTCGTCAAAGATACGCCCGATGCGGTAGCGACGCCCGATCATGAGCCCCAGCGCATAGTCCTCGCCATAGCTGGTGTTGGGAATCTGAATCTTTCGAAGTACAGGTGTATAGAACGCCCGGGGAGCACCCAGTCCGTTGATGCGAAGGGCATTGTTGCGCCCGTTCTGTGGAGTCCATTCGGCGTGGTCAATGAGCCCGGGAGGCAGGGTCTCGAGTTGGAAGTTTGTCATTCGGTAGGAACCGATGACCATGGCTGCACGCTGCTCGCGGAAGGCATCGACGATACGTTGAAGGGTGTTCTCGCCACTATAGAGGTCATCCGAGTCCAGCTGAACCACGAAACGGCCGCATTGAGGATGATGCACGGCCAGATTCCAACAACCTCCTATGCCGAGGTCGTCGCGAGTGGGAATGAGGTGGATAAGCGGAGAATCCTCCGTAAACCTGCATTTTTCTATCGCTTCACAGGTCCCGTCGTCGCTGTGGTTGTCCACGACAATCAGGTTGAAGGGGAACGTGGTCTTCTGTTTCAGCACACTCAGGACGGCATCTTCAATGGTCCGCACACGGTTACGCACGGGAATGACAACAGTCGCTTCCACCGGGAATTCCTCATCGTCGAAGCGAATCTCGTCGAACTCGTCGGGAGCCAGCAGGGCACCGATGGCTTTCAGATGTCGCGTGCACGCGCGTTCCATTTCAATTTGTCGTGCCCGGTTCCGGGGATCCACGTAGTCGAATTGTTTCTGTCCGCTCAGCCGGGTGTCCGTTTCTATCTCGGTGTAGAGCATCTCCGAGACATGAACGGGCAGCATCCGGCGCGAGAGGAACAGACGCAGGTCATAGAGTCCTGCCCACTGGTATTCGCGCAGGCGTTCCTGCTCGAAGTAGGCCAGAACGTCTTCCGTCTTCATCAGCAGCAACGAGCCGAAGGCAAAGTCATCGCGCACAGAACCCAACTGGCAGTCGATGAGCGGCCGGGCTTCGACTTGGCCAGAAGGCAGCACCACGCGGTGGTCGGCATAGAGCATGGAGGCGTTGGTGTCCTCGGCCACGGTCAACATGCGTGTCAGGGCATAGTAACCCAACTGAAAATCAAATCGTTTGGTGTAGAGAAGAATGTATGGCGCAGTCGCCTGACTAGCCATCTCTCGAAGAGATTTTGTCTGGAAAGGGTTGTCGATAAGACGGATTGCAGCCACCTCGTCGCTATCTCGAAGAGCGGAAATGGTCTGGGCTCCTTCTTTTTCGTCTGCAAAAGGCAGAAAGCAGTCTATTTTGAGCATAAGAATGTATGTTTTCTTTTGAAAGATGCCACAAAGGTAGTCTTTTCTTCGCACTTTCCCTAAAAAAATGAAAAAAACTGTGCTTTTCGTGCTGTCTGTGCGCAAAAATACTTATCTTTGCAGCGAATTTTAAACCTAAACTCATAAACTATTACTAGCATGAAGAAACTATTGACTCTTGTTGCCGCTGCATGCTTGACGCTGGTAGCCGGCGCGCAATCGCTTTCCCTTTCTCCCAATGAATGGCATTGGGAAAAAGGAACCATTGTTACGGACACTCCTCAGCGTTCCGCAGGACAAACCGATGTCCTACAGCTGACGGCTCCGAAGCTGGAGACCGTGCGTGTTGGTTTCGTCGGACTCGGTATGCGCGGTCCTGGTGCCGTGGCCCGTTTCACCTACATCCCAGGCGTTCAGATTGTCGCTCTTTGCGACTATGTCGAAGAGCGTGCAGAGGCTTGCCAGAAGTACCTCCGCGACGCCGGCCTGCCCCCTGCCGCTATCTATAGTGGAGAAAAGGGCTATGAGGAATTGTGCAAGCGCGAGGACATTGACCTCGTCTACGTAGCCACCGACTGGGATCATCACTTCCCCGTGGCAAAGTGTGCACTGGAAAACGGCAAACACACCGCCATCGAAGTTCCTTCCGCCATGAACCTCAAGCAGTGCTGGGAACTCATCAATCTGAGCGAGACCAACCGCAAACATTGCATGATCCTCGAGAACTGCTGCTATGACTGGTATGAGCTGAACGCTCTGAATATGGCTCAGAACGGTGTCTTCGGCGAAATCCTTCGTGGTGAGGGCGCTTACATCCACAACCTCGACGACTTCTGGGATTACTACTGGAAGAACCCCGATGGCTCGGATCCCGACAAACTCGGCTGGCGTATGAAGTACAACATGGAGAACCGCGGCGATGTCTATGCCACCCATGGTCTGGGTCCTGTGGCTCTTGCGATGAACATTCACCGTGGCGACCGCTTCACCACACTCGTAGCCATGGATACCAAGAGCGCCCACGGCAAGGATTACGTGGAGAAGAAAACGGGCAAGCGTCCGGAGGTATACCGCAATGGCGACCAGACGACCACACTCATGCGTACGGCTGAAGGCAAGGTCGTGGAAATCCAGCACAACGTCATGAACCCGCAGCCCTACAACCGTCTCTACAAGCTCACCGGTACCAAGGGTTATGCCACCAAGTATCCCGAACCCCACTTCGCTCTCGACAAGAGCCAGCTGGCAGCCAGCGGCGTGGCACCGAAGGTCGACGACCTCAGCAGCCACGGATTCCTGCCTGCAGAAGAACACAAGGCCCTGTGGGACAAGTACACCCATCCCATCATCAAGAAGTACGGCGAGATGGCTCAGAAAGTAGGCGGACACGGCGGTATGGACTTCTTCATGGATGCACGTCTGGTCTATTGCCTGCAGAACGGACTGCCTCTGGATATGGACGTTTATGATCTTGCAGAATGGTGCAGCCTGGCAGAGCTCGGCGCTCTTTCCATGGACAATAACTGCGCCAGCGTAGAATTCCCCGACTTCACCCGTGGAGCATGGCAGAAAGTGAACGGCTTCCAGTTTGCATGGGCTGAACCCGCAGCTGAAGCTGCCGCACAGGCTGCCGCAGAGGCCAGCACACTGGCTCAGAAGGAGCTCTGCGCCAAGAAGAAACTTTGGGAAAAGTACGACAAGGAGAAAATCAAGAAGTCTACCAAGAAAGTGACTCCCAAGAAGCGCAAGTAAGTTATTTTGGCACACTTTTTGCAGTAATTAAGTCGGGCACGGTTCGTCTGCGCCCGACTTTGTTAAACTAAACACAGAACAACAATGAATGACTACATTGAAATTAAAGACCATTATGACCGTGGCACATATCAGGCATCGTCTGGCTCAATGACGGGTGCAGGTTTGCTTTCTGGCGTCATGACGCGTGTCTACATCTGGATGGCGGCAGCACTTGCTATCACAGCAGGCACGGCATTCCTAACAATCAGCAGTCCCGCGCTACTGCAGATGATTTATGGCCGTCCGCTCGTCATCTGGATCTTCATAGCAGCGGAACTCCTCCTGGTCATCTCGCTCTCAACGGCAATCAACCGGATGTCACCCACCGTGGCTACCGCCATCTTCCTGGCTTATGCTGCCGTCAATGGCTTCACGCTCTCCAGCCTCTTCTTTGTCTATTCCATTGGCACCATCACACAGGCCTTTGCTGCATCGGCATTGACTTTCGGAGCGTTGAGCATCTTTGGAGCGACGACGAAGAAAGACCTTTCCAGTCTGGGTGGAATACTGTTCATGGCACTCATAGGGCTCATTATTGCCAGCGTCGTAAACATCTTCTGGGCTAATTCCACGATGGACGCCATCATCACCTATGCCGGTGTCTTCATCTTCGTGGGTCTCACTGCCTACGACACCCAGAAGATCAAGGCTATGACATCCGCCGTCGAGGATAGCGTCGTCAACGGCTACTGCGATGCAGCTATGCCACGCAAGATTTCTATCATTGGAGCGCTCACTCTTTACCTCGATTTCATCAATCTGTTTATCTATATTTTGCGTCTTTTCGCACGGAATAGAGATTAAATGCTGCCATTTTGGCATAAAAAAGCTTAAAAACTTGCTCGTTCGGGCAGTTTGATGTAACTTTGCACCGCAGTAGCCTCGAAAGAGAGGTTGCTGCGGCTTTTATTTAATAAATAATGTACGCGCGCGTAGGCATGAAGATGGAAAGGATTCCATTACTTGGGCTCACTCTCGAGGAGCTCCGGAGCGTGGCAGCAGAAGTGGGACTCCCAACTTTCGCCGCCAGGCAGATGGCATCGTGGCTCTATCAGAAAGGCGTCGCCTCCATCGATGAAATGACCAACATCAGCCTTGCTGCCCGAAAGCGGCTTTCCGAACGCTATGAGGTGGGGCGCAGTGCTCCGCTCTTGCGTAAGCAGAGCGCCGACGGAACAGCTAAGTACCTCTTCCCGACACGCGACGGTCAGCGAGTGGAGGCTGTCTACATCCCAGATGATGACCGGGGCACTATCTGTGTCAGTTGTCAGGTGGGCTGCAAGATGGCATGCCGTTTCTGCATGACTGGGCGCCAGGGATTCCAAGGGCAACTAACAGCCTCGGACATCCTTAATCAGATATACTCCTTGCCGGAACGCGAAAAACTGACGAACATCGTATTCATGGGGCAGGGGGAGCCCATGGATAACCTCGATGCAATCCTGCGCACCACCGAACTGCTTATGGCCGACTATGGCTGGGCTTGGAGTCCAAAGCGCATCACCGTCTCCACGGCAGGTCTGCGCAAGGGCCTCAAGCGCTTCCTCGACGAGAGCCCGTGCCACCTGGCTATTAGCTTGCACAACCCCTTCCATGAAGAGCGAGCTGCCATGATGCCTGCCGAGCGCAGCTATCCGATTTCGGAAATGCTCAATCTCCTCCACCAGTTTGACTGGACAGGCCAGCGACGTCTCTCCTTTGAGTACATCGTCTTTGGAGGACAAAACGATACGGACCGCCATGCACGCGAACTTGTTCGTCTGCTCGGCTCTCTGGAATGTCGCGTCAACCTTATCCGCTGGCATGCCATTCCCGAATCCGCTTTTTCCGACAAGACCGCCGACGGTTCTTCGTCGGTTCCCCTTGTCCTTCACGAGGCCGATCCAGCTCGTATGGTTGTCTTTCGCGATTACCTCTCGAGCCATGGCGTCCGTTGCACCATTCGCGCCTCGCGTGGGCAGGACATAGATGCAGCTTGTGGCCTTCTCAACACCAAAGAACAGAATAAAGGCTCCATAAACAATGAAAAATAGTATTATCTTCTGCCTGACGATGGTAGCTACACTGCTTCTGAGCAGCTGCCGAAAGGAATTTGTCATACCGCGAGCCAGCGGTCGCCCTTATGAGGTCATGGTCGTCATGTCCGATCAGGATTGGCAGGCTCCTCACGGCCGTGCTCTCTTCGAGGTCCTGGATACAGACATCCCGGGATTGCCTCAGCCCGAGCGCTCCTTCCATATTTCGCAGGTAGATCCCAAACGATTTGACAGCATCCTCAATATCTTCCGCAATGTCATCCTCGTGGATATCAATCGCCAGATATACTCCAAGACCACGATGAAGTTCACGCGCGACAAGTATTCCATCGACCAGATCGTCCTCACCATCCAGAGTCCTACGCCAGAGTCCTTCGCCACCTTCTGTAAGGAACATGGGCAGGAAATAATCGATTTCTTCACGAAGATGGAAATGAACCGCCTCGTCAAGGAATTAGAGGGCAAATACTCAAAGGTCACAGCCCAGCTGGCTCATGAACTCTTCGACTGTGAGTTTCATGCTCCCGATGAAATCAAGAGCTACAAGCGCGGCGAAAACTTCTTCTGGACCAGCAGCAACGGCGCTTCCGCCCTGGTTAATATTTGTATGTATAGCTATCCTTATGAAGGTCCGGAAACCTTTAACAAGCAATATGTCCTGGCGAAGCGCGATAGCGTTATGGCAGCGAACATCCCAGGTACGCTCCCCTCTATGCATATGGCTACCGACACCCTCTGCACCAGTGTTAAGCCCATCATCGTCCACAACCAGTATGCTCTGGAGGCTCGTGGGCTCTGGTACATGGAAAACGATGGCATGGGAGGTCCCTTTGTCAGCCATTCCCGGGTAGACACCACACGTAATATTGTCATCGTTGTCGAAGGGTTCGTCTTTGCTCCAGAGAAAATGAAACGCGGCCTCATGCGCCGCCTCGAAGGATCGCTCTACACCCTGAACCTTCCGGACGAGAAAACAACCTCCATCGTAACCACTCTGGAAGAGGTGGCTGTTACGGCTGAAGATCGCCGAGCTGCCCGCCAGAAGAAATAATTGTAGTTTATGAGTAAAATCAAAGTAGGCATCACCCACGGAGACCCCAATGGCATCGGCTATGAGGTCATCCTGAAGACTTTTGCAGATCCAGCCATGCTGGAACTCTGCACCCCCATTATTTATGGTTCACCAAAGGTGGCCAGCTATCATCGCAAGGCGATGGAACTGCAGACTAATTTCGCTACAGTAAACTCTGCGGCCAACGTTCAGGCTGATAATCTCAACCTCATTCCCTGTACTGCCGAGGAAGTGAAGATTGACTTCGGCCAGGCTACTCAGGAAGCCGGCGAGGCAGCACTGGCTGCTCTTGAACGGGCTGTCAAGGATTGGAAGGACGGACTTATTGATGTCCTCGTCACGGCGCCGATTAACAAGCACAGCATCCAAAGCGAGCGTTTCAACTTCCCCGGTCATACCGAGTATATTCAGGCTTGTGTGGGACATGATGAGCAGCAGGCGCTGATGATTCTTATGAACGAGCACATGCGTGTGGCTCTCGTGACTACCCACCTTCCCATAGCCAAGGTTGCATCCACAATCACCTCAGAACTTGTGCTCCAGAAGCTACGCACGCTGGATCACTCTCTCCGCCGTGATTTCTATATCTCCAATCCCCGAATAGGCGTTCTTGCCCTCAACCCCCACGCAGGTGAGGAAGGACTGCTCGGCAAGGAGGAGCAGGAAGTCATCATCCCAGCTTTGCAGCAGGCCGAGGAAGAAGGCATACATGTCTTTGGTCCCTATGCTGCCGACGGCTTCTTCGGAACCAGAGCCTATGAGTCTTTTGATGCGGTGCTTGCCATGTACCACGACCAAGGCCTTGCTCCATTCAAGCTCCTGGCCATGGAAGACGGTGTGAATTTCACGGCAGGTCTCGATCTTGTTCGCACCAGCCCCGATCATGGCACAGCCTTCGACATTGCAGGCAAGGGTGTGGCAGACGAGAACTCCTTCCGGCAGGCCATCTACACAGCAATCGATGTCTTCCGCAACCGTGCCTCCTGGGATGAAGGTCGCAAGGATCCTCTGCCCAAACTCTTCGTCGATAAACGCGACAAATCTGAAAGAGGATAATGGACTACAAAGAACTGCAACCTATCAAGCAACGCTACGGCATCGTGGGCAATTGCGAGGGGCTGAACCATGCCCTCGACATAGCTCTTCAGGTGGCCAAAACCGACCTCTCTGTCCTCATCACGGGAGAGAGTGGCGTCGGTAAGGAGGTCATTCCTCGCCTGATTCACGACAATAGTCGTAGGCGCATGCGCAAATACTTTGCCATCAACTGCGGCAGTATTCCCGAAGGAACCATAGACAGCGAGCTCTTTGGTCATGAGAAAGGTGCCTTCACGGGAGCTATTGCTGAGCATGAGGGCTACTTTGGAGCTGCCAATGGCGGTACACTCTTCCTTGACGAGGTTGGCGAACTTCCTTTGAGTACCCAGGCACGTCTGCTGCGTGTGCTGGAGTCCGGAGAGTATATTCGCGTCGGTTCCAGTGAGGTCCGCAAGACAGATGTGCGCATCGTTGCAGCCACGAATGTGAACATCCAGAATGCCATTCGCGACGGCAAGTTCCGTGAGGATCTGTTCTTCCGCCTGAGTACTATCCCCATCAAGATGCCTCCCTTGCGGGAACGTGGCGAGGACATCATCCTCCTCTTCAAGAAGTTCGCCATGGAGATTGCTGCCAAGTACCAGATGCCAGAACGCATCTCGCTAACCCCCGAAGCAGCAGAGGTCATGAAGCGCTACAAGTGGCCGGGCAACATCCGCCAGTTGAAGAACGTCACCGAGCAGATGTCCATCCTCATGCGCGATAGCCGTATCGTCACTCCAGAAATCCTCTCGGACTATGAGATATGGCCGATGATTGAGGAACAGGGGGGGCTTGTACGTGTGGGAGCCTCCAATGGCGATGCCCACACTTATCAGTCGGAGCGCGAGATGTTGTTCCAGATGATCAATGCCTTGCACCGTGAGGTCAATGAACTGAAGCAGCAGATTGCCCAGGGAAGTGGACTGGGACAGATGTCCATGGAGTCTCACGTGACGGTTCCTTCGGTACCGCAGGTCACTCCCGCGGTCACCGTGATGCCGTCGGCTCCTGTTGCCCCGCCTGCCTATCACGACCATTCCACCCACGTTCAGCCTGATACCACCCCCTATGCCGAGGAATATGTGGAGGAATCCTTGTCCATCGAAGATCAGGAGAAGCGCCTCATCATCAAGGCACTGGAAAAGAATCGCGGACGCAGGAAGAAAGCAGCCGAGGAACTTCATATCAGTGAACGAACCCTCTATCGAAAAATCAAGGAATATGGACTCGAAGAGATCTGATAAGATGCTGAAGACAGGACTTTTGTGTGGACTCATTTTCCTGCTCTCCTCCTGCGCCATCTCCTATAAGTTCAATGGTGCAAGCATCGACTATACGAAGACGAAGACCATCCAGATAGACCCATTCCCCATCCGCTCCACCTACGTCTGGGCGCCTATGCAGTCCATATTCAACAACAAACTGACGGACCTCTACGCGCAGCAGACTAAACTCAAGCAGGTGAAGCGCGGCGGAGATCTTGTCGTGGCTGGCGAAATTACGGGCTTTGACCAGTTCAACAAAGGTGTCTCTGCCGACGGCTACAGTTCTCAGGTTCAGTTGAAGATGACCGTCAATGTCCGCTTCACCAACACTAAGAATCACAAGGAGGACTTCGAGCGCCAGTTCTCGGCTACCACGGAGTACGATGCCAGCCAGCAGCTCATAGCCGTGCAGGAAGAACTGGTTACGCAGATGACCAAGGATATCTGCGAGCAGATATTCAATGCCACCGTAGCCAACTGGTAAGATCCTAGAATCGTACAATCGCCGAAATAATTGTTGTGTAATCACTGATCCAAAATGCTATGCAATCACTGACCACATACATCAAGAACCCAGAACTTATGGACAGCCAGGTTGTCGAGGAACTCTGGGAACTCGTGGACCGTCATCCGACTTATCAGGCAGCATGGTTGCTGCTTGTGCGCGGTCTCTTCCAGCAGCAGGACCGACGCTTCGGTGCCGTTCTGCGCAAGGCTGCGCTGATAGTGCCAGACAGGTCCAAGCTCTTCGAACTGATAGAAGGCGACAAGTTCCGCATCCAGACGGAGCACCTTGCGCCCCAGAGCAGCTTGCACGATGAACCGGCAACCGACCGCACCCAGTCGCTCATTGATTCCTTCCTCTCAGGTCTTCCTGAAGAGCCGCGCCCGCGTCGGCAGCATCCGACAGATGCCTCTGTCGACTACATGACTTATCTCCTCCAGATGGAAGACGCTCCTGCGGATGAAGATGTGCCGGCAGGCGAAAACCTTCCGGCAGATGAAGACATTCCGGATGAGGAAGATGCCCTTGTGGTAGAGTTCCCAAAAGTCGATTTCTTTTCTGAAGCCGATGTCCAGGAAACAGTTCAGGAGGAGGACGATTCTGAAATCTTGACAGATAAAGCGCCGGTAGCGCTTGGAGAAGATTCCGACGAATGGCCCGAGGAAGAAGGCGTTGATGATAAAAATGCACCTTCTGAGGCCTATTTTACCGAGACTTTGGCCCGAATTTACATTAAACAATGCAAATATGACAAGGCAATTGAAATTATTCGGCGATTAAGTTTGAATTATCCAAAAAAAAGTCGTTACTTTGCAGACCAAATCCGGTTCCTAGAGAAATTAATACTCAACGAGCGGTATAAAAATAAGGAAAAGTAATCATTAAATTCATAAACAAAATGTACACATTATTTGTAATTCTCGTTCTCATCGCATCTGTCCTCATGTGCCTCGTCGTCCTCATTCAGGAATCCAAGGGAGGCGGTCTCGCCAGCGGTTTCGCTAGCGGCAATCAGCTCATGGGTGTTCGTAAGACCACTGACGTCATCGAGAGAGTGACTTGGGGACTGGCCATTGCCATGGTTGTCTTCAGCGTGGCATCCGTCTACACCATTCCTGCAGCAGGCACCGACGCCTCCGTCATGGAGAACGCCGCAGCCCAGCAGCAGACCACAGCTCCCACCAATCTCCCTGGCATCCCCGCTACGGAAATTCAGGAGGCACCCGCAGAGGCTCCTGCTGAGGCTCCCGCTGCACCTGCAGAGACTCCCGCCAACTAAAAAAGAAGCGCGTCAATGCTTGCACAAAGGATGAAATGCTTTGCCTCGACCATTGTCTTGGCACTGACAGCGCTGACCTCTCAGGCCAGCGCTTTCGTTTTAGCGGGGCACTCGACTCTCCGTGTTTCCCTGGACAAGGGCTTTGAGCCCGTTGTAGCCACGGCCTTCGACCTTGTCTGTTCCGACCTTCAGCGCGTGATGGATGTATCCGCACAGCTGACTAAAGATGAGCCTCAGGTCATCATCGGTTCCGTGCAAGGTTCTGATGTAGTCGCCCTGAAAGCATCGGGCGTGGATCTGGCTCCTCTGTATGAGGAAGGTCAGGCGTTCATTATTGCCACCAATGATATGGGTCAGCTCGTGATTGCAGGCAGCGATGACCTGGGCACGGCATATGGCCTGATGGAATTCTCGCGTTTGCTGGGCGTCTCGCCTCTCGTCTGGTGGGCCGACGTAGATCCTGAGCAGATTTCTCAGCTTCAGGTGCCTGACGGCTACTACAACCATCAGTCGCCCTACGTCAGCTTCCGAGGCATCCACGTCACCGACATCGAGTGGGGCCTACAGGCCTGGATCACCCGCACGTTCGACCCCTCTGGTGCTTACACGATTGACCAGAAGACCGCTCGCAACATCTTTGAACTCCTCCTGCGCCTGCGCGCCAACGTGTTCTGGTCTCCGGAGGACGATTCCTCTCGCGCTTTCTTTGCCTCAGCAGAGGGTAAGGCGTTGGCTCAGGCCTACGGCATCTACCTCGGCACGGACACGAAGAACGCCATCGATTTCCCGGGACTGGACCAGCCTCTTATGTGTGAGGACGATGGTTTTGGTTACCTTCGTCATTTCCCCTCAGAAGCAGAGCGCCAGCAGGATCGCGGTTGCGGAGTCTATTATCATGCCAACTTCAGCGGTGGGCCTCACGAATACCTCTGGCAGGGTACTGCCAGTCCCTTCCTCATGTTCCAGCAGCTCAGCGAAGCCTATTATCATGGAGCCTATCGCCTCTGGGTGCTTAATGTGGGCGACATCAAACCCTGCGAGTACCTGCTATCGCTGTTCACGGACATGGCCTGGGATCTGGGAGCGGTTCGTGAGCTCAGCATCGGGCGCCACCTCGAAGAGTTTTTTGCGCAGACCATAGGGCGCGACGTAGCTCGCCTGATTTCCATCTACATGAAGGAATTCTACCACCTCTCGTTCCAGCGCAAGCCAGAGCATCTGGCAGGCACTCGGACGGAGGAGGCCCTCGACGGCACCACCGACTGGAATACCATCCACGACATGCCCTGGAGCGAGAAGCGTATTCGCCATCGCCTGGGCCGTTATGACCTCATGCGTAAGAATGTCCTTTGGGTGGCCGATTCCGTTCGGCGCACCCATCCCTCGCGCTACGATGCCTACTTCGAATTGGTGGAGTATCCCGTCATCACCGTATGTGACCAGAACCAGAAATTCCTGATGGCCCAGCTGGCTCGCCATGGGCGTCCGTGGCTTTCGCGCGAGAGCGTGGCGGACACCTGGCGGCGTAGTGACTTGGCACACAACCACATCCAGTCCCTCACCCAGCAGTACAATGCTCTTCGCAACAACAAGTGGCAGGGCATCATGAGCAGTAACCCAGCTGGGCGTCAGGTCTTCCAGCCTGTTCCTCATACTCAGGTGCAGGGCAGCCTGCCCACCGATCCATCCGTCATAGCCTCGTTCTACGGAGCCAGCTACCATGCTTCCAGTTTCTCTGGCGGCAGCGTCCTCGACCCTGTGCTTGGTCTGGGTGCCAGTATCCGGGCCATGCCGGTTCCCAAGGACTGCAACGTGACCTATAAATTCAAGCACAACTACGGTCAGGCCAAGTCCACCGTTGTGTTGTTGCGCGTGCTGCCCACGCATCCCATCGAGGCAGAGCAGCGTTTCACGCTCTCGCTGGACGGCAGCGAGCCTCAGACCTACACCTACGACACGGAGGTGGGCACCGAGCAGTGGAAGCGCAATGTGCTGCGCAACTATGCCGTGGTGGTGGCCCGCTTGCCTATTACTCAGGCCACAGGCGAACACCAGCTGGTGGTCAGCGCCCTGGACGATGGCGTGGTCATCGACGAGGTCTTCGTCTTTCCCGCCTCGCAAGTCGTCATGGAGCAGTAATGTAACGTATACAAAGACAATAGAATACCCTTATGTTTGAAAATCTATCCGAACGCCTTGAACGTTCCTTCAAAATCCTGAAGGGCGAAGGCAGAATCACAGAAATCAACGTCGCCGAGACTCTGAAAGATGTGCGCCGTGCACTCCTCGATGCCGACGTTAACTATAAGGTGGCCAAGCAGTTCACCGACACCGTTAAGCAGAAAGCCCTCGGGCAGAATGTCCTCACCGCCGTGAAGCCGCAGCAGATGATGGTGAAGATTGTACACGACGAGCTGGCTCTGCTCATGGGCGGCGAGACGGCAGAACTGCAGCTGAAGGGTCATCCCGCCGTCATCCTCATGGCAGGTCTGAACGGTGCGGGTAAGACCACCTTCGCCGGCAAGCTGGCCAATATGTTGAAGAACAAGAAAGCCCGCCGTCCTCTGCTGGCCGCCTGCGACGTCTACCGTCCTGCTGCCGTGGAACAGCTGCGTGTGCTGGGCGAGCAGATCGGTGTGCCCGTCTACATGGAACCGGATAACCAGGACCCCGTGCAGATTGCCCTCAATGCCATCCACGAGGCGAAGGCCAAGAGCTACGACACCGTGATTGTCGACACGGCAGGCCGTCTGGCCATCGACGAGAAGTTGATGCAGGAGATTGCCGCCATCAAGGAGGCCATCAACCCCGACGAGACTCTCTTCGTAGTCGATGCCATGACGGGTCAGGACGCCGTGAACACAGCAAAGGAGTTCAACGACCGGCTGGACTACACGGGCGTTGTGCTCACCAAGCTGGATGGCGACACCCGCGGCGGTGCAGCCCTCTCTATCCGCACCGTGGTGGACAAACCCATCAAGTTCGTGGGCACGGGTGAGAAGATGGAGGCCATCGACCCCTTCCATCCAGCCCGTATGGCCGACCGCATCCTTGGCATGGGTGATATTGTCAGCCTTGTGGAGCGTGCGCAGGAGCAGTACGACGAGGAAGAGGCCCGGCGCCTGGAGAAGAAAATCCGCAAGAATCAGTTTGATTTCAACGATTTCTATGCTCAGATCCAGCAAATCAAGAAAATGGGTAACATCAAGGACCTTGCTTCGATGATTCCCGGTGTGGGCAAGGCGTTGAAGGACATCGATATCGACGACGATGCTTTCAAGGGTATCGAGGCCATCATCCTTTCAATGACTCCCTACGAGCGTACGCATCCCGAGTGCCTGAACACCAGCCGCCGCCAGCGCATCGCCCGTGGATCGGGTACGGACATCCAGCAGGTCAACCGCCTCATCAAGCAGTTCGACCAGACGCGTAAGATGATGAAGATGGTCACCAATCCCAAGATGGCGCAGATGATGGCAAAGATGCCAAAGAGGTAAAGCAGCGCTGCGCGAGGTTTCTAGTTCAAGGTTTAAGGATGTAAGTTTAATGGGAACACCATAACCTTAGACGATAGACAACGCTCATAGCAGAGGTATATACATCAAACATTAAACTTTAAACATTAGACTAATGACGCTAATTGACGGCAAAGCCACAGCTGCCACCATCAAGGCAGAAATCAAGCAGGAGGTAGAGCGCATCGTCGCCGCAGGCGGCAAGCGCCCCCATCTGGCAGCCATCCTCGTGGGTCACGACGGCGGCTCCGAGACGTATGTAAATAATAAGGTACGCGCGTGCGCGGAGTGTGGATTCCAGAGCACCCTGCTGCGTTTCGAGGACGACATCACCGAGTCGGCGCTGCTGGCAGAGGTGCAGAAGCTGAACGAGGATGCCAGCGTGGATGGCTTCATCGTGCAGCTGCCCCTGCCGCGTCACATCTCCGAGCAGCGTGTCATCGAGGCCATTGACTATCGTAAGGATGTCGACGGCTTCCATCCCATCAATGTCGGTCGTATGGCCATAGGCCTGCCGGCTTTCGTCAGTGCCACCCCCAAAGGCATTCTGGAGCTCTTGCGCCGCTATGATGTAGAGACGTCGGGTAGGAAATGCGTGATTCTCGGCCGCTCGAACATCGTGGGCAAGCCCATGACCCAGCTGATGATGCAAAAGGGTGTCGACGCCACCGTCACCGTGTGCCACTCGCGCTCCAAGACCCTGAAGGAGGAGTGTCTTCAGGCCGACATCATCATCGCTGCTATCGGTCAGCCCGCTTTCCTCAAGGGTGATATGGTCAAGCCAGGAGTGGTGATCATCGATGTAGGCACGACGCGCGTGCCTGATGCTTCACGCAAGAGCGGTTTCCGTCTTCAGGGCGATGTGGACTTCGAGGCCGTGGCACCCCAGGCTTCCAAGATTACCCCCGTGCCCGGTGGTGTGGGTCCCATGACCATCTGTATGC
>CACXXT010000025.1 GCA_902771725.1 uncultured Bacteroidales bacterium
CTATCCTTCTCATGACATCCCTGCTCCTGAGGGACAGCGTCAGGCCTGGTTCTGCATGGCAGACTACCATGTGTTCTCGTCCGACAACCTCACCGACTGGACTGACCATGGCGTGATAGTCTCGCAAGAACGGGTTCCCTGGGGCAAGCCCGATGGCTTTTCGATGTGGGCTCCAGACTGTGTGGAGAAGAACGGGCGCTACTACTTCTATTTTCCCGATGCTCCCCGTTCTGGACGCGGATTTGCCATCGGCGTGGCCACAGCTGACTCGCCTACGGGTCCCTTCCGGCTGGAAGAAGAACCCATCCGAGGTGTGACTGGAATTGATCCCTGTGTGCTCCTCGACGACGACGGAAAGGCATACATCTACTGGAGTGGAATGGGAATCCGAGGAGCTCTGCTGAAGGACAACATGACCGAACTTGCCGATGAGTTGCAAACCGTGACCCTGCCGCAGGGAGGAACGGCACAGGTGGGAGGCCGCCAGATGGAGGGCTTGCCCGAGGGCTTCAAGGAAGGTCCCTTCGTCTTCAAACGCGAAGGTTGGTACTACCTCACCTTCCCGTGGGTCAGAAAGCAGAACGGCACAGAGACCCTGGCTTATGCCATGTCCCGTTCGCCCTTAGGTCCCTGGGATTTCAAGGGCATCTTCATGGCAGAGCACGCCAACCGTTGCTGGACCAACCACCACAGTTTCCTGCTTTTCCGTGGGGAGTGGTATCTCTTTTATCATCACAACGACTATTCGCCTCGGATGGACAAGCGTCGCTCGGCACGCATCGAGCGTGTACGCTTCCTACCGGACGGTACCATTCAGGAAATCAAGCCCACCCTGCGTGGCGTGGGCATAACGGCTGCCACATCGCGTATCGAGATAGATCGCTACAGCGCTGCCAGCGAGGGCGCCAAGATAGCTTTTGTCGACAGCCTTCGTCCCTTCCGCGGCTGGTACGCCAGCCTGTCTGGCAAAGGGAAGTGGGTGCGCTATGACGACGTAGACTTCAGTGCCATCGGCTCAGATGCCTACGCGGTGGTTTGCGTCAGGGCTCAGGCCAGCACCCGCCTGTGCCTGCGTGATCAGTCGCCTAAGGGCAAGGTACTTGCTGACGTGCCCCTGACCGTTCAGAGCCAGCAGGGCAACTTCCGTCGCGACCAGCGCGGTCAGTGGCTGTCGCTGTCCATACCTCTCAGCCGCCTTCCCGAGGCTGGCAAGGGTGGGGTGGGGAAGCCCGTTCCCCTTGTGGTGACCTGTGAGGGCGAGGCCGTGGATATCGACTGGATCCAGTTCAAGAATCCTCCCTGCTACTTCACCCCCGTGGACGAAAAGGCTGCAGCTGCCCGACCCGACGACAGAGGATTCATCCGTCGCTGGCAGCTGATGGAACCCGTGCCGCAGGATATTCGCAGCAACACTGTTTTCACCGACACCTGGCTGCGCACAAAGTTTGCCGAAGCACAAGAACTGCAGCGAAGCAGCCGCCGCAAGTGGTACACCCTCGAAAGCGGCGACTACAATTTCCGCCTCTTTCACTTTGCAGAAAAATGGGGCAAGCAGGCCTACGGCAACCTCTTCTGCGGCACTACCATTGTAGAGTGTGCCGAAGACCTTGACGGGGTACGCCTGGCCGTGGGTTCCAACGGAGCCTCCATGTGGTGGATCGATGATGCTGAGGTGCTGCTGTTGTCCGGCGACCGCCGCATGGTCGAGGACGATGGCGTCTCGCCGCGTCTGAAACTCCATCGCGGACGCAATATCCTCCGCTTTGCACTCGTCAATGGCCCTGGACTCAGTGATTTCTGCGTCCGCTTCGTGGACGAACAAGGAAAACCAATAACTAACTATTCCATCGTACGTTAAGATACTACTATGAAGAAATCCATACTTTTGCTCATGGCCTTTGGCCTGCACGCCCTCACCGCAGATGCCCAGACGGGACAGCCTTATATCCACGACCCCTCGACCCTTGCCGAGTGCGATGGAAAGTACTATACCTTCGGAACGGGTGGGGGAGGACTCATCAGCGACGACGGATGGTCGTGGCACTCCGGTGCCGAACGCCCCGGCGGAGGTGCTGCCCCCGATGTGATGAAGATTGGCGACCGCTACCTATTTATATATGGTGCCACAGGCGGTGGCCTTGGAGGTGGGCACAACGGACGAATCCTCACCATGTGGAACCGATCGCTCGATCCCCATTCGCCAGACTTCGGTTTCACCGCTCCCGTGGAGGTATGTTCCAGCGATGGCATGGAGGATCAGGACGCCATAGACCCAGGACTGCTCCTCGACCCCGTCACGGGTCGCCTCTGGGCTTGCTATGGCACATACTTCGGTTCCATCCGGCTCATTGAACTAGACCCTGCCACGGGCGAACGTGTTCGCGGCAACGTAGAGAAAGATATCGCCATCGACTGCGAGGCCACAGACCTCATCTACCGCGACGGATGGTACTATCTGCTCGGCACCCACGGCACCTGCTGCGACGGTGTGAACTCCACCTATAATATCGTCGTCGGTCGGTCGCGCTCGGTCGAGGGACCTTATGTGGACAATGTGGGTCGCGAGATGCTGCATGGTGGCGGTCGCATGGTCATCGCCGCCGGCGACCGTGTCTGTGGTCCAGGTCATTTTGGTCGCACCATTCTCGACGATGGTGTGGAAGTCATGTCGTGCCACTTCGAGGCAGACTTCGACCGCAGCGGACGCTCTGTGCTGGGTATTCGCCCCCTGCTTTGGAAGAACGGTTGGCCCGTGGCGGGCGAGCGCTTCCGCGGAGGCACCTTCGAGATTGCATCGGAGCGACGCGGCTACGCTCTCGAACTGGCTGTGGACTTCGTGCGCATACAGCAGGAGCGCGAACGCTTCTGGAACATGGATATGAGCAAACCGCTGAAGGCCATCCCCGACCAGCAACTGGAGGACGTCATCGCCACCTGGCCGCAAGGTGACATTCCTGTTCGCTGCGGTGACTATATGTTCCGTCCCCATCAGCTGTGGACGCTGACGCCTGTGGATGAGGCTGGAGGCTACCTCAGCAATCCGTTTTTCAAGATTGTCGTGGCAGGCACAGAGCGAGCCCTTACCGCTACTGCCGACCTCGAACTGAAGACCACCGCCACCTACACAGGTGCTGACGAGCAGCTCTGGCGTGTGGAACAGCTAACAGACGGCACCTTCCGCATCATGCCCAAGCGCATTCCTGGCCAGCAGCAGCAGAACACCCGCTACGTGCTCTACTCTGCAGCCGACTCCACGCCCACGTTGGCTGAGTACGACTTCCAGAGCGACAACTCCAAGTGGAACTTCAGAAACAAATAACACCGACTCACCTTTTACCAACCTGGATATGAAAAGAATCTCCTTTGCCCTGCTGGCAGCATTGCTTTGCTGCTTCGCACCCGCTGCCGCACAGCGTATTCCTGCTGCTCCGTCGGCTCCCGCTGTTGACAACGACAGCGCCTTCGTCAAGAATCCTATGCTATGGGCTGACGTTCCCGACCCCGATGTCATCCGTGTGGACGATGCTTTCTACATGGTTTCCACCACTATGCACCTGATGCCCGGAGCACCAATTATGCGGTCCTACGACCTCAAGAATTGGGAGACCATCAGCTATGTTTTTGACCGCCTGACGGACTCACCGAAATACGACCTCCAGGAAGGCACGGTCTACGGCCGCGGCCAGTGGGCTACCTCGCTGAAGTACCACAACGGGCGTTTCTACGCCCTGCTGGCTCCCAACGAGCGCGGTTCCATGGGCGACACCTATATCTATACGACCACCAATATCGAAGGATCCTGGACGCTGCTGTCTCGCATGCGTCATTTCCACGACTGCTCGCTTTTCTTCGATGACGACGATCGTGTCTATGTCATCTACGGCACTGGCGAGATGATGGAACTGAAGCAGGATCTCTCCGATGTCATTCCCGATTCACACGTACAACTTTTCCAACGAGGTCCTGCCGAGCGCGGACTACTAGAGGGCTCACGCATGATCAAGCACCGCGGTCGCTACTACCTGTTGATGATAGCCTGGCCTCCTGGAGGCCATCGCCACGAAGTCTGCTATCGTGCCGACGATATCCGTGGCCCCTACGAGCGCCGCGTGGTGCTCGACAGCGAGTTCGGCGGTTTTGGCACCGTAGGCCAGGGAACGATTTTCGACACTCCCGACGGCGACTGGTATGGTATTATCTTCCAGGACCGTGGCGGTGTGGGACGTGTACCCACGCTGGTTCCTTGCCGCTGGATAGATGGTTGGCCACAAATGGGCGATGAGTACGGCCGCGTGCCCACTCACGTGAGGCCCTTGCGCAGCGGTCTTCCTGTGAAGGGCATCGTCTGCAGCGATGACTTCAACTCGCAACACCTGGGCAAGCACTGGCAGTGGAATCACAACCCTGTGGATGAGGCTTGGAGTCTCAGCGAGCGTCCGGGATGGCTGCGCTTGAAAACCTCCCGCGTGGTGCCCAACCTTTATCTGGCTCCCAACACACTCACCCAACGCATGCAAGGTCCCACTTGTAGCGCTACGGTCAGCCTCGACATCTCCCACCTGAAGGATGGCGACTGTGCTGGCTTCGCTGCTTTCAACGACGGCACCTGCGCTCTGCGCGTCCGCCGCGTGGGTCGAAAACTCTCGCTTGAACTCGTGGAGATGCAGGTGAAACTCGAGGGCGAGAACAAGAAGGTCACACAAGCCGACGAGAGAGTCGTCCAGCAGCTGCCCTTGACATCACCTCTCGTCTGGCTCCGCATCAGCGGTGACTTCAATGTACGTCGTGACATCGCCACCTTTGCCTACAGCATTGACGGCACGACTTTCACTCCTCTGGGCGGCGACTATCGTATGCGCTTCGACTGGCAGCGTTTCTTCATGGGTTCCAAGTTTGCCCTCTTCTGCTATGCCACCAAGCGCGTCGGCGGTTGGTTGGATGTCGATGCGTTCGACTTCCGTTAACGGACGAAGTTCGTCCACACGTGGGGTTCCTGTTCTGGATGTCCCTCCTCGTTTACGTTCAGTTTCTTTATCATCCAGGCCATGTTGCGCCCTAGGGCACGCATGGTCTGCATTCCTTCTTCGTCGGCAGCAGCCTGTCCGGGTGTCTGTCCGTACACCATATTCCAGTACTGGGAACTGACGAGAGGCATATTCAGAATGGTGAAGTACTTGTTCAAGCGGTCGAAGGCTGCCGATGCTCCACCGCGGCGGCACACTACTACGCTGGCACCTGGCTTGAACTGCAGGTAGGCACCCAGCGAGTAGAACACACGATCGAGCAGGGCACACAGCGAACCGTTAGGGCCTCCGTAATATACGGGCGAGCCTACTACCAGTCCGTCTATTCCGTCCTTTACGGCGCGCATTACCTGATAGTACAGGTCGTCGCGGAAGGTGCATTTCCCTTCGCGGCCGCACCATCCGCATGCGATGCAGCCCTGCACGGCCTGTTTGCCCAGATTGATGATTTCGGTGTCCACGCCCTCGGCGTTCAGAGTCTTCGCCACTTCTTCCAGTGCCAGGCGAGTGTTGCCGTTTGGCCGTGGGCTTCCATTGATAAGCAGAACTTTCATAGTGTTTAGAATCTGTTATGATTGAAAGATATATTCTTCGGAATCGGGTATCCGATTCGCATTTCGTTGGCGCAAAGGTATTGACTTCTGTCGAACACTCCAAGCAAAAAGAGAAATAAATGAGTCGTTTTTTTCATTTTGTTGCCATTTTGCTTGCGTTTTTGTGTTTTTAGCCGTACCTTTGCAAAAAATGTAAAGAACTGGAAACGTTAATCCGTATAATTGTAAATATATATGATTCGCATTGCCGTTCAGTCTAAGGGTCGTCTGTACGAAGACACCATGGCCCTGCTCGCAGAGGCGGGCATTAAAATACCTTCCAGCAAGCGTACGTTGCTCGTGCAGTCGCCCAACTTCCCGGTGGAGGTGCTCTACCTTCGCGACGACGATATTCCCCAGTCCGTGGCTACGGGTGTGGCGCAGACGTGGTTCGCCGCCTGGGCTTCAGCAAGTGCCGCCTCTCCCTGGCCATCCCCAAGGCCATTGACTATCCCGGAGTGCAGTGGTTCGAGGGTAAGAAAATCGCTACCAGCTATCCTGGTATTTTGCGCGCGTACCTTAATAAGAAAGGGGTCCACGCAGAGATTCATGTCATCACGGGTTCCGTGGAGATCTCCCCGGGTATTGGCCTTGCCGACGCCATTTTTGACATCGTCAGCAGTGGTTCCACCCTCGTGAGCAACAACTTGTGTGAGGTGGAAGTCGCCATGAACAGCGAGGCGTTGCTCATCGCCAACAAGTCTCTCACCGCCGAGAAGCAAGCCATCCTCGACGACCTCCTCTTCCGCATTGAAGCAGTGAAGGCTGCCGAGGACAAGAAATACGTCCTGATGAATGTTCCCAGCGAACGGCTCGAAGAGATTATCGCCGTACTGCCCGGTGCCAAGAGCCCCACTGTCATGCCGCTGGCCACTCCCGGATGGAACTCCGTCCACACGGTCATCGACGAGAAACGCTTCTGGGAAGTCATCTCCCAACTCAAAGCTCTAGGTGCCCAGGGCATTCTCGTCATTCCCATCGAGAAGATGATTCTGTAGTCCCATTTGACATTTCATATTTATCATTCGACATTTGCCTTTTTAAATATAGACATTCTCGATTTTCGATTTGAAATAGGCCATATGCCAATAAACACATAAACCGCCGTGACCCTATACCGTTTTCCGACAGATACCCAGGTCTCTGAGATCATTGCCAGACCCACGAAGGACGCCGCCGACCTGACCGCCTTGGTTTCGCAGGTGTTGGCGCGCATCCAGCATGAGGGCGATTCCGCCGTCCTCGACTATGAACGCCAGTTCGACAAGGTGGAACTCACCTCGCTCGCCGTCACCCCGTCCGAGTTTGAGGCTGCCGAGGCGCAGGTCAGCGCTGAACTGAAATCCTCGCTGGAACTCGCCCATCAGAATATCGCCCGTTTCCACGAGGCACAGCGCTTCACCGGAATTGATGTGGAGACTGCCCCCGGCGTGCGTTGCTGGCAGCGCAGTGTTCCCATCGAGAAGGTGGGACTCTACGTTCCCGGCGGCACGGCTCCGCTGTTCTCCACCGTGCTGATGCTTGCCACCCCTGCCCGTATTGCCGGGTGCGGGGAGATTGTTCTTTGCACACCGCCTCGTCGCGACGGCACGGTGAATCCTGCCATCCTCGTGGCAGCACGTATTGCAGGTGTCTCGCAGGTTTTCAAGGCAGGTGGCGTTCAGGCCATCGGTGCCATGGCCTACGGCACGCAGTCGGTGCCCAAGGTGTTCAAGATTTTCGGCCCCGGCAACCAGTATGTTCAGTGCGCCAAGCAGTTAGTGTCGCTGTCAGACGTTGCCATCGACCTTCCTGCCGGTCCCAGCGAGGTGGAGGTCATAGCCGACGCTACTGCCAACCCCGTCTTCGTGGCTGCCGATCTGCTCTCGCAGGCAGAGCATGGAGTGGATTCACAAGTGTTGCTCGTCACCACCTCAGAACAGTTACTCACCGACGTGCAGACTGAAGTGGAACGCCAGCTTCAGGCCTTGCCCCGCAAGGACATTGCCGCCGCTGCGCTGCAGCACTCTCGCCTGGTGCTTGTCGCTTCTGTAGACGAGGCCATCGCCATCTCAAACTGCTATGCACCTGAGCACCTCATTATCGAGACAGCCGACGCCGAACAGCTCGCCGCGCGGGTGAAGAACGCAGGCAGTGTTTTCATCGGGCACCTCACACCAGAGAGTGCGGGCGACTACGCCTCTGGCACCAACCACACCCTGCCCACCAACGGCTATGCCACCGCCTACAGCGGCGTGAACCTCGACTCCTTCTGCCGCAAGATCACCTACCAGCACATCACTCCCGAGGGCTTGCAGCAGATAGGCCGCGCCGTGCAGCTGATGGCTGAAGCCGAACAGCTCGATGCCCACAAGAATGCCATGACCCTCAGACTTCAAAGCCTATGAAACCCCTACAAGAACTCACCCGCAAAAACATTTGGGAACTGACGCCCTACTCGTGCGCCCGCGATGAATTCAAGGGGCGTGCTGCCAGCGTCTTCCTCGATGCCAACGAGAATCCCTATGGCACCCTCAATCGCTATCCCGACCCTCTGCAGGAGCAGCTGAAGGCCAAGCTCTCGCCCGTCAAGGGCGTTCCCGCCTCGCGCATCTTCCTCGGCAACGGCTCGGATGAAGCCATAGATCTCGTCTATCGCATCTTCTGTGAGCCCCGTCTGGACAATGTTGTCGCCATTGCTCCCACTTATGGGATGTACGGCGTCTGTGCTGATATCAATGATGTGGAGTACCGTGCTGTGCCCCTGCATGACGACTTCACCCTAGATGCTGGCGCCCTTCTTGCCGCCACTGACGAGCACACAAAGGTCATTTGGCTCTGCTCGCCGAACAACCCCACCGGCAATGCTTTCCAGCGCGCAGCCATTGAGCACATTCTCACTACATTCCAGGGCATCGTGGTCGTCGATGAAGCCTATTCTGACTTCTCCGCCGCACGTCCCTTCCGTCTGGATCTCGACCGGTTCCCCAACCTCATCGTGCTCAACACGTTCTCCAAGCTGTGGGCTTCTGCTGCCATTCGTTTGGGCATGGCCTTCGCCTCCGAGGAGATTATTGCCCTGTTCAACAAGGTCAAGTACCCCTACAACGTCAACCAACTCACCCAACAGCAGGCGTTGAAGATGTTGGACGACCTGCAGCACGTGGAACTTTGGCGTGCCACACTTCTCAGCGAGCGTGCTCACCTGTTGCCCTCCGTGGCCGAGCTGCCCATCTGCAAGGCTGTCTATCCAACCGATGCCAATTTCTTCCTTGCCCGTATGAGTGATGCCGACCAGATTTACTGCTATCTTGTGGACCGCGGCATCATAGTCCGCAACCGCTCGCGCGTACAACTTTGTGGTAACTGTCTCCGCATAACCATCGGAACACCAGATGAAAACAGCACCCTCCTTGGAGCACTGCGTCAATACCGATAAACCCTTTTGACATTTATCATTCAATTTTGCCATTAAACATTTGACCTCTGCATTTTAACAATTACATCCTACCATGCTTGCCTTGTTCATCGACCGCGACGGCACCATTCTTCAGGAACCTGCCGACGAACAGATAGATTCCTTCGAGAAATTCCATTTTGTACCTGGAGCTATCGGTGCCTTACGTTTCCTGCGCGAGCACACCGACTACCGCTTCGTTATGGTCTCCAACCAGGACGGCCTCGGCACTGCTTCCTATCCTGAAGAAGACTTTTGGCCCACGCAGAACCTGATGCTGGAAATCCTAGCCGGCGAAGGCGTCACCTTCGATGACATACTAATCGACCGCAGCTTCCCTGAGGACAACCTTCCCACTCGCAAACCCGGAACGGCCATGCTCGCAGCCTACACCGGCGGCTCCTGTGACCTTACCAATAGTTTTGTCATCGGCGATCGTGCGACCGACGCTCAGCTCGCAGCCAACCTTGGCTGTCAGGCACTGATCCTAGGCGAAGGCTTAGACTGGTCAAAGGTCACCGAAATCGTCTACGCAGGCTCACGTCGCGCCTCCGTCCGACGCACAACCAAGGAGACCGATATCGCCATCTCTCTCGACCTCGACGGCACCGGCCGCAGCCACATCACCACTGGACTCGGTTTCTTCGACCACATGCTCGAACAGATTGCCAAGCATGGTAGCATAGACCTCGACATTCAGGTCCGCGGCGACCTGCATGTTGACGAACACCACACCATCGAGGACACTGCACTCGCCCTCGGTGAGGCTCTCTTGAAAGCCCTCGGAGACAAACGTGGCATTGAGCGCTACGGCTACACCCTCCCCATGGACGACTGCCTTTGTTCCGTGGTTCTTGACTTCGGAGGGCGACCATGGCTCGTATGGGATGCCGAGTTCCACCGCGAGCACATAGGCGAGATGCCTACAGAGATGTTCCTCCATTTCTTCAAGAGCCTCTCGGATGCTGCACGCATGAATCTGAATATCAAGGCCGAAGGGCAGAATGAGCACCATAAGATTGAAGGCATCTTCAAGGCCTTCGCCCGTGCCATCCGCATGGCCGTACGCCGCGACATCCACCACATGCAGCTCCCCTCCAGCAAGGGAGTCCTGTGAATCCTTAAGCAACAATCATCCTAATAAGCAAATCTATGAAACAGAGAATTCTTACTATGTTTGCAACGGCAACTCTCCTGGTATGCCTAGGTGGCTGCAAAGACAAGAATGAAAACGCCTCCGACATCGAACTGAATGAGATGGAGAAGAGTCTCGTAGGACTCTGGTCAGAAGAGTTCGAATACCAGGACGTGACCGAGGACGGCAAGCCCTTTAACCGCGCCCTTATAGCCATGGAGGCCAAGGAAGACCACACTGGATATATCGCCCTGGCCGTCTTCGACGACGAGTTCAACGAGCCCCTGGAGATCTACGGCGGTCCCAAGGACGCACCCTTCACATGGAAGGTGACGCCCGAAGGGTATGTCGTTCTGACCGACCCCAATACTGGCCAAAGCATCAGATATGCCCCGACGCGCGCCAAGGGTGACCACGGCGACTTCGTGGATATCAACCATATAGACATGAACTGCGAGCAGGGCCGCATCGACTTCAGCAACGCCTCCCACTCCGGCACGCTCACCAAACCCGGCAGTAGCCAGAGCGACCTGATTCAGGACTGGATGGCGAAGTCTACACTCCCGCGCGCAACCGTCACGGACAGCATCCCCGTGGAAATCTTTCCCGACTACATGAACTACGTGTTCACCTATCCGTCCATAGACCCCTTCGGCAAACCCTGCACGCTCAGCGGTACTATCACGGTCAACAAGGCGCTGCTCCGCGAGAACAAGCCCTTCAACGGCATCCTCCTTTACAACCACTTTACCATCTCCGCCACCACCCAGGCACACTCGCGCGGAGCCGTGGAGTTCCCCACGGGAGCTGCCCTGACCGACTTCATCATCGTCGCCCCTGACTATTACGGCTTCGGCGTCACCGAGAAGGAGCCGCAGGCCTACTGCATCTCCCGCGCCAACGGACGCGCCTCGCTCGATGCATACCTCGCCGCCAAGCGCATGATAGAAGACCTGAAGGTGAAGAAGCGCAACGATTTCATCATCGCAGGCTACTCCGAAGGCGCACAGACCACCATGGCCGTGCTGCGAGAGATTTCCGAGCGACATCCCGAGATCAAGGTCAAGAGAGCATTCGCCGGCGACGGACCCTACGACATCAACTCCATGTACGACGCCATCGCCAAGGGCACCACGGAGATGCCCAGCACCGTTTGCAACGTGCTCTATGCCTACAACCACTTTTTCCGCCTCGGCTTCGATATCCACGACTTCCTGAAAGACCCCGTTGCCAGCCACTTTGACGAGTGGTTCCTCAGCAAACAGAACAAGCGCATGGCCCTCGACCTGGAACTCATCAAGACCAAGAAAACTAGCGACTTCTGCACCGCTGCCGTCCTCGATAACAGTAGCCCCCTCTCGCAACGCTTCAAGGCAGCCTTCAGCCAGGATGCCCTTACCAGCGGATGGAAACCCCGCCGCAATTTCGACATCATGCTCTTCCACGACACCAAGGACGATGTCGTGCCCGTGGACAACTTCTACGCCATGAGCAAGTTCCTCGAGGCCAGCGGCGTCAAGACCCAGGAGTTCGTGGGCGAGTACAGCTCGGAGACCACTAAAGAGCTCGGCATCACCAACCACGAGGTCTCCGCTCTCACCTTTTTCCTCCGGGTTATCGAGTGGATAACTGCGAATTATTGACCATGAACGTGAGCGCGGAACCGACCGCATGATAGGAAACCCAGGAAGACACAAACAAATGACTTGACACATCACACAAACGTAAGCGTATGATAATAGCAAGTAGAGTAACAGACAATACCAGTCCTCCGGCACATCGCGGTAGTACAATTGCCATCTTTCTCGTTCTGATGAGCTGCATGACGATGCCGCTGTCCTCACAGAACATCTTCCGACGAGTGGACAGCATCCTGACCAAAAACTACCACAAGGGTAACATCGACACGACCTATGTCACCCGTCCGTCGTCAAAGTGGACCCTCAAGGCTCAGTTCAACCTCTCTGGGGCGAAGATAGAATCTGAAGGAATAGAGAACGGAAAGCATTTCAAATCCGCATTGACAGCCGAATACAAATCCACAATCAGCCTGGGCGTTAGCTATCTGGGCCTCTCGCTCAATCTTTCCCTCAATCCCGCCAAACTCATGGGAAAATACCATGACTATGAACTGAACCTCAGCTCCTACGGAAAGCGATTCGGCTTTGACTTCAGCTATCAGGACGCGAAGAATTTCACTGGATGGCACGACCATGAGGGTATGGATCGCATTGAACTCAGCGCCGATATTCTTTCCGTGAAGACCATCAATCTGAACGCTTACTACATCTTCAACGCTCGCCGTTTTTCCTATCCCGCCGCATTCTCGCAGAGCTACATCCAGCACCGCTCCGCCGGCAGTTTCCTCCTTGCAGCATCGGGAATGAGCCAGCGCGCCAAGCTCGATTGGGAACAGAAAATGGACCTTAAAATGTTGAATATCGCCATCGGGGGAGGCTACGGCTACAACTTCGTGCCCGCGCGGGGATGGCTACTGCATATCTCGGCTTTGCCCACCTTCATCGTCTATAGCAATACATCGTTGTCATTCGGCGACGTCCACGTACCGCTGCACTACCATTTTCCCGAAGTCATCATTACGGGTCGTGGGGCCGTGGTGCGTCAGGAAAGGAAAATCTTCTATGGTGCCTCCGCAGTCTATAACTTCACGAATATAGGCAATGAGAAGAGTCTTGCCCTGCACAACCAGAAATGGCGATTACGCGCCTTCTTCGGTCTTCGCCTATAAAGTTCATATGTAATAGGTCTTTCGGGTGGTGATAATTATCCGAATCGGGGACATTTTTATACGAAATATGGTTGGATGGGGCATTTTCCCGATTCCAATGTGCAGGAATGTCGGCAGAATGACTACCTTTGCAGCTGCAAACATCCAAGAAGAACCATTTCTGCGTGGAAAATCCGAGGCAGAAAAACCTATAATACAAAACGGTCGTAAAGTCAGAGAAACAAAATACATAAACGATTATGGAGAAGAAAGCATTATTTGTTATTGGCATGTTCGGTTGCTGGGGTCTCACAGCCGTTGCGGGTAGCATCACCGATCGTGTGGATACGCGGCTGGGTACGACCACCCTGTGGACTCCGGAGGATCTGGGATTCCATCATCTGCGCGACAAACGTCCTTGGGGCGGTGAGACCTTCCCAGGCGCGACGACTCCCAACGGCATGGTGCAACTGTCGCCCGTGACGAAGTACGGTTCCGGCGGCGGTTATCAGTACGAGGATCTCAATATCTACGGTTTTGCTCACACAGCCATGGGGCATTGGAACCTGCTCAATGTGCCCATGCTGCCCGTGACGAAGGCTGGATACTATCGTGCTGATAGCTATGCCTCGCACTTCAGCCATGAGCGCGAGACGGCTCGTCCGGGATACTATCAGGTGTATTTGGAACGGTACGGGGTGAACGCCGAGATGACGGTAACACCGCGTTGTGGCTACCACCGCTACACCTTTCGCCCGGAGGACGAGAAACTGCTACTCATCGATATCACCCGCGCCAACGGAAGGCCGCGCCGCAAGGAGGTGACGCAGGTAGGGCTGCGTGCGCTGCAAGGTCGGCAGGACGGTGTCTTCTTCTACGCCGTGACGAACTACGAGATCGGTGAGGTGCGGCGGGAACAGGGCTTCGGAGAACCCGTGAGCGTGGTGACTTTCAAGGACAGTCAGGGCGCCATGCCGCTGGAGGTGAAGGTGGGACTCTCGTTCACTTCGATGGAGAATGCAAGGCTGAACCTGGAGACGGAACTGGCAGGAAAGGACTTCGGGCAGGTGCGGCTCGAAGCGGACAGCCATTGGGAGACGCTGCTGGGCCACGTACGCGTCAGCGGCGGCACGGAAGAGCAGAAGAACATGCTATACTCCACGCTCTACCGCGCTTTTCTCTGGCCGTCGCTGCGCAGCGATGTGAACGGTGAGTACCGCGACGACCGCGGACGTACGGTTCAGGAATCGTCTTTCCTCTACTACACAAACCCCGCCTTCTGGGACGAGGCCCGCAACCAGCTCACGCTGCTGGCGATATTGAACCCGCAGGTGGCTACGGACGTTATTAAGTCGTCCATAGACCGTGGCGAGAAACAGGGCGGCTATATGCCCACCTACTTCCACGGAGACCACGCCTCGACATTCATCTCGGGCGCCTGGCTGCGTGGACTGCACACATTCGATCTGCAGCGCGCCTACCAGCTGATCCTGAAGAATGCCACCGTGGCAGGACGCGGCGGCAGACCCTACCTGGAGGAATACATGAAGCAGGGATGGATTGCTGAGAAGGACACGTTCAACGTGCCTACGTGGGATGAATACAAGGCCGCCGTGACCAAGACGCTGGAGTACGCCTACGATGACTATGCCGTAGGCCTGGTGGCGCGCGAGCTGAAGGACAAGAAAAACGAGAAACTGCTCATGGAGCGGGCTGGGAACTACAGGAATGTTTATGACCCCTCGACGGGTTTCATGCGCGGGCGCATCGCCGACGGCTCGTTCATCAAGGACTTTGACCCGTACTATCCGTACTATGCCTACCAGTACCGTGAGTCCAATGCTTGGAACTCTTTGTTCTATGCCCCACACGACCCGGAAGGCATCGTAGGGCTTTATCCTTCGAAGCAGGCCGTGGAGCAGAAGCTGGACTCATTGTTCACGGAGCCCTACCGCGACTACGAGGCGGACAACTTCTCGGGTTTCATCGGTAACTACTGCCAGGGCAACCAGCCCGGGCATACGATACCCTTCACCTACTATTTCGTAGATCGGCAGGAGAAGAGCCAGCTGGTCATTAACAAGATTTTGAACGAATACTACGGCCGTGGTCCAGAACATCTGGCACTGCCGGGAATGGACGACGGCGGCGAGATGTCATCGTGGTATGCGCTGACGGCTCTGGGTATCTACACCTACTCGCCCGCCGACCCGAAATACATCGTCTCGGTGCCGCTGTTCGAACGCGTGGAGTTCGACCTGCCGCACGCGGGTAAGACGTTTACCATCGTGCGCAAGGGCGAGGGTACGAAGATACGTCGCATCCTCGTCGGCGGCAAGGTGCTGAAGGGATGGTTCGTAGACCACAGCGATCTGGCCGAGGGCAAGGAAATCACCATCGAGGTGGAGTCCTCAGCCGATGGGACAACCCAAATTGGTCATTAGACCGACAAATGCTTTCTTAATTTGATTTAAGTTTCGGATGAGAGCACAACAAAAGCGAGCGGGCGCCGAATTGGCAGGCCCGCTCGCTCTGTTTCATTTCATGTCTTCCTCGGCTTTCATGTCGATTTCCTCGCCCTTGGGGGTGAAGAACTCGTACTGGAGGAAGGCGAGTCGTTGGTTGGGGATGATGCGGATACCGAAGCCGTACTTCATCTGCCAGCGGCGCTTCAGCGAGACGAAGCCCTGGTTGATGTAGGCGGCAACGTAGGGGTGGACATGTAGGACAAATGCGCGAATCTGAAGGTGATTCACGAGTTGGTCAATCTTTTGCTCTAGCAGGTCGGTGAAGAGGAAACTGGATTTGATGGTGCCCTTTCCCATGCAGGTGGGGCAGGTCTCGTCGACATGAACTTCCATAACGGGTCGGACACGCTGGCGTGTGATTTGCATCAATCCGAATTTGCTCAGGGGCAGAATATTGTGGCGTGCGCGGTCGCGCTTCATGTTCTCTACCATTCGTTCGTAGAGTTTCTGTCGGTCCTCGGCGACGTTCATGTCTATGAAGTCCACGACGATGATGCCTCCCATATCCCGCAGTCGCAACTGGCGTGCGAGTTCGTCGGCAGCTCCGAGGTTTACCTCGAGGGCGTTAGCTTCTTGGCCGTCGGGGTTCTTGGCGCGGTTGCCACTGTTGACGTCAACGACGTGCAGTGCTTCTGTGTGTTCGATGATGAGGTAAGCTCCGTGCTTGTAGCTCACGGTCTTTCCGAAGGATGTCTTTATTTGCCGGGTGACGTCGAAATTGTCGAAGATGGGCAACTTGCCCTTGTAAAGTTTGACAATTTCCTGCATCTCGGGCGCAATGAGCTTGACGTAGTCCTTCACCTCGTCGTAGACGCGCGGGTCGTTGATGTAGATGTTCTCGTAGGTCGGATTGAAGAGGTCGCGCAGCAGAGCAACCGTGCGGTTGGTCTCTTCGTAGCACAGGCAGGGCAGGTCTTTGGCGGCGTGTGCACGTGCGATGGCGTCGTCCCATCGCTTGAGGAGTATCATCAGTTCCTGGTCGAGTTCCTGAACCTTCTTACCTTCAGCCACGGTGCGCACGATAACTCCGAAGTTCTTGGGCTTGATGCTTTGGATAATCTGCTTCAGGCGTGCGCGCTCGGCGCTGGACTTAATCTTGGAGCTGACGTTGACTTTGTCGGTGAAGGGAACGAGGACGAGGAAACGTCCTGGGAAGGTGATCTCGCAGGTAAGGCGGGGTCCCTTGGTGGAGATGGGTTCCTTGACAATCTGCACGAGCAGCTCCTGACCCAGCTGCAGTACATTCTGCACGCTGCCTTCTTTGGGCAGTTCGGGCTGAATGCTTGCTTTCTGCATGGGGAAGATTTTCTTCTTGTCGCTGCCTAATTGCCTGAGGTACTTGGCAAAAGAGTGGTACTGAGGTCCTAAATCCAGATAATGCAGGAATGCATCGCGCTCATGACCCACATTGACGAAGCACGCATTGAGCCCAGGCATGAGCTTGCGCACCTTGGCGAAATAGATGTTGCCTACGTTGAAGCTGGCTGCCTGTTCTTCTTCCTGATATTCCACGAGGCGCTTGTCCTCGGTCAGGGCGATGGCAATCTTCTTCGGCTGTACATCTACGATAACTTCACAGGTCATTCGGATTTACTGATTTTGGATTTATGTATTACGGAATATCGGGCTCTGATATTCCGGGATTTCGAAACCGCGAAAGGGATGCGGTTCCCGGATTTAAACAAGGAACAAACAGGTCCCTGTCAAAGGGTAGCTTGTTTGTTCCTCGTCGGGGTGACTCACGAAGTCTGAGGGACGGAGAGAGTCAAGGCGGAGCAAGGGTTACTTGCTCTTATGTCTGTTCTTTCTCAGTCTCTTCTTACGCTTGTGAGTAGACATCTTGTGTCTCTTTTTCTTTTTTCCGCTTGGCATAGCTTTATTGTTTAATTATAGGTGAATAAAAAATAGATGTTGCAATATGGTTTCAGACTCGTCTTGTCAGTAGGGATTACTTGACGGTCTGGAAGAAAATCTTGGCAGGCTTGAAAGCGGGAATGTTGTGCTCGGGGATAATCAGAGTGGTGTTCTGAGTGATGTTGCGAGCGGTCTTGCGTGCGCGCTTCTTGAGGATGAAGCTACCGAAACCACGGAGGTAGACGTTATCTTCCTGAGCGAGGGCAGCCTTCACCTGTTCCATGAAGGATTCAACGACGGTCAGAGTTGTGTTCCTGTCAATGCCAGTCTGCTTGTAGATTGCAGTAACAATGTCTTGTTTAGTCATTTTGCTTAAATGTTTATTTTTGTTGGTTAAACGTTGTTTTCTCGTTTTTTGGCTTGCAAATGTACAACATTTCAAGCAGTTAACGAAATCTTTGGGCTCTTTTTTTCAAAAAATATGTGTTTTGAGTGTTTTTTCGTCCCCTAAACCCCTCTTTTTTGCTCAAAAAGAAGTATTTTTGCGGCCATGAAAGCAGAAATATCCCATTTTTCTTCCGTGCTGCTGGAGTGGTACGGAATCCACGGCCGGGACCTTCCCTGGCGCCGCACGCGCGATGCTTACCGTATCTGGCTGAGCGAGATAATCCTGCAGCAGACGCGTGTGGATCAGGGGCGCGATTACTGGGAACGGTTCGTTCGCAGGTGGCCCACCGTGGAATTGCTGGCCGCAGCCACGGAGGACGAGGTGCTTCGCGAGTGGCAGGGACTGGGCTACTACAGCCGGGCACGCAACCTGCACGCGGCAGCGCAGCAGGTGGTAGCTGCTGGGGGCTTCCCTGACACAGTGGAAGGACTGATGCGGCTGCGTGGCGTTGGTGCCTACACGGCAGCTGCCGTAGCCTCGTTTGCCTACGATTTGCCGGCGGCGGTGGTGGACGGCAACGTGTACCGTGTGCTGTCGCGCTATTTCGGAATAGAGGTGCCTATCGATTCTACCGAGGGCCGCCGGCTGTTCGCGGCGATGGCGCAGGAGCTGATTCCTGCGGATAGGGCAGCGGACTACAATGCTGCCGTCATGGATTTCGGGGCCACGCAATGCACGCCGGCCAGTCCCGACTGCGCGATGTGTCCGTTGGCCGAGACGTGTGCGGCCAGGGCTGCAGGACGCGTGGCCGATCTGCCTGTGAAGCAGGGACGGACGCGCGTGCAGGAACGCCATCTCGTATATATATATATAAGGTGTAGTGGGGAGGTGGCCATCCGCAGACGGGGAGCCGGGGATTTCTGGCAGGGACTGTGGGAGCCGGTGCTGGCCGATGAGGGTGGGGCAGAGGTGCCGGAGGGAGCTTTGTTGCTGGCCTCCGGGGTGAAGCACGTGCTGTCCCACCGGAAGCTGCTGTGCGACTTCTATCTGGCGGAGCCAAAAGAAAAGCCTGCCCTGCCGGCAGGCTATATCTGGGTGAAGGAGGAGGCGCTGGATGCTTATGCCAAGCCTCGGCTCATCGAGCGGTTGCTGGAACGGTTACCTTGACATAGAAGGGTGCTGTCACTTCGTGGTGGCAGGCTCCGCTGCCTTTCCGACAATGACTTTGATTTTGACGATGCGTCGCTCGTCCATCTCCATGACCTCAAAGGTGAAGCGGCCGTGCTGGATGCGCTCGTGCTCCTGGGGGAACTCGCCCTTGATTTCCAGCAGCAGGCCTGCCAGGGTGTCAGCCTCGCTGGCAACGTTGTCAAAGGCGTCCTCCGGCAGTTGCATAATCTTGCGGAAATCCGAGAGCAGGGTCTTGGCTTCGAAGATGTAGGTGTTCTGGTTCAGACGCGTGTAGGGGCGTTCGTCCTCATCGTATTCATCGTTGATTTCGCCCACGATTTCCTCGATGATATCCTCCATGGTCACAAGTCCGCTGGTGCCGCCGAATTCGTCGACAACGATGGCGATGTGCACCTTCTGCGCCTGGAAGTCGCGCAGGAGATCGTCGATCATCTTGGTCTCGGGCACGAAGGTGGCAGGGCGCACCAGGGTCTGCCATCGGAAGTTAGCGGGCTTGCTGAGGTGAGGCAGGAGATCCTTGATGTAGAGTATGCCCTTGATATTGTCTTCGTTGTCGGCGTATACGGGGATGCGCGAGTAGTTGTTCTCGACGATGCACTGTATGACCTCGGGGAAGGGGGTCTTCACGTCTAGCCCGACGATATCCACCCGTGGCGTCATGACCTCGCGTGCCATCTCGCCTCCGAAGCGGATGATGCCCTTGAGCATCTGCTGTTCATCGGCAATCTCTTCTTTGTCTGTGAGTTCCAGTGCCTGTTCGAGGTCGTCGACACTGAGTTGCTGGTGAGTCATCTCCAGTCGGCTGGTAAGCTTGGTGCTCTTCATGAGGAGGGTGCTCACGGGCCACCAAAGTTTCATCAGCACACCATAGGCAGGAGCGCAGAAACGTGCCATGCGCAGGGGATTCTGCGTGGCGGCAATCTTAGGCATTATCTCGCCGAAGAGCAGCAGCAGGAAGGTAAGCACGACGGTCATCGTCAAGAACTCCAGCAAGGTGTTCCATCCGAAGTCCACGGTCTTGTGGAAGAAGAAGGTGAGTAGCATGATGATGGCCACGTTGACGAAATTGTTGCTGCAGAGGATGGTGGCCAGCAGGCGCTCGGAATCGTCCAGCAGCTGGAGCACGCGTCGGTCGGTGGACGTGCGTCGCTCCTCGAGCTCGTTCATGTCAGCCGGGCTGAGGGAGAAGAAAGCGATTTCGCTGCCGCTGACGAAGGCCGAGCAGAGCAGCAGGAGCAGACCCAGTGCAAGGGCGATGTAGGCTCCAAGGGTTGGGGGCATCCACGTGATGCCGGAGAAGAAATCGGCCACTGCCGATAGGTGATAGTCCATTTAGAGGGTGAATAATATGAAATAATGGATGGGAAAACGGTAGGATTCAGTTGGCTGATGTCTCGGCCTTGGCCTTGGGCGGGAACATCTCGAGGCGGTCGGCCCAGATCTCAGTGATGTAGCGCGTGATGCCCTGACGATCGTCGTAGGAGCGCGTCTGGATCTTGCCTTCGACATAAATGAGGTCGCCCTTGTGGACGTACTTCTCCACGGTCTCGCCCAGCTTGCGCCAGAAGATGACATTGTGCCACTCCGTGCGTTCGGGCACCTCGGTACCGTTCTGCAGCGTGTAGCCAGGTTCGGTGGTTGCCAGGCGCAGCTGAGCCACGCACACGCCCTGGTCGACATATCGTACATCTGGGTCTTTGCCTACGTATCCGAGGAGGATTGCCTTGTTGACAGTTGCCATATTGTTTGTATTCCTTGGTGAATTTTCCTGCAAAGGTACGACGAATATTCCAAACTCCCTGCATTTTGTGCAGATAATTTTATTTTTTTGCCTATTTGCACATAATTATACCTTTTTTATTTTGCATAAGAGTCTTTTTTCCGTACTTTTGCAACGCAAAAAGGTGTGTATTGCCTTTCCCAAGAAGAAATAAATCATTCAAAATTCATTTATGTCTGCATTTGTAATTTTCAAGTTGCTCGGTTCGCTCGCTCTGCTGATGTTTGGTATGAAATCGATGAGTGATGCGTTGCAGAAAATGGCCGGACCGCAGCTGCGCCACGTGTTGGGAGCGATGACAACCAACCGCTTCACCGGTATGCTGACGGGTATGCTGGTGACCGCATCTGTTCAGTCTTCAACGGCTACCACGGTGATGACTGTGTCCTTCGTGAACGCCGGTCTGCTGACGCTGGCCCAGGCCATCTCCGTCATCATGGGTGCTAATATAGGAACGACGCTGACGGCGTGGATCATGTCCGCAGGTATGTCCTTCGACATCACCAGTGCCGTCTATCCCGCTTTCCTGATAGGTATAGTCCTCATCTACCTGAAGAAATACCGCTACGTGGGTGATTTCCTCTTCGGTATCTCTTTCCTGCTGCTGGGACTGGGAACGCTTCGTGCCACGGGAATGGAGATGCACCTGGGCGAGAACCAGGCCGTACTGGATTTCTTCGCTTCCTTCGACCCCACGTCCTTCTCCACGACACTCATCTTCCTGCTGCTGGGCGGCATCATGACCTTCTGCGTGCAGTCCTCAGCTGCCGTGATGGCCATCACGATGATTCTCTGCTCCAGCGGTGCACTGCCTATCTATCAGGGTATTGCGCTGGTGATGGGCGAGAATATCGGCACCACCATCACATCCAACCTGGCAGCTCTCTCTGCCAACACGCAGGCTCGCCGTGCCGCGTTCTCCCACATGTTCTTCAACTTCTTCGGTGTCATCTGGATCCTCTTCGTCTTCCGTCCGTTTATCGATGCCGTCTGCGGGCTGGTGGGCTACGATGTGGCGATGACCAAGGACAGTGTGCCCATAGATGTTTTCATGGCGAATGCCGCCAAGCTCAGCTTCGTGCTGGCAGCCTTCCATACGTGCTTCAACGTAGCCAATACCTTCATCCTTATTTGGTTCGTGCCGCAGATCGAGCGCTTCGTCTGCTGGGTCATCAAGCCCAAGCGGGTGGACGAGGAGGAAGATTTCAAGCTGCACTTCATTACTTCCGGTATCATGAAGACGCCCGAGCTCTCGGTGCTCGAGGCGCAGAAGGAGATTCAGGCCTTCTCCGACCGTATGCAACGGATGTTCTCCATGGTTCGTGAGCTATTGACTCTTTCCTCCACCTCATCGGGCAAGAAGAAAGGCAATCAGGAGGTGGAGTTCAACAAACTCTTCACCCGCATAGAGAAATACGAGGATATCTCGGACAACATGGAACTTGAGATTGCCAAATACCTCGACCAGGTCAGCGATGCCCATCTCTCCGACGAGACTAAAGCCAAGATCCGTGCCATGTTGCGCGAGATCTCGGAGCTCGAGAGTATTGGCGACAGCTGCTACAACATGGCTCGTACCATCCGGAGGAAGTACAACGGCAAGGAGGACCACTTCAACGAGCAGCAGTACGAACGGCTGGATCAGATGATGGTACTGACGGACGACTCCCTCACCCTCATGAATCAGCTCATGCAGGGGCGCAAGGAATACTTCGACATCAATCGCACCATCAACACGGAGAACGAAATCAACAACTTCCGTTCGCAGCTGAAGCAGCAGAACATCATCGACGTGAACAACCACGAATACACCTACGCCGTAGGCACCATCTACATGGATCTCGTCAATGAGTGCGAGAAGCTTGGCGACTACGTCGTCAACGTCGTCGAGGCTCGAATGGGCACTCGCTTCCACGATTCCTGATGCATCGGCAGCCTATATCTGAAGAAACAGCGAGGGGCACACTACATTTCTGGTGTGCCCCTCGCTGTCTGTATCTTCCTTTGGGAGTTATTTGTAGTCTTCTGGTCCGAAGCTGGCTTCGAGCACCAGTGAGTCGGTGCGGTCCGAGAGGTAGCGGTAGGTGAACGTGAAGTCGCGATCCTTGTAAGCGCGCAGGCTCAGATTCTCGCGCAAGCCCTGCCGCATCTGCTCCTTGAATTCCTCCAGCACCGTGGGGGACAGCAGCTCCGGGTTGTCGAAGTCGCCCGTCAGACGGTAGTGGTAGGTGAAGCCCTGCGGTTCCGTGGCGAAGGTCATGCTGTCCATGATGACGAAGGGATGCTCCATTCGAGGGCACTCGCGTTCTGTGTACTCGCGTGCCTCGCGCCGACAGCGGTCGGCAAAACTCTCGGTGCAAGCGGTCATCACTGTCGCCAGGGCGGCAGAGATGAATGTAAAATGTAAAATGTGGAATGTGTGGCTGCGCATATACATTACAGAACTTTCACCATAAAATCCTTATTATTATATTATTATATTTTTATATTTTTCTAATTTTCTAATTTTCTAATTATCTCATTTTCTCATTTTCTCATCTTCATCTCTTCCAGCGCGCGGGTGAGCTGGTCGGGGCAGGATGTGGGACGTGCTCCGCAGGTTGTACCTTTCAGCTTGGCGATTACGTCGTCCACCTTCATCCCGCGTACCAGCTGCGAGATGCCTTTGGTGTTGCCGTTGCATCCGCCGTAGAACGTCACATCCTCGATGATGCCGTCCTTGGCTGTCACTTCGATGGCCTTGGAGCAGGTTCCTTGGCAGGTGTAGAGGGTGTGCTGTACACCCTCTGCACGCTGTTGGTTATCGCCGTAGATTTCCATTACTCTGGCAATTTTTTGATATCCAGGTACAACTCATCCAGCTGTCTCTGCTCCAGACGAGCGGGAGCATCGAGCATGACGTCGCGTCCGCTGTTGTTCTTCGGGAAGGCGATGCAGTCGCGGATGCTGTCCAAGCCTGCAAAGAGGCTTACCCAGCGGTCCAGGCCGTAGGCCAGACCTCCGTGAGGGGGTGCGCCGTACTTGAAGGCGTTCATCAGGAAACCGAACTGCTCCTGTGCGCGTTCTTCCGTGAAGCCCAGGATGCGGAACATCTTGTCCTGCAGCTCCGGGTCGTGGATACGAATGCTGCCTCCACCTACTTCCACGCCGTTGCACACCATGTCGTAAGCGTCGGCACGAACTGCTGCGGGGTCGCTGTCCAGCAGTGGGATGTCCTCGTCCTTCGGGTGGGTGAAGGGGTGGTGAGTGGCCATGAGACGGCCTTCTTCCTCGCTCCATTCGAACATCGGGAAATCGATGACCCACAGGAGTGAGAACTTATTCTTGTCGCGCAGTCCCATACGGGCACCCATTTCCAGACGGAGCTCGCAGAGCTGCTTGCGGGTTTTCATGGCATCGTCGCCGCTGAGGATGAGGATGAGGTCGCCGGGCTGGGTCTGCATCTTTTCTTTCAATGCGTTGAGCACGTCCTCGCCGTAGAACTTGTCCACGCTGGACTTCACACTGCCGTCCTCGTTGACGCGGGCATACACAAGGCCCTTGGCACCAATCTGCGGACGCTTCACGAAGTCGGTGAGCTGGTCGATCTGCTTGCGTGTATAGACGGCTTGTCCCTTAGCGCAGATGCCGCCGATATATTTGGCCTCGTCGAAGACGCTGAAGCCGGGAGCCTTGGCGAAGACGTCCTTCAGCTCCACGAACGTCATCTCGAAGCGCGTGTCGGGTTTGTCCGAGCCGTAGTACTTCATGGCATCGGCCCACGTCATGCGGGGGAATGCCTCCTTGATGTCTATGCCGCGCAGCTCGCGGAAGAGGTGCTTGGCCATACCCTCGAAGGTCTGCAGGATATCCTCCTGCGTGACGAACGACATCTCGCAGTCTATCTGTGTGAATTCCGGCTGGCGGTCGGCACGCAGGTCTTCGTCGCGGAAGCACTTCACAATCTGGAAGTAGCGGTCCATACCCGAGACCATCAGCAACTGCTTCAGCGTCTGCGGGCTCTGGGGCAGAGCATAGAACTGACCGGGATTCATGCGCGAGGGCACCACGAAGTCGCGTGCACCCTCTGGAGTGCTGCCGATGAGCATCGGTGTCTCGATTTCCAGGAAGCCGAGGCTGTCCAGGTAGCGGCGCACCTCCATCGTCATCTTGTGCCGAAGCTCCAGGTTCTTGCGCACGGGCGTGCGTCGTAAATCAAGGTAACGGTATTTCATGCGCAGGTCGTCGCCGCCGTCGCTTTGGTCCTCGATGGTGAAGGGAGGCGTCACGCTGGCGTTCAGCACGCGCAGTTCCGATGCGATGATTTCCACATCTCCCGTGGGCAGGTTCTTGTTTTTGTTGGAACGCTCGCTGACCTTGCCCGTCACTTGAATGACGTATTCGCGTCCAAGCTTGTTGGCCTGGTCGCAGAGTTCCTGATTGGCGGTCTCCTCAAATACGATTTGAGTGATGCCGTAGCGGTCGCGCATGTCCACGAAGGTCATGCCACCCATCTTGCGGGTGCGCTGCACCCACCCGGCGAGGGTTACTTCCTCGCCCACGTTGGCGAGACGTAGCTCGCCGCAGGTATGTGTCCGGTACATATTTTAGTTTAGAGTTTAGTGTTTAGAGTTCAAGTTTAGTGTTTAGAGTTTCGGGCTTTTCGGTGCCCAAAATCGATGAATTCGGCCGCAAAGTTACATTTTATTTTTGACTTTCTGACATAAAACACCTTATTTTCTTATTAAATGCGGCGTGATGTGAAAAAAAAGTGGGTTCATTCGTGGCTTTGCGTTCAAAAAAGCGTATCTTTGCACGCAAAATTGTAAATTAAAAGTAACTGACTAATGAAACAACTGATTCTCTCGCTGGCCCTCGCTGCCAGTTTCCTCTGCTGCAACAGCGTTGCAGCCAAAGACATTGCCCAACCCGGCTCCTTCAAGGTGGGCAACAAAACCTTCCTGCTGAACGACAAACCCTTCGTGGTCAAGGCCGCCGAAGTGCATTACCCCCGCATCCCGCGTGAGTATTGGGACCAGCGCATCAAGATGTGCAAGGCCCTCGGTATGAACACGCTGTGCATCTACGTCTTCTGGAACTTCCACGAGCCGCAGATGGACAACTTCCTCTTCACCGGTCAAAATGACGTGGCTGCTTTCTGCCGACTGGCTCAGAAGAATGGCATGTACGTCATCGTGCGCCCCGGTCCTTACGCCTGTGCCGAATGGGAGATGGGCGGTCTGCCCTGGTGGCTGCTCAAGAAAAAGGACATACGCCTTCGCGAGCAGGATCCGTTCTTCATGGAGCGCGCCGAGAAGTTCGAGACGAAGCTGGCAGAGCAGCTGCGTGACCTCACCATCCAGAAAGGCGGTCCCATCATCATGGTGCAGGTGGAGAACGAATATGGCTCCTATGGCGAGGACAAGCCTTACATGAGCGCCATGCGCGACATTATTCGCAAAGCATGGCAAGCCCCTGACCTCACGCTCTTCCAGTGCGACTGGAGTTCCAATTTCACCAAGAACGGCCTTGATGACCTCACATGGACGATGAATTTCGGTACCGGTGCCAACATCGACAACGAGTTCAAGAAGTTAGGCGAGCTGCGTCCGAACTCTCCCAAGATGTGTTCTGAGTTCTGGAGCGGATGGTTTGACAAGTGGGGCGGTCGCCACGAGACACGCGGTGCCGAAGCTATGGTCGATGGCATCGCTCAGATGCTGGAGCGCGGCATCAGCTTCTCGCTTTACATGACCCACGGAGGCACCAGTTGGGGCCACTGGGCAGGTGCCAACAGCCCAGGCTTCGCTCCCGACGTGACCTCCTACGACTACGACGCGCCCATCAACGAGGCAGGTCAGGTGACCGACAAGTTCTGGAAACTGCGCAAGGCAATGGAGAAGTACAGCGGCGACTGGGACCCGAACACGGGAAAATGGGTTTCCCCCCAACAAGGGGGACGGAAGAGGGGCTTGCCTGCTGTGCCGAAGGAATACCCGACGATAGCTATTCCCAAGTTCGAACTGAAGGAGTTTGCGCCGCTGGCAGCTGGCACAGACAGTATTGCCAAGATGGGCGGCTTGATGACCTTCGAGGAGATGGACTTCGGTTGGGGATCCATGATTTATATCACGAGTCTGCCCGAGATACCCGTACAGAGCATTCTGCAACTGGATGCCCATGACTATGCTCAGGTGTTTATCGACAATCAGTTCATCGGCAAGGTGGATCGCGTGAAGCACGAACAGACGCTGAAGCTCCCTGCCACGAAGAAAGGGCAGCAACTTATCATCCTCGTCGAGGGCATGGGCCGCATCAACTTTGGTCGTGCCATCAAGGACTTCAAGGGCATTGTCTCTGCTCCGGTCATCACAGCCGAGGTGGATGGTATCGCGACATCGTGGACACCCCGTCAGTGGACCAAGTGCCGCATACAGGATGACTATGCCTCAGCTGTCAAGGCTTTGAATAATCCTTCTGCCGCTTTCTTGCATCTTACTCCCCTCTCTATAAGAGAGGGGCAGGGGGGTGAGTCTGGCTACTACCGCGGCTACTTCAACCTGAAGAAGACGGGCGACACGTTCCTCAACCTCGAGAACTGGGGCAAGGGTCAGGTCTATGTCAACGGCCATGCCATCGGTCGCCATTGGTACATCGGTCCGCAGCAGACGCTCTACGTTCCCGGCTGCTGGCTGAAGAAGGGACAGAACGAGGTCATCGTCCTCGATGTCATGGGCCCGCGCGGTGAGCGTACCATCGAAGGCCTGCAGAAGCCCATCATCGACCGTCTGAACCTCGACCGTCCGCAGACCCACCGCCTCGAAGGTCAGACGCTCGACCTCAGCGGCGAGAAACCCGTCCTCGAGGGCGAGTTCAAGTCCGGCAACGGATGGCAGGAAGTGAAGTTCCCGCAGCCCGTCAGCGGTCGCTACGTCTGCATCGAAGCCCTCAACAGCCATAACAACCGCGAGTACTGCTGCATCGCCGAATGGTATATGCTTGGAGCTGACGGCACACGTCTCTCTCGTGAACCCTGGCAGGTGGCTTACTGCGATGACGAGGACATCACTTCCGGCAACAAGACCGCCGACAAGATCTTCGACCTCCAGGAATCCACCTATTGGTCAACAAATCGTGGCGTGCAGTTCCCCCACCACCTGATCATTGACCTTGGGCAGGATCAGACTTTCACCGGTATCCAGTACCTGCCGCGCGTAGAGGCCGGAGCGCCCGAGAGCATCCGTCAGTACCGCATCTACGTGAAGAGCTCCCTCTTCAAGGGGCTGTAACTTCTTCTGAGCGGCTGCTTGCCCTCTGAACTACAAACAACAATCCCCGCCAAGTCTAGTGCCTGGCGGGGATTGTCGTTTGTTCAGCGGACGATGAACTTGCGGTGGTTGCGGATGTAAACTCCAGGACGGAGTGGAGCCGTGAGGCGCTGCCCGGTGAGGTCTGAGATCTCGGAAGAAGAGGGCGTGGCAGCAGAGAGTGGCAGACTGCGTACTCCCGTGGGAACGCGCTGATACACACGCACGTAGTCGAAGAAGGTGCTGTAGGTGTAACTGGTGTCGGCATCTTTCGCCCACGAGCCGTTCCCGACACTCTGATTCAGGATGATGTAGAAGGGATGGTCGAACGGCCACTGCCCCTGCTCGAGGGCGAGGGGGTCGGTGGATTTTTGGTAGGTGCCTACGACAGTGCCGTCCACCAGCCAGGTCAGTGCATTCTCCGTCCACTCGAGGGCGTAGACGTGCCAGTCGCTGACGGTAACCTTCTCGCTGAAGGAACTCACGGGGTCGCTGCGGTGGCCTAGGTTATAAGTCCAGTTGCTGTGTACCGTGTGGTAGGCCACCAATTTGTCGTCAATACTTTCGAAGATGTCGATTTCTCCTGCCTTAGGCCAACCCTCGGCAGGTGGCTGCGGCATCATCCATGCGGCGGGGAAGTTGCCTTGATGCAGGTTGGTGCGCAGTCGGACTTCCACCTTTCCGTAGGTGAAGGAGAAGCGGTCGCGCGACTCCACGGCCCCGGTAATCATCGGAACGTCGTCCACGGTGCGGTTGCGGTTGGGGATGGCGCGGCAGAGCAGGCTGCCGCTGCGGATGCAGGCCACAGCGGAGGAGTCGGCAATCCAGCGGTTCCAGGTGGAATGATGGCGCTCGGAGCATTGCCATTTCGCGGGGTCGGGCAGCGAGCCGTTGGGCTGGTCGAATTCGTCGCTGAACACCAGTTGGTACTCCCAGCCCTCGTCCTCGCCCTCGGCAGAGGGGGGAAGAGTCTGGGAGGCTAGCAGGGTGGGGCAGAACAGTGCTGCCACCATCCACGTATAAACCTTCTTTGTTCGAGTCATTTCCGGGTGCTTTTGGTGGAATCTTGTCTGTTTTCGTGGGCAAAGATACAGATTTTTGTGCTTCCTCGTGCAAAAAAGTGCGGAAAAATTTGCAGAAGTCCCCAGAAAGCTCTTCCTTTGCACCCAGAAATCATAATGACGCAACAATTCCGCAGGCCACGCCGAGTGGCATCACGGGATTGTTGCGTCCTTCTGTATGCAACAATTTCTGTGAGGTAATGCGCTGAAGGCGAGCCTGCAACGTTCTTTGTTTTACTAATAAAAATTGTTGCAGATTATGAAATTGGAAACTTTCACAATCCAGGACCTACGCCTGCGCAAGTGGGCTGCAGAACACGTGGACGGCCGTCTCTGCCATCTTCCCCGCCGCCGCAAGGTGAACTGCTACTGCCGCTGCACGCCCAGTGAGGGTATCGTGGCCCTGTATCCGGACTTCGCGCGGGAGGTCTATGACGACCAGCTGCACTACCTCCTCGACAGCGAGAACCCCGGCCACATCGCCGACCGCGCCATGCAAGTGGGGCAGCTCCTCTTCGTCTGCGGGCGGCCACTGCTGGCACTGACGCTGATGAAGGCTGCGCTGAACCACCTCATCTGGGTGGACGACAACCTGCAGGAGGACTACGCCCGGAACCACTACTATCCGGGGTGGCGCTTTGCGCAGTGGTACCAACCCTGGTCCGCACGGGTCAGTGAGGTCGATGCCCGCCTCCTGGGAGCCTGCATCGACAGGCTGGCGGGCGAGGTCTACAGACATTTGGGTTATGGCGAACGCTCACGCTACCGCTTCTGGGCGCGCGACCGCTATCTGGGCATGTTCCACTGGATCTACGAGTGCTGATAGACGCGGACGTAGTCCACTTCATAGACCATGGGGAATGCGGTGTCGTCGACCTCGCCGCCGCATCCTCCGATGGCCAGGTTCAGCAGGATGTACTGCCCGAAGCCGGGGCGGTCGTTGCGGAACGGGTTGAACCCTCCCTCGCGGGTGGGTTCGGCCTGCGAGGTCGGTATGTCGTTCAGGAGTTCATCGTCCAGATAGAGACGGATGGCTTCGGGCGTCCAGTCCATACGCCAGGTGTGGAACTTCGAAGCCCAGTCGGGGTCTGCTGAGGTCCATCGTGTGAAAGGCCAGCGCCCGGTATTCCATGCATCGCGTCCGTCCGCTCCCTGCCAGCAGGCATTTGCCAGCAGTACGGGCACGGTGCGTTGGGCTTGTGCCTGATGATGGATGTTCACGTCTGCTGGCGGCACGCGGTAGTATTCCATGAGGTCTACCTCGCCGCAGGCCGGCCACCCTCCTTGATTTCCCAGGGTCCAGATAGCGGGCCACGCCCCGGGGGCGATGGGTATACGTGCCCGCACCTCCAGACGTCCATAGTGGAACTCGAACCGTTGGCGGCTCTCGAGACAGGAACTGGTGTACTCGGCGTACTCGCGGTTGCGCTTCCAGTTGCGGCTGTCCGGCTGGTAGGCGGGGTTCTTCACGCGTTCGCGGCGGCCGGTGATCTGGAGCACCCCTCCGCAGACGCGGGCGTTCTGCGGCTGGTACCATTGCAGCTCCTGATTCCGCACGAATCCGTGTTCGAACTGCCAGCGGTCGGGGTCGGGCGCTCCAGGCTGGTCGAACTCGTCGTGCCAGACGAGTTTCATGCCTTCATACGTGCGCGGGCCCGCGGGTGCCTGTGCGTAAACAAAAAGAGGTAGAAAAGCTACCAATAGGAGAGGGAAGAGGGCCTTTTTCATCGTTGTTTGTGCTTAGGATGGTGCAAAGATAGGTAAAAAGGCTGAAAAAACACGCGATGTTGTAAAAAAACTCTAAACTCTAAACTTTAAACCCTAAACTTTTTTGTATCTTTGCGCCGTAAATGCAAATAAATAAAGAAAGATGAACCTAAAGATTCGACTGACTATTCTCAATTTCATTGAGTTTGCCGTTTGGGGCGCTTACCTGACCAGTATGGGAACGTATCTTGCAGGCGTTGGCCTGGGGGCGAATATTGGCTGGTTCTATTCTGTTCAGGGCATCGTGAGTATCTTCATGCCTGCTCTGATGGGTATTCTTGCCGACCGCTGGATGGAAGGACAACGGGTGCTGAGCCTGTGTCATGCGTTGGCGGGTCTGTTCATGATAGGTGCTTCGGCTTATGCCTATCAGGCGGGCGACGGCGTTCAGTTCTCCACGCTTTTTGCGCTGTACACCTGCTCTGTAGCTTTCTTCATGCCCACCATTGCGCTGAGCTATTCCGTGGCCTACGCCGCGCTGGAGAAGGCGGGCTACGACACGGTGAAGGCTTTCCCGCCCATCCGGGTGTGGGGTACGGTGGGGTTCATCGTGACGATGTGGGTGGTGGATCTCTGCGGTCTGCAGGCCACACCCGGTCAGTGGATGGTCAGTGGCGCACTGAGTCTGGTGATGGCTGCCTACTCGCTGACCATGCCGAGCATGCCAATCAAGAAGGGCGAACACAAGTCGCTGGCCGAGGCGCTGGGACTGAACGCCTTCAAGCTGTTCCTGAACCCGAGGATGGCCACGTTCTTCAGTTTCGCTATGCTGCTGGGATTCTGCCTGCAGATTTCAAATGGCTACGCTAATCCGTTCATTACCAGCTTTGGAGATGTCCAGGCTTATAGCGATACTTTCGGTGTCCAGCATGCCAATATCCTGATTTCTCTCTCTCAGATGAGCGAGACGTTGTGCATCTTGCTCATCCCCTTCTTCCTCTCCAAGTTCGGTATCAAGAAGGTGGTGCTTATGGCCCTGTTGGGCTGGGTGCTGCGCTTTGCGTTCTTCGGCTTGGGCAATCCCGGTGGTGGCGTCTGGCTGTTCATCCTCTCGATGATTGTCTACGGTGTGGCGTTTGACTTCTTCAATATCAGCGGCTCGCTGTTCGTGAATCAGGAGACAGACGAGAGCATCCGCAGCAGTGCCCAGGGACTGTTCATGATGATGACCAACGGTCTGGGTGCTTTTGTGGGCACCCTGGTGGCACAGGCGGTGATCAATAACTACGTCTTCACTCCGCAGGCAGCAGGTGCCACGGGTGAGGAAGTCGTGGCAGGCTGGCAGACGTGCTGGTTCATCTTCGCTGCCTACGCGCTGGTGGTGGCTGTGCTCTTCGCCCTCTTCTTCAAGGACGGCAAGAAACCCAGTGCCGCCGACATTGCTCATTGACACTGCTCCGCAGTCATTAGATAATAGTTGTTTGTTAATTGTTAATCGTATATTGTGCTCAAGGAACTCATCATACACGCAGCAGCTGGCACTAATTCGGGAGATGACCAGTCGATGATTCTGCTGAAGGAGAAGGACGGGGAGCGTATACTGCCCCTGCTGACTTCGTCGCAGATTGCATCCGTCATCATCATGCGCGCTCATGTGAGCAGCCTCATGACGCTGCCGCTGCCTGTCTCTACGGCAGATATCGGTGTCATCCTGATGAAGAAGTTCGGTATCAGGCTCACACGTGTGGAACTGACGCATCTGAAGGATGGCGTTTTCTTCTGCCGGGTCGTGGGCGAGCGGGACGGAGACGTGCAGACGGTGGAACTCTGCCAGGCGCCCGACGGACTGCTCATGGCCGTCGTGGCAAAATGCCCTATTATGATAGAGGAGGACTTGCTGCAGGCGCAGTATATGCACCCTACAGGCGACAACTCCTTTGCCCTGAATATCAACACGCTAAGCCGGAAAATGTTGGAGGATGCCCTGCAGTACGCTGTCGAAGCGGAGAACTACGAGACGGCCTCGCGCTTACGGGACGAACTGGCTAAACGCTCCTCGCAGAACGAAACTCATCAGGAATGAAAGAACTCCGATTCTTCTATACCCCAGAGCCAGAGAGCCTGCAACTGCCCCCGGACGAGGCACAGCACGTGCTGCGCGTACTCCGACTGGGAATGGGCGACGAGTTGAACCTGGTCGACGGACGCGGCACGTTCTACCACGCGGTGATCACCGAGGCAGGCGGCCATCACTGCCGCTATCGCATCGGGCAGCGCCTGCCACAAGTGGCAGAGTGGGAGGGAAGTATCCACCTGGCGCTGGCACCAACGAAGAATATGGACCGCGTGGAATGGTTCGTGGAGAAGGCCACCGAAATAGGCTTCGACCACCTCTCGCTGCTCGAATGCCGCTTCTCCGAGCGCCGCTCCGTCAAGACGGAACGACTGGAGAAAATCGTCGTCTCGGCCATGAAGCAGAGCCACAAAGCCTGGAAACCCCTGATCGACGAACTGCAGCCTTTCCGGCAGTTCATCGCTCGTCAGGACCTCCCCGCCCAGCGCTTCATCGCCCACTGCTACGAGGGCGACCGTCCCTTCCTCCTGGATGTCCTTCAGCCGCGCACTCCCGCCCTGGTGCTCATCGGTCCCGAGGGCGATTTCAGCATCGATGAGGTGCAGGCTGCCGAGGCGGCCGGTTTCCGCTCGGTGTCGCTCGGAACCAGCCGGCTGCGCACAGAGACGGCGGCGCTGGCAGCGGTGCATCTGATGCGGTTGGCAAACAGATAAACCTACTCCGATAATTCACCCGCTTATGAAAAAGAAACTACTGATAATCACCGCCTCCGGAATCTTTGTCACACTCGTGACCATCGCGGCAACCTTCGTTGCCCTGCGCGGTTCCTCCGAGGCTTATGTCCGCACCATTCCCTACAACGCCACCGCCATAGCGCGACTGGACCTCCGTTCCTTTCTCAGCGATGCAGACCTCAGCCTCCAGGACGTCATCAGCCTGCTGCGCCGCAGCCACGAGTCGGACGATGCGAAGAAGGTGGGTGTGAATATGAAACGTCCTGTCTATGCCTTCATCTCGGCGGCTGGTAACGTCGGTCTGGCCGCTGCCGTCAGTGATGAGGACGACCTCGAGGATTTCTGCGAGTCCTGGCATAACGAGGGCCATGCCTCCGAGATTGTCGAGCAGCGAGGATATTCGTGGGTGGTCATCGAGCAGCAGTGGCTGCTGGCTTTCGACTCGAAGAAGGCGCTGATGATGGGGCCTTCCATCGGTGCTGGTCAGGAGCAGCTGCGCACCGAGATGATGCAGCTGCTGGAACAGAAAGAGAAGGACAGCGGCATGGAATCCTCCCTGTTCGCGGCCCTCAGCAAGGACGACGAGCCGCTGGCTGCCGTGGTGGCTCCCGAGATACTACCATCGGCTGCCCGCAGGGAACTGCGCCGCATGAAAGTGGCTTCGAAGGACGATGCCTTGCTGCGCCTGACGCTGGAAACCGACGATAATGAACTGGAACTGGAAGCTGACGTACTGGCAGAGAGCGAGGACGCGAAGGCTGAACTCAAGCGGATGGACGACCTGCTGCGGCCCATCAAGGGTTCGCTGACGGACTATGCCCACTCGGAGAACGTGGCCTGGATAGCCTTGAATGTGGAGGGCGCTACGCTCCTCGATGCGCTTCGCTCGAACAACGCCGTGCGCACGGCACTGCTGGCGCTGAACCTCGCCTTCGACCTCGACCGTATCATCCGGTCCGTGGACGGCGATGTGGCGCTGGAACTGACCAACGTATCGTCGTTCCTGGGTAACTTCGGTGTCGACAATCCTCTCCGGGGACTCTATGTCACCGCCAAGGTGGAGAACACTGATTTCCTCAGCGATGCCTCCACCTGGGGCAACAACCTCTTTGGGGTGCAGGCGCTGACACAGCAGGACTTCGCCTTGAACCTGGGTGCTACCTCTTATTATTTTGGTGTGCAGGATCGTACGTTCTACCTCGGAGCCACCCAGGGGCTGACCAACGAGCAGAACGACTACCTCCAGCGCAAGCACGGCGACATCAAGGGCAACCGCTTCTTTGCCACCTTCGCCATTCCCTCGCTGGTGAATCAGCTGGGATCGAAGACCTCTCTCCCCTCCGTCCTCTCCAGCTTCGAACGCGTGAATATCGTGATGGAGAATGCCGGTGACCTCAAGCTCGAACTCGTAGCTCCCCACGGCACCAACATCGTCCGCGAATTAATCCTCAACCGATAACCTCTAAACTCTAAACACTCCATCATTAATCACTACCCTTCCTTCCCATCTCTCGCCCCCACGGGGAGAGTCGGAGAGGGGCCCAAAACTCTCAACTCCCCTTGACCACCATTACCCTCCATAATGTCCTCCCCGAGGTCTTTGCCCAGCGCACGGACATCGCTTCCGACCTGTGGCAGCAGGACGTCACCTTCGAACGCGGCCACCTCTACCTGATAGAAGCCGCCTCCGGAACGGGAAAATCCTCGCTCTGCGCCTACCTCAGCGGCTATCGTAAAGACTACAGCGGCACTATCGCCTTCGACGGAGGCGATATCCGTCAGCTGCGCAATTCCAGTTGGACGGCTCTGCGCCAGCGTTCCCTCAGCCACATGTTCCAGGAACTTCGCCTGTTTCCGGAACTGACCGCCTGGGAGAACGTGCAAATCAAGAACCAACTGACCCACTACAAGAGTGATGCCGACATCACGGCCTGGTTCAGCGCCCTCGGAATCATCGAGAAGAAAGATGCCAGACTCGGCTGCATGAGCTTCGGACAGCAGCAGCGTGTGGCGCTCATCCGGGCTTTGTGCCAACCCTTCGATTTCCTGCTTGCCGACGAACCCGTCAGTCATCTCGACAAAGAGAACAGCCGGGTGATGGGCGAGATCATGATGGACGAGGCCCGTCGCCAGGGAGCTGGCGTCCTCGTAACCAGCATCGGTCATCACATGGATTTGCCCTACGAAAAAGTCTATCGCCTATGAAACTCATCTGGAAACTTCTGCGTAAACACGTCAGTGTAGGTCAGCTTGCGGGCTTCTTCCTGGCAAACCTGCTCGGGATGCTCATCGTGCTCCTGAGCGTGCAGTTCTACGAAGATATCATCCCGGCGTTTTCGGGCGAGGACGGGGTGATGAAGAATACGTATGTCATTATCTCCAAGCGCATTGCAGCAGTGTCGGCCTTCAGCGGCGAGGCACAGACATTCACGGACGGTGACCTGCGTGAACTGGAGAAACAACGTTTTGTCCGGCGGGTGGGAGCCTTCACCGCATCGCAGTATCAAGTCTACGGCAGTATCTCGATGGCAGGGATGAGTATGGGCACGGATATGTTCTTCGAGAGCGTGCCGGATGAGTTCGTGGATGTGCAGTGGCCCCAGGAGGCTGCCGGGGGCGGCGAGGTGCCGATCATCCTGCCGCGCAGCTACCTGGCATTGTACAACTTCGGCTTCGCCCAGACGAAGAACCTGCCCAAGCTCTCTGAGGGTATTATCTCGCTCATACAGATGGATGTACGCCTGCGGGGCGAGGGTGGGAGAGAGCAGCGCCTGAAGGGACGCGTAGTGGGTTTCAGCACCCGCCTGAACACCGTCCTGGTTCCCGAGGGCTTCATGCGGCGCATGAACGCTGAGCTGGCTCCGGACGCCGAAGCAGAACCCACACGTCTCATCGTGGAAGTGGACAACCCGGCCGACGATGCTATTGCATCGTATATGCAGCGGTGTGGCTACGAACTCGAGGACAACAGCCTCGAGGCGGGCAGGGCAACGTACTTCCTGAAGATTATCTCCGGGCTGGTGATGGCTGTAGGGCTGCTTATCAGCGCACTGTCGTTCTATATCCTGATGCTCAGTGTGTTCCTGCTCGTACAGAAGAACGCCGAGAAGCTGCAGAACCTGCTCCTTATTGGCTATTCACCTGCCCGTGTGGCGCTTCCCTATCAGCTGCTGACCGTCGGACTCAACGCTGCCGTGGTGGTCATCGCTTTTGGCCTGCTCATCTGGCTGCGTGGCCTGTACTTGGAACGGCTGTGGCAGATGTTCCCCACACTGGTGGCGGGACGTCTGGACAATGCCATCCTCATTGGAGTGGCCCTCTTCATCCTCATCACGTTCTTCAATAACCAAGCCATCCGTCGGAAGATCCGACGCATAAACCTGAATCATGGAAGCTCTCACTGAACTCTATACCGCCTTCGCGGGTGCCGCACCCAAGACCGTGGAGGCCATCACCGGCTCCGGCAGCAACCGCCAGTACGTCCGTTTCACTTCTGCAGAGGGCAAGAGCCTGATAGGGGTGATTGGCACCTCGCTCGAAGAGAACCACGCCTTCTGCTACCTCTCCGGACACTTCGCGCTCCGCGAGCTCCCCGTGCCGCGGGTACTGGCCGTCTCTGCCGATGGGTTTCGTTACCTGCAGGAAGACCTGGGCTCGCGCTCGCTCTTCGATGCGCTTAGTGGCGGTCGCGCTGCGGGCGGACACTACAGCGAAGAAGAGCGAGAGCTGCTCCGCCGCACGGTTGCCGAGCTGCCCGCCCTCCAGATCCGGGGGGCCGAGGGGCTGGATTTCTCCAACTGCTACCCGCAGGCCGCTATGGACGAGATGAACGTTCATTTTGACCTCAACTACTTCAAATACTGCTTCCTGAAGCCCAGCGGAGTGGATTTCCACGAAGTGCGGCTGGAGGAGGATTTCCAGCGTTTTGCCCACGACTTGATGCAGACCGACGTTCCCTCTGAGTGGGCGTTTCTCTACCGTGACTTCCAGGCGCGTAATGTGATGCTCGATGCCAGTGGCCATCCGCATTTCATTGATTTCCAGGGAGGACGTCGTGGTCCTGTCCAGTATGACCTCGCCAGTTTCCTCTGGCAGGCTTCGGCGCGCTATAGCGCAGACCTGCGTGAGGAACTCATCGGGGTCTACCTCCAGCAACTGCGCCGCTTCGTGGAAGTCGACGAGGCTCGTTTCCGCCGGCGCCTGCGTTTGTTTGTCCTCTTCCGCCTCCTGCAGGTCCTGGGTGCTTACGGCTACCGCGGTTACTTCGAGCGCAAACAGCATTTCCTCGACAGCATCCCTCCCGCCCTCCAGAACCTCCGTGACATCCTCCAGCAGGAGGATGGCTGTCCGTATGAATATATGAGGGAGGTATTTGGCCAATTATTAAAAGACTCTCCCCCCGAACGAGTCCAGCCGGAACACTCAGTTCCGCCTTCCTCGCACCCTGTTAGGGAGGGAGCGGAATGCATCAGACTGGGTGAAAGTATTCTGCCATCAAAGGTAACCGCTCCCTCCCTAACAGGGAGGGCGGGGGGAGAGTCTTCCTCCCTCCTCATCCGCATCTTCTCCTTCTCCTACCGCCGTGGCATCCCCGAGGACACGTCGGGCAACGGGGGCGGTTATGTCTTCGACTGCCGCAGCACCCACAACCCCGGCCGCTACGAGCCGTACAAGCAGCTGACAGGCCTGGACGAGGAGGTAATACGTTTCCTGGAAGACGACGGCGAGATCCTGACATTCCTCGATTCGGTCTACCGCCTGGCGGATGCCCACGTAGAACGCTACCTCCAGCGGGGATTCACCGACCTGATGTTCTCCTTCGGATGCACCGGCGGACAACATCGCTCCGTCTATTGCGCCCAACACCTGGCGGAGCATCTCCATCGGAAATATGGTGTCGTCGTGGACCTCACCCACCGCGAACAGGGAATCCATAAGCTGCTGCAATAGCAGCATTCTCCCATGCCAAAGGACATAAAAAAAGCCCCGAAACAGCCCTTTTCAAGCGCAGAAGGATGCAAAAGTCATCTTTCTGCGCATTTTTTTTGGTCGGTCGATGAATAATGCTTACCTTTGCGGCAACGAAAACTAAATAATTTCATAGATGAAACACATTCTTATTGCTCTCTCACTTCTTCTGACGATGGCCGGCGAAGCACTGGCTCAGAAGCTGCCGCAGATCACCCTCAAGGATATCAGCGGCAAGGCTGTGCGCGTGGACACCCTCTCCAACGGCGGCAAACCCTTCATCATCGATTTCTTTGCCACCTGGTGCAAACCCTGTAACCGCGAACTCGACGCCATCGCCGAGGTCTACGAGGAATGGCAGCAGGAGACTGGCGTGAAACTCTTTGCGGTCAGCATCGACCGGGCGCAGAACACCAATAAGGTGAAGCCCCTCGTGGACAACCACGGATGGACCTACGATGTCCTCCTCGACCCCAACAGCGACCTGCGCCGTACCTTTGGCGGCGAGCTGATTCCTTACGTCGTCATCTGCGATGGCGAGGGCAATGTCGTCTACAAGCACAACGGCTACACCGACGGCGCTGAGGAGGAACTCATCGAGAAGGTACGTGAACTCGTGGCCGGAGATGAGAAAAAGGCCGATGAGAAAAAGGACAAGGAATAACAGCATACTCTCGGATCTATGAAGGTTGTAAATCACTTGTTGCTCTTCGCCTGCCTGCTGGCTGCACCACCCGCCGCGGCCCAGGAAGAGGAGCACGAACGTGCCACACTCAGCGGTAGCATCCAGGCGGACATTCTCGTGCCGCAGGAAGACAAGGCCATCGGAGCACGCAAGTACGACGAGTGGGCACTGGCGAACACCTACGCCGACCTGCGTCTCCAGAGCCGGTGGGTCGACGCGGGAGCCCGTCTGGAGTGGAACCAGTTCCCCTTGCCGGGCTACGAAGCGGATTTCAAGGGGTGGGGACTGGCGAACTTCTACGCCCGTGCCCGCTGGAAGAACGGCTCTGTCACCCTGGGTGACTTCTACGAACAGTTCGGTTCGGGATTCATCCTGCGCACCTACGAGGAACGCTCGCTCGGCATAGACAACAGCCTGCGCGGTGCCCACGTGGCATGGAATCCTTATCGGGGCATCGCCCTGAAAGTGCTCACCGGACGCCAGCGCCATTACTGGATGCACAACGAGTCGTGGATTAGCGGCGCAGATGCGGAGCTTAGCCTAGACGAGTGGATTCCTGCACTCTCGAATCATGGCACATACCTCACCCTCGGCGGTTCGTATGTCAATAAGCATGAGGAGGAAGAAGACCTCTTCGTCGATGCCACCCACACGCTGAACTTGCCCGAGATGGTCCATGCCTTCGACGTCCGTGCACGCCTGCAGACCGGCGGTTGGAACGTCCTTGCGGAATATGCCCGCAAGAGCCAGGATCCCTGCTTCGACAATGGCTACATCTACCGTCCCGGATATGTGGCCATGCTCAGCGGCAGCTACAGCCAGCGCGGACTCAGCATCCTCCTGCAGGCCAAGCGCAGCGACAACATGTCGTTCCGCAGTAGCCGCCGTCAGCTCGGCACGTCCTCGATGATCAACCACCTGCCGGCCTTCACCCTCGACCACACCTACGCCCTCGCAGCACTCTATCCCTACGCCACCAATCCCAGTGGAGAGTGGGCCTATCAGGCTGAGTTCGGCTACACCTTCAAGCGCAAGACCGCCCTCGGCGGAAAGTACGGCACCACGGTGAAGGTGAACTTCTCCCACGTCCACGCCATCGCCCAGGACCTGCGCACGCTCAACGGCAATTACATGGGCAGCAACGGCTACGCCTCTCCCTTCTGGAAGTGGGGCGATGAGACCTACTACCAGGACCTCAACATCCAGCTCGACAAGAAACTCACGGCAGACTGGAAGCTGAACCTCATGTATATGTACCAGCGCTACAACAAGACGGCCGTGGAAGGCGAGGGTGGCATGATCAACAGCCATATCGTCATCGGCGAGGCCAAGTGGCGCATGAACAAGACCCTGACCCTGCGCGGCGAGGCACAGTACCTGTTCACGAAGGACGACGAGGGCGACTGGGCTTTCGGACTCCTGGAACTCTCGGTGAATCCCCACTGGATGTTCACCGTCAGCGATATGTACAACGCCGGCGAGACGCACCTCCACTACTACCAGGTCGGTGCCACCTACAATGTCGGCGCCCATCGCCTGCAGGGGGCCTACGGTCGTACCCGTGCCGGATTCAACTGCACCGGTGGTGTCTGCCGCTGGATTCCTGCCACACGTGGCTTCACGCTCTCGTACAACTACAATTTCTAAGAAGAATCATCTTTGATATGACTTTCAGAAACATCATAAATATACTATTCAGCTTGTTGGTCCTGCTCTTGATCTCCTGCAACACCATCGACGAGACGGAGCGCTATGTCTATCGCCCCCTGAACTCCTCGTCGCGTGCCGTGCTCATCGAGGACTTCACCGGACAGCGATGCATCAACTGCCCCAATGCTGCTAAGGAGATAGAGGGGCTGAAGCTGCAGTACGGAGCCGACAGCATCATCGCCGTGGGCATCCATTCCGGACCCTTGGCCGTCTATTCCAACTCCCGCGTGCTCGGCCTTCGCACCGAAGAGGGCGATGCCTACTACGAACACTGGGGCGTGGAGCAGGAACCCATGGGACTCATCAACCGTCGTGGGTCCCTCAGTACCCTCGACAGCTGGGGCACCCTCGTCCGCGAGGCCATCCAGCAGCCCACGGACATCAAGATGGAACTCCTGGCAGACTTCGTCGAACCTCGTAAGGTTCGTGTGGACCTCACCGTCATCGGCAGCGAACCTATCGACGCCAAGTTGCAACTTTGGCTGACGGAGTCGAATATCGTGGCCATGCAGATGATGCCGGATGGCTCTGCCAACCCGGACTATGTCCACAACCACGTCTTCCGGCGTAGCATCAATGGCACCTGGGGCGAGCCCTATCATTCTGCCCAGGGTGAGATCCGTAGGTTGGAATTTGAATGCGAGGTGGACGAGGCATGGAACACCGATCACCTCGCTGTCGTGGCATTCATCTATGGCGACAAGGGCGTGGACTATGTCACCGAGGCTCCCGTCGCAACGAGCATGACCGTCGAAACGGATGTGGAATGGTAATCTCATTAAAAACATATTTTTGCCTATGAAAAAACTATTAACTTCTTTTGCACTTCTCTGTGCAACCTTCGTCACCCTCCCGGCTCAGGACTGCGTCTTCCAGTACAAGAACAGCCCCCTGGAGGATGGTGCCACGGTAACCATCTACCCCGAGGAAGACGTTTGGGGAGACATGGTCTGCGACACCAACCCCGCAGGCTCGTCCGATGGCCTCTATCTGCTCAACAAGACCTCGCACGAGCTGACCGTGGATGCCAGTATCGACATCCAGTCCAACACGCTTGGAGCCGAGAACATTCAGTGGTGCATGGGTGCTGACTGTATGAACATCACGGGCTCCAGCAAGTTCAAGACCGGCATCAAGCTGAAAGCCAACGATAAGATGATGACCAAGTTCGACTGTGGCGTCACCAAGGAAGGCGAGATGCTGACCAAGCTCTCTGTGAAGTCAGGTAGCAAGACCTACACCGTCAACATCCGCTTCGTCAATGGCGAAAGCCACGTCGCCGGCGTCGAAGTCAGTGTCGTACCCGTGGCCTACTACACCCTCGACGGCCGTCAGGTCGGCCAGCGTCCCCGTGGCCTCTGCCTCGTTAAGTTCAGCGACGGCCGGGTCCGCAAGGTGGTCGGCAAGTAAGCCGCCATCCCCATTTCTTCGGAATCCTATGTAACGCGAAAATCAGCTGGACTCTTCCAGCTGATTTTCGCGTTTTATGCGCGCACGTGTACTATATTAATAATACATCTATTTTTTTATTAATATGGTACAAATCACTACTGTCCCGTTAAAGTGGACTAATCGGTCTTTGAAATTATTAAATTACAGTCTTTTACGAGCAATTTTGAGAGTCAACGGTTTTGAATTTGTAC
>CACXXT010000026.1:0-9908 GCA_902771725.1 uncultured Bacteroidales bacterium
ACCCCTGAGAGAGTCAGGGTATCCTTGTCTCGTTTGCGGGTGCAAAGGTACGGCAACTTTTTCATTCCTGCAAGCATTTCGCAAACTTTTTTGCAATTTTACCCCAACTTTTTTCATTTTTGCAAAAGCCTCGCGCGCGTACCTTATTATATAATACGCACGGGCGCGAAACAAAATCACCCGAAAATTTGCTCGTTTAAACGCGATTTACTACCTTTGCAGCCGAAAAGGAAAAACTATTCAACATTCATAAAAGAGAGTAAGACATGATTCATCTCCTTCAAGCAGCAGAACTTGCTGCAGACTCGACGAAAGCGGTTCCGAACGTCGAGAAGGTAGCCCAGAACTTAGCTGAGGGCAACGTACACTGGAACCAAGTTATCGGCCAACTCATCGACTGGTCTTTGGATGCTGGCAAGCACATCCTGATTGCGGCGGTGGTATACATCATCGGTCACTACTTGATCAAACTGCTGAACTACCTGCTGGCAGGCCTGCTGGAACGCCGCAAGGTGGAAGTGAGCGTGCAAACCTTCGTGAAGAGTTTCGTGAGCATCCTGCTACAGGTGCTGCTGATTGTGACGGTCATTGGCGCACTGGGCGTGAACACGACGAGTTTTGCCGCCCTGCTTGCCTCTTTCGGTGTGGCCATCGGCATGGCTCTGAGCGGCAACCTTCAGAACTTCGCAGGCGGCATCGTGATTTTGTTCCTGAAGCCCTACAAAGTGGGTGACTGGGTGGAAGCACAGGGCACAGCTGGTACCGTGAAATCCATACAGATATTCCACACGATCCTGCTGACCGCCGACGGCAAACTCATCTACGTGCCCAACGGTGCTCTGTCCAGCGGCACCATCATGAACTACACGCAGACACCCACCCGCCGCGCAGACTGGACCATCGGCATCGAATACGGTGAAGATGTGAGCAAGGCACGTCGGGTGGTGATGGATATCCTGAATGCGGACAAGCGCATCCTGAAGGATCCTGCACCCATCGTGCTGCTGGGCGAACTGAATAACAGCTCCGTAGATATGACCATCCGCTGCTGGGTGGACAATGCAGACTACTGGGACGTCATGTTCCAGACGCGCGAGAATATCTACAACCGATTCAACGAAGAGGGTATCGGATTCCCATTCCCGCAAATTACTGTGCATCAGGGGAGTTGAGTTTTTAGTTTAGAGTTTAGAGTTTAGAGTAGTTATAGAGTTGAGAGTTGAGAGTTGAGAGTTTAATATCAAAAGTACAAATACTGACATATATGAAACGCATTGTTATTTTAGTCCTCGCAGCAGTGGTGTTGCTGCCTGCTCCTGCCGATGCAGGATTGTTCAAGAAGAAAAAGAAGAAGGCGGCACAGACCGAAGCTGCCGCCAAACCGGAAGCAAAAAAAGAACAGCGTCCGGCTCCTGTGGAAGGATTGTTCAATGTGCAGAAGCACAAAGACGACTATTACTTCCAGATTGCGGATTCGCTGTGGGGTCGCCTATTCCTCTGCACGACACGCTTTGTCTCAACGCCCGTGAATATGGGCAAGTATGGTGGCGAACTGGTGTCGAGCCACGTGCTGTACTTCGAAAAACGCGATGAGCAGGTGCTGCTTCGTGCCATGGCCTACGATGCTACAGCCGACAGCACGGATGACATCCATCGTGCCCTGTTAGCCTCCACGGAGGATCCCATCATCGCCAGCTTCAAGGTTGACAAGGAAAGCGGCGACACGCTGCACCGCCACCACACCAGCATCAAGGTGACAGATTTCCTGAAGGGCGACAACATCCTGACGGGTATTCCCGAACAGGGCAAGGAGGCTTATGGTCTGACGGGTCTGAAAGGCGACCAAGGTTATATCGCGCATGTCCACACCTACCCTATCAACACGGAGGTGCAGACAGTTAAGACCTACGGTGCACGCAACGGCCGGAGCTCAAATCTGGCAGGACAGATAGCCGGTCAGGTGACCTTCCGCCTGAACACCTCGTTCGTGCTGCTGCCCAAAGAACCGATGCGTGCGCGCTATTTCGACAATCGCGTGGGCTACTTCACAGAGAGCCACCGCGAGTTCAGCGACCGTCAGCAGCAGGTACGGCGCCGTGCTATGGCCACTCGCTGGCGTCTGGAACCGAAGTCTGCAGAAGATGCAGAACGCATGAAACGCGGCGAGCTCGTGGAACCGAAAAGACCTATTGTCTACTACATCGACCCTGCCACGCCGAAGCAATGGCGTAAGTACCTGATAATGGGCGTCAACGACTGGAATGTAGCCTTCGAGCAGGCAGGCTGGAAGAATGCCATCCGCGCGGAGGAATGGCCTGAGAACGCAGACTCCCTGGGTATGAGTTTGGAGGACGCCCGCTTCTCGGTCATCCGCTATCTGGCCTCACCCATCGCCAACGCCTATGGTCCTCACATCAGCGACCCTCGCTCGGGCGAGATCATCGAGAGCCATATCGGCTGGTACCACAACGTGATGCAGCTCATCCACGACTGGTATCTGATTCAGGCGGGTGCCGTTGACTCCCGTACGCACAAGATGCTATTTGACGAGGAACTGATGGGTCAGCTCATCCGTTTCGTCAGCAGTCATGAAGTTGGCCACACCCTGGGCCTTCGCCACAATATGGGCGCCAGTTCGGCAACACCCGTCGACAGCCTTCGCGACAAGGCTTGGGTGGAGGCCAACGGCCACACAGCCAGCATCATGGACTACGCCCGCTTCAACTACGTGGCCCAACCTGAAGACCATATCAGCCAAACGGGAATCTTCCCCCGCATCAACACCTACGACAAGTGGGCTATTGAGTGGGGCTACAGATACTTCCCTGAGGTTACAGCGCCCATTCTCTATACCGATGGCGAATACGTCAGCGAAGCCGACCAGGAGCGTCTGATACTCAACAAGATGACCATCGCGAAGCTGGCTGAGAGCCGCCGCTACTGGTTCGGTGGCGAAGGTAGCGACAACGATCCCCGCGCACAGACAGAAGACCTCGGCGACGATGCCATGAAAGCCTCGGACTACGGCATCAAGAACCTCCAGCGCATCATCGGTGAACTGCCTAACTGGGTACGTGAAGAAGGCGACCTCGGCACGAACCTCGACCAGATGTATGGCAGCCTCGTAGGCCAGATGCGCCGCTACGTGGGGCACGTCGGCCGCAACATCGGTGGCGTCTACCACAACTACAAGAGCGTGGAAGAACCCGGCGACGTCTACGTACCTGAAGAAAAGGAACGCGTACAGCGCGCCATGAAGTGGCTGGACGAACGTGTGCTGACGGAACCCAAGTGGCTGATCAACGTGCCGTACATCCAGCGCCTGACGAACGAGCCCCAGTCCACCATACGAGGTTTGGCAGATTTGGCTTTGTCTTCGCTGTGCTCTGCCGGAACATTCAACAACATAGTCCGCTTCAGCTATGCCTCCAATGCCTATCAGCCAGCGGATTACACCAACGACCTGGTTCGTCTGCTCTTCCGCGACACGAATCCCGACCGCTGGCGCCGCTACGTACAGGCGCAGGCTGTGTCTGTCCTCATCGATGCCTGGAACTCCGGAACGACCGTGGAATCCCGTCCTTACGTGACCCAAGCCCTGCAACTCATCCAGCAGCGTGTGCATCAGGCTGGCGGCGATGCTGCCACCCGCGCCCACTACAAAGATATCGACATGCGGATTAAGCTGGCTTTCGAGAAATAAGGTCTAGCCTGAAATAAGCAAAAAGAAGACTCCCCTAGAGCAGGTCACTCAAGGGGAGTCTTTGTATATGATGGGCGCCGGGTGAAACCCGGGAAAAGGACGATGGAATTATTGTCCTGTGGCGTGACGATAGTCGAGGAGTGCTGTCTGCAAGGCGATGTAGGCATCGGTGCGCTGGTCCAAAGTCTGCTGATAGAGCAGTTGCGCCTGGAGGAGATCGGACATCGTTGCCGTACCAGCCTGGTAGGTGTCGCGGTGGATGCGAAGATTCTCTGCAGCCTGGTCAATGCTCTGCTGAGCAAGATCCAGCTGGCTTTGTGCCTCCTCAACATCGTTGCGTGCCTTCTGCATACGGATGGTCAGCAGTTGGGCGTTGTCTGCCAGTTGCTCCTGCGCTTGCCGTTCGGCTATGCGGCGACGACGAATGGCGTGGCTGCCTGCCCACCAATCGGAGATGGGAACGCTGACGGTGGCAAAGACCATGCCGAAGTGGCGATCGTTGTCGAGGAGGTTATGGTAGTTGTAGCCCGCGCCCACCGCGATGGAAGGAAGCTGCTTGCCGACTTCCATTCGGCGCTGGAGAGTGGCGGCTTCGACGTTCTTCTGAAGGAGCTGGTATTCAGGGAGAGAGGAGAGCTCGACGGGAAAACCGTCGAGCACACTCACGGCAGGAGAGGAGGGAGATGCGGAGGGGGATGCGAAGGAGGAGGAAGATGCGGAGGGGGAAGCGAAGGAGGAGGAAGATGTGGAGGGGGAAGAGGGGGCGGAAATAGTCCAGTCGCCTTTCAGGCCACAGAACTGGGCAAGGAGCAGGCGGACGAGGGCTGTGCCATTGGAGAGTTTCAATCGTTGGGACTGGATGTCATTCTGGCGAAGTTGCACTTGGAGAAGATCGTTACGCAGGGCCACGCCAGCCTCGACGGCATTGGTGACATCGCGCGAAAGGGAAGCCAACAGGGAGTCTACAGCATCGAGCGTGCGAACCTTCTCGTCCATGGACACAAGCTGCCAATAGTATTGTTCCACCTGTTTCTCGACGTCGTTCTCCGAGAGACGCAGCTGTAACTGGCTGGCCTCCTCCCCTATCTTGGCCAAATGATTGCCAAGGACAATCTGGCCACCTGTGAAGATTGGCTGAATGGCAGAAATGCCGGCAATGGTACCGTTCTTCATCATCGTCATTGACATGGGCGAAGAGAGTGCCGTGAGTGCTTCGGCAGGAAGCATTTGGGCAAGCGACGCACCCAGTTCCGGAGTGATGAACTCCGAAGGGTCTATGTCCATCTTGGCCATCCCACGGTTGGCATTGAACCAAGCCCCAGTAGCACTGATGGTAGGAAAATAGTTGGTGAACGCTTCGCGACGCTGGTGGGCAGCAGCTTCCGTTTCCAGGCGAGCACGGCGAAGGGTTACATTATTATGGAAGGCAGAATCGCGTAACTGCTGCAGGGTAAGAATGGTTTGAGCTTCAATGTTGCAACATACTGAGCAGCAGAGTGAAAAGATGAGGATATTCAGTCGTGAGAACTTCATGATGACTACTTTTTGATCGTGAGTTTCCAATAGAGAACCGGGAGCACCGTGACCACAAGGATAAGCGTGCCTATACCACCCGCAAAGATGGTGACGCCCACAGGCATCCAGAAGGAAGTACCTGCAATAATCATGGGAATGACGCCCACAGCTGTGGTAGCAGTGGTGAGGAAGATGGGAACCATGCGCCTGTGGCCTGCATCGAAGGCGGCATCACGCGGAGTATGTCCTTCGCGCATACGGTCGTCGGCGTGTTCGAAGATGAGAATTTCATTGCGCATGATGATTCCCATGAGCGTGATGAGTCCGAAGATACTGGTCAGTCCGAGGGTGCGGTTCATCAGTCCTAATCCGACGAGCGTCCCCGGTAGCATCAGTCCTAATGCAGCCATGCAGAGGGTCGTGATTCCGAAAAGCTTGAAGTTGAAAAGGATGAAGAAGAAGATGATTATCATGGCAATGGCTATACCACCAAGGATCATGGGCATGGATTCTGCGTTGTACTCCAGTTCGCCACCCAATTCACTGCGAACGCCCTGGGGCAGCGGTGTCGAGCGCATGATCTTTTCAAGCCGTGCTTCGACGGGAGCAGCGTAGGTTCCACGGGCAAACTCGGCAGTCACCGTCAGGCAGCGCCCACCGGCACGATGATGAATACGACTCTCTGTCCAACGCGGACTGACATGGGCAACCTGACGGAGCGGAATGGAGGTGGACGTCGAAAGCGAAGAGTGGGACGACGACATTTGTGAGAGACCTCCCATCAGTGCCGAAGCAGCAGCCTGCGGCGAGAAGACACCGAGGTTCTCGACGTCAGAAACGGTGAGGTCATGGTCATCCTTGAGAACGATGGGGAGTTCATAGTCCCCTTCCCAAATACTGCCGACATTGAGATCACTGGTGTTCATTGCCAGAGCCAGTTGGGCAGCCGTGCGATTGACTCCCAACTGAGCAGAAGCCAACGGGTCGAGCTGCACATCGATAACCGGCGAGGGCTGGAAGAAATTGGTGTGTACCCACTCCAGTTCCGGAATAGTCCGCATCTGCTCCATCATGCGTTCGGCAGCGACATGCAGCGAATCGAGGTCATCGCCGTAGAAACGGAATTCCAGTTCCGGCACCTCGAGGTAGTCCAACCGCTTGAACTTGACGTATGCTTCCGGGAAGGCTTCACTCCACTGCGGCTGGTACTCAGCAAGCAGTTCAAGTGTCGCTTCCTGAGAGGTCGTGTTGACGATGAACTGTGCAAAGTTACGTCCCCCCATCTGGGGAGCATAGACCGTGTGGAAACGGGGCGATGCACAACCGATGAAGCCCGTGATGCCCGTTATGCGTTCGTCTGCAGCCAGAACATGGCGCACAGAATCGGCAATGACGCGTGTGTCGTCCAAACCCTTGCCCTCAGCAAGGAATATCTCCACTGCAAACTGATCGCGGTCTGCATAGGGAAACAGACGTACCTTCAGCGTAGGAACTATCAACATCGAAGCCACAACCGAGCCAAGACCAAGCCCCACGGTGAGCCAAGGATGTCGGAATGTCCAGCCAAGGACACGGTCATAGAAATCCTGAACATTATCCGTGAGGCGTTTGCCCTTCTTCTGCTTGGGAACACCAATAATCTTCACACACAAGAAAGGAATCACTGCGACCGCAAGAATGAGCGAGACCATGAGGTTGATCGTGATGGTCCACGGGAAGTCGACAATGGCGTCGAGAAAGGCACCACGGAAGGTCAAGAGGAAGGGATAGAAAATGGCACAGATGCAGATCGTAGCCAGAAGCATGGGCATGAAATATTGCTGAACAGCGTGGACAGCAGCATCGGCGGGTTCCTCTCCCTTGCCCACATATTCCAGGTAACCGTCGATGACGACGATGGAATTGTCGACAATCATACCGAGAACCACGATGAGTCCAGCCAGTGTCACCATATTCAACGGGATACCCATAAAATAGATGACTCCCACGCTGATGAAGGTACTCAGAGGAATGGTGATGGCAGCAACGATGGCAGAACGCAGCGGGAAGAGAATCATCATCACGAGAATGATGACGGCCATCGACAGCAACAGGTCGCGCAGGAAGTCATGGATGCTCATGGAGACAACCTTCGGAAGGTCTGCAATACGAGTGAGAATAACATCGTCCGGAAGTTCTTCGGTGGCGAAATGGTTAAGCACCTGCTCGACATCGTCGCCATAAGCCATGATATTATTGCCCGGCGTCATCTCCAGGGAAAGCAGCACGCAAGGATGTCCGTTCTGCTCGATGTAGCTGTCGCTGGTGTCGTATTCACGCACCACGCGTGCGATGTCGCGAATTCGCACCACCTTTCCGGAGGCAGGGTCGCTGAAGAGGATCTGATTGGCAATCTCCTCCACGCTGTTCTGGGTGGGCTGAATGTGGATGAGTGTCTGCTGGTGGGCATTGGTGATGGATCCGCTGAGCGTGGTGAGACCCGCAGCCTGCATGGCAGACATCAGTGTCTGCTGCCCGATGCCATAGGCCTCGAGGCGCTGGCGGTCTACGTAGAGAGAAATCTGTTCCTTCTGCTCGCCGTACTGCCGCACGTTGGCAACAGACGGAATCTGACGCAGGCGGTCACTGAGCCGGTCGCTGTAGTCCTGCAACTCGCGATAGCTGCGTTCGGCACTCTCCACAGCAATGAGCAGGGCTGACGTGTTGCCGAAATCATCGTTGGCCACGAGGGCGAGTACGCCTTGAGGCAGTTGCTGCTTGAAGAGTGTGAGGCCGTGTTTGATCTTGCTCCAGACCTCATCTTTGTTGTTCACCTCGTCGTTCAGATGAACCAGCACCATGCACATACCATTCTGCGAAGTCGAAGTGGTCTTGGCGCGCTTCACCTCGGGGTAGGTGAAGAGGAAACGCTCCAGCGGACGGGTCACCTGCTGTTCCACCTCCTCGGAGGTAGCACCGGGATAGACCGCCACGACCACTCCCTGACGGATGGTGACAGGAGGGAATTCGTCCTTCGGCATGACATACATGGCATAAATGCCCAATCCAAACAGGATGGCCATGACGAGGAGCGTGATGGGATAGTGGCGCAAGGGCCAACTGATCCAGTTTTTTTTCTTTTCCATGGATTAATAGATGACTGCGGTTCCTTCGCTGAGTTTCTGATAGCCTTCGGTGACAACGCGTGTGCCCTCGGCAATTCCCGTGAGGACTTCTACGCGGTTGCCCCGTGAGTCACCGATGGTGACAGATGTACGATGGGCTGTATTGTCGGCAGCCACTGTCCATACAAAGAGCGATCCGTCCGGACGGCGCTGAACGGAAGTGAGAGGAACTGACACTTCCCCACCCCCTTGCGAAAGAAGTGGCTGCGCTATGCCATGCTTTCCCAAGTTGGAGGCTTCCCCTCGCTTCAGCGCCACCTTGGCAACCATACCCGGCAACAACGCGCGTTCCTTATTATCTACTCGCACGCGAACATCATACGTGTGGGTGAGTGCATCGGCTTGTACGCCTTTCTCTATGCGGCCACCTTGGAACTCACGGCCTATGGCTTCGACCTGAATGCTGGTGGGTGACTGGGGAGTGATGGCAGCCATCTCTGCTTCCGGCACGGAAAAACGCACCTTTACGCTGGTGATGTCGAGCAACGTGACAACCGCCTGCGAAGGCATGGCCGTCTCACCGGCACTGACGTTTCTGCGTCCGACGATTCCCGAGACCGGAGCCACGAGGCGGCAGTCCGCCAGATTCTTCTCTGCCACAGCAAGCTGCGAACGAGCCTGTGCCACCTTGCTCTGCACTTCCACCCACTGGGCGTCGGTCATCGAGCCTTTCTCATGGAGCTGACCATAGCGGGCAAGGGCATCCTCCGCCTGCGTCATGCTGGCACGGGCACCATCAAGGAGGTTGCGAGCCTGAGTGTCATCAAGTTCTGCAAGCAGTTGCCCGCGCGCCACGCTTTGGCCTTCAGAGACCAGCACACGCCGCACGGTGCCCATGGACGTAAAACTGACTGCGGTGGCTTCGTTTTCCTCAACGACACCTACATAGGACTGTGACTGATCAGCAGAGGCGGGTGCCACGACCTCTGTCCGGACTCGTGTGGGAGCCTTCTCGCGTTGTTGTGTTTGCTGGCCACAGCCTGCAAACAACAGGGCAAGGCTCAGGCCAAGAACATAGTGTATCTTCATTTCTTTTTGCTTTTTATCCGATTTTGGCCGCAAAGGTAGGCAATTATTTCCAAATCTTCTGCAAACCAGAAGAAATATCTCACCATAGGAGACATTCTTCGGGAAAAAATGCGTAACTTTGCGCACAAAAATCGGAAGCACATGTCAGAACTCGAACCAATGATGGCCGACCTTGCGCTCATTCTCATCTGCGCAGGTGTCATGACCCTAATCTTCAAGCGATTGAAACAGCCCCTGGTGCTAGGCTACATCGTGGCAGGTTTCCTGGCCTCGCCGAATATGCCTTACATGCCCAGCGTCACGGATTTGGACAACGTTCACCTCTGGAGTGATATCGGGGTCGTCTTCCTCCTGTTTGCCCTCGGTCTGGAGTTCTCTTTCAAGAAAATCATGAAGATGGGGTCGGCTCCCATCATTGCAGCCTGCACGACCATCATCAGTATGATGGTTGTCGGAGCTTTCACGGGCTATGCTTTCGGCTGGAGCCAGATGGACTG
>CACXXT010000026.1:9955-45390 GCA_902771725.1 uncultured Bacteroidales bacterium
TTCAAAGCTTTCGACGACATGGGGCTGCGTCAGCAGCGATTCGCGGGTCTGGTGCTTAGTGTGCTTATCATCGAGGATATCCTGGCCATCGTGCTGATGGTGATGCTCTCTACGCTGGCCGTCAGCCAGCAGTTCGAAGGCATTCAGATGCTAAGTAGCATCGCCTCTCTGGTGTTCTTCCTCGTGCTCTGGTTTGTGGTGGGCATCTATCTGATTCCCCTGTTCTTGAAGAAGACCAAGCCGCTGATGAGCGACGAGACCATGCTCATAGTGGCGCTGGGACTGTGCTTCGGAATGGTGGTGCTGGCTTCCAGCGTAGGATTCTCCGCTGCTTTCGGAGCGTTCATCATGGGCAGCATCCTGGCCGAGACCATTGAAGCCGAGAAGATAGAACACCTCGTCAACCCCGTGAAAGACCTCTTTGGCGCCATCTTCTTCGTTTCCGTAGGCATGATGGTGGACGTAGCTCTGATTGTGGAGTACATCGTTCCCATCCTCTGCATCATCGCCGCCATCATGGTCGGACAGACTGTGTTCTCCACGGCAGGTTTCCTGCTTTCGGGTCAGTCGCTGAAGACCGCCATGCAATGCAGTTTCTCGCTGACGCAGATAGGTGAGTTCGCCTTCATCCTTGCCACCTTGGGCACCTCCCTGGGCGTCACCAGCGATTTCCTCTACCCCATTGTCGTGGCGGTGTCCGTCTTCACGACTTTCACCACACCTTATATGATACGTCTGGCGGAACCCGCCTATTCAATTGTGGAGCGCCGTCTGCCCGTTCGCTGGAAGAACGCGCTGGAGCACTTTGCCAGCGGCGGACCTGATGTTGTAGGGCAGCAAAGCCATTGGCGCACATACCTGAAGCAGGTAGGCCTCGTCATCGTCGTCTACGGTGTACTCTGCGACGCCATCATCATCCTTATGTTCAAGTTCGCCCAGCCGTTCATTGAAAGTTTGTTGCCGGATCCCTGGGACGAGATTGCCGTTGCCATTCTGACCATTGTGCTTCTCTCTCCCTTCCTGCATTCCCTGATGATGAAACGCAACCGCAGCGAAGAGTTCCAGGCACTGTGGGCAGACAACCACTTCAACCGTGCCCCTCTGGTGGCGGTGCAGCTGTTGCGCATTTTGATGGGTGCAGCCCTCCTCAGCTACGTTCTCGGCCACACCGTTCATTGGAGCGGCACGCTGGGTATCTTTGTCATCATTGTCGTTCTCTTCACGATCATCCTCAACCGTAGCCTCAGGAAACAAGGTCTGCGCCTGGAGCAGACATTTCAGGAGAACTTCACCCAGCGAGAGCGTAGTACCTCCCAGCAGGCCAACAGGCCCAAGTTCGCAGGCAGCCTGATGGAGCGTGACGTTCACCTCTCCAACTTCACCATCCCCGTGGGCATCGACTGGTGTGGACACACCCTGGCGGAACTGAATCTGGGCCGGAGATATGGCATCCAGATCGTCTCACTCCTCCGCGGCACCCTGCGCATCAACATCCCCTCTGGCTCCACGATTATCATGCCCAGCGACCGCTTGCAAGTCATTGGTTCCGACCAGCAGCTGGCAACATTCGGACAAGCCCTGGAACAGCTGACCACCATAGCCTCGAAAGCTACAACCCCCACCGACGATGAAATGAAACTCCGACGTCTCTTCCTGGAATTCGGTTCGCCCTTCGTCGGTAAGACCATCAAGGATTGCGGAATCCGCGACGACTTCCACTGCCTCATCGTGGGTATTGAACTCGAAGAGGACGACGCGCTCCATTCACCCAGCCCCGCCCAGACACTGCATATCGGCGACATTATCTGGGTCGTGGGCGAAGAAGCCAACCTCGCCCGACTGGAAGCTGCAAAAAACGCTCCTGCCCACACCCGACTCGGGCAAGGTGTAGTCCTCAAATAATAGAATCAACTTTAAACTCTAAACTTAGAAACTACTCTAAACTTTAAACTCTAAACTCTAAACTAAGCACCCCCTTGACTCCCCTACTCGACCTCCATACCCACTCCATCGCCAGCGGCCACGCCTACTCCAGCATTCAGGAGATGGCACAGGCAGCTGCGCAGAAAGGCCTGCAGATCCTGGGCATCACGGAGCATGCTCCCAGCCTGCCCGGAGCCTGCGAGTCCATCTACTTCCGAAACCTCCACGTGATTCCACGCCTGATGTATGGTGTTCGCCTGTTAATGGGCGTGGAACTGAATATCCTCGACACCCACGGCACGCTGGACCTCGATGAGCGCCATTATCGCTGCTGTGACCTGCGCATTGCCGGAGTGCATATCCTCTGCTGGCAAGGCGGCACCCGTTCGCAGAACACCGATGGAATGCTGGCCGCCATCCACAATCCCTGGACCCACATCATCAGCCATCCCGGCGACGGCACAGCCGACCTGCTGTTTGAGCCCATCGTGCTGGCTGCTCGTGAGACACAGACCCTGCTGGAAATCAACTCTTCCAGCATGATTCCCCTGCGCAAGAAGGAAAGCGCACGCCCCAACAACCTCGAGATCCTGCGCCTCTGCCGCAAGTACGATGTTCCCATCATACTCGGTTCTGACGCCCACATCTCGTTCTCCATCGCCGACTACCAATACGCTCTTCCCCTGCTCGCCGAGACGGATTTCCCCGACGAGTTGGTGATGAACTACTGGCCGGAACGGTGCATGGAATACCTGCACATCAGCCTCTGAGCAACAATCCGGCTATTTTCCTTTCAGCACCTCCCGCATGTGTTTCTCCAGCAGCCCGAAGGCTGGATGGACCATCGTGCCGTGGTCAAAGCCCTGCAGTTCATAGAGGACCGTCTGGCGGTGTCCCACCAGTTTCATCATACGAGCCAGATACTGGTTCTCGTCGTAGCGTCCATAGAGTTCCAGCTCACGATCGCCGCAGACGAGTACGAATGGCGGACAATCCTTGCGCACCCAGTAGAGCGGAGCATACTCGTCTATCGTGGGCTTCAAGGCATCAAGACCCTGCATCTTCCGGACGTTGTAGTGCGTAATCGCCTGCCCGCTGAAAGGGATATAGGCCGCCACGGAATCGGCATCCACGCTGTACTTGGCCAACCATGCCTTGTTCAGACAGAGCATCATCGAGAGGTAGCCGCCTGCCGAATGCCCCGTGACAAAGATCTTGCGGACACTGCCGCCATAGTCTGCAGCATGACGGAACACCCATGCGACAGCCTCCGCAGCATCGTCTAGTGTCTGGTCCACGGTCACTTTCGGCAACAGGCGGTAGTTGACACCTACGACGACGTAGCCCCTGTTCCGCAGTTCATTAGGAACCTCCTTTGCGCCTGCTTCCAGTCCTCCTCCGTGGAACCAGACTACGACGGGCAGGTCCGTCTTCCCCTCTGGATAGTAGACATCCAGTTTCAGTCGTTCGCGCGCATAGGCGTCATCTTTAGTGGTGTAGGCAATGTCCCTTGCCCAGCGGTACTCCTGTGCGGATAGCCCGGCAGCCAGGAAGCAGCAAGCGATAATAAAGAACAGTCTTTTCATCCTTCTTTTGTGTTTACTGATTGGTTTTTCCGCCACAAAGGTAGAGATTCTTCCCAGCCCCACCAAATTTTTTCTGATATTCTTTTGTGAGTTCGGATTCTTTCAGTACTTTTGTGGCGCAAACCTTTTTCAGCAGTTAAAAAATGATCATCATTCTGTATGTCATCGCCGGCGCCGCCCTGGGCGCACTCATCACCTGGCTCGTCATGCGCGGCAAGCTCAATGTCGCCCGCACCATTCTCGAGGAACGCACTTCGGAAGGGGTGCAGTTCCAGCAAGTCATCCAGCAGCGTGAGCAGGAACTGGCAGCCCAGACCGAGGCACGCCAGCAGCTGGCTATCCAGACGGAGGTGCTCAGCACCCGGCTCGGAGAAATGCAGGAGCAGGGGCGCCTGGCACTGGAAGCCCAGGAGCAGCGCCACAACGAAGCCGTGGCAGCCCTGCAGGCACGCTTCGACGAGACCATTGCCAAGGTGGCTGCACAGATGAAGGATGCCACCGGCGAGATGCTGCGCCAGCGGCAGAAGGAATTCCAGGAGACCTCCGGCACCAGTATCGGGCAGATTGTCACCCCCTTGCGCGAGACCATAGACAAGATGCAGCAGGCCATGGCAGAGGCACAGACACGCCAGAGCGCCGACAGCGGTGCCATGAAAACCATTATCCAGCAGATGATGCAAGCCAGTCAGGAAGCGCGCCAGAGCACCGACCGCCTGACCAACGTCTTCCGCAAGAGCAACAACGTGCAGGGTGTATGGGGCGAGACGGTGCTGGACGAACTGCTCCAGAGCCAGGGACTCACACCTGGCGTACACTACGACCTTCAGCCTACCATCCGCGATGCCTCCGGCACTGCCGTGCAGGGCGAGGACGGTGCACGTCTGCGCCCCGACGTCATCCTGCATCTGGACCAGCGGCGCGAAGTCATCATCGACTCTAAAGTCTCGCTGGCAGCATACATGGACTACGTCAACGCCACCGACGAGGGCGAGCGCCAGCGTCACCTGGCAGCCCACGTGAACAGCATCCGCAGTCAGGTGAACCTCCTCGCCGGCAAGGACTACAGCGCATACATCCAGCCGCCACACGTACGCATGGACTATGTCATCATGTTCGTGCCCAACACGGGAGCCCTGTGGGCTGCACTGAATGCCCAGCCTGACCTCTGGCGCAAGGCCATGGAACGGGGAGTGTACATCGCCGACGAGCAGACGCTGTTTGCCGCCCTGCGCATCATCAGCCTCACCTGGACACAAATCCGTCAGGCCGAGAACCACGAGAAGGTCTACGCACTGGCCAACGAGATGATGGACCGCGTAGGACAGTTCATGAAAAAGTACACGGCCATCGGTGCCGCCCTGGAAAAGGCGCAGCAAGCCTTCGACGACGGCAGCCGCAAGCTACAGCCGCAGGGACAGAGCATCCTACAGACCTGTGCCAAGCTCCAGAAGCTCGGCGCTCGGCAGTCCGACAAGAATCCTCTGCCCCAGCTGCTGGATATCGATGACATACCAGCCTTGGAAGCAGAGAACAATCTGGAAGAGGTGAGCGAGGATATGCAAGGCTGAACACCCAGTCCCTTCTGTCACAACAAATTATACGGATTACACGAATCCAGAAAAAACGGTTCGCGTAATCCGTATAATACGTTATGGGCAGAGCCTTACAGCTGATAGTCAAGCATCACGAAACTGTACGGCGCCAGATCCATGGTGAACTTCTTCTGGACCTTCATTGCCTCATGTTGGGGAGCTATGGGCTGCTGTTCGAAGTTGTTCTCTGCATCGGCAGCACCCGTCAGCACGGTCTTCGTGCAGGATTTCTTCAGCGGGAAGCGGCTGAGGTCGATGTTGGCCTTCTTTGCCTCGCCACTGGCGTTGCAGAGTTTGACGTAGAGATGACGCGTCTTCGCATTCAGCACCACACTCTGGCCGTAGTGGCTGTCCACCACCGGCTGCACCGCCCCGGCAGCGTCACCCTCGAAACGTACGCAGTTGCCGTAGTAGTACTGGCCTGCCGATTGTCCGAAGAACTGCTGCACGTAGTAGCTGCAGGTCAGGAACGGACGTTCGTTGTCGAAGTAAATCAGGTCGGGATTCCAGTTCGTGGCACCCTTGCGGGCAAAGAGGGGAGCATAGCTGGTCATGCAGACCACGTCGCCGTTGCGCTCCACGTGGAGGAGGTACAGTCCCTCGGCCAGCGCATCGATGAGCTTCTTGTCCTTGGCGGCATATTCGCCCAGATAGACCTTGGTCTTGCGGTCGCGGGGGTAGCTGTCGTACTGGCGCGAGCTGAGGAAGTAGCTGTTCGGCTCATAGTAGTGTTCATCCAGGATGGGCACATTCAGCTCCTCGGCCAGTTTCCATCCGTTGTCGAAGTCGGGATTACCCTTGTGGGAGCCGGGACCTGCCGTGCCCACGATGATGATTTCGGGGTACTTCGCGCGTACCTTGTTATATATGTAACGGAAACGCTCGGCAAACTCAGGCGTAATCTTCTCCTCGTTGCCCAGTCCCAGATACTTCAGTCCGAAGGGAGCCGGATGACCAGCCTCGGCACGCATCCGTGCCCACTTGCTCGTGGCGGGGTCGCCGTTGGCCCATTCGATGAGGTCCAGTGCCTCGTCCACCCATTCGTCCATCTCCGACATGGGCACCACGTCCTGCGCCTGGCCTTTCATGCCCCAACCGCCGTTGGTTCCCTGGCAGCTGACGCCACAGGGCAGGATGGGCAAGGGCTGCATGCCCAGGTCCTCGCAGAACTGGAAGTACTCGTAGTAGCCAAGTCCCATCGACTGGTGGTAGCCCCAGGTGTTCTTCAGCGGTCGGCGCTGTTCCTTGGGACCGATGGTGGTCTTCCAGCGGTAGGTGTTCCAGAAACCATCGCCACCTCCGTGCACCACACAACCGCCGGGGAAGCGCATGAACTTTGGATGCAGCCCAGCCAGAGCCTCGGCCAGGTCCTTCCGCAGGCCATGACCCTTGTAGGTATCCTGAGGCATCAGCGAGACCTCGTCCACATCCACGTCGCCCACCGTCAGCACCAGCAGCTGCAGCTGGGCGTTGGCGGCATCTTCCGTGGGAGTGAGGGTGGCCGCATATTGCTTCCAGTCTGCGGAACCGACTGGCATAGTGGCCTCTGCGAGCAGCTTGGGACTCTTGCCCCAACCCTGCGGCACGGCCAGCACCACACGCACCTCCTTGGCCTCGCCGCTGACGTTGCGCAGGAAGGCAGAGAAGTCATAGCGGGCACCGGCCTTCACACTGATGCCGTCGAAACCGCTATTGGCCAGACCTACGCCCGTCCAGCCGTCGAAGTCATAGTAATGACCAACGCGCTCCACGTGCAGGCGCATGTAGGTAGGATTGTTGGGATGAATGGGAGCATCCATGCGCGCTTCCATATAGCCCAGCGAGTGGCCGGGGCGCTGGAAGTGCCAGGCAGTGCCTGGTCCCCAACCGTCGCGTTCCGTGGGGTTGAACTCAAAAGAGCCGTTCTGCACCAGCTCGGCGTACAAACCACCGTCGGCGGCAGAACTGATGTCCTCGAAGAAAATACCTATCAGCTCATCGCTGATTGCCTTGCCCCCCTTGGGAGCCTTCATAGGTTGTTGGGCACTCAGACCCATAGCGCCTGCCACGAGGGCAGCAAACAATACATTCCTTTTCATATGATAGAATTAACGGATTGACTGATCTTCGGATTTAGGACTTACAGATTTGCGGATCTGCTGATGTACGAATCTGCTGATGTACAGATGGAATTCGAAGAATTCCGCTGCAAATATACAACAATTCTGCGAACCGTCCCTCATCCTTTGTCCCCTTTTCTTCCAAATCCGTCCCAAAACACCGAAAAATACTTTTCTTGTGGCTAAAAGGGCTTTTTTTACACATAAGTTCGGCCTCATGCACTGCCCCAAAAATGCTGTTCATCCATTTTCAGTTGGAGACTGCATGCAAATCAGAATTTTGCAAAATTGAACGGAGGAAGCAGAGACGCACATACATAGGGGCTGTTCATCATGCCGGATGGAGCAGGCTGCAGAGGGAGATGAAGCAGGCTGAATGGGGCAATGAAGCAGGCTGCAGAGGGAGATGAAGCAGGCTGCATAGACGTGTCTCACCTGTGAGACAGATTTGTACCACCGGCGAGACAAGGCTGAAGATACGGACGTGAAAGCAGATACGTGCGGACGTGTTGTCTGGAACGTACGGACGTGTGGAGTGGTGACTGCCGTCAAAAGGATTCTGACGAACTATTCCACGATGGCGCGCAGGAGGATGACGTCCTGCAGGGGACGGTCGAGGGAGTCGGTGGGGACGGCTTGAATGGCCTTGACAACCTTCATGCCTTCGATGACATGCCCGAAGACTGTGTAGGTGCCATCGAGATGGGGAGCGCCACCATTGGTGAGGTAGGTCTGCCACATGTCGTAGGTCATCTCGATGTCATTCTCCGCCAGCGAGGCACGAACCTTGCCGAGGGAATTCTCGCCCCAGGAACGGCCATAGACAATGTAGAACTGCGTGGAGGAACTGCGCTGCTCGGGGTTGACGTCGTCGCCCTCGCGGGCTGCTGCCAGGGCTCCACGCTCGTGGAAGAGCCAGGGGAGGTCGAACTCCGGCGGCAGGGTGTAGCCGAGGTCGCCATTGCCCAGTTCGCGGTCGCGAGGGGGCGAGAGGAGCTGACCGTCGGGAGCCTTGTGGACACGGCTGTCGGGGTCGCCGCCCTGAATCATGAAGTCCTTGATGACGCGATGGAAGAGGGTGCTGTCGAGAACGCCGTCGCGGGCTATCTTGAGGAAATTGTCGCGATGAATGGGAGTATCGTCGCTGAGTTTCACACGGATGACTCCCGCCGTGGTCTCCAGACGGACGACGGCCGGGCGGGTCTTGGGTTTGGCCTGGGCTGCAAAGGGGAGGATGCAGACGAGGAGCACGAGGAGCAGGCGACCGAAGGCATCGAAAGAGCGACGCGTAGAAAGCCAGAGGGAGAGGATGAGGGAAAGCATGGAGGCTGACATGGTTATAATGACAATCATCATCTGGTATTTTATGGCAACATCGGGCGAGGAGCCGCCGAGAATCTGACCAATCATGGTGCCGGGAAGCGAGACGATGCCCATGACAGCCATATTGGCGATGCAGGGTGTGAAGCTCTTGGTGACGGCTTCGCGCATGAAAGGCTGCCACGCCTCGAAGCGGGTGGCGCCATTTCCGAGGAGGTAGTAGTAGGTGGCCTGCTCACGCTGGATGCCGCTATAGAAGGTGCTGAGTGTAAGGACATTGACACCAAGCATATTCCCCATCAGGATGCCCATGATGGGAACGAAGTAGCGGGCGGTGAAGGGTTGTTCCAAACGCAGCACAAAGAGCAGAAAGAAGAAACCGACCACCAGGGCAGCGATGAGGAAACCGACAAAGGCAGGCAGGGCGACGACGGAGCGAGGCAGACCGGTGCGCTGTACGGTGGTGTGGGTGGCGATGAGGGCCATGATGATGACCCAGAGCGTGTTGAGCCACGGGAGGTCCCACTCAAAGAGGTAGCGCAGATAGATACTGATGAGGAAGAGCTGCACAATCATGCGAAGGGCGGCCACAAGGGTGGGACGCACGAGATCTGTCCTGAGCTTCCAGAGGAAGTAGAGGGGAATGAGCAGCAACAGTAGGCCTATGGCCAGGGAAGGTAGAGAAATATCCATTGTACACGGCTGTTGGCCGTAGTTTAGGGTTTATGGGTTAAATGATTAGAGAACGCCGAGGGGGAACTGCATGGTGGAGCAGTGGAGAGAGCCGTGCTGACGAATGAGAACGCGGCAGTCTACGGGAACGATGTCGTGGCGGGGGAAGGCACGCTGGAGCTGGCGGCGAGCGAGGTCGTCGTTAGCGGGCTGGCCGTAGGTGGGCAGGAGAACAGCGGAATTGAGAATGAGGAAGTTGGCGTAGGTGGCAGGGAGGCGATGGCCATCGTCGGGGTCGTAGATGGGAGAAGGAAGTGGAAGGGGGAGGAGGCGGTAATGCTCCTCGGCGGGAGAAGCACCGAGCACAGTGAAGGTGCGGAGCTGGTCTTCCATGGCCCGGAGGGCATTGTAGTGCTCGTCGGACGGGTCGGAGCACTGAACGTAGAGGATGGTGTCGCCGGGACAGAGGCGGGCCAGGGTGTCGATGTGGCTGTCGGTGTCGTCGCCGGCGAGGTAGCCGTGGTCCAGCCAGAGGACACGCTGGGCGTGGAAGTAGTGGAGCAGGCGCTGCTCGATTTCCTGACGGTTGAGGCTGGGATTGCGGTGGGGCGAGAGGAGGCACTCGCTGGTGGTCAGCAGGGTGCCACGTCCGTCGCTCTCGATGCTGCCGCCCTCGAAGACGAAGTCGAGGTGGGAGACATAGTGGCCGCGAAGAGGGGAAGAAGGATGATCCGCGCGAATACGCGCGGCACCAGACCGAGGAGAAGAGAAGGAGGAAGAGGAGACCAGGGAAGAGGAGGCAGGGGAAGAGGAAGAGGAGGCGGAAGAAGAGGAGGAGGAAGAAGAGGAGACTGGGGAAGAGGAAGCGGAAGAAGAGGAGACTGGGGAAAGGGAAGAGGAAGAGGAGGCGGAGGGGGAAGATATGGCGGAGGCGAGGCGACGGCAGATTTGATTGTCGAGGTCTGCCGGGAACTTGCATCCCCAGCCATTGAATTGGAAATCAAGGAGCTGAGGGCCATCGGGAGAAATGAGGGTGAGGAAAGCATGGTCGCGCGCCCAGGTATCGTTGGTGGGGCATTCGAAATAGCAGACGGCTGGAAGCAGGCGTGCCGGGAGTCGCTCTGCGAGGAGGGCGCGGATGCGGTCGGGCTCAGGTGTGACGATGAGCAGGCGCTCGTCGTGGTTCAGTATTTCGTAGGCGATGTGGACAAAGCAGTCGTCAACCTCGGGCAGGAGAGATGCCCAGTCCGTGGCTGCATGTGGCCAAGTGAGCTGCACTCCGCTCTGGGGATGCCACTCGGCAGGGAAGAAGGTGTCGCGCAACTCCATCTCTTCGGTCTTGGGGAGATCGGGGAGATCAAGATGCAGCGTGAGGTCGCTGATGGAGGGCGTTGTGGGGGTGTAGTGGAGAGGCACGAGAGGAAGAGGGGGATGGAGAAAAGAAAGGAATTTGAAAAGAAGAAATATAGGAAATGAGAAAGAAGGAATCTTTAACTCTGTATATCTTTATATTCTTAAATCTCAGGGTCTTTGAATCTCAGCATGAGGTCTTGGTAGGCATCGATGCGCCGGTCGCGCAGGAATGGCCACCAACGGCGCACCTGCTCGGAGCGCTGAAGATCGATGTCCACGAGGAGGTTCTCTGATTCTGTCTGCGAGGCTTCGGCCAGTATTTCGCCCTGTGGACCAGCGACAAAGCTGCTTCCCCAGAACTGAATGCCACGCGTCTGCCCGCTGGAATCGGGCTCGTGCCCTACCCTATTCACGGCGATGACGGGTAGCCCGTTGGCCACGGCATGACCTCGCTGCACGAGTTGCCAAGCCTGACGCTGCCGTGCCTGCTCCTCGGGAGTATCGCTGCTCTCGAAACCAATGGCAGTGGGATAGATGAGAACGTCGGCTCCAGCGAGTGCCATCAGACGAGCCCCCTCTGGGTACCACTGATCCCAGCAGACCTGTACGCCCAGGCATCCCACGCTCGTACGGATTGGACGGAAACCGAGGTCGCCGGGGGTGAAGTAGAACTTCTCGTAGTAAGCCGGATCGTCGGGGATGTGATTCTTCCGGTAGGTGCCGGCAATGCTGCCATCGTGCTCGAAGACAACAGCTGTGTTGTGGTAGAGTCCAGGGGCCCGGCGCTCGAAGAGGCTGGTGACGAGCACCACATCGTGCTCGCGCGCGCACGCACTATAGAAAGAGGTAGAGGGTCCCGGAATAGGCTCGGCAAGGTCAAAGTTATCGACGGACTCCACCTGGCAGAAGTAGGGAGTGTTGTGCAGTTCCTGCAGCACGACGAGGCGGGCACCACGAGCTGCGACCTCTGCGATGGAGGCGGCAAGGCGGGCACGATTCTCGTCTACGGAAGGGGTGCAGGATTGCTGGATGAGGGCGGTGAGCATGGGATGTGGATATGATGTAAAAATGTGAAATGTAATGTCAGGTGATAGTAACTACCTTGTCGCAGAGAGCCAGAAGCGCCGGATTGTGGCTGACGGCGAGAACAGCACGTCCTTCTTCGTGGCAGGCACGCAGGAGTGTGAGCGACACACGCTGGGTGCTCTCCTCATCGAGGGCTGACGTCGGTTCGTCGAGGAGCAGGAGGGGCTTAGGCAACGAGAGAGCCGCTGCTAGGAGGAGGCGCTGCCGCTGACCACCAGAGAGCTTGGAGGCTGCGAGGGACAGAAGATCCGGAGAGAGGGACAGGGATTTCAGGAGGGAGGGGGAAAGGGCGGAGGGACCCTCGCCTGATGGCGAGGGCACAGTGGCTGAGGGGAAAGCGGCAGAGGGGGGGATGGAAAGGAGGGAGCGATTATGCTCCAGTTCGTGGGTGAGGCGGACGAGGTCGGCACCGGTAGCAGCTGGGGGCTGGAGTTCCTGAGGAACATAGGCAACCTGCCGGCGGATGGCAGCAACATGGTGCACGTCCAACGGCAAACCGCAGACCTCTATGGTGCCTGCTGCGAGGGGAACGAAGCCCAGGACAGCCCGCAGGAGGGAAGTCTTTCCACAACCACTCTCGCCAGCAAGACCAACGAACTGACCCCGGCCTACTTCGAGGTCGAGGTCGCTGAAAAGTACGTGATCGCCAAAGGCGATGGAAGCGGAACGGACGACAATCATCAGTTGGCTGCCGTGAATTCTTCGAGGAAGCGGACGTCGTTCTCAGAGAAGAGGCGAAGATCCTTCACCTGGTACTTCAGGTTGGCAATACGCTCAATACCCATACCAAAGGCATAGCCGGTGTACTGCGTGCTGTCGATGCCGTTGGCGTCGAGCACAGCAGGATCCACCATACCGCAGCCGAGAATCTCGAGCCAGCCGGAACCCTTGCACATGGAGCATCCCTTGCCGCCACAAATGGTGCAACTGACGTCCATCTCTGCCGACGGTTCGGTGAAGGGGAAGTAGCTGGGACGCAGACGGATCTTGGTCTCGGGTCCGAACATCTCCTGGGCAAAGAGAAGAAGCACCTGCTTCAAGTCTTTGAAACTGACGTTCTTGTCGATATAGAGTCCTTCCACTTGATGGAAGAAGCAGTGGGCACGGGCACTGACGGCCTCGTTGCGGTAGACACGGCCTGGGCAGATAACGCGGATGGGCGGTTGCTGCTTCTCCATGACACGTGCCTGGACGCTGCTAGTGTGGCTGCGAAGAATGATGTCTGGATGAGCTTCGACGAAGAAGGTGTCCTGCATATCGCGAGCGGGATGGTCGTCGGCGAAGTTCATGGAACTGTAGACGTGCCAGTCGTCCTCCACCTCGGGTCCCTCGGCGAGGGTGAAGCCCAGGCGGGAGAAGATGTCGACAATCTCATTCTTGACAATGGTCAGCGGATGGCGCGTGCCCAGGGGGATGGGGTACGGAGTGCGAGTCAGGTCGACGTCGTCCGCCATGGTCTCCTGTGCGGCAGCGGCAGCCTTGAGTTCGTTGATGCGCTCTGTGGCGCGAGTCTTGAGTTCATTGATGCGCATGCCGAATTCTTTCTTCAGTTCGGCAGGCACGGAACGGAAGTCATCCATGAGGCGGCTGACTTCACCTTTCTTGCTAAGATACTTAATGCGCAAGGCTTCGGCTTCCTCAGGGGTAGCAGCCTGAAGTGCATTGATCTCTTCGAGCAGTTGCTTGATTTTTTCGAGCATATTTCGTGAGTTTCTATTGATTTATCTTCAAAAACTGCGCAAAGGTAACGATTTTCTGCCGAAAAATGCACGTTGAATGGAAAGAAAAGCGTATTTTTGCACGATTTTATCAAAAAGGAAAGAAAAAGCACTGCAAAAATGAAACAGAAATGGGTCCTTTGGGCTCTTTTTGGCAGCCTATTCGTTGCGGCTTGCATCAAGCAGAGACAAGAACAGCAAGCACCCGCCCCCAAAGCTCCAACGACCTTCACCGAGGAGCAGGAGGATTCCCTGTTGGCGACAGCAGACACGCTGCTACTTGACGAGGAACTGGCGGACGAGCCCCTGCCGACCACGGCGGACGAAGTGTTCGACGACTTCCTATTTCTTTTCGACCACAGCAACCGGTTCCAGCGCCACCGCGTGCGCTTTCCCCTGCCCGTGACGGAAGCCGACGGCGACAGCCATGAGATTAGCCGGCGCGATTGGCAGCACCATTCAATGACGCTGGGGCAGGATTTCTGCACTGTGCTCTGGAACGGTCGCCGGCAAATGGAGATGAGCAACGAGATGCTGAACGAAGCCCGAGTGGAGCACATCTATCTCCATAGCCGCATCGTGGAAGCTTTTGATTTCGAGCGTGACAGCCTCAGCGGTCAATGGATGCTGACAGCCCAGCGTTCCATCCCTCTGGATCGCTACGAACTGACCAGCTTCATCGATTTCTATAGTGAATTTGCCACGGACAGCGTCTTCCAGCGCCGCCACGTCCACGATCCGCTGCGCTTCACCATGGCCAGCGAGGATTCTGAGGAAGACATAGTACAAGGCACCATCGACGTGGACCAATGGTTTGAGTTCGCACCGGAAATGCCTCAGGCTGTGTTAGTTAACATCAACTACGGGCAGCACTACCACAACCCAAACAGGGTGGTGATGCAGATGCGCGGTTTCAGCGACAGCATGCAGAACCTCTTTGTCTTCCACCGCGACGGCGGAGGCAGATGGAGGCTGACAGAGTTTGATAATTAAGAAAGATAATAAGGAATAGAGAGACTGACAGTCAATGAAGATACAAGACAACTGCTCACTTCTGGAGCACAACACATTTGGCATCGCAGCCCAAGCCCGCCACCTTGTCGAATACGACAGCGTGGAAGAACTGCAGGACTTCATCCGCCAACGTAACATCGACGGCGACAACTCTCCCCTACTCCACATTGGCGGAGGTTCGAACTTGCTGTTTCTGAAGGACTTCGACGGAACGGTGCTCCACAGCCGTATCCTCGACCTCCACGTGGTGGAGGACAACGAGGAGACGGTATGCATACGCGTAGGAGCAGGGATGGTCTGGGACGAATGGGTGGACTATGCCGTCCGCCAGGATTGGTTCGGACTGGAGAATCTGTCGCTGATTCCAGGCGAGGTGGGAGCCAGTGCTGTACAGAATATCGGTGCCTACGGTGCTGAGGCCAAGGACTTCATCCAGTTCGTAGACGCCGTGGACCTTCAGAGCGGTGATGTACGGCAGTTCAGCAATGCAGAATGCCAGTACGCCTATCGCCACAGCATCTTCAAGACAGTCCTGCGCGGACGCTACGCCGTCACCCATGTCCACTTCCGCCTCTCGCACAAGTTCCAGCCCAACCTCGGCTACGGAGCCCTGCGCCAGGCACTTGCAAGAAACAATGTAAAGGAAGAGCAACTGGACGCCACCTTGCTACGAAGAGTCATCATCGACCTGCGCAATGGCAAGTTGCCCGACCCGAAAGTGCTGGGCAACGCTGGCAGCTTCTTCACCAACCCCATAGTGCAACGCCCTGTCTACGAACAAATTGCAGCGCAATACCCCGATGTGCCACACTACGAAGTGGATGCCAATTACGTGAAGATCCCTGCCGGATGGCTGATTGAGCAATGCGGCTGGAAAGGCAAGGCGCTGGGAAAGGCTGGCGTCTACGAGAAACAGGCGTTGGTGCTCGTAAACCTCGGCGGAGCTACCGGAAGCGACATAGAATGCCTCTGCCACACGATTCAGGCGGACGTACAAAAGCAGTTTGGCATAGACATAACTCCAGAGGTCAATTTTATCTGAACCGCTTCAAGAGAAAACGGGGATTGCAGCGCATGTAGACTCCGAAAGAGAAATTGGTGGAGAAAGCGGCAGCCTCGACACGCCCGTCGGCATGAGTCAGACGACCTGCAGCCAAAGGATAGACGTCTGCCTTCAGCCCCAAAGTATAGGAACGGGCAAAAGTATGGTGCCACTCCACACCCACATGCGGCGTCAGCATCCTTGAGAAACGGGCACCCTCCTCTTTCTGTGAAAGCGTGGAATAGAACGGAGCTCCATAGAGAGAAACGAAGTCGCGCGCTGCGAAGAAGCTGGCAAACGCACGGAAGTCTCCGAAAAATACTGCAGACACCGAAGCAGAACCGCCCACACCCGTGTTGAAAGGCCAAAGATGACCGCTCTGCTGCCAGCAACCCAGCACAGCAGCCTCTGCTGTCAGGCTACGCAGTACCCGACAACCCGTCTTCCATTTCATCCCAAGTCCCAAGCCTCCATTGGTGATCGTCTGCACACCCATGGAAGTCGTATCCTGTTCGCCTCCACGATGCTGGACAAGGATGTCGATGGGAATATACCATTGAATAGCATTCTGAGGGTCATTCAGTTGTATGCGTTGATTAAAGCCGACCGTGAAAGCCTCTTGATGCGTATCCTCCTCGAAGATGTAGCTCTGCCAATTAATCCATGCGTCCATGTGCCAGCGCGGCAAATCCGCTATGATCTGGAAGCCCATATCCGGATCCTGGGTGAGATTGACTTCCGGATTCATCAACGGTTCCATCACACGATGATTGGCTCCTCCATAGATATCTCCGAGCACGAACATCACCTTTCCCAGACGAGCCTGTGCACGGAAAAACGGCAACAGATGAGCGCCACTCTGGTACTGGTTCCCCTTCCATCGGCCGATGTCGTGGTAGGCATAACACGGATACTTGTTGGCACCATCGAAAATGAGAGCATGAAGACCAGCCTCGAGGCGCACAGCATCCAGCGGCTGATAGGTCAGCTTCGGCTGAAGCCAAAGACCGGGCAGCGAGTAGCCGCGGGCCTGCTGGCCCTCGAACTCGTTGTCCTTGAAGAACGAAATGTTGTCGAGTTCAAAGGCGAGAGTGCGTGTGTCGGCATAATCCATGCGGTAGTTGGACGCTGCCATACGGTAGGCCAAGTCCTGAGCACCGGCAGAGACTGCCATAAGCAGAAAAAAGGAAAATAAAGAAGTACGTCTGCACATACAAGAGAGGGATTTTGCGTGCAAAAATACGCTTTGTTTGCGGATAAACCTCACTTTCTGCCCAATATTTTTGCCAAGGTCGGAGAAATACAATAATTTTGCACGCAAAAGCCACTTTCCATGACCAAAAAAGAACGTTATTCCGCCGTCATAGCCTACTTCGAAGAAGCCATGCCCGTAGCCGAGACAGAGCTTCATTTCCAGTCGGATTTCCACCTGCTCGTGGCTGTGATGCTCAGCGCACAATGCACGGACAAACGCGTGAACCTAGTCACCCCAGCCCTCTTCGATGCCTATCCTACCGCCGAAGCCATGGCGGCAGCCAGCGAGGACGCCGTGCTGGAGTACATCAAGAGCGTCAGCTACCCCAATTCCAAGGCGCGTCACCTCGTGGCCACCGCCCGGCAATTGGTGGAGCGTTTTGACGGGCGAGTGCCCGCGACGCTAGATGAACTGACGTCGCTGCCCGGCGTAGGACGCAAGACCGCCAACGTCGTCATGAGCGTAGCCTTCGGACAGGCGCGCATGGCTGTGGATACCCACGTCTTCCGGGTCAGCCATCGTCTGGGACTCGTGGGAGAGAAAGCCCGCACACCGCTGGCTGTGGAGACGGAGTTGGTGAAACACTTCCCCGAGGAAGTCATCCCACGCGCCCATCACTGGCTGATTCTGCACGGCAGATACGTCTGCACAGCCCTTCGCCCCCATTGCCTGGAGTGCGGATTGCAGCGTGCGTGCGCGTTCTTTAATAATAAAAAGTCTTAATTTCCTTGCACGACTCATCAGAAAAGTGTACTTTTGCAGCCGAAAACAAGTATCATCCATTTTTATAACCCAAAACATTAAACAACAATGACCATTCACGATTACAAATTCGCTGGCAAGAAGGCCATCGTCCGCGTGGACTTCAACGTGCCCCTCGACGGAAACGGAAACATCACAGACGACACTCGCATCCGCGGTGCCCTGCCCACTCTGAAGAAGATTCTGGCAGACGGCGGTGCCCTCATCATCATGTCCCACATGGGCAAGCCCAAGGGCAAGGTTAACCCCAAGCTCTCTCTGCAGCAGATTGTCCCCGCCGTGAGCGCAGCTCTCGGTGTTCCCGTCCAGTTTGCTCCCGACTGTGCCAAGGCTCAGGAGCAGGCAGCAGCCCTGAAGCCCGGTGAAGTCCTCCTGCTGGAGAACCTCCGCTACTACCCTGAAGAGGAAGGCAAGCCCGTGGGCATCGACAAGGAAGATCCCGCCTACGACGCTGCCAAGAAGGCCATGAAAGAAAGCCAGAAGGAATTCGCCAAGACCCTGGCCAGCTATGCTGACTGCTATGTCATGGATGCCTTCGGCACCGCTCACCGCCGCCACGCCAGCACCGCCGTCATCGCCGACTACTTCGATGCCGACAACAAGATGCTGGGCCTGCTCATGGAGAAGGAAGTGCAGGCTGTGGACAACGTCCTGACCAACATCCAGCGCCCCTTCGTCGCCATCATGGGCGGCAGCAAGGTCAGCACCAAGATCGGTATCATCGAGAACCTGCTGGGCAAGGTAGACCGCCTCATCCTCTGCGGTGGTATGACCTACACCTTCATGAAGGCCCACGGCGGCGAAATCGGCAACTCCATCGTTGAGCTGGACAAGCTGGATGTAGCCCTCGGAGTGGAGGAACTCGCCAAGAAGAACGGCGTGGAGCTCGTTTTGGCAGAGGACAGCGTCTGCTGCACAGGCTATGACTTCGGCACCTTCAGCGTGAAGCCCGGAGCAGAGATTTGCACCTTCCCCTCCAACGCTATCGAAGAAGGCTGGGACGGCCTCGACGTTGGTCCCAAGAGCCAGGCCAAGTTCACGAAGGCCATCGAAGGCGCCAAGACCATCCTCTGGAACGGTCCTGCCGGCTGCTTCGAGTGCGACGACTTCACCGCCGGCAGCCGTGCCATCGGCGAGGCTGTTGCCAAGGCTACTGCCGAAGGCGCATTCTCCCTCATTGGCGGTGGCGACAGCGTAGCCTGCGTCCACAAGTTCGGTCTTGAGGACAAGGTCAGCTACATCAGCACTGGTGGTGGTGCCCTCCTCGAAGCCATCGAAGGTAAGGTGCTCCCCGGCGTGGCTGCTATCAAGGGCTAAACACCATTCCCCAACAGACCCTCCCCTCACCCTCTCCTCAGGGAGGGGGTGGTCACCTTTCAAGAATTGTCATTCTATATCGCATGAAAAAGAATACAACCTGCATAAGTGACCACTCCCGCCCATTCACGGAGGGCGGGAGGAGGGTCTTCCTTTTATTCATATCCTCCCTGCTCCTCCTTGCCTCATGCCATTCGGAGCAAGGCCCTTCGCCGGAGGAACTGGCACGACGCGACTCGGCAGCCTTGCATGTGGCTCTCATGCCTGTCGCCGATTGTTTTCCATTCTATCTCGCCCAGCGCTGCGGCATCTACGAAAGGCTCGGCCTCGACCTGCGCATCCTTACCCTTCAGGCACAGCTCGACACCGACACCGCCCTACTGCACCGCCGTGCGGAACTGGTCTACAGCGACCTGGCACGTGCCATCATGATCCAGCAGACAGACACCTTTGACCTCCGTGCCATCGCTGCCGCACCTGCTGAACTTCAACTCATCACGGCACGGCGCGGTCGTGTGCGCACCCTCTCCCAACTGAAGGAACGCATGGTGGCCGTGGCGCGCCACAGCATCACAGACTTCTGGAGCGACCGTCTGATGGATTCTGCCCGCATGGAGCAGACAGCCGTTTTCCGCCCACAAATCAATGACGTACGCATCCGCACGGACATGATATGCAACGGCACCATGGACGCGGGCTTCCTCCCGGAACCTTACGCCACCGAAGCACGTCTGCGAGGCAATGCCCGTAACTTCTCGACCCGCGGCCTGCAGCCTTGTCTGGGAGCATACGTCGTACCTTCCTGGGTGCTCAGCGACAGCAGCCGCACCCGCCAGCTGCAACTGCTCTTCCAGGGATATGAAAAAGCACGCACGCTGCGCGACAGCCTCCCAGGGCTGCTGCGCGACCTGTGTTTCACGCCCGATTCCATCGTCGATTCTGTGGCACGAGCCATCCCCGCATTCCCGAAGCTGACGCCTCCCTCCAAGAATGATGCCGAGGCTGCGCTGCGCTGGCTGCGCTCGCGCGACAAAGCCCGAAACAAGTATACCACAGACACTCTAATTACTGATTTCCATGGACTTTAAAGCATTCAAGAAAATATACGGCGAAGCCATTGATGCCCTTAACGAACACCGGGTGGTCGATGCCATCTCGCTCACCAAAGCCATTCAGGGAGACTGCATGATGATGGCCAACGACGAAATGGTCGTGCGGTTGCACTCGCAATACGAGGAAATTGTGGGCGACTTCATAGCAGGGCAACTGAATCAGCAGGAGCAGGAACGATTGAACCAGATCTTCTGCGACCTCATCGGGCACCTGCAACGTGTTCGTGCAGAATGGCTCATGGATCATATGCCTACGGCCTACAGCAGGATGGCCTCGCAACTGACTGACCTCGGCGAGAAAGAGCTCGCAGACCAGCTGCGGCGCACCACGCTCTGCAAGCTGGAAGACCCCGCCTACGAACAAGCGCTGGACGCAGCGTTCGGAATCGCATGGTGCTGCAACCTCAGTTCTCTGAAGCCCATAGAGAGATACCTTCCGAAAATCGACAGTTTTGCTAAGCGTGTGCTCGTGGGTGCCCTGCTGCTGGGCGTGCTCGACTGCTTCAGCTTGGAGAAAATCGACTTACTGCTGAAACTCGGAACGATAGCCGACAACGACCTGCTCAACGCGGCACTCATTGACGACGACGAAGAGAGAAAGACAAAGGAGGCGGAAGCCCATGACCTGCTGGCCAGGGTGACCGTGGCGCTGACGCTCATCACCCAGCACTACGGCGTTTTCTTCGAGCACTTCACTGATACTGCCGATTCCATCCGTGGTTTCCTACAGAAGCCGGCTGTCAAAACAGATATGCCACTCCTGCTGAATGCCTTCGCCTGCCAGTCCATGACTGCCCGTGCCGGCCAGCGCGTGGACGACATCATGTCCATCATCAAGGGGTTCATTGAAGAACATCAGCCCCGGCTCGGCTCCAGCAGCGACGATGTGTCCGACGACGCGAAAGAGAATCCGGATTTCGAGGTTCACGTGACGAAGATAGACCTCAAAGCCGGCAAGAGAATCTTCAAGGAAATGATGAACTATGCCGAAGATGTCGACAGCATGCGGCAGAGAGGTTTGGACGTCAACCACAGCAACTTCATCTATATGAAGCGTTTCAGCTTCTTCGATCACCCCGCCCATTGGTTCTATCCCTTTGACTTGAGCGAACCGAACATCCAGCAAGGGGTGCATCATCCCAACGGAAAGCTGGACCTGATGACGCTGAGCATCATGGACCACAACCGCTTCTGCGACAGCGACCGTTACTCATACGCCTGCATGATGGCCTATCTTCGCCGCGACAACAAGAAGTCCATCAGCGACAGCGTCGTCGAACAAATCAGCGAGATGCAGGACGAGGACGACCTACCCTTCGATCTGGAAGAGAGTGCGGAACACCGCCTGAATCCATACGTCAACTTCTGTCAGACATGCTACCGTTTCTTCCACAGCAAGGCCATGGAAGGCGAGTACGCCTACGCTTTCGCCGCTACGGATGACATTTTGCTGCCCCTGTCGCCTTTCTTCGAGGGAAATTACACGGATTTCAACGAACTGAAAGATTGCTTGGAGGCCTTCCTGCACATGGGCGACAGCGAACACGCCATCATCCTTCTGGACCACATCATGGAACACTACGGCACCACTGCCTACTGCCTGCAACTGAAGGGGCGCGCCCTCATGCAGCTTCGTCAGTGGCGCAGCGCCATCGGCTGCTTCCAGCAGGAACTGCTCTTAGAGGAGAATCCAGAGTCGCAGCTGGCCACGGCGCGCTGCTACGAGGCTCTGCAGGACTGGGACAGCGCCTTGCCCCTGCTGCTCGAGGAGAACCAGCGCCAGGAGGGCAAGGACGCCAACCTCATCGAGGAAATAGCCCGCTGCCTGCTACAGCTCAAACGCTGGGACGACGCCGTGCAGCGCTTCTTCCAACTGGAATTCATGGGCAAGCACCTCAGCGTATGCCAGCGCGGCATCGGCTGGTGCTCCCTGCATCAGGGTAAATACGAACGTGCGGAACAATACTACAGGAAGCTGACCGAGGGTTCGAAACGAGGGCAATGGGAGGACTACATCAATCTCGGCCACGCCCTCTGGCTACAAGGACGCACCGCCGAAGCTGTTGCTGTCTACCGCCAGTTCGCCACGGCCTTCAACCGCTCCAAGAAAGCCAAGCGTCACAGCTTCCGCCACTGGACAGAAGCGTTTCAGGAGGACGCCCGCTCCCTGCTGGCAGCACACCTGAGCGCTCGTGAACTCGCTATCATGCAGGATGCCATCGCCATGAAATAGAAAGCCAATGAAGGGTAAGTAGTAATGGACAACACCCCGGGCTGACGAGGGAGGAAGGACTGGGGACGTGGTTAGAAGAAACCGCGGAAGAGGCTGAAGAAATGACCGACGAGGCGGTGTCCGAAGTTGTAGTTGCGGCGGTAGTCTTCAGCGCGGAAGAGGGTGCAATGCTGCCTGTCTGCTTCAAAGATCTGCTGAAGCTGGCGGGTGGTGGGCTGGTCAAGGATGAAGCTGTTCACCTCGTAGTCGAAGAGGAAACTGCGGGCATCGAGGTTCGTGCTGCCTACGGTGCAGAGTCGCCCGTCGATCATCATCACCTTCGAGTGGTGGAATCCCGTCTGGTTCATGAGTACGTCTGCTCCGCGCTTGGCCAACTTCTTCATTTCCAAGGCCACTACGTCGGGCGTTATGGGTACATCGCTCTTGGCGGACACCATGATTTCGACCTTCACTCCTCGCTTGAGAGCACGCCGGAGGGCGCGCCGCACGCTCTTGACGTTCGTGGGATAGGGGTTGACGATCTGTATGCTTTCCTGGGCGGCATCGATGGCAGCGACGTATGCCTGGCGCATACGCTTGGAGTCCTTGTACGGACGGCGGTCCACGACTCCTATGAGTTTCCTGCCCGCCGTGGCGCTGGTGTCGCCCAGCAGCCGGAATTCTTCTGCGGAGCGCACGCGCGGTATGAAGCGCTTGTCCGTTTCCGGCAGGAAGGATGTGCCAACGGCCTGGGGCGCATAGATTTCGTTGAGGAGTATCTCGCCGGTCTGCTGCCACCACATGCGCGCAAAGATGGCCTGGTACTGGGCCACGACATCGCCTGTCAGTTCCATGTGCATGTCGCGGAACTCGCCGTAGTCGGGTCGTCCGTGGATGTAGTAGTCGGCCACGTTCATTCCTCCCGCGTAGGCCACGGCTCCGTCGATGACAACGATCTTGCGGTGGTCCCGGTGGTAGGCGTGGTTGATCCATGGGAATCGCATGGGGTCGAACTCTGCCACCTGTATTCCGGCCTGACGGAACTTGCGCAGATGTCGCTCGCGCAGGGGGCTGTCGTTGCTGCTGTTGCCGAATCCGTCGAACATGGCGCGCACCTCCACTCCCTCGCGTGCTTTCTCTGCCAGGAGGTCGAAGAGTGCCAGTCCGATGCTGTCGTTGCGGAAATTGAAATATTCCAGATGAATGAAGTTCCTGGCCTGGCGTATGGCGGCGAACATGGCGTTGAACTTCTCGCGCCCGGTGTGGATCAGCACTACGCTGTTGTTGTCCGTGAACGTCACCCCCAGCTGCTGCTCGAAAGCGCGGCGGACAATGCTGTCGGAGGTGAGAAGAGAGGAGTGCTGGCTGGAGTCCGCGATAGAATCGCGGAGAAGAGACGGGACTGCTGCGCAAGGGGGATTGACGGGAAGGGGGACTGCTGCGCAAGGGGGATTGACGGGAAGGGGTGCTGCTGCGCAAGGGGGATTGACGGGAAGGAGTGCTGCTGCGCAAGGGGGATTGATGGAGGGGAGGACGGAGGACGAGACCTCGGGCGTTTCCTCCGCCGAGATTCCCACAGGCAACCACACGAAAACAGCAATCAACAAACAGAGATGTCTCATCTACACGGCACAGCTGAAGGAGTCCACAATCCCAATGAGGTGATGCACCTCGTCGGTTACCAGCACGGCGTGAATCTTATTGCGATACATCAGCTGCTGGATCTCATTGATTTTCATATCCTCGCGGACACACTTCGGCGTACTCGTCATCACATCTGCCACGGTGACGTTGAAGAATCTGTCCTGCAGGCGTTCCATGGCCCGGCGGACGTCGCCGTCGGTGATGATGCCTGCCACTCGGCCGTCGTCGGTCTGCGGCACCACGAGTCCCAGCCTTGAGCGGCTGACGAGTATCACGGCCTCGGAGAGCGGCGTTGTAAGGGGGCATACCGGCAGATCCTCGGTGCGCATCACGTCGCGCGCGGTGGTCAGCAGCCGCCGCCCCAGCGAGCCTCCGGGATGGAACTGGGCGTAGTCACGCGCCTTGAAGTGCCGCACCTCCATCAGCGCTATGGCCAGTGCATCGCCGATGGCCATCTGTGCTGTGGTGGAGCTGGTGGGAGCGAGGTTCAGGGGACATGCCTCGTGCGGGACGTGGAGCAGGATGTGGTGGTCTGCATGGCGCGCCAGCAGCGATTCCGCGTTGCCCGAGATGCCGATGAGCGTGATGCCGCGTTCCTTCAGCGAGGGGATGATGCGCAGCAGTTCGTCGGTATTACCGCTATTGCTCAAGGCTACGACGACGTCCGTGGCTGAAATCATTCCCAGGTCGCCGTGGAAGGCATCCAAGGGGTTGAGGTAGAAAGAAGGAGTTCCCGTGCTGGCGAGCGTGGCCGCCACCTTGGCTGCTACGTGTCCGCTCTTCCCCACTCCGGTGACGATGACCTTGCCCTGGCATTGCGCTATGAGCTCCACCACGCGGTCGAACTCGTCGTCCAGCTGGGGTATGATGTTCTGGATGGCTTCGGCCTCGTCGCGCAGACAGCGTACCGCGACCTCCTTGACATTTATATTATTAACCATTATCTCAAATCAAACTTTTAATCACCTGTTCCAGATCCTCCAGGCGCAGCATGTTCGGTCCGTCGGAGAGTGCATGATCTGGATCAGGATGTGTCTCGAAGAAATATCCCGTAGCGCCGAACGCCTTGGCAGCCAGGGCCATGGCAGGCACGAACTCGCGGTTGCCACCCGTCTTGCCTCCGGCCGCTCCAGGTCGCTGCACGCTGTGCGTGCAGTCCATGACGACCCTCGGTGTCCATCGCAGCATGTCGGGTATGTTCCGGAAATCCACCACCAGGTTGTTGTATCCGAACGAGTTTCCCCGCTCCGTCAGCCAGACGTCCACGGCTCCGCTCTGGCGGCATTTCTCCACGGGGTATTGCATATCGGCTCCGGACAGAAACTGTGCCTTCTTCACGTTCACCACCCTGCCCGTGCGTGCCGCCGCCACGAGCAAGTCCGTCTGGCGGCAGAGGAAGGCTGGTATCTGCAGCACGTCCACAATCTCGGCCACCGGTGCAGCCTGACAGGACTCGTGGATATCCGTCAGCAGGCGCAGGCCATGCTTCGAGCGCACATCTGCCAGCATCTGCAGTCCGCGCTCCATTCCGGGTCCGCGGAACGAGGCCAGGCTCGTGCGGTTGGCCTTGTCGAACGAGGCCTTGAAGTACACTTCGATATCATATTTCCGCTGCAGGCGGACCAGTTCAGAGGCCACGACGTCGAGCACTTCAGCGCTCTCAATGACACAGGGCCCGGCGATGAAAAGAGGTTTCAAAGGGCTGAGAGTTTAATCCATTTTAGCATTTCAGCGTGCAAAATTACAGGAAAACGCGCGCGTAAGCAAGTTTTCGGAGAAAAAAACGCCGCTCTTTCCGATTATTTGAACAAAAAGAAGTACTTTTGCACCCGAAAACGATTTGAATTATGTCCAAAGTCATCATTAACTGCTACGAAGACTTCGAGCAACTGCTCGGAAAAGAAATTGGAGTCTCAGACTATCTGAAGGTCGACCAACAGCGTATCAACCTCTTTGCCGACGCCACCCTTGACCACCAATGGATCCACGTCGATGAGGAGCGCTGCAAGACCGAGAGCCCCTTCCACCAGACCATCGTCCACGGCTACCTCACCCTCTCCCTGCTGCCCTACCTCTGGGACCAGATCATCCAGGTCAACAACCTCGAGCGCCTCGTCAACTACGGTCTGGACAAAATGAAATTCGGCCAGCCCGTGCTCAGCGGCCAGAGCGTGCGCCTGCGCACCACCATGGAAGCCGTGGCCAACCTGCGGGGCGCCATCCGCATGAGCATGCGCTTCAAGATTGAAATCCAGGAGACTGGCAAGACCGCCCTCGAAGGCATCTCCACCTTCGTCTATTACTTCAAGAAAAACTAAGTATCGACACCCCCTGACACATGGCACAAAATAAATTCCGCGGTCTGGGCATCGCCCTCGTCACCCCCTTCCGCCCCGACGGCACCATCGACACCGAAGCCCTCATCCGCCTCGTGGAGTACCAGATCACCTCTGGCGCCGACTTCCTCTGCATCATGGGTACCACCGCCGAGACTCCCACCCTCACCCGCGACGAGAAACGCTGGCTCAAGGCGCTGCTCGTGGAGCGAGTGGCAGGCCGCGTGCCTTTGCTCATGGGATGCGGAGGCAACTGCACCGCCGCCGTCGTCGAGGAACTGCGCGACACCGACTGGACCGGCATCGACGGCGTGCTCTCCGTCTGCCCCATGTACAACAAGCCCTCGCAGGAAGGGCTCTACCAGCACTTCCGCGCCATCGCACTGGCATCCCCCGTCCCCGTGGTATTATATAATGTACCCGGGCGCACGGGCGTGAACATGACCGCCGAGACCACGCTGCGCCTGGCGCGCGACTTCGAGAACATCGTGGCCATCAAGGAAGCCAGCGGCAACATCACCCAGATGGACGACATCATCAAGAACAAGCCCGAGGGCTTTGACGTCATCTCCGGCGACGACGGCATCACCTTCCCGCTCATCACCCTCGGCGCCGTGGGCGTCATCAGCGTCATCGGCAACGCCCTGCCGCGGGAGTTCTCCCGCATGGTGCGCCTGGCCCTCCATGGCGACTACGCCTCCGCGCTGCACATCCACCACAAGTTCGCCGAACTCTTCAAACTCCTCTTCGTCGACGGCAACCCCGCCGGCGTCAAGGCCATGCTCCACGCCATGGGCATGATCGAGAACCAGCTGCGCCTGCCCCTCGTGCCCACGCGCCTGACCACCATGGAGCAGATCTCCGCCATCCTCCGCGAACTCCACATCAAGTACTGAGGGGCGACAGGATACGAGGTCGTCCTATTGTATTCAGACTGAATTAACCTTTTTTGAACGCCCTGAAAGGGGCGAGTGTTTTCACATCGTAAAAAGCCCAGGGCGAATGCCCTGGGCTGACTGCTTAATGCCCTTTCAGGGGGCGCTGTCGCGGGAGAAGTGCTCGAAGTCCACGGCGCCCTTGTGCTTGAAACTCGGTTCGAAGGAACCCAGTTCGCAAAGTGCATTTGTTTTTCAGACAGACAGCCCCGTTCTCTTAACTCTGAGGACGGGGTTTTGTGTTTCCGGGGAGAGGGGTGGGACGTCCTCCAGGAACTGTGCTGTTCATCAGTCGGGAAAGAGGATGGCGCGGTCGCGGGCGAGGGCTGCGGGTGCCCAGTCGTCGGGGATGAAGCGCCAGTTCTGGCGGGTGCGCGGACGGATGCGGCCTTTCTGGCGGATGCGCTGGATGAGGTGGTAGCGGAGGTCGTGGTCCGTGCTGGCTACGACGCGCGAGGGGAGCTCCGAGAGGGGGATGCCGGCGCCGCGGGTGAGGAGTTCGCCGCCGCCGTTGCCGCGGTAGCTGTTGGTGGCCACGAGGTATTCGCGCTCGAGGCTGAAGGGAGTGCCGTCCTCCATGGAGAGGATGGTAACCTTCTGGCCGTCGGGCTTGGAGACGTCCACGGTGTAGCAGATGCCTGCCGCGGAGTCAAAGTTGAACGCCATGTTCTTCAGCCCCAGACGCCGCCCGCCGTCGAGCACGCTGTCGAGCAGCAGGATGTGGTCGTCGGGCGAGTGCATGGTGGCTGCCCAAAGGTCGTAGCTCATCTCGAGGAAGTCGCGGATCTCGCGGCCGCTGAGGCGCATGGTGTAGAGGAGGTTCTCGTACTTGTAGAGGGCGAACATGTCCGAGACGTGGGTCATGCCGGCCTCGATGGTGGCATCGAAGCTGAGGGGTGCTGCGAAGGAGATCTGCGCGCCCTGACTCAGTTCCAGTTGGAGGTCGTGGATGAGGTCGATGAAGGCCGAGGGGCCGAAGAAGGCGTCGCGCTCGTGCACCGCCGAGGCGAACACGCCCACCTCTTCCCGCATGTAGGCTGCCACGGCGTTGCGCTCGTCGGCGTACCAGTCCTCCGGCCGTACTTCGCAGTCTCCGCTCTGCATCAGTTCACGGGCATCGACGAAGCTGCCGTCCATGCGCACGCCCATGACCTTGTCGCCGCGCCGCTGCACCTCGATGTCCACCTGGCAGATGCAGGCTGCGGTGCTGGTGGGGCCTATGCAGAGGATGCTGTCGCCGTCGGGCGTGGCCACACGCTCCATGTGGCGCCGGTGGTCGTGGCCGTAGAGCACCAGATCCAGTCCGGACACCTGCTGCGCCACCATCCGCGCCTCGTTCTCGCAGTAGTCTGGGGTGCGGATGCCGCCTTCGGCATCGATTCCGGAGTGGAACAGTCCCACGATCAGGTGCGGATGCTCGCGCTCCTGGATGACAGGCACCCAGTACCTGGCGGCGGACACCATGTCGTCGAAGCGCAGTCCCGTCCACATATTCCGCGGCACCCAATTGGGGATGGCGGGCGACGTCAGCCCGAGGAAGGCGATGCGTACGCCCTGGCGCTCTATAATATAATAAGGTGTAAGGTAGGGCTCGCCTGTCTGCTCGTCCACCACGTTGGCTCCCAGCACGGGGAAGTCACACTGACTGATCCATCGGTCGTAAACGGCGTGCCCGGCCTCGATGTCGTGGTTACCGATCGTGGCCACGTCGTAGTGCACGCGGTTCATGGTCTCTGCCACAATGTGCTTCGACAGCGTGTCCACGAAGTTGTAGTAGTAGGCCGCAGGATGCCCCTGCAGCACGTCGCCGCCGTCGGTGAAGATGACTCCGTCCGGCATTTCGGCCCTGCAACGGGCCACGTACTGCCCCAGCCGGGGCAGCGAGTCGAGCACGTGGCCGTGGACATCGCTGGTGTGGAGGATGCGCAGGCGCACGGTCTCTGTGGGAGTGGTGGAGCAGGAAGTGAGGTTCAGCGTCATGGTCAGTGCAATTGAGGCAGCGGTCAGGATTTGGGATTTGGCTCGTTTCATATATCAATGCTTTATGATGCCCCGGTCTGCGACCCAGGCATCGAGGGTATGGCGGTAGTTGTCGCCCACGCTGAGACGGGTGCCGTCGGTCAGCACGAGGTAGCCTCGCCCGACCTCGCGGATGGCAGCCAGGGCCACGATACTGGAGCGATGAATGCGCAGGAAGCGGTCGGAGGGCAGACGCTCCTCCATGGACTTCATCGTGGCCAAGGTAACGACGGGGCGCGGACGGTCCGTGAGGTGGATGCGCAGGTATTCGCCCATGCCCTGGACGTAGCGGACTGCCTTCAGCGGCAAGGCGATGTCCATGCGGTCGGCGCGCACGCAGATGACATCTGACGAATCCTCACCCTGCTCTGCCCCTCGCGCACGCTCGACCAGCTCCTGGCGGGCACGCAGGCGCCCGGCGGTCTCGGTGAATTCGCGGAGGGTGAAGGGCTTCAGGAGGTAGTCCACGGCCTCCACCTTGAATCCCGCGATGGCGTACTCGCTGTAGGCCGTGGTGAAGACCACCAGCGGCGGATCCGGCAGCGAGCGGACGAAGTCCAGTCCGTTGAGGTCGGGCATGTTGATGTCGCAGAAGATGGCGTCCACCTCGTTGGTGTCCAGCACGTGCTGTGCCTCCACGGCACTCTGGCACAGCGCCACTTGCTGTAGGAATGGCACCTTGCTGATATATGCGGCTATCTGTCGGAGCGCCAGCGGTTCGTCGTCTATGGCTATTACTCGAAGCATTTTTCTCTGAAATGAAAGAGGTTAGAGGTGAAACAATCGGCAGGGGAAAGGCTGTCCTCAGGCACCGAGCGGGATGTCGAGGTGCACGGCATAGGTGTCCGCCGCCTCACGGAAGTCCAGCTGATAGTTGCCGGGGAAAAGCAGATCTAGCCGCTGGCGCACATTGCGCAGTCCCAGTCCGCCGGCATCGGCGTCCGCATGGCTCTTGTCCGGGAAACGGCTGTTCGTACAGCTGAAGACGAGGCGACCCTGGCCGGCCTCGATGGCGATATGGACGAAGGACGTCTGCTGGTAGCTGACGCCATGCTTGAAGGCATTCTCCACGAAGGAGGCAAAGAGCAGGGGAGGCACGCTGCCCGAAGGAACAGGCGAGGGAACGTCGAAGCGCACCTCCACCTGTTCGCCCAGGCGGATGCGCATCAGCGCGATGTAGTTCCCCACGAAGTCAACCTCCTTCTGCAGCGAGACCGTCGGACGCTCGGCATCGTACAGCGCATAGCGCAGCAGCCGCGAAAGTTCCACCACAGCCTCCTGGGCCCCCTCGCTATCGATGTCTATGAGCGCGTGGATGTTGTTCAGCGTGTTCATCAGGAAATGCGGGTTCACTTGATAGCGCAGGTAGGCCAGCTGATGTTCCAGATTCTGCCGCTCCAGGTCTTTCATCTTCTGCTCGTTGCTGCGCTGGCGGAAGTAGAACTTGATGCCCAGGTTCATGCCGAGCATGAGGATCAGCACGATGACCGCCACGATGTCATGCTCGCCCATGAAGGCGGGAGGCCTGTGGTCGCGGTGCGGACGAAGCTCGCCGGGGCGCGACTGACCCGGATGCTCCATACGGTGTTCCATACGGTGTTCCATACGGTGCTCCATACGGCGTTCCACGGACGGAGAACTGAACTTCCGTGAAAGATGCGGAGGGCGCGTGGTGCATTGGTAGAAGGTGAACAGGGCTACCACCACGGCCACACCTAGCACGTAGTAGCTGCGACGCCGACCGTAGACCAACAGCGGAGCAAGCAGCCAGTTGTGGAGCACGAACACCAACAGGAACGGAGCCAGACCTATCCACGCACGAAGGATGCGTGACCACTCGAACAGCACGTCGCTGTCGCTGTGGGACATCAGCCACTCAGACAGCAGAGGAGCCGCCAGCAGCAACAGCCATACCAACGCATACGCCAGATTCTCCTGGCGGGAAGAAAGGGAGGTTTTAGGCATAACTTGGACTTCAAATCGCTGCAAAGTTAGCAAGAAATGGTTAAACTTGGCTTTTTTTATCGACAAAACCATGCTTTTTATCTACAAAAAGCGTAACTTTGCGCCCGCAAAACGAAAAACTCACATAAAACATACGAATACTACAATGAACAACGAATGGTTTGAATGCAAAGTCCGCTACGACAAGACCATGGAGACGGGCTTGCTCAAGAAAACAACAGAGACCTACATCGTAGAGGCTCTCAGCTTCACCGAGGCTGAGCGACGTTTCATCGAGGAAATGACACCCTTCATCAGCGGAGAGTTCACCGTCACGGACATCAAGCGTGCACGTCTGGCGGAACTCTTCGAGAGCCAGGATGCTGCCGCCGACCGCTGGTTCAAGGCCAAGGTGGCATTCATCACCCTAGACGAGAAAACCGGTGCCGAGAAGCGCACAGCCCAGCAGGTGCTCATTCAGGCCACTGACTTCCGCGATGCCGTCAAGAACCTCGACCGCTGCATGGAAGGAACACTCGGCGACTGGGTCATCGTCACTATCACCGAGACACCCGTCATGGATGTCTACCGCTACAAACAAGCCGACCAGAAACCTGAGTTCGAGCAATGATAGCAGAAGAAATACACAACATCACACAGGCGCTGCCCGCCGGAGTGCGCCTCGTGGCCGTCAGCAAGTACCATCCTGCCGACGCCATCCGCGAGGCCTACGCCGCCGGGCAGCGGCTCTTCGGCGAGAGCCACGCACAGGAACTCCAGCGAAAGCACCAGGAACTCACAGACCTCGAACTGCAATGGCACTTCATTGGGCACCTGCAGACCAATAAGGTCAAGTACATCGCTCCCTACGTACACCTCATCCATTCCATGGACTCTCCCCATCTGCTCGCCGAAATCAACAAGCAGGCGCTGAAAGCCGGACGCACGATTCCATGCCTGCTGCAGCTACATGTGGCTCAGGAGGAGACCAAATTCGGATTCACGCCCGACGAGGCTCTCGCCTACCTCGACGGTGCTGAGTGGCAGCACCTCACAGGAGTGCGCATAGCAGGAGTCATGGCCATGGCATCCAACACCGACGACACCCGCCGCATCCGCGATGATTTCCACCGCGCACGCCTCTTCTTCGAGCAACTGCGCCACGACTACCTGCCCGAGGCCACAGAACTCTCCATGGGAATGAGCGGCGACTGGCACATCGCCGTCGACGAGGGCTCCACACTCATCCGCATCGGCACACAGATCTTCGGAGAGCGGCAGTACTGACTTCCCTTACCTACTTGCAATCATCACCCGTTTTGGGTACACCTTATCTTTTTAAGCCATGAAAACTCCCTGACATCCAATGCGATGAATAAAATGTCAGACAAATGTCAGACAAATGTCAGGAAGATTATTTGGCTAAGAAGCCCTTTTCTGCGTACCTTTGCAGCAAAAAACGAAAGAAACAATGAAAAGGGTATTATTGACAGCGGTGCTGGTGGCGATGGCAATGAGCGCCGGGGCACAGAACGAGAGCAAGGAAAAAGTTGGTCTGGAAAAGAGAAGAGAGACTGACGTGCTGCGCGAGGAAGCGGATTCTACGACGCAGGCTGAGAGACGTACTACAATGAACGAGGTGACCGTGAAGGCGGCACGGATGGTGCAGCAGGCCGACGGTATGTGGGTGTTCCCCACGAAGCAGCAACTGGAGAGTTCGCCAAACGGCTATTCGCTGTTGGCCAAACTATCCCTGCCGCATATCCGTGTGGACGAAGCCATGAACAGCATCACGGCGCTGAGCAGCATAGGAGGAGTGCAGGTGCGCATCAACGACGTGGCGGCATCGAAGGAAGACCTGCTGACGCTGGACATGGCGGGCGTGCAGCGCGTGGAGTACATCGACAACCCCAGCCTGCGCTTTGGCGAGGGCATCGCCTACGTAATTAATATTAAGGTGAAGAAGGCGGTGAGCGGATATACCCTCGGCGGCGACCTGACGAACACGCTGACGACCGTGAACGGCAACGAGAACGTGTTCGGCAAGGTGAACCGCGGACGCAGCGAGCTGGCCTTCAGCTACGGGCTGAACTACAACCGCTTCCGTGGCGAGCAGTACGACGAGCAAGCAACATACCACCTGGAAACTGTGTCCGGCGATTTTCCCGCCGGATCCCCCTCCTCAACCTCTAATACCATCACCCTCCACCGCCAACTCCTCAGCAAGCAGGACCGCGGTCTCGGACACAATGCACAACTGACCTACAGCCTCAGCGACAGCAACTTCGTCTTTCAGGCGAAACTCGCCGGCAACCAAACCCTGCACCCCAGCGAGAGCACAGCCACGATGGCGCTGGACAACGTTCCTTATCACAACAACTCCTCCTCAAGCGGCTACTCACCCTCGCTGGATCTCTACTATCACCAGGACTTTCGTCGCCACCAGTCGCTGACGGCCAACGTCGTGGGCACCCTCATCAAGAGCACGGGCGAAATCGAGCGCGACGGGGCTGAAGCCTATGTCTACGACACCGACGGCCGCACCCGCTCACTCTGGAGCGAAGCCCTCTACGAGAACCGTCTGCGACCCTTCACCATCACTACCGGAACTCAGTTCGGACTGCGACGCAGCCACAACCTCTACAGCGGCGACGTCGATGCCACCAACATGATGCACACCTCGGACGTCAATCTCTTCGCGCAGTTGCAGGGACGATGGCAGCGCCTCGGCTATATGGGAGGTCTGGGCGCCAGTCTGCGCTACTACCGTCAGGGCGAGCGGCGGCAGCACTTCTGGCTCTTCCGCCCGAAGTTCACCCTCTCCTACTCCATCACCGACCATCTGCGGGCACGATATGCCTTCGAGATATCGCAGCACGTCTCGCAGATAGCTCTCGTCAGCGACGTCAGCATCCGGCTGAATCAGATGGAGACGTTGGTGGGCAATCCCGACATCCATCCCAACCGCGTCACCAGCCACGACCTGCACCTGACCTACACTCTCCCAGGCTTCACCAGCGACCTGCAAGGCTACTACCGACTGAACTCCCATTGCAACATGGAGCGGTACATCCGCGTGAACGACCAGTTCTACCAGACGCAGACCAACGGACGAAGCAGCGAGAGCCATCAAGCTTGCTTGAATGGCCAAGTCGTGACGGACGAAGGCAAAGCCAATGCCGACAACGCCTGCAACTTCTTCTACATCCAGAGCTACAACCAATGGGACATCATCCCCGAGCGCCTCAGCCTTTCCGCCTACGGCGGCATCTACCGCTTCTTCAACTACGGCGAGGACTACACTCACACCTACACCTCCTACAACGGCGGCTACTCCCTGCAAGCCTACCTCGGGCGCTGGACACTTGGAGCCTACGCCGACCATGGGTGGAACTTCATGGAGGGCGAACATCGTGGACATCAGGGTGCTACGTGGTACCTGACCGCCTCCTATCGTACCAAGTTCGGTCTCCACATCTCACTCTTCGCGCAGAACCCCTTCTGCAGCAATCCTCGCACGAACAAGGCCGAGCTGCTCAGCCGCTACATCCAGAAGACCATAGTCCAGCACCAGCGTGACTTCGGTAACATGTTCACCCTCCGCCTTTCCTACCGCCTGGACCATGGTCGCCGCTACCGCGACATTCAGCGAACAATGGAGCACAAGGACACAGAGACGGGAATACTATCGAAGTAACACATTACTTTTGAACAGCCAAAACCTATGGATTATTTGCCCTGATAACAACAATTTGGTTTTTTTTATGGTCTTTACTTCAAAAAGAAGTACCTTTGCAGCGCTATACTTCCAGTTCCGTAACAAACTTTTTTGCAGAGAGGGGTATTTGATTTCGCCTCCCGTGGGTCTTATAGGTGATTTGGAATTCCAACCATCACCTACTGAAACCCAGAAAAGACATTTATGGATTACAAGAAACCAACATTTGAACGCCTGTTCAAGGACAACTATCCGCACATGTATCGCATGGCATTCTCTATGGTAGAGGACGCCGATGATGCCAAGGATGTGGTCAGTCAGGTGTTCACGCAGATGTGGCGAGGCAAGCCCCAGGTGAGCGACGGCAGCGTCAGAGGCTACCTCCTGGCCGCCACCCGCAACCAATGTCTCCATCTGCTGCGGCAGCGCCAACTGCAGCGCGAGATGGAGGCAGAGTTGCAGCAGGCGGCGCAGGACAGCGTCGATGAAGAGCGCGAGGAGCTGATGAGACAGCTTCAGCAAGTCATCGACGAGAACCTGACAGAGCAGGACCGCCGCGTGCTCACCCTCCACTACGACGAGGAGAAGACCTACAGCGAAACAGCTACCATCCTCGGCATCAGCACGGCAGCCGTGAACAAGCATATCACGCGGTCGTTGGCCAAAATCAGAACCCACCTTAAAATTGCAAAGTAGTATGAAGACAGAAGATATTGACAAGAAGATTGGAATGCCCGACGTGGATGCGGAATGGGCACGTTTTGAACGCGAAGTCA
>CACXXT010000027.1 GCA_902771725.1 uncultured Bacteroidales bacterium
CAACCTGCACCATCGGTGCAAGCGTTTTCGCTTCAAATTCACCCCTGTCCCCTCAGAAATCAACCCATAGGTTTAGTCGGGCTCCGCGCGTGAGCCCCATCTCCGCCTCCTACTCCTCGAACAGCTCGCGCACGCGCACTCCCAAGGCATCCGCTATCGTGTGGAGCCGGTAGAGTGACGGGTCCTTCTGTCCGCTGATGAACTGTCCCATCGCCTGGGCACTCACGCCCACGCGCTCTGCCAGTTCGCCATACTTCATGTTTTTTCCCTCAGGATTCTCTGCAGCCGCAGCTGCGATTCATACTTCTTTTTCATTGTTGTGTAGAATTGTTTAATTTGTTTGATAAGTAGGTGAACGATGCGCCAAAGAGACATAAAAGACATAACGTCACCTGCCATGATAGATATAGTTAAATAATTTTGTTTACCTACTTAGTTTCAGGAATAAAGGCATCACAAATACCAGTGCCAAAATGGAGAAAAGCAGGCCTCCGGTGGAACCCACGGCGAATGAGAACCAGAACGAGCCCCGGTCATCATCGATGAAGAAGGGCACAAGGCCGAGTATCGTGGAGAGAATGGTCAGGAATACAGCCGTTATCTTGTGATTATACGCTCTGATGTATAGTCTTCGCGATGCCACAAAGGGTTGGGCTGCTTTCAGGTTCCGATATTCGCAGACGATGTAGATGCCCGCATTCACCGTCAGGCCGCTCAGCAATACCATGGAGGCGAACCCACCAGTGCCGAACTCCACTTCGGAGAGCCAATAGGTGAGGAAGGTGCCGATGAATGACACGGGAATGAGCGAGATGATTGCCAACGGTAACCGGAGTGATTCGAACAGGATGCTGCAGACGAAGAAGATGATGACAACGATGAGCCCCAACAACCAGTACTGCGTGCCATCGTCTTGGTAATATCCGTGAGAAGTATTCCTGCATCTGAATCCTACGGGCATTTCCTGGTTGAATGTTTTCGTGATGCGTTCTATATAGCGGCTGGTGTAGGTATAGCTTCCCAGGATGTTGAACGCCACCTGCAGCACATATTCCTGATTTTCACGTGGTATGCAGTTCTTGGCCTCCCGCCGTTCAATCGTCATGAAGTCCGAGAGGCGGCAGTCCGTCTCGCCCACTTTCAGAAATGTATTTTCCAATCGCCACAAGTCGAATCTATCCTGCCAGGCTGACTTCAGAAACATATCCGACGCGAAGTGAGTGTCCCGGTAGCGGTCAATATCCCTCCCTGCCAGCAGCTCACGCAGGCGTCCGTGTGCGGCAGGGAGGTCGAAGTCGTATAGTGTCATCCGCTCTTTGTCGTAGCGCATACAGAGTTCGTCCTCCTGCTGCTCGTGGCCGGGAGTCTCGATGATGAGATCCCGCACACGGTTGTTCTTTCGCATCTCGTTGCACATCTCCTCAGCGATGCGGTAGAGCCGGTCGTAGTTGTACCCGGCAATCTCTATCCTGCTGGAGCGGTGCTGCAGGTTCAACGAGTTGCTGAACCCCCGCAGGCTCACTCCGCTGGTGCTCCAGTCGGCACCTCCGATGGAGATGACTTTTCCGATTACTTTATTCTCCAGCGCAAAGGGGAAGGATGTGTGCTTGAATTCCTCCTTGAAGTCCACGGTCACCGAGGCACCCCAGGCTTCCACACGAGTCTCGAACCGTTCTATCTCAGGAAACGTCACCAGGAAGTTCTCCAGTATCACCACCTTTTCATTCAGTTGTGCTGCCGTTCCCCCCAAGGGCATTCTTGCATGGATGTTCAGGCGCAGGTCTCGGTCGCGTTCCGGACTGTAGGTGTTCTCCGACAGCGACTCGGAGAACAACCGCATGGTCCCGAAGAATAGCAGCAGGAGGATTACGTAGTATATCCATTTGTGCCTCTGTGTGGTGCGGATATATTGGAGGTAGAAGCTGTTCCACGTCCGTACCTTTTTCAGCTGCCCCGCCCGTAGTTGCCCGCGGCTCTGATATCCGAACAGGTCTATCAAGGCCGGTGCAAACAGCCCGCTGACCAGAAGAGCCACGGACAGGTTCACGATGATGATCCACGCAAAGTCCACCAGATCCTTCTGCAGGAAGTCCGGCAACCAGAGCACCACAATCAGCGAACCGATGGTCGTGAGCAATGCGGCGAAGATGGCCTGGAAGGCACGGCGGTCGTGGTAATAGCTGTAGTGATCCACCATCACCACGGCAGCATCGATAACCATGCCCAGCGACACGGTGATGCCGGCCAGGCTGTAGATGTGCAGGCGCAGGTCGAAGATATAGTAGCAGATGACAGCCGCTGCCAGGTTGGCGGCCAGCGTCAGGAGCATGATGAGCAGGTAGCGCCAGTCTCGGCGCACCAGCCAGACGAAGAGCAGGAGGATAAACAGTGAGAGCGTGGAGCGCCAGATCAGCTTGTGCAGTTCGCCCGCTTCCTCTTCCGCAGCGTCGTGGGTCAGAGTCAGATACACTCCCTGACGCAGCCCCCCCTGCAATCCGGCGATTTCCTTTCTGAGCGTGCGTGACAAGGCTATTTTATTTGCCTCGGCATCTACGTGGATGTTCAGGTAGATGGTGTTCAGTCCGTTTACACGGTAATAGCTGCCTGGCAGCCGGTCTTTATATTCATAGGTGGCCAGGTCGCCCAGATAGACCGTCTTCCCACCGATCATTCCGATGGGCATCTGCTCCAGCGGTCCGCCAAACTTCTCTGTTGTCAGATAGAGAGTCCGTTTCTCTTCCTGCCCGGGTTCCTGCACTTCGCCCACCACCTCGCTCTTGCCGAGGAAGGTCCTGATACCGTTCTCGATGTCCTCGGCCGAGAGTCTGTAGGTGGAGAGCACGAACGGGTCGTAGGTGATGACGATGTACTTGCTGCTTCCGCCCGTCACCTCCACGCGCTTCACGTCGTCCATCTGGCGGAGTGCGGGTTCCACCTGTCGCTGGATGTACTCCTTCAGCTGCTCATCGCTGAGGTTGGAGTTCACCCGATAGCTCAGCAGCACGCGCGTGGTTTCCTTTTGCTGGTTCTCGTTCACCACCTCTCCTCCCGAGAGTTCCGGATAGCTCACGCCCTCGGGCAGCTGCTTCTTGATTTGCCTGAGCAGCGAGGCAATCTCGAACTTGGTGGCCGACACGTCTGCGTTCTTCTTCAGCTCTATGGTCACCCTGCCGCTGCCGAAGTATGATTCAGACGTCACACGCTCCACCCCGGCAACGGCCGCTACCAACCCCTCGATGCGAGAGGTGACGTTCTGCTCCACCACTTTGGCCGAAGCCCCGTGCCAGGCAAAGCCCACGCTGAGTGTCTTGCCCTGCCGTGGGCGAGGTTGCTCGGCAACGTCTATTCGCGGAATAAGAGCGCAGCCGATAATCATGACGACGGCCCATGCGAGCAGCCATGTAAAACGCGATTTCTTCATGTCTTCTCCGAGCTCCCAACTTTAAACTTCCCCCTATAAGTCACATAATACAACATCGGGACAAAGAACAGGCTGACCAGTGTGCCCACGCTCATGCCAATCACCAGCGCCAGCGACATGGGGTACTGCAGGGCCGCTCCCATGCTTCCGTGGCTGAGGAAGGGGATCAGTGCCAGGATGGTGGTCAGCGATGTCATCACAATGGGGCGCAGCCGCCTGCGTCCTGCTGCCATGATGGCACGTATCAGGCCTCGTCGGGTGCCCGCCAGCAGATGGGGACTGCGGTTGATTGTGTCGATTTTCAGGATGGAGTCGTTGATGATGATACCGCTCATCACTACCAGTCCCGTCATGGACATCAGGTTCAGCGACTCGCCCATCAGCCACAGGCCCATCAGCACGCAGAACACATCTACCACCATCTCCATCAGGATGATGAGCGGTTGCACCAGACTCTCGAACTGCGACGCGAGGATAAAGAACAGCAGCGCCAGTGCCACCGCCAGCACCACCGCGAGTTCGCCGATGAGCTTGCGGCTGGAGAAGTAGCCTCCAGAGAACGTTGCAGTCCCCTCCCAGGCATCCCCCACGAACGCCATGACCCGCTCTATTTCCCGGTCTGGCGCGTTCAGGCAGAGGGCATAGTATTCCCCACCGTTTCCGGCCTGCAGCCGCTTATAGTCCTCGCCCTTGGTCTCGCGCAGCATATAGGAAATCGGGATTTCCGTGCCTTCATCGTTCCTCACGGTTCCGGCCATCAGCTGTCGCTCCTTGCCAGAGAGCTCCATGCCAGTGGGCAGCATCTTCACCGGCACGGGCTGTGCGCCTTCGTTGATGCTGAACACCGTCCCCCGATTCGCCAGTTCCCGGAGTCTGCGCAGCAGGGCATCGTAGCTCACTCGGAATAAGGCCATCTGTTCCGTGTCGGCCACATAGCGGATATTGGTCTCGGTCATGACGGGGGAAATCCCCACATGGGGGAAGTGGCGGAGCAGGGTGTCGCGGAAGGCGCGCGAGGCGTCCACCGAGGGTCGCCCGCCTCCGGCATCCTGCAGGTGGATTTCCAAGTCTGATTCGTCTGTGGAGAAAATGAGGTTGTACAGGTTGCCCGGCTCGCAGTATTCTGCCGACGCCAGCGGGTAGTGCTGCTGCAGGTAGGCCGAGCACCGTTTCTTCGTGGCGTCCAGCTGTGCGGCATCCTCCGCTTTCAGGTAGACCACATCCTCCGACGAGGTGATGTCCCGTGTGTGCGGCAGCATGAATTCCTGCGCCCCGATCATGCTGGTAGAAGTCACCACCGCTTCGCCCACATAGTCCAGCAATCCGGTAATCCTCCTGTCGTTCTCCTCGGCAGAGATATTGCTGTTCCAGTCAATGGCGAGCAGTGTGTCGTCCTGCGCCACCTGCGGCATGCGTTCCTTCTCGATATTCATCAGCAGGAGAGCCATCAGTGGGATGCAGACAACGAACGACGTCAGCAGGAGGCGGGCATGGCGCAACGTCCATTTCATGACGGTCTCATACCATGCAAAAGCGCCATGTCCCCGTCTTTCCGGTTGCGGCGTTTGCGGACGCAGTATCATGTAGTAGACGGGAATCACCACCACGGCCACCAACAGGGAGGCCAGGAGGGCCGTGGTGATGCCCATGGCCTGGTCGTAGAACAGGGCTCCCGCCGTCCCACTCAGGAAGATGAGCGGCAGGAACACCGAGCAGGTGGTCAGCACAGAGCTGAGCATCGGAGTGAACACCTCCCGGGTGCTGCGTACGACGGTGGCTTCCATCGTTTGCGCCCGACTGTGTTGTTTCGCTCCCCGAAGACTGTTCTGAGTGATGTTGTCCACAACGATAATGGCATTGTCCACCATCATACCGACACCCAGTATCAGACCGGAGAGCGAAATGATGTTCATGCTGATGCCCATCAGAAAGAAGCACAGGATGGTAATCACCAGCGAGAGAGGTATCGACAGAACCACCAATAGCGAGAGCCGCCATTGTCGCAGGAAAAGCATGAGCACCAGACAAGCCATCAGGGCACCCACGAGGAGATTCCCTTTCAGGTTATCAATGGTGTAGCTGAGCAGGCGTGTCTGGTCGCGTGTCAGCTGGAATTCGATGTCGGGATATTCCGCCCGCATATCCTCCAGCAGTGCCTCCATTCCCTGCCGGAGTTCGTCCATCTGGGCATCGTTCTGCTTGATGACAGCCATGGTGATGCACCTCCTCCCGCCATGCCTCACCAGTCCGGCCGCAGTGGCCGTCCTCTCCTCTATGCGGCAGATGTCTTTCAGCTGAAGCAGCCGTCCCTGATGGTTGAGGTAGATATCCTCGATGTCCTTCCGGGTGAGCAGCTGGGAGTCGAAGTGGATGTTATAGCGGTAGATGCCGTCGACGATGCTCAGGGCTTCCAGTGTGATATTGTTTCGGCGTATGGCATTCTCGAGGTCTGCCACAGTCATCCCCATAGCTCGCATCTTCCCCTCGTCGGGGATGCAGTCGATTTCCGTGCCCACGGTGCCGCTGATGTCCACCATGGCCGTCTGCGGCAGTTGTTCTATGCGCTTCACCACCACATTCCTTGCGAACCGCGACAGCTGTGCGAACTTGGTCGAATCCCGGGGTATAAGGTCGAGGAAGAAGGCGGGGATGTCCATGGCACTGGCCTTCATCACCTTGGGGCGCTCCATCTCTCTCGGCATCTGGTTCATGGCGCGGTCCACCTTCTCGTTCACTTCGATGAAGAGCATGTTCACGTTGCTGCCGGGTTCAAAGGTCATACGAACATTGCCGGCATCCATTCGGGACTCCGAGCGAATGTCGGTGACACCAGCCACTTGCATCAGGCGCCCGCGCAGGGGCGACACCACCGCCTGCTCCACCTCCTGGGCAGAGTAGCCCGGCATACTCACCTGCACGGTAATCTGAGGAATATCAATGTCCGGCATCAGAGACACCGGAATACGCCTGAGCGATAAAATGCCGATGACCGTCAGGGCTATGACACACATGGTGACGGCTATGGGGCGACGGAGTATTTGATGGTGCATATCTCAAAACTTGAAACCATGAATTCTCAATTCTCAATCCTTACTTCCGTTCCATCCGCCAGATTCAGGTTGCCGGAGGTGATGATGATGTCGCCCTCCTGGATGGTTGTTTCCTTGCGCTGGCAGCCAGTGATGGCGCAGGAACTGATGTTGGAATGTATCACATCGACGTATGTCCAGACGGCCTTGCCGTCGTTGTAGAGAAAGACCACGTGGTATCCATCGCGCTCCACCACGGCATCCTTCGGCACGACGAATAGGTGCTGCAGCTTTTCCTCGACCACGACACGCACATTCATGCCGTCCATCAGTGCCGTTCCGGTACCCTTCAGGCGTGCCTGCACCTTCACCAGTCCCTTCTCGTCCACCAGGGGATTGATTTCTGCAATGAGCCCTTCGTATTCAAGACTGTCCCGGACAAAAGGTGTCACCTTCACCTTCTGGCCAACGGCAACCCCTCCCAGCTCCGCCTCCAGGATACGGAACTCCACGTCGAAGCTGGAATCGTCTATCAGGGTGCATACCTTGTCGTTCCGCCCGAAGCGCTTTGCTTCCACGTCCGCTATCCTTCCACTGAATGGAGCGTAGAGGCTGCACTCTTCCAGTGCCCGCCGGGCAGATTGCAACTGGTACTTGGCTCCATAGTAGCCCGACATCACTTCGGCCCGCTGCATGACATCGGCGGGCACGGCATTCATTTCGTCATAGCCCAGGCCGATGAGCTTGTCTGTCAGCTCCACTTTCGCACGTTGCAGCTCGTGCTCCGCCTTCTCCAGTTCGCGTTCCCGGTCCTGCCTGTCCAGCGTGGCTATCAGGGCACCCTTGGCAATGTGCTGCCCTTCGCGGACAAAGATGTCGGCGACGATGCCTTGTCCTTTGAAGTACAGTTCACTCTTCGCCTTGGCCCGCAGGCGGCCGTTGCAGACTATCTGCTTGTTGAACTCCCTCCGGTGCAGCTGCATCGTATCGACATACGTCTCGCTCATGGCCTGTTCAAGCATCTCCATCTCTTCGGTCTGCTCCGCAGGTTTCCTGTTGCAAGCCGTCAGACACGGTAGCAGCATTGCTATCAAAGTTAATCTTAAGTAACTCATATTTCTCATCGTTTATTCCATTTTCACTTCTCTTTCAGAACCTGTTCGATATCTATCAGAATATCCCTATTGGCAGTCCAGTCATACAGCGTTGACTTCTGCAGGCTATAGTAGTCCGACCAGAAGGTATGGAGCTGGCTGATGTACTGAGCCTTGGCTGTTGTCAGTTCCTGCAAGGCAGTGTTGAGGTCGGTCACGGAAACCGTACCAGCTTCGTACCTGCGGCGCATGATGTCGTAGCGCTCTTCAGCGATGTCCTGTGCACGCAGGGCATTGCGGCATTGTGCGGGTTGGGCATTGAACTGCATGACCTTTCGTCGCAGCTCCTGCAGGAAATCTTGGTGTGCCTGCTCCTGCTGCGTCCTGACGACCTCAAGTCTGGACTGTGCCATGCGCACCCGGCCTTTGCTCACTCCCCAGTCGAAGATGGGCAGGCGGAACGTGAGACCCACGATTTCATTGTCGCGCAGATGGCTGTATGCACCGGCCAGGTCACCTGCCGTCTGCATGAAACCCAGTTCCCCGCTCAGGGTGACCTGCAGGCCACGATTCGCCTTCGCCTGCGCCAGTCCCTGCTCCGCGCCGAGTAGTTCCAGACGCTGTTCCAGCGTATGGGACGAGTTGGTCACCGCCTTCTGCAGGACATCTTCCAGGCCTACCACCAAGTCCGGCACCTGATAGGGCGGCAGCAGTTCCGCTTCGGCATAGTCTGTCACACGCAGGTAGGAGAACAGGTTGTATTGGGCGTCATCTAAGGAGATGCGGTTCTCCGCCTCTCCCACGCGGGCATTCATCACCGAGAGCTCCATCTGCAAGACCTCACTCTTGGTGGTCGTACCGAGTTCCAGACGTTTCTGAGCCATCGCATACAGCACTTCCCTGTCCTCGAGTGTTGCCTTGCTCTGCTGGTAGTTGGACTGGGCCGACAACACATTGAAGAAGAGCGCAGTCACGCGCAGGGCGATGTCCTGCATGGCAGCGGCATAGCGCTTCTGGGCTATCTGGTATTCTATCGGGGCCATTTTCTTCTGCCACTTCAGGGAGTTGTAGGCGCGCAGGGGCTGGGTATAGCTGATGCGCAGGGGCTGGGAGTTGAAGGTATGTTCCTTGTAGGTGAACTGGTCCAGCCGATGTAGGTAGGACACCAGCGAGATGTGACCTCCCGTGGCCGCAATCTCCTGATCCACGGAGAATGAGAGGCTGTTGCTCAGCGTGTTGTTGCTCACGTAGGCCAGACGCCCATCCTCATAGCTCCGAGCCTCCACCAGCGAGCGGTTGTAGTTCGCCAGATTGCCACCGATATTGAACGATGGCAGCAGTTCTGCCCTGAAACTCCGATACGTCCAATAGCTCGCTAAGAAGGAGAAACGCGCGGACTTGGCATCCAGCGAATTCTCCTGTGCTATCCGAATGGCATCAGTCATAGATAACACGTTACCGCACCACACTCGCTCGCTGATAGTCAAACACAGGCTGATACAAAATGCACGCGTGAGCGCAAGCCTCACGACCAGGTATGAAAACGGCACTGCTATCACATAAACAGGTATCGGAGCGAGGTTTTCAGGAACACCCCCGAGCAAAGCGACCTGTAATAATACCGACTGAACAAGATAGTTCACCACATGGCTACCCCCAAAGCGCCAAAACTTCCGCCATGAAGGCTGAACTTGAAACGTTATGTATGAGGACAACAGGAAATTCAAGATGAAAGCGACTGCATAGCCGATAGTGAATGCTATATATGCTGGCATCACAAGCAGCAGCGCAATGTAGACTGCATAATGAATGACTGTGGCCAAAGTGCCGATGAATGTGAACCGGAGAAGTTCAGAATGAAAAGCTTTCTGCAAGAATGTTCTAATATACATATCCTAATATGTTGTTTCCATGACATGGTATCTGGGCCTATGCTTTGATTCTGCATATACCTTACCGATGTATTCACCGATAATGCCTAAGGCTAATAATAAGCAACCACCCACAAACCATACAGATATCAATAGCGAAGTCCAGCCCTCGATCGTTCGACCCTTGAGTCTGCTGACCAAAGCCCAGACAATGACACATAAAGATATCAACACGAAAACGAATCCCACTATTAATATCCAATGTAAAGGCCGAGTCGTGAAGCTGGTGATGCCATCGAGCGCCAAAGCCATCATTTTCCTAACCGGATACTTTGTATTTCCTTGCATACGTGGCAGCCGGTCATAATACTCGATCTTGGTATGAAATCCCAGAAGGGGCACCAGACCTCTCAGATACAGGTTCCGCTCCGGATAGCTGAGCAGTGCCTTTGCTGCCCTCTGACTCATCAGGCGGAAATCGGCATGGTTGAAGATGGTATCGCAGCCCATCAAAGATTGCAGACGGTAGAACACCTGCGCCGTCCAACGTTTCAAGAAAGCGTCACTCGTTCTTGCTCGTCTTACGCCATATACCACATCAATGCCCTCATAGAAGTCCTCTATCATTCGAGGTATCACCTGAATATCATCTTGCAAGTCTGCATCTAGCGTGATGATGGCCTCTGCCATATCCACGCAAGTCTCTATACCTGCCAGAAGCGCTGTTTGGTGGCCCACGTTATGAGCAAGGCGTATACCATGGACGATATCAGGGGCTGTTCTTTGATTTGCCTGGATGATACTCCAGGTTTTGTCCGTACTACCATCGTCCACATAGAGGATTTTGATATCAGCAGGGAGCCCCGTCAATATACTCTGTAATTGTTTATCTGAGCTTTCTAATACTGCCTGCTCATTGTAGCAGGGAACAACCAAATATATCATTTTTCCATTGAAACGTATGATTTGCTTTTGGAAATGGTTTGTCCCAGACGCCACCAGCGGATCTTCTTAAGGCCTGAAGCATATTCATCCCATGAAAACACAATGCAGTTTGTCCTGCCTATCACAACACTGTCTGGTATTAAGCCAAAATGGCGGCTATCGGTGGAGTTGGTGACATTATCCCCTAACACATAATAGTAAGTACAATCTTTGGCGTAATGAATACTTTCTATGCGCTTCACTAATATCTTATTATCATCCTTGGCCTTAAACAATATCACATCTCCTTTCATGTATTCTCTGTGAGCAGACAATCGATGAAATCCCCAATCATTGAGATTATCCCATTTACGGAGGGGCTTGACCCACGTGAAGATATTCAAGATGGGAATGTCTGCGAACCTCCGTGGAAGAAGAGCACCACCGCTCCACTTGTCAACCAGGCAGATTTCTGTTGGTTGTATAGTAGGCGACATACTTGGACTGTCCACGAGATAGATCTCGCAGACGAAAAGGCGAATGAATATGATGAAACTGACAAGTGAAGTACAGAGTAGGACTATCCAGATTCGTCGCATAATCATTCCCTGATATAGTCGCTCGCAACGAAAGTTCCTTCCAGCGTCAATTCCAATGGAGAACCCTCAAAATTACCAAATATCCGGATCTCACGATAGAAATCACCCAAGACATTTTCTGGTTTTACAAAGACTCTAAACGGGAAATACTTATTGGGCGCAACAACATTTACAGAGTCGTATAGAATCTCTAAGCATTCACACGAAACCTCTACGCTGTCAATTTTCAGGTTGGCATTTCCGATGTTCTGAATCAGCCATTCTTTTCCTCTGAGATTCGGACTTCCTACTTGGATTTCTCCCATGTTATAACTCGCGTCATCTCCTATCAACTCAATCATTGTTTGCTGATTCGCTTTTGTTTGTTGCTCTACATCAGTTTGTTGCTCTGAACTTTTCGGTTGTTTTGTACAAGCGGCAGCCAGCAACAGGACTAAAATGCCGCAGAAAAAAGATTTACTTGCTTTCATAATAAGGGTATATAAAGTGTTTTTAATCATTTGCATACTCCCGTGAAATGAACCTCATAAGGTTCTCTGGAATAATCAGTATGAATCCTCACAGAGTGCTGAAAAGCACCTTTGCTGTTCTGTACTGTCGTAATTGCCACATACCCTGTTTCACCTGGTGGAATTACAGAAGAAAAGGAATCTACCACAATGCAGGTACAACTGGGTTGGCAATCAAAAACTTTGCAAATCGTATTACCCAGATTCTTCATTGTGTAAGTAATTGAAATCTTCTTTCTAAAATCCACAGTGCCCAATTCTACGTCCGCATTAAGCAAAGATAATGCATTTGCAGCTCCTGTTTTCTTGGCATCCATTCTTTTAGTGAGATTGCTTATATGCTTGAAATAGCGCACGGGAAAATCTCCCATATCATTTTTTGAAGGGAAATAAGGGCAGCATACGTATCCCCCTTCCATTACGAAATAAAAAGGGACATTAAACTTCGTCAACGCCGGAAGGAAGTTTATTTGGCTTCCCATACTATAAATCTCAAAGTCAGTCTGTTTTTGAATGATTTTAAGTTCACGTCCACTGAAATTGTTCGCTATAATGATTGGTCTGATTGCGAAACGAGCAGAGTCATTCCAATACTTGAGGTTCCTCATTTCATCCTTCCAGCAAGAAGTACAATGGCGACCGTCTATATACAGACACACTCGTGGATAGGAAGAAATCTCACTTACCCGAAAACTCTTCTCCTTACTATTCGTGAAGTGCAAATTACTATCTATTGGATATTCAATGGCTTCCACGTATTGTAATAATTTATCAGCCAGACGGACATTCAAAGAACTCCATTCATCGTTTTCCGATGAAATAGCTTTGCTATTAATCACATATATGTATATCGTGAATATAGAAGCAAAGAGCAAAATCAGGTATGCCCAATATTTGTTTCTCATGTTTTTAGAAATCAATTAAATGTTCAATCATCAATATAGGGTTGTCATCTACAGAAAGACTATTTGTCATCTTTTTTTCTACTGTTGACATAATTTCTTGCAAATGTGGGCGATGACAATTTTCCAAGATATCCGTTGGCTCCACTATCCGAATAAATGTATGAGGGTCATAGACTCCATCGAACGATGAGTAAGCGAAAAAATCACCAAGACGAGTTGGCTTTGTGTTCTTACCGAAGAGTTTATATTTACCAGTTTTCCGACTATACAAAACATTGAAAACTCTTTTTCCAGTACTTTGAGTAGAGACAAGAAGTGAAATGTATTGAGGAGTCGCATTCCAGTTAATCACACAACCGACTTGGTCACTTTTATCGCTATAGAGCCTGTCTGTCATTCGCCTTTTATCTTTTGACGAGAAATGACTTCCAGACTTAAAATTGAAAATAGCCAGCGGAGTTTTACTGCCTGATGAGATTCTCCATAAGGTGTCAGACAGTAAGTCATCAAATATAACTTCTTCGCCACATTTTTTTAGACGTGGAGAGTGGGAAAAAGTTTGACGTATGGTTTCTGAAGTCTTAAAACTCAACGAAATGGGTTTCTGATTCCGATCCGCTACAACTAACTGATATAAATCCAGAATGTCTGAAGAACGGTTATATGCTTTAAACGTACCAAGAATCATATTCTCATTTTGATATTCCAAACATGTATAGAGATAATACATCGGGGCAACACGTAGAAGTTCTCCAAATAGATTATAATACATCAGTTTTCGTCCTGACAAATCTAGCAAAACAAGTTCTCTGTTTTTCTCATCGTAAGCAACATTCCATGCATCCAAATGTTCACCGGCTCCATGCCCTTTTGCACCCAACCGACATCGGAATTTCCCATTGAGTTCAAAGAGAAAGACATTGCTGTTATCTCTATCTAAGATACAGAAGCAATCTTGACAGACGATTATTTTTTCGATTCGACCGATTGTGCTTCTTTCTGTAGTCTCCAAGGGAACAAAAGAGTAGCTTGCGAAAATTGTATCTAAACAGGCCTCTTTATCTTTATTTGGAATATTAATAACAGGACAATGAGATAGATTCACTGAAACTAGCTCTATTATGCTGTCCTCTGATAATAAGATATATTGATTTGAGGTAGAAGTTTCAGACAGAGGTGTGAGCGTATTCACTCTAGAATGCTCAGAACATGCTGTTGCTCCTATCAGGAGCAACAGCATGATATTTAATTTGTATTTAATCATCGCAGTGAGGCGTATATTCTTGACAGATATTGCATTCTCCTGTTGGTGGACATGTAACTTTTTTAGAATGAAATTGATAGCTTTTTTCTTCGACCTTACTATTCACAGCGTTACCTTTAATTTCAGCATCAGCTTCCGTGGAAATGATTCCATTTTTAATGATTTCTATGGAAGCTCTTCCGTCTGCGCCGTAATAAGTTGTGGTGGTGGTTTTGCATGTAATCACAACATCATCAGAAACCTTTTCTTTAAAACAATGGTCCCGCCAGTTTGGCCCCCACCAATTACAGCAATCAGGCTTACTGGAGGTGCTCGAACTACCAGAGGCTGAGGGTGCGCTGGAACTGCTGGAACTGCTGGAATTGCTGGAGCTACTTGCCAGGGCTTGCGGCAAGGTTAAGACATTCTCTGATTTAGAGAAGTTCAATACGCAAAGTGCTATGATTGCACTGAGCGCAACTAAATAATTTGCTTTCCTCATTTGTTTACGTTTTGATTAATACTATTTGTTATCGATAACTTTTTCTTTCTTTAAGGTAGAAGAATCTACCCAATCCTTTGTCCTGGAGTAAGCTAGGCAGGATGATACTACTACGAGCAACAAGACCGCCGAAAAGACGCCTTTACGATAGCTTCTTAAAATAAGCGGGCTCGTTAAGACATAGGCAAAGATGAAGTTCAGTCCAACCAGCGGCAGATACATATACCTGTCGGCAACCACTGCCTCGCGGGGCAGAACTATGAGATGTAGCACAAAAAGCAGATGAATTAATGAGAACATCAATGCCGAGGAAATATAGGGATGTCTTATCCGTTCCCATAATGCATAGATTAAGATAGAGAACAATAGTGGATACGACAAGAGCCAACTTGGCAAAGACTCACCTAAAGGGGTTGGATATCGGTACATCCAACTCAAGTTCAACGGGAACAGCCATTTGAATAGATAGGTAACGATGGAATAGAAGCAGTAAACTATTCTTTGCCACCAAATAAATGTCCCTTCTCCCAAATATCGGTGATAAGATGTAACCACAAATATTGCATGGCATCCTAATAGTAGGGCCGCTAAATATATAGGAATCAATATCCTCCAGAACCGATTCTCATGCGGCGAGAGTCCGTACCACAGACATAAGAGAGTTGCCCAAAGTGGAAAGGTTACCGCCGTCTCTTTGGAGAAATATGAAAACAGCATGAAAACGAAAACAAGCGTATATCTTACGAAGCCACCTTCCTTTATAAAATGAATAAGAGACATTCCCGCAAGCAAATAGAATAAAGTGGACATAACAATCTTTGAGGCACTTATCCATGCTACGCTTTCCACTTGCAACGGATGAATCGCAAAGAAAATGGTTGTGACAACAACTATCCATTGAATTCTGTCTGATTTTAAAGAAGTGCAATCCTCTACTATAGTTCGAACAAGTGCAAAGATACAATAAACATTGGTTAAATGAAGGAAAAGGCATGCAGCATGAAATATCATGGAATTATATCCATCTATTCGCCACAAAAGAGAATACATCAATTGGTTTAGCGGATCATACTGTCCAGAAATGCCTCTTGTGAAAGATATTCTCAATTCAGCCAGACTTAATCCTCCGGATGTATAACTGTTTAATACCTGCCACTGGTCATCCCACTCCATTTGGAACCCGTTTGAAAAAGTCGGCCAAAATGTTATAACCGTAAGGACGAGGATGCCCAACAGAGGCCAATGGGATGACCAGAAGTTGCATTTATGGAAGATGTGGCAGGACATCAGTATTAATTCTAAACTATTAATGGATTTATGGGGAGATGATCAAACTATTTGCTGAACTCGCCCTCGTAGTCCTTGTCGCCGATGGTCAGGCGCAGGACGTAGTCACCTTCGGGAAGGTCGGCGACGGAAAGCGAAACTTGTTCGTTGTTGCTGAGCACGAGGGCCTGCACCAGGACGACATCACCCAGCTCATCCTCAATCTCGATCTGGGCGCTGATGTAGGCGCTGCTGGTGAAGGTCAGTTCATCACACGCATCGTTGATTTCCACGGCGGGGACTACGGACTGCTGAGGAGCGCGATTCTGCCCGGGCTTTGGGTCAGAGGGATCGCAGGGTCGTAAGATGATGTCCTCTGCCATAATCTGGCTCATACCCGTGAAAGATTGAATGCCGAGGAGGCACAGTGCAGCGAATGCTACTTTAAGAAGATTTCTTTTCATTATTTGTCTTTTTAAATAAGTTGAATAATAGGGTCCTGATTTGTAATTCCGCTGCAAAGGTACGATGATTTTTTGCATCGTACCAAATATTTCTTGTTGTGAGTTGTTGCACATTTGTTGCATTTTGTTGCAAGAGAAATGAAAAAAGTCGCGCGAAAATGCGGCAAATCAAAGAATTATGCGTACCTTTGCCCCGAATTAAAAGATATGGTCTATCTAAAACCCTGAAATGAAGCTTTCTTCAAAAACATCACTTACAGGCTTTGCTCTGATAATGACTCTGTGTCTTTTTGTCCTTTCATGCAACCGCGAAGTGACGCATCTGGAACTGGATGCTGTGGACTCGCTCTGCAATGTGGAACCACAGGAGGCCCTGGAGTTGCTGGATGCCTACAGAACCGTCATCGACCGCGCTCCCAGAAGTGCTCGTATGCGCTATGCCCTGTTGCAGACCAAGGCGCGTGATAAGGCTTTCGTCAGCCACACATCGGACTCCGTGATGAAGGTGGTCGTGGAGTACTACCAAGATCATGGGACGGCGAACCAGCAGCTGGAAGCCATGTATTATTTAGGCAGCGTGTACCGCGACATGCACGACTCACCCCGCGCCCTGAAATGGTATTTAGAGGCATCGCAGTGGGGAGAACAGCATATTGCGGAGGTGGACTCCACGGTCTTGAGGAATGTATATGCTCAGTTGAGCGAACTCTATTCCTACCAATACGATTGGCAGAGGTCGCTGGAAGCCAGCAAGCGAGAGTACCAATTGTCTAATGATGCCAGCGACAATCCGCGCACCATCATGGACCTGGCCAACGGCTATGTCTATGCGGAACAGGCTGATTCAGGAAAACGGCTCTATGATGTGGCATTGAAATACATCATAGAACAACATTCGGAGAGACAGAACAGCGACCTCATTGCCAGTCAACTGTCACAACTGGCTCATCGATATAGCGACCAGGAACAGGCCCGAAAACGAGTGGATATATTAAGACAATATCCAGACCTCGATTCCATTTATAATGTGGCGTCAGCTCTCGGCAATTATTATTTATTATTTGGCCCGACAGACTCTGCCATCTATTATTATAGGAGGTCATACCAGACAACGCCCCAGCTGATGGTGAAAATGCGAGCTGCACGCGATTTGACGCATCTGTTCGGTAAAATCGGCCAGAAAGATTCCATGTACCACTACACGCTTCTGTTTGTAGAACTCAATGATTCCCTCTACCGCCAGCAGCAATGGCAGCAGACCAAGTTGGTGCAGAATGAGTTCGAATACCGCAGAAACCGCGAAGCGGAGGAAGAGGCATTCCGCCAGGCAGCGGAGGCCAAGCAGAAACTGATGACCTATGGAATCGTGGGATTGGTGGGGCTGTATGTCCTCGTACTGATGATGTGGATGCGAGAGCGAAGGGCCAAAAAGGTCATACAACGGCAGAAGACGGAGATTGAGCAGCGGGATGACATGATTGCTGAAAAGGAAGCCCGGCTGAAGGAAGATACGGCCCGACTGGAAGAACTGGATGACATCCTGGATGAAAAGCAACTGAGGCTGCAAGAGCTGGATAACCTGCTGAACATGCGGGAATCCGAGATGGACGAGATGAGGGTGCAACTCTCTCGGACGATGGAGATCAACGAGGACCTGTCGTCGAGATGGGATTTGGAAGCCAAGAAGAGAGAAGTGGTGGAGGTGGATCTCTCGGAGGTCAAGGAAGCACTGCAGAAGAAAGCCGCAGGGTACAACGTAGGGAGATCCAAGAAGGAACTGATAAAGATGATGTTTCAACTCATTGACCAGACGTATCCGGACTTCGGCACGGACATACGCAGCAGAATCCCTAAGATCTTAAAGGATGACCTCAACATCATCTACATGAAGAAACTGGGCCTGACGACGAACGAAATTGCTGCAATCCTCAAGATTGACCGCAGTACTGTGTATCGGCATTTGCAATCTTTAGAGGAACAACTGGGTAATTGAGGACCGGGATGATGGGTCTTTGATACGCTCGGGACGAAAGAAAGAGAGGGCCAATGCAGGATGCTGCATTGGCCCTCGTCGAAAAAAGTGATGTGGACAGAAGTCCGCTGGTAACCTGGAATGTATGGGGTATAACGAGCGTTATGCGTCGATGTTGGCGTAGTTGGCGTTCTTCTCGATGAACTCCCGGCGGGGTGCCACGTCCTCTCCCATGAGCATGGAGAATACGTAGTCGGCACCGGCAGCGTCCTCGATGGTGACTTGCTTCAGCAGGCGTGTCTCGGGGTTCATGGTGGTCTCCCAGAGCTGCTCGGGGTTCATCTCACCCAGACCTTTGTAGCGCTGGGTATAGACGCCTTGCTCCTGTCCGTCGTTGTACTTGAGCAGGAACTGCATGCGCTGCTGGTCGTTGTAGCAGTACTCCTCGATCTTGCCTTTCTTGCAGCGGTAGAGGGGCGGTGTGGCGATGTAGAGGTGTCCTTTCTGGATGAGTTCGGGCATGTAGCGGTAGAAGAGTGTCATCAGGAGGGTGTCGATGTGGTAGCCATCGACGTCGGCATCGGTCATGATGACAATCTTGTGGTAGCGGAGCTTGTCGTAGTTGGCTTCCTTGGAGTCTTCTCCGAGTCCGTAGCGCACACCGAGTGCCTGGATGATGTTGTTGACTTCCTCGTGCTCAAAGGCCTTGTGCCACATGACGCGCTCGACGTTGAAGATCTTACCGCGGATGGGGAGGATGGCCTGGAAGTGGCGGTTGCGGCCTTGCTTGGCGCTGCCTCCTGCGGAGTCGCCCTCGACGATGAACATCTCGCAGTTGGCGGGGTCGCGGTCGGAGCAGTCGGCGAGCTTGCCGGGGAGTCCGCCTCCGGACATGGGGGACTTGCGCTGTACGCTCTCGCGTGCCTTGCGGGCAGCCACACGTGCGGTGGCGGCGAGGATGACCTTATCTACGATGAGCTTGGCTTCCTTGGGGTGTTCCTCGAGGTAGTTGCTGAGGGCCTCGCCCACGGCCTGCTGCACGGCGCCTGCCACCTCGCTGTTGCCGAGCTTGGTCTTGGTCTGTCCCTCGAACTGGGGCTCGGCGACCTTGATGCTGATGACGGCGGTGAGTCCCTCGCGGAAGTCCTCGCCGGAGATCTCTACCTTGTTCTTCTCCAGCTTCTCGAGTTCCTTGGCGCACTGGTCCTCGGCGTACTTCTTCAGGGTGCGCGTGAGTGCCATGCGGAAGCCCTGGAGGTGGGTGCCGCCCTCGATGGTGTTGATGTTATTGACGTAGGAATGGAGGTTCTCGGAGTAGGCGGTGTTGTACATGATGGCGCACTCGATGGGGATGCCCTGCTTCTCGGTGTTGAGGTAGATGACATCGTTGAAGAGGTGGGTGCGGGTGGAGTCGATGTATCGCACGAACTCCTGGAGGCCGTCCTTGGAGTAGAAGACATCCTGACGCGTGTTGCCCTCGTCGTCGGGACGGAGGTCGGTGAGGGTGATGGTGATGCCTGCGTTGAGGAAGGCGAGCTCGCGCATACGGTTGGCGAGGATGTCGTACTTGTACTCGGTGGTGATGAAGATGGAGTCGTCGGGCCAGAACTGCTGGCGCGTGCCGCGGAGTTCGGTCTCGCCTACGACCTTGACGTCGTAGAGGGGCTTGCCCTTCTCGTACTCCTGCTGGTAGATCTTGCCGTCGCGGAAGACCTGGCTGGTCATGTGCTTGGAGAGGGCATTGACGCAGCTGACGCCGACGCCGTGGAGACCGCCGGATACCTTGTAGGAGCCCTTGTCGAACTTACCTCCGGCGTGGAGCACGGTCATGACGACCTCAAGGGCGCTCTTGTGCTCTTTCTCGTGCATGTCCACGGGAATGCCTCGCCCGTTGTCCTGCACGGTGATGCTTCCGTCCTCGTTGATGGTGACCTCGATGTGTGTGCAGTATCCTGCGAGAGCCTCGTCGATGGAGTTGTCCACGGTCTCATAGACGAGGTGGTGCAGACCTTTCTCTGAGATGTCACCGATGTACATGGCCGGACGCTTTCGCACGGCTTCGAGTCCTTCGAGGACTTGGATGTTACTCGCGCTGTAGTCCGCGCCGTTCTTGATTTCTTCTTCCATTTTTTGATTATATGAGTTTTTTTGTTGTCGGATGGGGATACCCTCATAAGGGGTGCCTATAGGGGCTTAGGACCCGTTTTGCGGCGCAAAATTAATAAAAAAAAGACAATCTACGAAATTTCGGGGAGAGTTTTTCGCGCGCACGCGCGTAAATAGACGAAAAAGAAGTCTTATCGCCATAAAAAAGAGCAGCGAACCTCGCGGTTCACTGCCCTCCAACAGAAATCTATGTGCTATTTGCTATGGACTATTGTTTTACCAGTATATGAACTGATGAAACGGAGATTAAGCCAACTTCTGGATATAGCGGGCCAACTTGGACTTCAGGTTGGCAGCCTTGTTCTTGTGGATGATGTTAGTCTTAGCGAGCTTGTCGAGCATCTTCTGCACGACGGGGTACTGCTTCTCGGCCTCTGCCTTTTCGGTAGTGGCACGGAGCTTGCGGACTGCAGCGCGCATGGCCTTAGCGTAGTAGCGGTTGTGGAGGCGGCGCTTCTGCTCCTGACGGATTCTCTTGATTGATGACTTATGATTTGCCATTTCTATTTACGATTTGACGATTTACATTTTCGATTTATTGTAGTCCATAGCAGAGTCGAACTGCTCTTTAGAGAATGAAAATCTCTCGTCCTAACCGATAGACGAATGGACCAGCCTTGCTTGAATCACGCGGCTAAACATTCCGTGGTGTGATTTGCGGGTGCAAAGGTACGGCAAATTTTCGGTTCTGCCAAATATTTCCACAAAAAATGTTGCAAAATAGTGGATTTTATTCCCCTTTGTGTCCTTATACGAAAGTTTTTTGCTACTTTTGCATCCAAATAAACGATATAAAGTACATATTTCTCTAAACTCAAGAATCCCCCCTGCTCCATGCACTCCCACGGTATAGTTCTCCGCTCTCTGCGCTACGGCGACCAGCAGGTGATCCTCAACGTCTTCACGGAGACGTCGGGAACGGTCCCCTTCATCGTCCGCCTGTCGCGTGGTGGCAAGCAGGGTATGCGGGCCAGTGTGTGGCAGCCGCTGGCGCTGGTGGACGTGATCTGGGAGCCACGTCCGAGGATGAATTTCCAGAAGCCACAAGAAGTGGTGCTGTGGCAGCCTTGGCGTGATCTGCCGTTCCAGCCCGCCAAGGCCAGCATCGTCCTATTCCTGGCGGAATGTCTCTCCCACGCCCTGGCCTCGGAGCAGGAGAACGGTGCGCTGTTCGACTTCCTCGTCAGCAGCCTGCAGTGGCTGGACGCTGCCGAGGACCGCTATGTCAATTTCCACGTAGTCTTCCTGCTGCACCTCTCGCTCTTCCTGGGATTCATGCCGAATGCCGAAGACTGGGCAGAAGGTTCGTTCTTCGACTTGCAGGCCGCTTCCTTCGTGCGCGCGCGTCCCGCGTATCCTTTTTATATAGAGCCCGCCGAGGCGGCTCTGGTACAGAAGTTCCTGCGCATGGACTACCGCACGATGCGAGCCGTGCGCCTGAGCGGTGCTGCCCGCAGACGAGCTCTGGAACTCATCATCCTCTTCTATCGCCTGCATATTCCCGAATTTCCGGAAATAAAAAGCCTCGGCGTGTTGGCCGAGGTCTTTGGGTAGGTTATCAGAAGGTGATGGTGAAGTCGATAGCTCCAGAGGCGGAAGCGTCGGGGGAGGCCGCATCGGAGAGGGTGCCGCTGTCGGTGCCTGCCTTCTCCTGGATGCGCTTGAGTTCTGCCTTGTTGCGCTCTGCCGTGGGAGTGGACTCGACCATGGAGATGATGTCGTCGTTGTCGAGGTCCTTCTCGCCGAAGATAAAGATCTGGCGGCGGGGTTTCTGGGGCCGGTTCTCCTCGTCGGTGTAGTAGATGCGCCGGCGGTCCTCGTAGATTTCCCGCTGTTCCTCGCGCTTGCGCAGTTCCTCCTCTTCCTCGCGGGTGCGCTTGCGCTCCACTTCCTCCATGCCGGGGATGTTCTGCAGCCCGAAGCCGGAGGCGAGAAGGGTGATCTTCACCTTGTTGCCGAGGCTGTCGTCGATGCCCATACCCCACTTGGTCTCCAACGTCTCCTGCTGGAACTTGGCCATGAAATCGTTGACCTCATTCATCTCTTCCATGGTGAGCTGGTCGTTCTCATTGGTGCGGCTGAAGGAAATGTAGAAGAGTACTTTCTTGGAGTTGTAGATGTCGTTGTTGTTGAGCAAGGGGCTGTGGAGGGCTTCCTGGAAGGCCTTGGTGACGCGGTTCTCGCCCTCGCCATAGCCGGTGGACATGATGGCGACGCCACCATCCTTGAGCACGGTCTTGACATCCTGGAAGTCGAGGTTGATGATGCCTCGCATGGTGATGATTTCGGCAATGCTCTTGGCGGCAACGCTGAGGGTGTCGTCGGCCTTGGCAAAGCCATTGAGTACGGTGAGTTCGGGATAAATCTGCCGGAGGAGCTCGTTGTTGATGACGAGCAGTGCATCGACATGTTTGGACATCTCCTCCACGCCGTCCAGCGCCTGGTCAATCTTCTTGTGGCCCTCGAAACGGAAGGGAATGGTGACAATGCCCACGGTGAGGATGTCCATCTCGCGGGCGCACTGTGCCACGATGGGAGCTGCGCCGGTGCCGGTGCCGCCTCCCATTCCTGCGGTGATGAAGGCCATGCGTGTGCCGTCGGTGAAGAGCTGCTTGATCTGCTCGATGGACTCGAGGGCAGCCTGGCGTCCCTTCTCGGGTTTGTTGCCGGCGCCGAGCCCCTCGCCCATCTGGAGTTTATTGGGCACAGGGGAGTCGGTTAGTGCCTTGTTGTCGGTGTTGCAGAGAACATAGGTGACGTCGTGGATGCCTTCGTTGTACATGTGGGTGACAGCATTGCCGCCGCCGCCGCCGACGCCTACGACCTTGATGATGCTGGGGTTGTTGACCTGGAGGTTGAACTGAATGCCTCCGGATTCGGAGTTATATGAGTCTGCCATGAGCGATTAACGATTAACGGATTAACAATTCGGGATTACGATATATCGGGATTTCTGGATTTCGAAATAACGGGGTTACTTCTCCTCTACGAGCCCTTCGAGGGCATCGGACACTTTCTTGAAGAACCGCTTTAAAGCTCCGGGCTTCTTGGGCTCCTTGGGTTTCTCCGGTTCGGCCTCGGCCGCTTCAGCCACAGTCTCGGTTGTGGCTTCAGCCTCCGGCTCTGTAGCAGGCTTGGCCTCGCGGACGACACCAGTTCCTGCCGAGGGCTCCGTGGACTTGGCGGGTGTGGGCTCATCATCTACCACCTGGTCAAAGAGGTCGGTGGGTTCATGGCGTTCGCTGGTGCATTCCTGATCTCCGCGGCGCAGCATGGCCACGAGTGTGGCAATCGTCGTAGCCTGCGGATTTAGTTTCAGGGAGGTGGTGAACTCGGTGGCAGCGGGCATCAGCCGGGTCTTCACTTTGTCGAAGTGATGATACTGGACAAAAGCGGTCTCCAGGTTGGGGATGTTGGCGCCACCGCCAGTGAAGAATACACCGGCCAGCAGGCGTTCCGAATAGTCCTTGATCTGCTCCCATACGTTGGCAAGGATCTCCTGCTGACGAGCCTCGATGAGGTTGAGGAGTTTCTTCAGTTCGATGGTGCGGTCATTGGAGATATTGATAGTACGTGCGGCATCAATCTGTTCTTCCTCAGTGTAGGCAGAGCCATAGGTGAGTTTGAGTTTCTCGGCCTCTTCGTATTCGATGTGGAGACTATTGGCGATGTCGGCCGTGAGGTTGCTGCCTCCGAGTGGTATGACAGCCAGATGGCGCAGTATGTTCTTCTCATAGACCGCCACGGTGGTTGTCTCGGCGCCAAAGTCCACGAGGGCGCAGCCTGAACGCTTCTCGGTATCCGTCAGGATGTAGTTGGAAAGCAGCAGGGGAGCAATGAAGTAGTCGGCGACCTCCAGCTTGGCACCTTGCAGGCAGCGACCGATGCTCTCGCGCAGGGACTTGCGGGCAACGATGTTCTTATAGTAGCCCTCGATGCGGTCGGCCATGATGCCCACGGGTTCGTGGGTGATGCTGGATCCCACGCGGTATTCCTGGGGCACCACATCGAGGATTTCCACTCCGGGATAGACTCGGGCACGGTTCTCATCGAGCAGGTTATCAACAATCTCGTCGCTGACAGTCACTTTGATGTCGAACTGGCGATGGACGCTGTTGGCCACACTGTGTAGAGACTGTCCGCTGACGCCCACACAGACTCGGTCAATGACGAAATGTCCGTGTTCCTCCAGACGTTTCTTGATGCTGACGATGGCCTGCACGGTCTTGTCGATATTATAAACGACGCCCTTGTGGATGCTGTCGGGGGCGTTTTCCTTCTCGAAGCCTATCACTTGCAGGCTTCCATCGGGCTTCTTCTGCCCGACGATGGCTCGGACGGACGAGGAACCGAGCTCAATGGCAACGATGTTCTTTTCAACTCCCATAGTATATGACGAATTAACAATTATCGGTATATCGGAATAACTGAATGTCGGAATAACGACTTGAAGACTTGATGACTTGAAGGCTCTTACTTTTTTGCCTCGTGTCGCTCGGCCACCACCTGCCCGGCAAACTTCAGGTTGATGAGGCGATAGCGGTTCCAGCCGGCCTTGTCGAGGCCCTCGGAGTAGAAGGTACGCATACGGCTGAGTTTGTCATCGAGGTCGGAGGTGTCGCCGAGCAGGATGGTGAAGTCACCCACGATGGGGGTGAGTTCTATGTCGCCGTCGGCGCGGACATGGATTTCCTGAATCTGACGACTCCAGTAGGGGTCACTGCCCAGACGCTTGCCCAGATTGCTGTAGAGGGGGCCTGCCTTGGAACTGGGGACATTGCCCGTCATGACGAGGAGGTCAATCGTATGGTGTCCACGGGGCATGGTGCCGCCATGGTTGTCGATGTAGAAGTCTTCGCCTTCGCTGTTGAGCACATGGAGCACCGGCACACGGGGTGTCAGGTGGATGGCGATGCGCCCCTCGGCGGTCTTGAAGCAGAGCGCCTCGTCGATGTAGGGGCTGGCCGTGAGCACTTTCTCGAGATTCGTGAGGTCGATGTCATCCAGGGCCTTGCCCTCGGGGAAGAGTTTTTTGCTCACCAGCAGCTCGCGGATTTCATTCTCATTGATGAAGTCCGTGCACTGCTCGTCGTTGATGATGATATCCAGACCCGTGCATTCAGGGCTTCGTGCCGGACGGTTGAAATCCAGAATGGCATAGGTCAAGTAACCCGCCAGTCCGAGGAAGACGAGCAGCTTGAGGATGGTTTTGAAGACGGATATTTTCTGCATAGACTATAGTTCTTTTCACTTTTCACCTTCCACGATGGCAGCAATCTCGCCGGCATAGTTGTCGAGATCTCCGGCTCCGAGGGTGATGAGGACATCAAATTCGGTGTGGCGAACGACATCGAGGACGTCGGCCTTGCGGATGAGGCGGTGTGGCACTCCAGGTCGCAGGTTGTCGAGGATAAGCTGACTGGTGACGCCGGGGATGGGCTCCTCGCGGGCCGGATAGATTTCCGTGAGGATGACCTCATCGAGCAGGGAGAGGGCATCGGCGAACTCACGGTAGAAATCACGTGTACGGGTATAGAGGTGTGGCTGGAAGATGCCCACGATGCGCTTGCCGGGATAGACCTCGCGGATGCTCTGGATACTGGCACGGATCTCCTCGGGATGGTGGGCATAGTCACTGAGGTAGGCCTTGTGCTCGTTCTTCACGTGGAAGTCGAAGCGACGGTCCACGCCACTGAAGGTCTTCATCCCGCGACGGATTTCCTCGGCGTTGAGACCGGCAATCTGAGCAAGGGCCATGGCGGCAATGCCGTTCTCGATGTTTACGCCCACGGGTACGCCCAACTCGATGCCCTCGACATTGCCCAGGGGAGAAATGAGGTCGAAGCGGATTTCGCCTCCTCCGATGTGGATGTTTGCTGCATGGAAGTCACCGGACTCGCGGGAGTAGGTATAGGTGGTGACGCCGGCGGGCGGGTTGGCCTGCATCTTCAATCCTGTGTGCAGGACGAGGAAGCCACCGGGCTGGATGAGTTCTGTGTAGTGTCGGAAACCCTCGAGGTAGGCCTCCTCGGTGCCATAGATGTCGAGGTGATCCGGGTCGGTGGCGGTGATGACGGTGGCGTAGGGCGAAAGCCAGTGGAAGGAACGGTCGAACTCATCGGCCTCGATGACGACATAGTCGCTCTGGGGCGCCAGGATATAGTTCGTGCCGTAGTTCTTGGTAATGCCGCCGAGGAAAGCATTGCAGTCCACATGGCTCTGGTGGAGCAAGTGGGCGGTCATGCTGGTGGTGGTGGTTTTGCCGTGGGTGCCTGCTACACACAGGCCTTTGTGTGTGCGCGTAAGTGTTCCGAGCACTTGGGCGCGTTTCTGTACATCGAAATGATGGGCTATGAAATACTGGAACTCGGTATGTTCCGAAGGGATGGCAGGCGTATACACGACCAGTGTGGAGGCCTCATCGAGGAAGACCTCGGGTATCTGATGGACATCGTCCTCATAGTGGATGAGGGCTCCTTCCTTTTCAAGTTCAAGGGTGAGTGGAGTCGGGGTCTTGTCGTAGCCTCCCACGACGAGACCGCGCTGCAGGTAGTAGCGGGCTATGGCACTCATGCCGATGCCACCGATTCCTATGAAATAAACAGATGTTATCATTGTGTTGTTTATGTGGTTTATGGGCTTGAGCCCACATTGGGATTAATGGGCGAGTTTGATGACTTCTTCTGCGATGATGCGGGCAGAGTCGGGCAATCCCATGGCCTTGGCATTGGCGCCCAGTTGCTGCAGGGCCGGGATATCGAGGGCTGTCTTGATGGCGAGCGGCAGGAGTTGTTCCCGAGCCTCAGCGTCCTTGACCAGCAGGGCGGCATCCTTGCGGACCAGCGCCATGGCGTTGTGGGTCTGATGGTCCTCTGCCACATTGGGCGAGGGCACGAGTATCGAAGGTTTCCCTAGCAGGCAGAGTTCGCTGATGCTGCTGGCTCCGGCACGGCTGATGACGAGGTCGGCAGCACGGTAGGCTTCATCCATGCGGGTGATGAAGTCCGTGACTTTCAGGTTGGCAGGACAGCCTTGTGCGGCCAGCCGCTGCTTGATTTCCTCGAAGTAGTAGCCTCCTGTCTGCCAGACAATCTGCACACGGCTCTCACCGATAAGCTGCAGGTTCTGGAGCACGCTCTCGTTGATGGTCCTTGCTCCCAGACTGCCTCCGATGATGAGGATGAGCGGACGTACGGGATCAAAGCCGAGTTTCTCTACGGCCTCGGGCTTCGTCAGTTTGCACTCGAGCAATGACTGGCGGACGGGGTTGCCCGTGAGCATGATTTTCTCTGCAGGGAAGAAACGTTCCATGCCCTCATAGGCGACACATATCTTGGAAGCTTTCCTGGCCAGTTTCTTATTAGCAAGTCCTGCAAAGCTGTTCTGTTCCTGCAGCAGTGTGGGGATTCCCAGACTGTTGGCAGCGCCCAGGGCAGCGCTGCTGGCATATCCTCCGACACCCACAGCCACCTGAGGCTGGAACTCGCGCAGCAGCTTCTTCGCCATGCGCTTACTCTTGAGGTAATCCAGAGCAACGCCGATGTTGCTGGGGTTCCACAAAGGACGCAGGAAGCCACGAATGGGAAGTCCAATGATGCGGTAGCCGGCATCGGGCACACGCTTCATTTCCATACGTCCCTCGGCACCAATGAAGAGGATCTCTGCCTCTGGACGGATAGCCCGAATGGCATTGGCGATAGACAAGGCGGGGAAGATGTGACCTCCTGTCCCGCCGCCGCTGATGATTACTTTGAATGATGTTGCCATAGAGTGTTTGAAAATCTGCGCAAATATACAAATAATTATCTTTCGTTGAACGTTTTGGACATTCTTTTTTTACTTTAAACTCAAACTTTCACGCTTTTATGGGTCCCAGGGCGTAATTAGGGTCGGTTTTGGTGGCTGTCCTGCTGATATTTAGCATCAGACCGATGTAGAAACAATTGACCATGATGCTGGAACCGCCACGGCTGACGAGGGGCAACGGCTGCCCCGTCACGGGCATCACGCCTGCAGCTACCGCCATGTTGATCAGGGCCTGGGTGACGATGAGCAATGCCAGCCCCAGCACCATGAATCCGAGCATCATCGAATCGCTGCGACTCGCTATCTGTGCGGCCCGGAAGAGGAGGATGATGTAGAGGAACATTACCACGAAACCACCTAAGAGACCCAACTCCTCGATGATGATGGCGTAGATGAAGTCCGAATAGGCTTGCGGAAGGAAGTCACGCACACGGCTGTTGCCCGGACCACGTCCGATGATGTTGCAAGTGGCGATGGCGATATGCGACTGCGTGATCTGGGCATTGGTATTGAGGTCGAACTGCTTGGGATCTTCAGGGAAGTCCACGTGGTTGCGCAGACGGTGGGACCAGGTCTTGACGCGCTCCAAAGGTGTATCCTCGAACTTATCGAGGATGCTGTCGGGGGTGAAACGAAGAGCCGAATAGCCCAAGGCAGCTCCAATGCTGAGTATGCCCAGCAGACTGCCCAGATATTTCCAGGGAACCTGCGCAATGAACATCATCAAGAGGATAATGAGGAATGTCAGTGCTGCCGTAGACAGATTCTCCGTCACGATGAGCGCACAGATGACACACGTGATTCCCAGCACCCACTTGAAGGCCGTGGCCGTGGCTCCGTTCTCGTCGCGGAAATAGCTGAGCAACACGGCCGAGAGCATCACCAAGGAGCCCTTGGCAAGTTCCGACGGCTGGAACGAGAAGAAGCCCAGATCCATCCATCGTGCGGCATCGTTTGTGGTCTGACCGCGCAACATCGTCACCAGCAGGAAGACGACACTGAAGAAGATACCCAAGACAGCGATGTATCCGAAGTATCGTTGAGGTATCTTGTGCGTGCCCCATGCGACACTGACACCCACGCAGAGGAACAGCCCGTGCTTCAGCACTGGAGTCCAGTAAGCACCCTTGTTGAAGGTCATGGTGCTGGAGGCGCTGTATACTTCCAGGACAGAGACGATACACAGGAAGAAAAGTATCATCCAAATCACTTTGTCGCCTTCGAAGAGGCTACTGGCGTTGATGGTCTTATTGCGGAGGGTCATGCGATTTATATTTTGACGAATTACAATTTACAGTCTACAATCTTGCCACACACTCAGAGAGCACGTGCGAGCGCCTTGAACTGCTCGCCGCGGTCTTCCATATTCTTGAAGAGGTCGAAGCTGGCACAGCAGGGCGAGAGCAGCACCGTGTCGCCAGCGACGGCAAACTTGGCACAGGCAGCCACACAATCTTTCATCGAATGTGTCTCCTCGATGGGCAGGCCAAGAGGACCGAAGAATTCATGCAGCTTGCGGTTGTCCACACCCAGGAACACCAGTGCCTTGCACTTCTCGAGCACGAGGTCCTTGATGGCATTGTAGTCATTGCCCTTGTCCAGGCCGCCGAGGATGAGCACGGTAGGCTGCTTCATGCTCTCGAGTGCATACCAGCAGGCGTCGACATTCGTGGCTTTGGAGTCGTTGATGAACGTGACGCCATGTACGGTGCAGACATATTCCAGACGGTGCTCCACACCCTGAAAGTCGCTCAGGCTCTGGCGGATGACATCGTTGGAGATTCCACTGAGGTCAGCGGTGATACCTGCTGCCAGCGAGTTGTACATATTGTGCTTGCCGGAGAGCGCCAGGTCTTCCTGCTCCATGTTGAACGGCGTGGGGCGTTCGATGTGGTATTCGCCATCGGCGATGTAGCCGATCATTCCCTGTTTCTCAATGATGCTGAAGGGGCACATGCGACTCTCAATGTGGTACTTCTCCAACTCACGCGTGATGACGGGGTCGTCGTTCCAGAATACAAAGGCGTCTTCGGATGTCTGATTCTGCAGGATGCGCATCTTCGCATCGGTATATTCCTGCATGGAGTTGTGGTAGCGGTCGAGGTGATCCGGGGTGATGTTCAGCAGCACAGCGATGTTCGCACGGAAGTCATACATATTATCCAACTGGAAGCTGGAAAGCTCGATGACATAGTATTCGTGCGGTTCCTCGGCCACCTGCAGTGCCAGACTGTTGCCAATGTTTCCGGCCAGTCCCACGTCGTAGCCTGCGTTCTTGAAGATGTGGTAGATGAGGCTGGTGGTGGTGGTCTTGCCATTGGAACCGGTGATGCAGATCATCTTCGAGTGGGTGTAGCGTCCGGCGAACTCAATCTCGCTGATGATGGGAATGCCTGCGGCCTTCACCTTCTGCACCATGGGTGCTGCATCGGGAATTCCAGGACTCTTGATAATCTCGTCGGCGTTCAGGACGAGTTCCTCGGTGTGGTGTCCTTCCTCCCACTGAATACCGCGTGCATCCAGCATTTCCTTATAATGGGGCTTGATCTTGCCCATGTCTGTGACGAAGACATCAAAGCCTTCTTTCTTTGCCAGCGCTGCGGCACCTACGCCGCTCTCTGCAGCTCCGAGTATGACTATTCTTTTCATTTTCTTATCTTATTTTCAACGTGACGATGGCCAGTGCGCACATCATGATGGTTATAATCCAGAAACGGGTGGTGACTTTAGATTCCAGCCAGCAGCCCTTGGGCCATTTGAGCAACACGCGGAAGTCCGGCGGTAACTGGTTAGGCGCTACGCGGAAAGTGTCGTGGATGGGTGCACGCTTGAAGAAGCGAAGCTTCAGTCCACGCTTGTTGCCATACTTTGCATAGTTTGTCTGGAGGATGACGCTGATGCTCTCGGCCAGGAAAACGAAGCAGATCAGGGGCAGCAGCAGTTCCTTGTGGATAATGATGGCGGTCACGGCAATGATGCCTCCGATGGCCAGCGAACCGGTGTCGCCCATGAACACCTGGGCGGGATAGGCGTTGTACCACAGGAAACCGATGAGCGCACCGACAAAAGCCATCAGGAACACCACCAGTTCCTCACTTCCTGGAACAAACATGATGTTCAGATAGGCGGCCAGATTGATATGCGACGAGACATATGCCAGGATGCCCAGGGCGAAACACATGATGGCAGAGTTGCCGGCACACATTCCGTCCATGCCGTCGTTGAGGTTGGCACCATTCGATACAGCCATCACCACAAAGGTGGTCACCAGCACGAAAAGAATCCATCCGGCAGCCGTACGATAGCGCCCCAGCCAGAGGAAGGCATCGGAATAGCGGAGGTTGTTGTTCTTAACGAAGGGAATGGTGGTGACAGTGCTCTTCACAGCCTCGCTGGTGTGGACAACCACTTCTGTACCGTTCTGGCGTGCGGTCGTCACATTCTCGTGGACCACGGCATCGGGACTCATCCACAGAACAAGTCCGACAACGAGCCCGAGGACTGCCTGCCCGATAAGCTTATAGATAGGACGAATGCCGTCCTTGCCCTTTTTCATCTTTGTGCAATCGTCGATGAAACCCAGCAAACCCAGCCAGATGGTGGTCCCCAGCATGATCAACATATAGATGTTACGCAGGCGACCGAACAGCAGAGCCGGAATGACGGTGGCGATGATGATGATGATACCGCCCATGGTAGGCACGCCTTTCTTCTGCACGCCATAGGGATCTATGCTGGCATCTCGCTGTTCCTCACTCAGATTGCGAGCCTTCATCCATTTGATGAACCACTCGCCGAACCAGGCAGAAATAATCAGGGAGAGCACCAACGTCAGAATGGCACGGAAGGAGATGTAACTCCACATGTGGGAACCGGGAATGCCGAATTCACTGAGATAGCGGAAGAGATAATATAACATCTTGGTATTTTACAATTTGACGATTTACAATTTTACAATTCTCGACTTGCGAACAGACGTTGTTTACAGCGAAAAAGCTTCGCGAACCACCTCATGGTCGTCGAAGTGGTGCTTGACGCCCTTGATTTCCTGATAGTCCTCGTGTCCCTTGCCGGCAATGAGGATGACATCGCCGGGCTGTGCGAGGGCGCAGGCGGTGCGGATAGCCTCGCGACGGTCAACAATGCTGATAACCTTGCGCTTGTCTTCCGGGGTGGTGATGCCTGCCAGCATATCATTGATGATGTCCTGCGGCTCCTCGAAACGGGGATTGTCGGAGGTGATGATGACACGGTCGCTGGCGCGCACGGCGGACTGTGCCATCAGCGGACGCTTGCCCTTGTCGCGATTACCACCAGCGCCGCAAACTGTGATGCATTGCCCCGGCTTCTTCAGAATCTCATTGATGGTGGAAAGAACATTGTCCAGGGCATCGGGCGTGTGGGCATAGTCCACGATGGCTGTCACGCCCTCGCGGGAGCGGATGGTCTCGAAGCGACCGTTGACGGGTCGCAGGGTGCTGAGTGCCACCAGCACATCCTCGGGCTTCTTGCCCATGCAGACAGCAGCGCCATAGACAGCCAACAAGTTTGAGACATTGAAACGTCCGATGAACTGCACGCAGACCTCACGGCCGTCGATCTCGAGAACCATGCCTTCGAAATTCTCCTCGAGGATGCGGGCGCGGTAGTCGGCCATCGAGCGCAGGCTGTAGGTTTTGACGATGGCGGCCGTGTTCTGGGTCATGAAGAGGCCGTTCTTGTCATCGGCATTCGTCACGGCAAAGGCTCCCTTGGGCAGCATATCGAAGAATCCCTTCTTGGCATCGCGGTAAGCCTCCACCGTCTTGTGGTAATCCAGATGGTCACGGGTGAGGTTCGTGAAGATACCTCCACGGAAACGAAGTCCACCGATGCGGCGCTGGGCCACACTATGAGAGCTCACCTCCATGAAGGCATAGCGGCAACCTTCATCTGCCATGCGTCCGAGCAGTCGGTTCAGGGTAATGGGGTCGGGAGTGGTGTGGTCGGTGGGGATGGCCTCATCGTCGATGTAGTTGCAGACGGTGCTGAGCAGCCCGCATTTGTAACCGAAACGACGGAATACCTTGAAGAGCAGTGTCGCAATGGTCGTTTTGCCGTTGGTGCCCGTGACACCCACGAGATCTAACTTCTCCGTCGGATCGCCGAAGAAATGGTGAGCCAAAGGTCCAACAGCTCCTTCGCTGTCAGCCACCTCCACGAACGTCACCCCGGCAGCCTGGGTATTGCCCTGCGGCTCCCATTTATCACTTTGGACTACAATCGCTTTCGCACCCTGTTCAATCGCTTTAGGGATGAACTGATGGCCGTCGACCTGTGTGCCGGGAACGGCAATGAACAGATGACCAGGGCGCACCTGACGCGAATCAATGGCAATGTCGAGGATGTCGACATCCGTAGAGCCTATCACCTGGACGGGCTTCAATACCTTGATGAGTTCCGATAGCTTCATATCTCTTTGTTTTTATCTGTTTCCTCTTTTTCACTTCTCACTCCCGATTTTCAACTGCAGATCCACATACTCGCCTTTCACAGCCTTAGCTCCTGCAGCTACACTCTGCCTGGCTACGCGTCCTTGACCATGTACGCGCACCTTCAGCCCCTGCGCCTCCAACAGCGCAACAGCCTGACGCAGCCCCAGTCCCGACACGTCAGGTACGACTCCTCCCACGGTGTCGGGCAGTGCCACAGGTTGTGGTGCCTCGAAGACGGAAGTGCTGTCTGCAGCATCGGAGGCAGGAAGATAGGCGCCCTTGGCCATCACATACTGGGCAAGCTGGCTGAACACGGGACCCGCCTGACCACCTCCGGATGCAGGCAGGCCACGCTTCTTGATGCAGACCACACAAGAGTATTTCGGATTTTCGGAGGGGTAGAAGCCCGCGAAGCTGACCATGTAGCGAGCGGGCGAGCTATGGTAGCTGCCACTCTCGTCGGCCACCTGTGCTGTGCCGGTCTTGCCACAGACCTTGAACTGCTTGCAACCGGCTTTCTTTCCCAATCCTAAGGGGTCGTTGACCACACGCTCCAGGATCTCATGGATGTCACGCAGTGTGTGTGGTGAGCAGATACGCTCCTTCACCACCTCCACGGGGAATTCCTTCAGCACCTCGCCGTCCTTCTCGATGGCACGGACAAAACGGGGCTTGACCATACGTCCATTGTTGGCGATGGCATTGTAGAAGGTGACCGTGTAGATAGGAGGTATCTGTGTCTCATAACCGATAGACATCCAAGGCAGTGCCGTCTTGCTCCAGTTGCTTCCATCGGGTTTCGGACGGCGCACATTGGGCTTGCCGACACCAGGGAAAGGAAGGTCGAAAGGTACACCTACGCCCTCCCGATATAGACCGTCGACATACTTCTCGGGATGGTCATGGTAGTATTTGTCGATGAACTTGCTGACACCCACGTTCGACGAGAACATCAGGCACTCGTCCACAGAGATGGCACGCCCGTAGCCGCCCTTGCGCCAGTTGTG
>CACXXT010000028.1 GCA_902771725.1 uncultured Bacteroidales bacterium
TCAATGCGGCCGTTAGTGCAAGCACCGAGGAAGACATAGTCCACAGGAGTGCCGAGCAACCGCTGACCTGGTTGGAACTGCATGTAGTCCAACTGTGCTTGCAGTTGGGCGACGGCAGACAAACCGCCGTCCACCGAATCCGCAGCTGCTGCTGCTTCCTCCAGCGTCGGGATGCTTCCGTCCACAGCGATACCAGCTCCAGGATTGGTTCCATAGGTGATGCGAGGCGCAATGTCCTCAGCACGGAAAGTGACCTCCTTGTCAAAGACTGCATCCGGGTCGCTATACAACTGTTTCCATGCTTCCATAGACTTGTCCCATTCTTCACCCTTCGGGGCATACTCACGCCCCTGAAGATATGCGAAAGTAATCTCGTCAGGGGCTATCAAGCCGGCGCGGGAACCCATCTCGATACTGAGGTTGGAGAGCGTCAGACGGCCTTCCATGGACATCTCGCGAATGGTGCTACCGGCATATTCCACAGCGTAGCCTGTAGCACCGCCGGTGGTCATCTTCGCCATGATGTAGAGCGCCACATCCTTGGCAGTCACGCCGGGGGCGAGCGTTCCTTCAATATTTATACGCATGGTCTTGGGCTTCTGCTGGAGTATGCACTGCGATGCCAGCACTTGTGCCACCTCGCTGGTGCCTATTCCCATGGCAATGGCACCCACAGCTCCGTGGGTGCTCGTGTGGCTGTCGCCGCAGACGATGGTCATTCCCGGCAGCGAGAGTCCTTTCTCAGGTCCCACCACATGAATGATGCCATTGGACTTGTAGCCCATATCGAATAAGGTAATACCATACTCCTCGCAGTTGCGCCTCAGCACTTCCATCTGTTTCGCTCCTTCAGGCAGCGGTTCGCTATCCTCACTGGGAGTATTGTGGTCCGGCATGGCGAAAATCTGCTGAGGACGAAGCACAGGAATTCCCTTGTCGCGCAGGGTGTCGAACGCCTGTGGAGTGGTCACCTCATGACAATAGAGACGGTCGATATAGAGTTGTGTGGGGCCGTCGGGTACTTGCTGAACCACGTGGGCATCCCAGATTTTGTCGAAAAGGGTGTTTCCCATACTATTTCTTGAACTTATTGATACAGTCAATATATGCTTCCACGGATGCAGTGACGATGTCGGTGTTGGCACCAAAACCATAATAGAGATGGCCATCGTATTCCACCTGCATATGAACCTTCCCCACGTCATCCGAGCCTTTGCTGATAGCCTGAATGGTGAACTCCTTCAGAGTCATCTTTCGACGGATGATCACCTTGAGCGCCTTGATAGCAGCATCCACTGGGCCATTTCCTGAAGCCGAAGCTTCGAACTTCTCGCCACTGATATTCAGACCTATGGCAGCCACGCTGCGCACACCCATCCCTGTGGTCACCTGGAGGTAGTCCAACTTGATGGCGTGGGCTGCAGTGCGGTCGGCACCTGCGAGCATGAGTATGTCGTCGTCCGTGATTTCTTTCTTCTGATCTGCCAGACGCAGGAAGGCTTCGTATGTCTTGTCCAGCACATCGTCAGCGAGCTCAATGCCAAGTACCTGCAGGCGATGCTTCAGTGCGGCATGCCCGCTGCGGGCAGTCAGCACGATACTGTTATCGTCGATTCCCACATCCTTGGGATCCATGATTTCGTAGGTCTGGACGTTCTTAAGTACGCCGTCTTGATGGATACCGCTGCTGTGGGCGAAAGCGTTACGCCCGACGATGGCCTTGTTGGGCTGCACAGGCATGTTCATCAGCGACGAGACCAGTCGTGAAGTGGGATAGATACGCTGGGTATTGATATTCGTGTCGATGCCGATACCCCGATGGCACTTCAGGATCATTGCCACTTCCTCCAGGCTGGTGTTGCCTGCACGCTCCCCTATTCCATTGATGGTCACTTCCACCTGTCGGGCACCATTCAGCACACCCGCCATGGTGTTGGCAGTAGCCAGTCCGAGGTCGTTGTGGCAGTGGGTGCTGAGAATAGTTTTGCCAGAAGAGAGGCCATCAACGTGCTCCATGAGGTATTTGATCTTCTCACCGAATTCGTAGGGCAGGCAGTAGCCCGTGGTGTCGGGAATGTTGCAGACGGTGGCACCCGCCTTGACCACAGCTTCGATGACACGTGCCAGATACTCATTGTCCGTGCGCCCTGCATCCTCGGCGTAGAACTCCACGTCCTCGCAGAAGCGCTTGGCGTACTTCACGGCAGCCACTGCACGCTCGATGATTTCCTCGCGGGTGCTGTTGAACTTATATTTTATATGTGAATCGCTGGTACCGATTCCCGTGTGAATACGTTTGTGCTTGGCATACTGCAATGCCTCCACGGCCACATCGATGTCGTGTTCAACAGCACGTGTAAGTGCACAGATAGTGGGCCACGTCACAGCTTTGGAAATCTCGATGACACTGTTGAAGTCTCCCGGCGAGGAGATGGGGAAGCCAGCCTCGATAACGTCCACGCCAAGGGTTTCCAGCTGCTTGGCCACCTGAATCTTCTCAATGGTGTTCAGCTGGCATCCAGGCACCTGCTCGCCGTCGCGCAGGGTAGTGTCGAAAATGAATAATCTGTCGCTCATAAAACCTTGATTTGGAAAAATCGGCGCAAAATTAAGGCTTTCGGCTTATAAATGCAAAGAAAACGCGCTGTTTTTCCTATCAAAAAGCATTTCGACTCTATTTTTCTTGACATACATTATCGCCAGGGGATGAGGTCAGAATCGGCCACCGCCTCCACCACCACCGGGGCCTCCAAAGCCACCACCTCCACGGTTGCCTCCACCTCCGAAATTACCACCGCCACGACCACCTCGTTCGCCACCTTCTCCACCTTCCTCGCCATCACCACGACGGCGTTCGCGATTGCCACCCACGTTGCGTCCTCCGAAGAAGTTGAAACGATAGGTGAAGGAGAGCATGGCGTAGGAAGTAATACGCTCGCTGTCAGAGTCCGTACGAGCTGTGGCGCTGATGTTACGGCTGACCATATCGCGCTGGCGCAGGATATCGTTCCAGCGCAGGGTGATGATTGCCTGTCGACGGCTGAGGAAAGAGAACGTTGCCTGTGCGTTCCAGATCCACTGGTTGGTGTTCATGATGTCGTCGGCATAGCCACGGCGACTTTGCTGATTGATATCCGTGCTGAGATTCAGTCCGAACCAGAAGTTCCAGTTGGCGCTGAGGCCATAGGAGAAATTATAGACATCGAGATCCGTGGCAGCCTCGGAAGTGGAACGGGTGGCGTTGTAGCCGAAGTTGCCATGGAGATTCAGCTCGAGCGTGTTCTTGTAGTAGGACTCGCCGTCCTCAGAGTCTTCGTCATAGTAGGACTTGGCATTGAAGTCGTCGCGGAAGGTGAAGCGTAGTCCTTCTGTGAAGTGATTGCCATTGGTAGTCAGGGGCACAGTGGCGTGCTCAGCACTGCGGTAGACAAAGCTCTTGGAGGTCGTGTGGCTGTAGGATGTGCGACTGTTGATTCGGAAGCGCTGGTCCTTGAACGCCGTGTTGAAATTGAAGTTGGAGCTGGCGTTCCAGTTGCCATTGATGTTCACAGGCATCGTCACACGTCCACCCGTCACCTCGTTGTACTCTGTGCGGCTGGCTGTGGCGTTCTGTGTGGTACGGAAATTGGCGTTGAAGTTGTAGCTGCGCTGGAAATCTGGCTGCGCCAGACGCCACTCCACGCTTGCAGTGTGGGTGAAGCTGGGCTTCAGGTTGGGGTTACCCAGACGAATGGCCAGCGGATTGGCGTTGGACAAGGTATCGGGGATGAGGTCTGTGATACCAGGCTGACCGGACTGACCACCATAGCGGGCGTCGATCTGATGTTGGCGTGTGAAGCGGTAGCGGAAATTCAGAGTTGGAGACCAGTTGGCCACGGTGCGAGAGACGTCGTAGTGCTTCCACCCCTTGGTGTAGTCCACGGAGTTCACTTGAGGCTGGAGGTTGAAGCCTATATTAAGTCGCATCTTAGAATTGATGAGGCGGTACTGCAGGCGAAGGTCGTGATTCTGATAGCGGTTCTCCGTGTAGTTGCATTGTGCTGTGTCGGGTGTGGCGAGGTCGATGTGCCCGTCGTAGCCATCAATTCCCAGGAAATAGCGGTCCACGAAGGGGTCGAAGATACTGGCCACGGCGCGGTCGCGGTCGTTGAAGCGATAGCTGTAGTTGTAGGAGAACTGCAGGAACTGCCCTGTAGCGATGGGCTCCGTGTAGGAGAAACGGGCACTGAAGTTCCGACCGATGTTGCGCGAATCGTCGTACTGAATCTTGTGATAGACGCTGTCGCCTCCTGTGAGGGCGAGGATCTGATAGTAGTCAATCTGGGAGTAGCTGCTGCTGTTGCCGTCGTTCTGGTTCAGTCCTCCATTGAGGTTGAAGGTGATGTTGCGACCAGGTTTCTTGAGGCGGCGGTTCAGCTGCAGGGAGAGGGAAGCAGAGATGTCGTCGGAAGCATTGCGGTTGGCGTTCTGGTTGTGGTTGACAGTGATGGCTCGCATGGGACTGCCTATAGGAAGTGCCCCCACCTCGAACTCTGCAAGTGGCGACTGGGTGACAGCATAGGGGTCGTCGTTGAAGGTGGCGGATTCGCTGCGTGAATGGCTGCGATTTCCATTGATGCTGAATTGTGGACGCAGTAGAATGTTGGTCATCGTGTCGGGTTTCCACTCAATGCGCCAGTTGGTGTTGAAAGCGTTGCTGTGGCTGCCGTTGCTGCTTTGTCGGTTGGAGTAGGCAGCATTACGGTTCTCGAAGTTCTGACTGTTGCTCCAGCTGGAACCTGATGCCTGGTTGAAGCGTCCCGTGAGACCTCCGTTGAGTTCCAGTTTGTTCCATTCCAGATTCAGGCTGGCAGCGACGTCCTGATTGGCTTGCATGCCGTTGCCCTGGGTGTTATTGGCGTTAGCGACCACTCCCGCCTTCTGCTTGTCGAGGAACCGGTAGACATCAGCGTGGGCATTGTAGCGTTTCTCGGTGCCATAGCCAGCCGTGGCTCGTCCGAACCATCCACGACGCTTGTCTTTCTTGATTTCGAGGTCCAGCACGGTCTGTTCCTCGCCGTCGTCGATCCCAGTGATGCGGGCGAGGTCGCTCTGCTTGTCGTAGGCTTTGACCTTATCCACGATTTCAGCCGGGATATTCTTCAGCACGAGCTGCTGGTCTCGCCCGAAGAACTCCTTGCCGTCGACCAGAATCTGTCGGACTTCCTTGCCGTTGTGGGTGATTTTTCCGCTCTCGTCGATCACGATTCCGGGCAGCTTCTTAATCAGTTCTTCCACCATCGCTCCCGGAGGCAGGGCAAAGGCGGCAGCGTTGTACATCACGGTGTCGTCCACGACGGTCATTTCAGCCAACTTCCCTGTGACCACGGCTTCCTGCATCAGCGTAGCATCTTCCTTCATGAGGATATCGCTGACTTTCTTGTTTCCACCCTTGCCTTTCAGGCTGAGAGCAAAGCTCTGTGTCTTGAAACCCATGTAGGATACTTTCAGGGTATAGTTGCCAGCGGGGACTCCAGGAATCATGAAAGCACCACTCTCTGTGCTGGTGCGCCCAGCCACCAGCTTGCCTGTGCTGTCGTTGACGAGGACACTGGCCCCTGGAAGTCCTTTCAGCGTGGAGTTCTCGTAGACCATACCGCGTACATTGAACCATTGGGCTGCCGCCGGTGAGGAGAAAAAGAAAATGGTGACGAGCGCGTACGCCATCACCATCAGTGTTTGTTTTGTCATCATGAAGGAGTCTTAATTTTGGTCAATCATTGTGGGGTTGGCATTATTAATGCCATGCATCGGCTGAAAGGTTTAAATCGCCATCAAAAATTCTTGATGAAGTCATCCAGGGTCTGATTCTCGCGCGGACGTGAACTATACTTCTTCATCAGTCGCACAAGTTCGTCCCAGGTTCCATCCTGCCTAGACTGCTCCTTGTGGCGCATGCAATGCAGGAAGAGCGGCTGCATGCGCACCCTTTCCACACGCTGACGGACGGCATCGCTCTCAGCCAGCTGTGCAGCCTCGTCGAGGAGAGCGAAGGACTGACGGAGGAAGTCGTCGTTGTAGATCTCATGGTTTTCGCGGATGTAGATGCCGAAATGGACATCAGGCTTCACCAAGGACTGGCAAAGGCGGTAGTAGTCCAGCACCCGGTTGGCAGCCTTACCATAGAAACCGTTGATGAAAATAGAAACCAGCGAATCGGTATCCTGCTGTGGATTCCAGAGAAGCTGGTTCACCGTCCAGGACTTCATCTCCTCGAACTCTGCGCCGAGGCTCTGGTATTCCGCTTCCTCGAAGATGCCGATGGCCTTGTTGTCGCGGAAGGCACAAATATTAGGAGCCAGGACCTGGAAGTTCGGCCATGGAGCAAGGTACTGGGCATAGTCTACGATGTAGTCCCAGATGAAGAGGTGCGGAGCCAGCCTGGCCCAGCCGCGCAAGTCATCCATGAACGCCTGATTCTGTGGACAGCCTCCCGTCAACGGGTGAGCAAAGCAACACTCGATGCTGCACAGACGTATGACCACGTTCTGACGGGGTGCAATCCCCACCGGCGGCTTGCGTGAATACTGATAGGCAAAAGTACCGACGTACTTGTCGGGAAATTCCTCACGCACGGCGTCGGCGACTTGATTGACGAACCACACGATGAGACCCGAGTGTCCGCCATACTTGGCTTCAATAGCAGCACACTGCTCGCACTGGCAGAAATTGTAGTTGTCGTTCTGCGAGAGACTGTAGATGCGGAAACCGGGATTCTCGCGCATCACCTTGGCCAGACGTTCCTTGCAGATTTCCAGCACTTCAGGGTTCGACAGGCAAAGCTGCTCGTTCCACGAGAGACGCTTGCCGTCGCGCAGAGAGAAATATTCAGGATGAGTGGCATAGAACTCACGTGGAGGCACCAAGTGTTCCATCGTGTGGCATCCCCAATAACCTTCCTGATTGCCATATTCATTGGTTCCCGCGTCGCGCATGTTTTCCTTGACGTGTGCGCTCCAAACCGGCTGATTGCGGGTGACGTGGTAGTTGTTGTAGCGGTAGCCGATAGCTGGCTTCTCGCTATGATTCAGGCGTGGCAGGCTCCAACGCTCCAAGCGTGGGACCACCGTGCAGTCGGGGGTCAGCCAATGAACTCCAAGTTCGCGCTCCAGAAAAGTGAAGACGCCATACATCGAACCGCGCACGGAACCACCCCAGATAAGCAGGTCGCGGCCTATGCTGCGATACGTGAAGGACTCGTCGGCAGCCTTGGGCTGAGGCTGTCCTGTCAGTTCTGCCACCTTCTGGTTGAAGCCCACAAAGATACGGCGTCCACGAGCGTTCAAGTCGTTGGTAATCGCCAGACGCGCTCCACTAATCTGCAGAAGATACTCCTGCAACTCACGGGCTGCAGTCTGCTCAGAGGGAGACGCATCGGAAGCGACGACAATCTGATAATTGCTCTTTCCATCTTTGAAAAGCCAGTTGGCAGCATTGCTGCTGAGACTGGACATCAGCAGATAGAGCACCAAGGACAGGGAGAAGAAGTTCCGATTCATGGTTTATCGCTTTTTGAGGATTTCTTTCACGTACCTGACTCCCTCACCCAAGAGGAGTACGGGAGAGGTGATGAGGATGATACCCACCCATTCATCGAATTGCATGGGTTTGACATTGAACATCTTGCCTCCGAACTCGACGATGAGAATCTGGCCAAAAAAGATGAGGGCTGCTATGAAGAGGAATTCCTTGCACCCGCGGAGATCAAATGCGCTGCGGCCTGTCAGGAATGCACGAGCATTGAAGAGATTCCAGAACTGCAGCATCACAAAGGTGGTGAAGAACATGCTGAGTTCATAGTCCGAGAGGCCGTCGCGCTGCCAGCGGTACTGACCCTGAAAGAGCAGGCTGAAGAAGTCACCGATATCCTCGACGTTGGCATGTTCCGCCACCCAGAGCGCACCTACCATCAGCAGGAAGAAGAAGCCTCCCACGCCAATGATAAAATGCCACATAGGTCTGGAAATAATGAACTTGCGGCGGTCGCGTGGACGTTCGTGCATCACGGCTTCCGTGGGCGGCAGCGATGCCAGCGCCATGGCGGCAAAGGTGTCCATGATGAGGTTCACCCATAGCATCTGAGTGACGGTCAAGGGTGCGTCTGTGCCCATGAAAGCACCCGCAAGAACGGTGAGGCATGCACACACGTTGACGGTCATCTGGAAGAGGATGAAGCGCTGGATGTTCCTGTAGAGGGAACGTCCCCACATGACGGCTCGCCCGATGCTGGCAAAGGAGTTGTCGATGATGGTGATGTCCGAAGCCTCCTTGGCCACAGCTGTGCCATCGCCCATGGACAGTCCCACATGGGCAGCCTTCAGGGCTGGAGCATCGTTGGTGCCGTCGCCAGTGACGGCAACGACTTCGCCACGGGCCTGCAGCGCCTCGACCAGACGTTTCTTGTCCAGCGGCCGTGCCCGGGCAATAATGGCGATGTCTTCCGAGCAGGCTCGCAATTCCTCGTCCGTGAGAGACGCCACCTCCGGACCTGTGATGACTCTACCCTGCCCCAGTCCTATCTGACGGGCAATCTCAGAGGCTGTGGCCGGAGTGTCGCCTGTGACGATTTTCACGGCGATGCCTGCGGTGAGACACTCCTGAACGGCAGCGGGAACATCCGTGCGGACGGGGTCGGCAATAGCCACAAGGGCATCCAGACGGGGTCGGCTGTCGCCATCGGCGTGAGCCAAGGCCAACGTGCGAAGTCCACGTTGCTGCCATCCCAGGAGCAACGACGTGAGCTCAGATGCTGCCGGAAGGGAGCCCGACGGCGTGAAGCCTGACTCGGCAGACTCGCACATCGAGAGCACAATCTCTGGGGCACCTTTTATATATAAGGTGGAGGGTGCTGGTGAGGCGGGAGTGTCGGAACCGGAGGCCACGCGGGTGGCCATGTACTTCCGTTCGGTGGTGAAGGGTACCTCTTCGAGGATACGTGCTGTGGAACGCAGGGTGGCGTAGTTGACACCTTGGTCTCGAAGCCAGAGCAGCAAAGCGCCCTCGGTGGGGTTTCCCAGCACCCGATTGCCGTCGAGCGAGGCTGTGCTGTTCACGGCGATGTTGAAGGCTACGAGCGAAGGCTGACAGTCCGAACGCATCTCCACTACGCGCATCTGGTTCTGAGTGAGGGTGCCAGTCTTATCCGTGCAGATGACCGTGGCTGCACCCATCGTCTCGCAGGCGTGCATCCGACGGACCAGGTTATTGGTCTTGAGCATACGGCGCATGGAATAGGCCAGGGAGAGAGTGACGGCCATGGGCAGCCCCTCAGGCACTGCCACAACAATGAGCGTCACGGCCAGCATCAGGGACTGGAGGAAGTAAGCGATGAAGGAGACGAAGTGTTCGGTTATCTCAGGTGGCAGGATGGAAATCTGCGAGAAGTCATCCGCAATTCCCACATTGGGGACACGACCGTGGGATACACTGACAAACCACATCACGATACGCCCGACGACGACCAGCGAGGCAATGGCATAGCTGGCACGGGAGATGAACAGGCCTAGGCGGTCGAGCTGCTCATTCAGGGGTGTGCGGACAGTGGAATCGATCTGCACTTCGGTGAAGACACGCCCGTTCTCCGTGGCATCTCCCACAGCAGTCACGCGCATCAGTCCATGTCCCTCGAGGAGTTTGGTACCACGAAGCACGGTGTCGGTGGGGAAGGTGGCGTCGGGATCCTGTTCCTCGGGCATTACGCTCTTGTGGCAATGCGGCTCGCCGGTGAGGGAACTTTCGTCGACCTCCATCTGGGTGGCTTCGATCAGTTGTCCGTCGGCAGGCACTTCGTCGCCCGTGGAGAGGAGTACAAGGTCGCCGACAACAATTTCGCATCGTGGAACCTGCTTCTCGCCTCCTTCGCGAAGAACACGCACAGGGTCTAGGTCGTTCTGACGGTTGAGGAGCGAGAACTCGCGGTCGGCTTTCTGTTCGAACCAGAAGGCCAGGCCGGTGGCCAGGGCGATGGCGATGATGATGCCCACAGGCTCGAAGAATGCCGTGGCGTCGGCACCAAGGCCAAAATACTCGTAGCAGGAGATTCCTATGGAAAGGATGGCTGCCACGAGCAGGATGATAATCAGGGGGTCCGTGAACTTCTCGGCCAGCTTGCGCCACCACGGAGTCTGCTCACGGGGAGTGAGGATATTGGAGCCGTGAGCCTTGCGACTGGCAAGTACCTCGGCTGCTGAAAGACCTCTTTTCGTATAATCTTTTTCCATTTTCATCACAAAAGTAGGCTTTTTTGACGAAGCAACAAAATATTATGGCATAAAATGCCACGAAGTGACCTTTTTTCGCTACCTTTGTCACCAGAAAGTACCAAAATACATGCAAAAATGAACAAAACATTTCTCCTCGCCAGTCTGCTGACCCTCGCCATGGGGGCTGCAGCAGAAGATCTCCAAGTGACTTCATTCCGCCGTGTGGGTCCCCTGCCCCTCCGCACGCCCGTCGTGCTCGACAGCACCGACGTCAGCGGCCAGCGCTTCGACGAAAAGACACTGTTGAAGACCCCGCTGCGACTGGAGAGTGCCATGGAGGGCGTGCGCTCCACAGAGAGCGTGCTGCCCAAGGACCCACAAGGCAGACCTGCCCTGCACCTGGCTGCCTTCGAGCTGACAAACACGTCCTACACGAAGGCCAAAGTCAACGTCCGTGGACTCAGCAACCATGAACTCTACGTAGACGGAACACTCGTTCAAAGCGGCTCGGAGACCGAGCTGCAACCTGCCACCCACCAGATCGTCATCAAGGCGCTGACCACAGCCACGAGCACCGATTCGCTGCTGGTGACGGTCACCCCCACCGTGGAAGGCAGCATCAGCCTCGCCGGCGAAGGCTCCAAGCGACTCTACACCATGAACGAGGTGCTGCACGCCCGGCGCTACACAGGCGTCAGCCTCTCGGCAGACGGGCGATGGATGATTGTCTCGACCTCGCAGACACAACCCGGCGGAAACGTCACTCGAAAGTCAGAAGTCCGCGAGGTGACCACGGGGCGTGTGGTGGACAATCGCGAAGGACTCGGATGGATGCCTCGCGCGAACCTTTATTACTACACACGCACGAGCGCTGGAAAGCGGGAACTGGTGACCGTGGATCCGCAGACGAAGAAAGAGAACGTCCTCGCCAGCGACCTCCCCGAAGGATACTTCCAGATCACACCTACGGAGGACAGGATCATCTTCAGCATCACCGACGAGGGACCCAAGGAACGTCCGGACGTCTACGAAGTCATCCACCCCGACGACCGGCAGCCGGGATGGCGCTCACGCTCCCACCTGGCCGTCTATGACCTGCGCACAGGGCTGATGCAGCCGCTGACCTACGGCCACTCGCGCACGTACCTCGCCGACGTCAGCCGCGACGGACGCTACGCCCTGGTGATGACCAGCGGCAGTGTGCTGGGCCGACGTCCCACGGAGGTCAGTTCGCTCTTCCGCATCGACTTGCAGACGCTGGCTGTGGACACGCTCCTGCGCAACGAAGGGTTCATCAATATGGCCCAGTTCTCGCCCGACGGCACCCGGCTGCTGCTGAGCGGCTCGCCCGAGGCGCTGGGAGGCATAGGCAAGAACGTGCGCGAGGGGCAGACACCCAGCATGATCGACGGACAACTGTTCCTCATGGACATCGCCAGCCGCAAGGTGTCGACGCTGACACGCGACTTCAACCCCAGCGTGGGCAGCACCACGTGGTGCGCTACGGACGGCATGGTCTACTTCCAGGCAGAGGATCAGGACAGCGTGAACCTCTTCCGCCTGGATCCCTTGAAGGGTGAGTTCCAGCAGATTGCCCTGCCCGAGGAACTGGTGGAACGCTTCGACGTGGCAGCATCTGCCGCCACCATGGTGCTCTATGCCCAGAGTGCATCGAACAGCGACCGCCTCTACGCCCTGGACCTGGCGAAAGTGAAAACAGAGAAAAGGAAAGAGAAAGCGGCAACGGGAAAAAATGTCCCGCTTGTGAATTGTCCGATTGTCCAATTAGAGGATCTCAGCGCCGAGACGCTACGAGGCGTGGAACTGGGCGTCTGTGAACCCTACACCTACACCAACGGGCAGGGCGAGCACATCTGCTGCCGCTACTACCTGCCACCTCACTTCGATGCCAACAAGCGCTACCCGATGATTGTGAACTACTACGGCGGCTGCTCGCCCACAAGCCGTAACTTCGAAAGCCGCTACCCGCAGCATGCCTACGCCGCTCTGGGCTACGTGGTCCTCGTCGTGAATCCCCACGGCGCCACAGGCTTCGGACAGGAATGGTCGGCGCAGCACGTGAACACGGCTGGAAAGGGCGTGGCAGAGGACATCATCGGTGCCGTCAAGGCCTTCTGCCGTGAACATGCATGGGTGAACGAGAAGAAGATTGGCTGCATCGGTGCCAGCTACGGCGGTTTCATGACACAGTACCTGCAGACGCAGACGGACCTCTTCGCTGCCGCCATCTCCCACGCCGGCATCAGCGACCACACCAGCTACTGGGGTGAGGGCTACTGGGGCTACACCTACAGCGAAGTCTCCATGGCCAACAGCTATCCCTGGACGCGCAAGGACTTGTACGTGGACCAGAGCCCGCTGTTCAATGCCGAGAAGATCCACACCCCCCTACTCTTCCTCCACGGCGACCAGGACCACAACGTACCCGTGGGCGAGAGCATACAGATGTACACAGCCCTGAAGCTGCTCGGCCGCCCAACGGCCATGGTGCTCGTGAAGGACCAGGACCACCACATCACGGACTACGCCAAGCGGCTGCGCTGGCAGCAGACCATCTGGGCATGGTTCGCACGATGGCTGCAGGACGACCCCACATGGTGGAACAGCATGTATGCAGACAAGGACTTGTAGGAGCCCGAGACCCCATCCACACGAACCCAAGACGAGAGACAACAACACATCACAGCCGCCTGTCACTGAAAAGGACTGGCGGCTGTGATGCATTCCTGCCTTACAACGCTACTGCGCTACATTTGCAATTCCGAACTTCGCCAACCTTACAATCTTACAATCTTACAATTGACTATTTCAACCTTCGCCAAACCTTAAAATGGATACAGAATACAGAATACAGTTTTCTCATGAGCTATCACATAGGGTGCAGGGGAAAAAGAGAAAAATAATTTTACAATATATACTATATATAATATATTATATATATTATATATAGTATATATTGTAATTTTCAATCTCCCCTTTTTTACAATGCTCACAAGAAAACTGTATTCTGTATTCTGTATCACTTTTAAAGGCCATCTATCTATCTTTTCCTAAATAAGGTTGACACCATTTAGGCCTTTATTTTTAACTTTCCTCTTGCCTCTTCTTGCCCGCAACTATGATGAGTGGAGGCTGCGAAAAACCAATTGTAAGATTGTAAGATTGTAAGATTGGCAAAGGATATATTGGCAAATGTAATATTGAAAATGCACACAGCCGCCTGTCCGATGAGGTGACTGGCGGCTGTGCTAAAAAGAGGAGATAGCTGTGTGGCGCCAAAGAGATAGCTGTGCTGAAGCGAGGAGATAGCTGTGCGGCGCCAAGGGGATAGCTGCAAAATCACTTCACCTTTAGGCGCAGGATAGTGAGCGAGAAGGGCTGCACGGGGACGATGATGGTGCTCGAGGGCTCGTTGATACCGATAGGATATTCCACGGGCGAGACATTCAGCTGCGCACGCATGGTGTTCTCGTCGCTGCCGCTTTCGGAGGCAAGCACGATGGCACGACCCTGAGAAGCCTGGGCGCCTTTGAGATTAATCTTGGTTATCTGGCGCTCACGGGTGGGATTCACGAGCTTGACGATCATCTCGCCGCTCTTCTCGTCCAGCGTGGCATTGGCGTAGAGGCTCTGACGCTCGGGCAGGCTGAACTCATGGATGAGCTTACCGTCGAGCATACAGCGTGCTGTGGCGCCACGCACCTGCACCTCGACGTCGTACCAGCGCCCTTCCTCCAGCGTTCCGCGGATGGCACCGATGGTGTTCTTGCCGCCATCAGCCATGTGCTCGATGGCATGCTGCGAGTTGCCCCAGCCTCCGAGATTCCACCAGATGAGGTTCTCGTCGTCCTCGGCTCCGAAGACGATGATGAAGCCCTCGTTGCCCTCCATGCGGCGAGCCTGTACGTGGATGGTGTACTCGTCGGGGAGCTGGGTGGTGCTGAGCAGTACGCTGCCTTCAGCACGCTGGTTCTGCTGCTTTAGCACACCGTCTTCGACCACCCATTGGCTGCGGGTGCGACGCCGTCCGTCCGATTCGCCTCCGAAGGTCTCCCAGTTGGCAGAGGGCTCGCCGGAGTCGGAACCGACGAAGTCATCCTTCAGCAGCACGCTGCCATCGGGACCGATGACCTGCAGGTTGCGGAACTCAGCCTTTGTGCCCCAGGTGGAGAAGCCCATGCGGTGGCCGATGGTCGGAGCAAGGGTGTTGTCGCTGACGCTGACGGGCACGATGCGCGTACCTATATTATTTGCCATGATCTTCTGCACATGATAGGAAGGAGTGCCGAAACTCTGGCTGGCGTTGAAGCGAATCATGTCCGGACGCCAGGCAGGGTTGTGCTCATTGACGAAGATGGGTGCATACGAACCCATGACGACCAGGTCGGAGTTGCGCTCCAAGCCCTGCATATAGATGGCTTCGCCCAGAGCTGCCGTGAGGTGGCCGTTGATGCCATAGCCTTGGGTGACAGCGTATTCGCCGATGTAGATCTTGGGACCATTGCGGTCGTAGCTGTCGTACTTCGTGAAGTTCTTCTCGAACCACGACGGCGAACGGTAGTAGTGCTCATCGAGGATGTCCACGGGGTGTTCCGAGCGCCACGAGGGCTCGTCGGTGCCCCATGACTCGACATTTCCGATAATCTCCACCTCAGGATATTTCTCCTTGATGGCGCGGTAGAACTGGATGTAGCGCTCGAAGTAGTGTTCGCTCTGGTCCTGATTGGTGTCGAAGTAGAAATTGGCATTCTCATTGCCGACTTCCAGCAGTCGCAGTCCGAAGGGCTCGGGATGTCCGTTCTGTGCGCGCAGGGCTCCCCACTTGGTGGTCTTGGCGTCGCCGTTAGCGTACTCGATGGCATCCAGCGCTTCCTGGATGTATTCCTCCAGCTGGTTGTAGGGCTGCATCCAGCCGTGGCCCAGTCCCACATTGACCACGAAGAGTGGTTCTGCCCCCAGGTCCTCGGAGAGTTGCAGCATCTCGTGGTAGCCGAAGCCGTCGGTGATGTTGTAGCCCCAGTTGACACTCAGGTGTCCGGGTCGCTGCTCGATGGGACCGATGGTATTCTTCCACTCGAAGCGGTTGTGAAGGTTGTTGCGCGGAGTCGTCTGTCCCTCGACATAGCAGCCGCCGGGGAAACGCATGAACTTGGGATGCAGGGCTTCCAGCAGCTCGGCGAGGTCGATGCGGCATCCGTTCTTGCGACCCTTGTAGGTGGGCGGGAAGAGCGAGACGACATCCATCGTCAGCACGCCGGGGTTGGTGAACGTCAGCGTCAGCCGGCCTTCGGGGTCGGAGCCTGTCGCGCGCACGCGTACATCTTTAATATGAGCCCACTTGCCAGCTTTCAGCTTCAGGGGCACGGTGGTCTGACCCAGGTTGCGTCCGTCGGCACCGCTGAGGGTGACGATGAGGTCACCCTTGTAGGCCGCATCGGCCTTCACCCAGGCAGAGAAGGTGTAGTCCGTCTGCTGGCGGAAGGACATCCCCCAGTAGCCTTCGTTCTGGACACCGCTGCCCAGACCCTTCAGGTTCAGGCGAAGGGCGTGAGCCTGACGGTCGTTGAGCATTCCGTCTGTCGTCAGCGAAGCCACGGCACCGCCGAGAGCCTTCCAATGGACGGGACGTTCCGAGTCGTCCTCGAAGGAACGGTTCTGCACCAGCTCGGCGTAGAGACCGCCGTCGCCGGCGTGGTTGATTTCCTCGAAAAAGATACCATAGAGACGAGGGCTCACCTGTGCCCCCAGATGCTCTGAATCGACGGTGACCTTGGGCTGTGCCATCGCCCCCGTTGCTGCCAGCGTCAAGGCTACCAGGCTGGCGTTTCTGAAGAATTTGAGTTTCATGATTTGTGTATTTATTTTGTTCGAATGATATCCATGATTCTGTCCCGAAAGACAAAAGTCGTTGCAAAAGTATCAAAAGAAAGTGAAAGTTCATAATAAGTCAGTACTTTTTTTGGTTGTTACGCTGATTTTTCCTACTTTTGCACAGCTTTTCGAGAATAAACGTAAGTGTAATGACTACAGATAATCCATATTTCCCCACCCCAGCCCTCACCACGGAAGAAAACGCCCGCCAGTGGTGGCAGGAACGATTCGGAAGCCCGCTGCCGGAGGACGTGAAGACATGGCTCAGAGGCATCATCCGTCAGGAGGTTGCCCGCGCACGAGTAGAAGCCCACCGCCTGGACGACCAGGCCCTGCAGCGCATCCGCGAAGGACGCAGACTGCAGCAGACCAAGCTCAACAACGTTGAGGAATCGCTGCAGCGAGTGAGGCTGCAGCAGGAGCGCACCCGACGCTACATTGAGCTCAGCACAGAACTTGCCCAGCAGCGCCAGAAGATGTTCCAGATCAACAAACTGCAGGCCAGTATCCTCACCCAGCAGCGGGAGCTGGAACGATTCGAGACGTTCGAACCCATCAACGGGCGCTTCCAGCGCATACACACGCTCTCAACCGGCATCAGCCTCGCACGCCGCAATTCCAGCATGCTGGCCATTCAGATTAACGACGCCAAGAAGAAGGAAGCCGACGCCAGCAGGGAAATCGAAGCCCACCGCGAGGAGGCGAAGGACTGCATCAGCAACCTCATCCAGGCCGCACACACCATGACCGAAGCAGAAAAGCTGACGGAACGGGCCACCCTCTACCGCTCTACGAAAGAAGAGGAGGAGAACTACACCAACACCTTCAGGGAACAGCTGAAAGTCAAGAAAAAACAACTGGCAGACATACAGGCCGAGAACGACCAGCTGGCGGCAAAGTTGTCGGACCTCAAACTGAAAAAGCAGTCGCTGGAAGCCCACCGCCAGATGATCCAGAGGAACGAGGCCATACAGGTCATGCTCGACGAGCTGCAGGAAACCACGGAGTTCAGGAACAGGCTCTCCGGCGAACTCAACCAGGCTCTGCGCCGGCAGAGCGAACGCGACGAGCAGCTGGGAGTCCTCTTCAGGGAGCATCAGGACCTGGAAGCTAACATCCAAGCCGTGCAGGAGGAAATAGAAGGCCACCGCCGCAATATTGCCGGACAGGACAGCTTCAACCTTCAGCGACGCGCGCTGGAACTGCACAGCCGGAAACTGATGCTGGAGACGGGACTCTCGCTGTGGAGAAACATCGCCGCCGGCTACGACCAGATAGAAACCAAGAGCCAGCTCATATCCAGCCTGCGACTCAGAGCAGACCACCTCAACCGAATCATCGACACCCTGGAGACGGACGTCAGCAAACTGCGCATCCAATACCGCCAGAAGAACTACCATTGGACGCTGACCAAGAGTCAGAACATCATAGAACTGCGCAACGACCTCGAGGAAGGACAGCCCTGCATCGTCTGCGGGGCGACGCATCATCCCCGGCGCAGCGAAGGCATCAACGAGCAGAGTGCCCTGATCAATTCGCTGAAGGCTGACTGCGAGTTGCTGGAGGCTGAACTCATCAAGAAAGAGAACGAACTGAACCAGGCCCGGCAGGAACTGACAGCCACGACAGCCAAACAGGAAAGCGAACTGGCGAATTGCCGAATGCTGGAGACTCGCCAGAAGCAAGACACCGACGAGTGGCAGACTTTTGCCGTGCTGGACCGTTCCTTCGTCGAATGTTCCCAGACGACAAACCGCGAAGCCCGACTGGCGATGATGCGGCAGCTCATCGAGAAGACATCCGTGGACTCCGACGAGGCAGAGAAGGAACTCAAGAACTTCACCTTCCACCTCGATGCCATCTCACGCCTGGGAGCACGGCTGCAGACTATGCAGCAGGAACGCTCGGAACAGATGGTGCGACTCAACGAGGTGAACACGGCATGCCAGGTGATGGCTGGTCAGGTAGAACGACTCAACCAGCGACTGGCATCCATCACGCGCAACTACAGCCAGCGCTACGAGGCGCTGGCGAACGAAATCTCGCTGCCCGAATGGTTCCGCGACTGGAAGACTTCGCACGAAGGTATGAAGCTGCGCATACAGCAGATGGCTGAGCTCTGGAAGGAGCTGCAGGAAGGCATCCGAAAGCACGAGAGCGACATCGCCGTCAACAGCGTGCAGATAGAACTGCTGGCCAAGAGCGTCTATGAGTTGCAGACGCTGGTTCTTCAGCTGGAAGGACATTGCAAGTTCACGGAGGAGCAGGCGTCGAAGGCCGAGACCGAACTGAACAAGCTGCTGCCCGATACCGACGGCAAGACCTACTTCCAGCAAGCCACCAACCAGATGCAGCGTCAGAACGAGTCTCTGGAAAAGACCGAGAGCGAGTACCAGGAGCTGCACACGGAATTCCTCACCCTGACCACTCAGCACAAGAACCTCGAGGAACTCATCCACCAGGACGAGCAGCGAGTGTCCGAAGAACGCAGGGAACTGGATCTGTGGATGAGGCAGTACAATGCCAACCACCCACCCGTGCAGTTTGTGGAACTCGAACGTATGCTTGCCGACGACAAGGACTGGACCCCTATCCGCCAACAGGTGCGACAGACCACCCTGGACGCAGCCATCACACAGGCGAGAGTGGACAACCTCAGGGCACAGATTATTGCTTTACAGGCAGAAGGAATCCGAATGGACAGCGAAGAGTTCGACAAAGAACAGCAAGTGCTCAACAGCCAGCAGGAGGAACTCGAGCAGCAAAGACGAAAAATCTTGCAACAGATAGCACTGTTTGACGAGCAATTACGCGCCCACGAGCAGGCTACAGCAGCCTCTGAGACCCTCTAAAACTGACAAAAATATGTTTTACAGCCTCTTTTTATAAATTAATTCTCGTTTTTATTCGCTGTTTCCTTACAAATTAGCTAAATTTGCAGCCGAATAGCACAAAGCGTTTTAGAACACTAAAAAAAACGACTCTCAAAATAACACTATGGCAAAGTACAATTATCACGTAAAGAAAGAGAAGGCCGCTACCTATCGCGCCCAAGTAAAACCAGAGGTCATCGATGAAATCTACGAACAGATTCTCCGGAAGATGATTGTCGAGAAGAAGTACCGTGACCCAGGCTATACCGCTAAGAGGTTGGCCGAAGAAATTAACACCAACACCCGCTACATCAGCGCTGCCGTAAGTCTGAGATTCCAGATGAACTATGCAGAACTCGTCGCCGGATATCGCATACGCGATGCCGTCAGCATGCTGCAGGACAAGCGCAACCGCGACCTGACGATGGGCGAAATCGCATCCGCATGCGGATTTGCCAACCGACAGTCCTTCTACGCTGCATTCTACCATCTGCAGGGAAAGACACCTAAGCAGTACCAATCCGAGTTCCTGGCGAAGATGACACTGCCCAAACGAACCCGCAAGCCCAAGACTACAGATTAACACGGCGCTGCGAGCGAAGGTGCCAGCAGGCATACCTTATTATATAGAGAGAAAGCGGACAGGCAGTATGCCCATACCTTAATGCCCACCAACTCATGAATCTAAAAACACTACTGCTCATGACAAGCATGATTGCCAGCACACAGCTGATGCAAGCCAAACAAGATGATTTCAAGTACAACGATGAGCGCTTTGCCGATCTGCAAATGCTGCGCTATCAAGTCCACGGTTTCGACAACCTGACCCTCCGCCAGAAAAAGCTCATATATTTCCTTTCCGAGGCTGCGCTCTCGGGAAGGGATATTCTTTGGGACCAGAACGGGCGCTACAACCTGCGCATACGCCAGCTCCTGGAGACCGTCTACACAGACTTCAAAGGCGACCGGAAGAGCGAAGAATTCCGTGCCTTTGAGGTGTACCTCAAGCGTGTATGGTTCTCCAACGGCATTCATCACCACTATGGCTGCGACAAGTTCCAACCGGGTTTTTCCGAGGCGTTCCTGCGTCAGGCTGTGAAGTCCATTGACTCCTCCAAGTTGCCCTTCAACGTGGAGGAACTCTACCCCATCATCTTCGACCCGAAGGTCATGCCCAAGCGCACCAACCAGGCCGACGGGCAAGATCTCGTGCAGACGAGTGCGGCCAATTACTATGGTCCTGGAGTCACGCAGGCTGAGGCAGAGGATTTCTACCTCCGCATGAAGGAGGCAGACCCCGACCCCGCTCACCCCGTCATGTTCGGCATGAACAGCCGGCTGGTCAAGGAGAACGGACAGCTGCGCGAGAAAGTGTGGCGCAGCGGAGGACTCTACGGCCAGGCCATCGACCGCATCATCTACTGGCTGGAGCAGGCCAAGACCGTGGCAGAGAACGAGAAGCAGGTGGGCGTAATCCAGAAACTGATTGAATACTACCGCTCCGGCGACCTCCACACCTTCGACGACTACACCATCCTTTGGGTGCAGGAGACGGAGGGTAACGTGGATTTCACCAACGGATTCACAGAGAGCTACGGCGACCCGCTGGGCATGAAAGCCAGCTGGGAAGGTCTGGCCAACTTCAAGGACATGGCTGCCACAGCCCGTACGGAGAAACTGAGTGCCAACGCCCAATGGTTCGAGGATCACTCGCCCGTGGATCCACGCTTCAAGAAAGAGAACTGCCGGGGCATCACAGCCAAGGTCATCGTTGCTGCCATCCTCGGCGGCGACCTATACCCCTCAACCGCCATCGGCATCAACCTGCCCAACAGCAACTGGGTGCGTGCTGAGCACGGATCCAAGAGCGTAACCATCGGCAACCTGACGGATGCCTACAACAAGGCTGCCCACGGCAACGGCTTCCAGGAAGAGTTCGTCATCAACCAGACCACGCGCGATCTTATCAATGAGTACGGCGATGCCTGCGACGACCTTCACACAGACCTCCACGAGTGTCTGGGGCACGGCTCGGGCAAGCTGCTTCCGGGCGTAGACGCCGACTCCCTGAAGGCCTACGGCTCTGCCATCGAAGAGGCTCGTGCCGACCTGTTCGGACTCTACTACGTGGCCGACCCGAAGCTCACCGAACTGGGACTCACCCCCAATGCAGAAGCCTACAAGTCGCAGTACTACACCTATATGATGAACGGGCTGATGACCCAGCTCGTCCGCATCGAGCCCGGCAACGACATCGAAGAAGCCCACATGCGCAACCGCTCCCTCATCGCCCATTGGGTCCTCGAGCACGCCTCCTCCTCTCAGCCCGCCTCTCTCTCTCCGTCTCCCTCCCCTAAGCCCGCCTCCTCCTCTCAGCCCGCCTCCTCCTCGTCTCCCTCCCCTAAGTCCGCCTCTCCTTCTTCCCCCTCTCCTTCTCCCTCCTCTCTGCCCGCCTTGGGTTCAGTGGACGGCGGTTCGTCCGCCGTCACTCCCTCCGCCGTCACTCCCTCCGCCGTCACTCCCCCCGCCGTCACTCCCTCCGCCGTCCAGCTCGTCCAGCGCGAGGGCAAGACCTTCGTCCAGATCAACGACTACCCCGCCCTGCGCCGCCTCTTCGGCCAGCTCCTGGCAGAGATCCAGCGCATCAAGAGCGAAGGCGACTTCGAGGCTGCCCGCAACCTCATCGAGACCTACGCCGTCAAGGTAGACCCTGCCCTCCACGCCGAGGTTCTCAGCCGCTACCGTGCCCTCAACCTCGCTCCCTACAAGGGATTCATCAACCCAGAATACATCGTCAGCCGCGACCGCCTCGGCAACATCACCGACATCCGTGTGAAGTACGGCGAAGCCTACGACCACCAGATGCTGCGCTACTCCCGCGACTACCACTTCCTGCCCTATGTCAACGATTAACGATCTGAAGGCCGAACTGCGAGCTGCCATGAACGGCGTCACCTCGCGCTCCATCCGTGAGAGCGGCATGGGCTATCGACTGGTCTATGGAGTGGAGTTGCCGCGACTGCGCGAGATAGCTGCCGACTACCAGCCAGACCGCCACCTCGCACAGGAGCTCTGGCAGGAGAACATCCGAGAGTGCAAGCTGCTGGCCATCCTACTCTACCCCATAGAGGACTTCGACCACGATATCGCAGACATCTGGCTGTCCGACCTGCGACCGGAGCAGGCAGAAGTCGCCCAGCTGCTTTCCATGGAACTGCTCTGCCGCATGCCCGATGCTGCCGACCAGGCGTTCCTGATGATGGCAGACGAGCGCCCCCTGCGCCAGCTGTGCGGTTTCCTATGCATCACACGCCTGCTCATGCGGGGCTGCGAGCTCTCGCCCGACGCCGAAGCCGAGTTCCTCGATCAGGCGGCCGCCACTCTCCCTTCAACGTTCCTGCCGCTCAGAAAAGCGGTCACCAACGCACTCTTGCACTACGGCGAACAATCCGAAGCCGCACAACACAAAGCAGAACACATACTATCATCATGCAACTGACCATCCTCCAACACGACATCATCTGGTGCAGACCCCTCGAGAACCTGCCACATCTGGACCACCTCATCGACAAGCTTCCGCACACCGACCTCATCCTCCTGCCCGAAATGTTTGCCACGGGCCTCAATAATAATGCCTACGAAATTGCGGACAAAGCTCCGGTCATCGTGGACTGGATGAAGCAGAAAGCCCGCGAGCGCGATGCCGCCATCGTAGGCAGCGTGGCAACAGAGGACCAGGGGCTGTACTTCAACCGCCTGTATTTCGTTCGTCCCGACGGAGAAATCACCACCTACGACAAGCGACACCTATTTATATATGGCGGCGAGGCAGAGCAGTTCACACGCGGCTCGCAGCGCGTAGTCGTCAATTTCCGTGGCGTACGATTCCTGCTGCAAGTCTGCTACGACCTGCGCTACCCCCTCTGGGCTCGTAGCCACGACGACGTCGACTGCATCCTCTACAGCGCCAACTGGCCCATCAGCCGCGACACTGCCTGGCGAACCCTCATCCGGGCACGCGCCATCGAGAACCAATGCTACGTCGCAGCTGCCAACAGAATAGGTACCGACCAGCAATGTGAATACTACGGACGCTCCGCCATCATCAACCCTTACGGCGAGCTCATGGCCACCTGTCCCGACAAAACCGAGTGGGCAGCCTCCGGAATCATCGATATCGATTTCCTGAGACACTACAACAGCAAGTTTCCCCTGCTCGAAGATGCCGATGAATTCACAATAATCACTACTTCGGCACCCGCAAAGTAACTTTTTCCCCTTTTTCTTTGGTAAAGCCCCAAACTTAACGTAACTTTGTCGCCGTATGAGCGAAAATGTGTACACTCAGGAGGCTGTAGCCAACAGATTTCGCGATTTTCTCGCGGCGAACGGACTGAGGCAAACCAAGGAACGGTTTGCCATTCTTCGTGCGGCCTATGACATCGAAGGAACGTTCACCATCGAGGACCTGCAGCAGATACTCCTGCTACAGCGGTTCCACGTCAGCACGTCCACGCTCTACAACACCACCCTGTTGTTGGTGCAGGCCAACCTGCTCATCCGGCATCCCTTCTCGTCGTCGACCACGCATTTCGAGCGCATCACCGACAACAAGCCCAAGAGCTACCAGATCTGCAACATCTGCCATCGCATCACACACATCAAGAGCAAAGACCTCGCAGCAGCTGTCGACAGCTACCACCCACGCCGCTTCGGCGTCTCGCACAGAATCCTGTACGTCTACGGCACCTGTCCGAAGTGCGAATCGGCCATGCGCAAGAAACTGAAACAAATCAAAAACTCCAAACATCAATGAAACAAGGAAAAGTAGACGCCCTGCTGGGCATCGTTTTCGGCGACGAAGGAAAAGGTAAGGTCGTCGATGTCTTCACTCCCAAATACGACGTCGTGGCCCGCTTTGCCGGCGGTCCCAACGCTGGTCACACCATCATCTTCGACGGCAAGAAGTTCGTCCTCCGTTCCATCCCCTCCGGCATCTTCGACGAGGGCAAGCTGAACATCATCGGCAACGGCTGTGTCATCGCCCCAGACCTCTTCATGGCCGAGGCCAGGGAACTGGAAACCGCCGGCTATGACCTCCGCAGCCGCCTCCACATCAGCAAGCGCGCCCACCTCATCCTTCCCACACACCGTGTGCTCGACCGCGCCTACGAGGCGGCCAAGGGCAAGAACAAGGTAGGAACGACGGGCAAGGGCATAGGCCCCACCTACAGCGAGAAGGCCAGCCGCACAGGTCTGCGCGTGGGCGACATCCTCGAGAACTTCCCCGAGAAGTACGCAGCCCTGAAGGCTCGCCACGAACAGATCCTCCGCGACCTCCACTATACCGACTACGACATCACCGACGAGGAGCGCCTCTGGCTCGAGGGCGTGGAATACATGCGTCAGTTCCAGCTCACCGACACAGAGATTGAAATCAACCGCCTGCTCGCCGAGGGAAAGAGCGTGCTCGCCGAAGGCGCTCAGGGAACCATGCTCGACATCGACCACGGCACCTATCCCTACGTCAGCTCCAGCTCCACCACCACGGGTGGCGTCTGCACAGGTCTGGGCGTAGGTCCCAACAAGATCGACCAGGTCTACGGCATCTTCAAGGCCTACAGCACCCGCGTCGGCTCTGGTCCCTTCCCCGTGGAACTCTTCGACGAGACGGGCGACCGCCTGCGCGAGATCGGTCATGAGTACGGAGCCGTAACTGGCCGCAACCGCCGCTGCGGATGGGTGGACCTCGTGGCTCTGCGCTACGCCATCATGATCAACGGCGTCACACAGCTCATCATGATGAAGAGCGACGTCCTCGACGGCTTCGAGACCATCCGCGCCTGCGTAGCCTATGAAAAGGACGGCGTGCGCACAACCGACGTGCCCTACGACACCGAAGGCTGGACCGCCGTCTATCGCGACCTCCCCGGCTGGAAGGAAGACCTCTCCAAGATGACCTCCGAGGACCAGTTCCCACAGACATTCAAGGACTACATCAAGTTCCTCGAGGACGAGCTGCAAACGCCCATCACCATTCTTTCCGTAGGACCCGACCGTGAACAGACTATCATCCGCTCTCTTTGATCTCGACGGAGTCATCTTCGATACCGAGCCCCAGTACTCACAGTTCTGGGGCTCGCAGTTCCGTCTCTATTACCCCGACCGTCCAGGCCTCGAGAACAGCATCAAAGGGCAGACCCTCACGCAAATCTATGATGCTTACTTCTGCGGTCCGCTGGAGAGCGAGCGCGAGGCTGTCACCTGCCGGCTCAACGACTTCGAGCGCCAGATGACCTTCCCTTATATTCAAGGTGTGCTTGACTTCCTCGCCGACCTGCGGCGATGCGGCATCCCGTCTGCCGTCGTCACCAGTTCGAACCACGAGAAGATGTCACGCGTCTATGCCCAGCACCCTGAATTCCGTTCGCTCTTCGATGCCATCCTGACCAGCGAGGACTTTGCCCATTCCAAACCCCATCCCGACTGCTATCTTCGCGCTGCTGCCCGCTTTGGTGCCCAGCCCGAAGACTGCGTCGTCTTCGAGGACAGCATCAATGGCCTCCGCGCCGGACGCGACTCCGGTGCCTACGTCGTTGCCCTCACCACCACCAATCCCCTCGACGCCGTCCGCCCCCTCTCCGACCTCCAGATTCCCGACTTCAGCGAGATGAGCGTCCAGCGCTTGCTTCAAGAAAGAGCCTAATACTCCTTAAACTTTTTTAACCCACATCCGCGTGACAACTCATCACGCGGATTGTATTTATAGATGTATGCAAGCCACCGAGTTCAACCATATCGCCAGCCATCTGCGCCCCTGTCTGCTGGAAGCAGCACGCCAGATCCTCCATGATGAGGACGAGGCGGAGGATGCAGTTCAGGATGCACTCGTCTCGCTATGGCGATGGCGCGAAAGGGTTGACACACAGCGCGACGTGGAGCCGCTGCTGCAACGCATACTTCGCAACTGCTGCCTTAACATCCTCACCGCCAAGCGGCGACGACGATCCTTGGCAGCACCACTCGAGGAACTGCCCGGCTCCACCCTGCGCTCGCTCACAGCAAGAAGCAACGACCCACACGCCTCGCTGGAAGAAAAAGAATCAGAACTGCGCGTAAGCCTGGCACTCAGCCAACTACCACCTCGATGGCAGCGCGTGCTGACCATGCGACTCCTGGATGACCTCGACAACGCTCAAATTGCCTCTATCCTCGGACTCAGTCAGACCGCAACCTCCTCCCTAATCAACCGAGCGCGCACAGCATTCCTCCAAAACCTCAAACAATTCTCACAATGAAACAGCAAGACACATTTACAGACGAACGCCTTTGGGCTGAAGTCCAAGACGTTTTTGCCGACAACCGCCGCCCGCAGGACGAGACGGAGTGGGATGCTCTGACGCGTGAGGTCAGCGACGAGGATTTGGTTGCGGCAGGCGAGAGTTCCGTTCGCCCTACCCCTGTCCGCAGGATTGCGTTGTGGACGAGTCTGTCAATAGCTGCCGCATTGTTGCTGGCTGCCTACTGGCTGATGGTTCCCCAGCAGCCCGCCGTGGACAAGGAAGTGTTGGAACTGTTGGCCGAGACGGACGTCTCAGCTCCGGAAATGATTGAGGCCACCCACCCACTGCTCTCGGCTGCATCGTGGGACAAGCCCCAGGCAGATCCCCTGGCCGAAGAGGATATCCTTGGCATCAGAGGCTACTTCACAGACAGCCGCACCCTGACCTACCAGCGAGCGATGAACCTCAATCGTGAGGACCTACCCATACGTGTCCGAATGCCTAAAGACTATTCGCTGCCGGCTTACGACTACGAATGGGACGACACACCAACCCTCAGCAGCAAGGAGTTCCACCATCTCACTCTCCAGCCCGCCGACAACCCCATAAGCCCTGAACGCGAGGCTCAACTGCTGGCGATCATCGAAGAAATGGAACCGGAAGTGAACGCCTACTTGGCACAAATCTCAGAACAAGCTGCAAGCCTGCAAAGCCAAGTCCGCAAGCGGCTATACGAGGTTGACCGACAGGCACGCGATATCGAACTTCAGCTCCAGGCCGAAGAGGCCCAACTATACTACATAATTTTCCCCAATTGCCATTAACTACACTCACCAACGCTAAAAACAAGATATCAGATATGAAACGATTCCTGACCCTGGCCATCGCAGCCATCCTGATGACCACCAACGCCGTGGCACAGAAGAACGTACAGCGCACGTTCGACAAATTCATCAAATCCAAGAACGTTCAAGTGGAGAAGAATCTCAACTCGCAGATGGATCCCTTCCCCTCCGGCAAGAAAGGCGAGCATCGGCTGTTGTCGCAGCGAGACATCTACACTTTCACGCTGGACGTGAGCGACCGCAAGCTCCTCGACAACATCCTGATTCAGATAGAAAAAGACAGAGGAGAGAAGAACTGCTACCTTACTCGCAGCCACCGAGGGGGCAAGGACATTCCCATCGACGTCCAACTATGCCGCGTAGGTGACAGCAATAGTAACCAAGTGAAGATTGGCACAAGCTCCATGCAACATTGGATGCTGTCCTGCTACACGGCAGAGGAAGACCAGAACTATCGCCACCTCTACGCCGTGGAATGGACAGAGCCCACCAACGGCGAACGGGAAATAAAAGGGAGACTCATATACACCTACGCCCAAGGAAAAGCCGAACTGGAAATGAAACAGGCCGTTATTACATCCATCAAGACGGAACAGGACGTCCTTGTCCGAATCGAAATTCAGAAAGTTCTTTATCAAAAACTCATCGATAACCACAGCCTGCAATTAACAGAAGCCGTGGCTGCTACGGCGGCCCTGTTCGTGACTTGCAGGGATTACGGACACTTACTACGAAAAGATCAACGCAAGAAATACAGGGATGAGATTGCAAATCTTGAAAGACAGACTATCGATCAAGAGCACCTCCCTCTCACAACAGAGTTCCTAATACTCGCGCAGCAAGCTCTTAAGGATTAGACCTGAAACATTCTTAAACTTATGAAATACAAGTTCTTTCTGATGGCTATAGCAGCCACGACAGCCATCACTATGTCCTCGTCCGCCGCACCTGCCGACGACAAAGAGGAACGCCAAGTGCGACTCTACGGACAGGTATTCGACTCCTTCACAAGGACCTATTTGGATAGCGCCTACATTGAGGTGCTGACCACAGACAGCAACGTCATCGCTCGCGACACCGCGCGCACTTACCGTTCCGGCACTCAAGTCTGGGGGCAGAGCTACAGCCTCAGAGTCCCTGCTCACCAAGCTCGCTATATCGTCCGTGCTGCGGCTCCGGGCTATGCCACATCCTGCATCGACTATGAACTGAAGCGGATTCGTCGCAACAGCAGTTTCCACGTGCCGGCCATCTACCTGAAGAAGACGGGCAGGGACGTGGCAATGGAAACAGAGATGGAGGAGTTCGTGGTCAAGGCATCGAAGATCCAACTGGTGTGGAAGGGCGACACGATGGTGTACGACGCCACCGCCTTCAACCTCGCAGAAGGCTCTATGCTGGACGACCTCATCCGCCAGCTGCCGGGAGTGGAACTGAAGGAAGACGGCGAGATACTCGTCAACGGAGAGAAGGTGGACTACCTGACGCTCAACGGAAAAGACTTCTTCAAGGGCAACAACAAGATGATGCTGGACAACCTGCCCTACTTCGCAGTCAAGAACGTGAAGGCCTACCACAAATCCACACAAGAAAGCGAGTATCTGGGCTATGATACCGAGAAGAAAGACTTCGTGATGGACGTCCAGCTCAAGCGCGAGTACTCCCAAGGATATATCGCCAACGCCGAGGCGGCAGCAGGCACCCACGAGAGATGGAAGGCGCGCGCCTTCGGACTCCGATACACAGACAACAGCCGACTCACTCTCTTCGGGAATGCCAACAACGTCAACGAGAACCGGCGACCAGGCAGCGACGGCGACTGGACTCCCACGAACCAGCCGATGGGGCTGCAAACCCACAAGATCCTGAACGCCAACTACAGCTACGAACGACAAGGTAAGTGGGCCGACGAGGTCGGAGCAAGCGTGGAATGGAACGACACCAGGAACGAGAGCCGAACCAGCAGTTCCACCTACCTGCAGACGGGCGACGTCTTCACACGCAGCCAGAACGCCAACCGCAACAAGAGTTTCACAGCCAGCGCCACGAACTACTTCAACCTGAAAGCACCGTTCTACCTCATGATGAATACGATCTTCAACACCAGCCCCACACGCAGTTGGACCAACGGGAACTCTGAGACAGCGACCTCCGACACGCTGACGAACCACACACTCACGGACAGCTACACCGACGGGCGCAACTGGTCGCTCGAGAACTACCTGATGGCCATCAAATCCTTGCCGTGGGGCGATGCCCTAAGGCTGCACCTGAACACACGATTCAACCACTCACGCCGCGACTCCTACCAACACTACGACCTCGAATACTTCCGTCCCACAACCGCGGTTGACCGCCGCAATGAGTACCGACCCGACCGCAGCCGTGGACATTCATGGATGGGTAGCCTCGAATACGACCTGACGATGGGCAAAGGCTGGCATCTGCTTTTTCAGTACTCCCACACGCAGCAATTCTCCTCTGCCGCAAATCCCCTCTACCGACTGGACCGCGACAGCGTCTTCGCTGCCATGGCACCTTCGCTGGGCGAGATTCCCTTGCTGACCGCAGCCCTGCAGGATAGCCTCAACAGCCTGTGGACCAGCCACTGGACACGCAGTAATGCCGCATCCCTGAATCTGCAATACTCAGCCTACGAACCCAAGAAACGGCAGGTCATCTTCTCCGCCGTTTTACCCATCTCCCGCCAGTACGAGCGAGAACGCTACACGCGCTATCCCATCGACACGGAAATTGAGCAGAAGAACATCCTCTTCGACCCCTCTGCGATGTTCTACTTCTACGATATGAAACACAACAACTTTTGGCAACTCACCTATCGCCACACCACCCAGACACCCGACATCACAGAGCTCATCGGTTACACCGACGAGAGCAACCCCCTCAGCCGACGACTGGGAAATCCCGACCTGAAGAACGAAAGCCGCCACGTCATCGGAGCCACCTACTCACACCAAGTGCCCCGACGTGAGCAGAGCCTGAGCCTCAGATCCAGCTATGACGTAACCCTCCGCCAAATCATGCAGACCTACGACTACGACTCGCAGTCAGGGGCATACACCTATCGCCCCAAGAACGTCAACGGCAACTGGTGGTGGGACGGCCGCGTGAACTTCACCTCCGCCCTCGACAGCGCACGCCACTGGCGACTGACGAACGACGTGCGCATCTTCCGCCACAACGTAGCCTACGTCGCCAATGGCGAGGAAACCACCACGCGACGCGTGAACCTCCGCGAACGATTCAGCCTACGCTATAAACTCAACGAACGATTCGACGTCGAAACGACAGCACAGGCCGAGTGGGAGCGTGCGTGGAGCCCCATGACCACCTATCGGACCACGAACATTTGGGACATCAGCTACGGGGTGAACCTCCATTGGCGCCTCCCCTGGGAACTGCACCTGAGCACCGACTTGCGCGAATACCATCGCCGAGGATTCGAGGACAGTTCGCTGAACACCAACCATCTCATCTGGAACGCCCAGCTCTCACGCAGTTTCCTCAAAGGGCAACTGACCGCCAAACTCGCAGGCTACGACCTGCTCAGCCAGATCTCCCACACCTCCTGGCACGTGGGCTCCGACGGCATCAGCAGCACCTGGCAGCGCGGTATTCCCAGCTACCTTATGGTTCACATCGGCTGGAACTTCAGTCGGAAACCGAAGAAATGACGATTACTGATGAGTCCCGTCTTGCAAAACAGAATTTCAAAAACTATGCTAACCTTGCTAACCTTGCTAATTTTGTTAAAATCCCTTAATATTTCCGTCCTTTTCCGGCAATCATCCCCATTTCATTCGTATGGTTAGCAAGGTTAGCATAGTTTTTCAAATTCTGTTTTGCATGCAAACCGATTCTAACAACAGACTGGCAGAAAACACAACAGGTAACATCGGTAAATCCAGCAGGCTGCAGAGAACAATCCAGCAGGCTGCACAAAGGGATGCAGCAGGCTGAATGGGATTGTATCACTTGTGAGACAAGCAAACACGTATGGACGTGATTGCAAACACGTACGGACGTAATCGCAAACACGTACGGACGTGATTGCAAACACGTATGGACGTAAATGGAAAAACGAATGGACGTAGGTGGAAAGTTCGGACGAGTTACTGAGCCTTCATGCCCAGGGCTCCTGCAATTTCCTCTGCCGTTGCCCCCAGACGTGCCGCCCGCTGGGTGTCCTCGCGGGCATCGCTGGTGCGCTTCAGCCGGGTGAAGAACTGGGCGCGGGCGAGATAGAGACTGGGGTCTTCGGGCGAGAGACGGATGGCCTCGGCAAAATCCTCTTCTGCACGTTCGTACTGCTTGCGGTCTGCCTCGAAGCCGGCACGGAGGGCATAGCCGTCGGCGTGCGTCGGATAGAGTTCCACGGCACGGTTCACCAACTCCATAGCCTCGCGCGGACGACGATCCTTGTCGCACACCAGTGCCAGTCCCAGCAACGCCTGCTCGTTAGCTGGCTGCTTGCGCAACAGGCTTTCGTAGTCCCTGCGCGCTTCCTTGAACAGACGGGTGCGCTGATAGGCATACGCCCGCATGAGCAGCGCTTCGGGGTGATCCGGGCGTGCTGTAAGGATGACGTCGTAGTCTGCACGCGCGCGGTCCTCACGCCCCAGCTTCAGATAGAGGGATGCACGCCCCAGCAGCAGGCTGAGGTTCTGCGGAGCCTGACGGATGGCTTCGTCATAGTCCTGCAGAGCCTCCTGCTCCTTCCCCTGCCGCTCGGCAATGGCTGCCAACTGCCCGTAGACGATGGCATTGCCCTGAGCTCCGGGCGAATCATGCAGCGCCTGACGGAACAGCATTTCTGCTTGCGTCAGGCTGTCTGCCGCCATCGCCTCGAAAGCCTGACGGATAAGCTGCTGATAGCTTTGGGCTTGCATCAGCGACGGCCACGACATCAGGAACAAAAGGAGAAGACGCTTCATGCTTTCTGGATATATTCCACAATCCACGCTCCCACTTCCTTCGTGCCATACCTGGCTCCGCCTTCGACCTGAATCTCAGGCGTACGGACGTTGGCATCCAGGCTGGCGCTGACAGCATCGCGGATGAGGTCGCCTTCCGCCTGCAGGCCGAAGTACTCGAAGAGCATGGCCACAGAGAGAATCTGCGCCAGCGGGTTGGCGATGTTCTGCCCCTTGGCTTGCGGCCAGGAACCATGCACGGGTTCGAAGACAGGAGTATGTTCTCCCGTGCTGGCCGAGGGCAGCAGGCCCATGGAGCCCGTGATGCACGAACCCTCGTCCGTCAGGATGTCGCCGAAGGTGTTCTCCGTCACGATAACATCGAAGAAACGCGGCTCCTGAAGCATACGCATCGAGGCGTTGTCCACGAACATATAGTCCGTGACCACATCCGGATACTGAGGCTCCATCTCCTTGGCAATCTGACGCCACAGACGGCTGCTGGCCAGCACGTTGGCCTTGTCGACCACGGTCAGATGCTTGCGGCGGCGGCGCGCGTAGTCGTATCCCACTCGGAGGATGCGCTCGATTTCCGGACGGGTGTAGAGGTTGGTATCGTAGGCGCGGTCGTTGTCCTGGTACTTTTCGCCGAAGTACATGCCGCCCGTCAGTTCGCGGATACAGATGAAGTCGGCTCCGCGCACGAGATCATCTTTCAGGGGCGACTTGTGGATCAGGCAGTCAAAGGTCTCCACAGGACGCACGTTGGCATAGAGCCCGAGTTTCTTGCGCATGGCCAGCAGTCCCTGCTCAGGACGCACTTTGGACGTGGGGTCGTTGTCGTATTTGGGGTCGCCGACGGCAGAAAAGAGCACGGCGTCCGAGCGCATGCACGTCTGGAATGTCTCTTCGGGGAAGGGGTCGCCGACCTTGTCGATAGCGTCGGCACCACAGATGGCATATTCGTAGCTGACGTGATGGCCGAAGCGTTCGCACACGGCAGTCATCACGGCAACACCTTGTTCACTAATCTCAGGCCCGATACCATCGCCGGGCAGGACAGCAATCTTCAGATCCATAGTCTTTGTTTTGTAGTTTGGGTTGTTCCTTTTTGCGGGGCAAAGGTACAAAAAAGTCTGCATACCTCTGCCGAAAAGCCAAAAACTTTAGGCTTCGAAGCAAAAACTTTAAGCTTTTACGTTCCTTAGGAGCATAAAAGAAACACATTTTAATCTATGCGAGGGGAAAAGGAACCGACCGTCCAAAAGAAGCGGCAGGCCAAAAGGAACCGGCAGTCCAAAAAAAAAGGAAGGTTGTCTCACGACAACCTGTCCTTTCATTAACCTTAAATCTAATACCATGAAAAACACGGTGCAAAGATACACATAAATCAATTACGTGCGCACGTACGTGCTTCTTTTTTTGCAGGTTTCTGCTTTTGTTTTATATCTTTTAACCTTCAGTTGCCCAAAAAGGCCTTATTTGTTAACAAAATTAGCAGAAGTTGTACACTATTCGACGTAAAGTACCAGTCCTTTCAGGTATTCGCCCTCAGGATGGTAGATGTTGATGGGATGGTCTGCCGGTTGGTGGAGCTGATGGAGGATGCGCACATTGCGTCCGCTCTGGGCGGCAGCCGTGAACACAGCCATGCGGAACTGATCCTTGGAAACGGCCTGCGAACAGGAGAAGGTGAAGAGGATGCCGCCCGGACGGATTTTCTCGAACGCACGCAGGTTCAGTCGCGTGTAGCCCTTGAGGGCGTTGCGCAGGGCATCCTTGTGCTTGGCGAAGGCGGGCGGATCCAGGATGATGAGGTCA
>CACXXT010000029.1 GCA_902771725.1 uncultured Bacteroidales bacterium
GTAAAGATACATATTTCTTTGAACCCTTCCAAACAAATTTAGTATTTTTAACGAGATTATGGCATGAATGAACCAACATCACGCATGGATAGGACAGAACAGAAAGAGAAACGCCGCAGTTTCCAGGGTGTTGGAGAACTGCAGCGCAGGTGATTATGAAGCAAAAAAATGAGGGAATACTACTTACTTGATGGTGATGCTGTTGAGGAGGTCGATTTTGCCCTCGCCGACGAGTTTGCAGATCAGTTCTCCGAAGAGGGTGTTCTGCCAGGCGAACCAGTCGCGAGTGTAGTTCGTGGGGTCGTCCTTGTGGAAGCTCTCGTGCATGAAGCCCTTGCCGGCGTCGGTCTTCATCAGCATCTCTATGCACGCCTTGATTTCGGCATCGTCCGTGGAGGTGAAGGCTTTCATCATGATGCTCATGGGCCAGGGCATGTCATGTCCGATATGGGGTCCTCCGATTCCTTCGCCCGCCTTGCCACGGAAGAAATAGGGGTTGTCCTCGCTCCAGACGAAACGACGGGTGTTCTGGTAGATGGGGTCGCTGACGGGGACATCGCCAAGATAGGCCATGGCGAGCAGCGAGGGGACGTTGGCATCGTCCATGAGGAGCTGGTTGCCGAATCCGTCGACCTCGAAGGCATAGATGGGGCCATACTTGGGATGGATGTTGATGGCGTACTTGTTCAGGGCCTGCTGCACCTCGTCGGCCAGGTCTGTGCACTTCCGGGCGAGGTCTGCACGCTGGTTCACCTTGGTCAGGATCTCTGCGGCATTACGGAGCTGGTGGACAGCCATGAAGTTCGAGGGGATGAGGTAGAGGAAGGTGGTGGCATCGTCGCTGGGACGGAAGGCGCTGGCGATGAGTCCGCAGGGCTTCACGGGTGCTCCCCAGCCGTTGTTGCTCATGGTGTCCAACTGGCGCTCGGTACGGCGCTGGAAGCGGTACTTTCCCTTGTTGCCGTCCTTGTGCTGCTGGTCGTAGAAGGTGGCGAGGATGTTCTCAACAGCCTGCAGCCACGAAGCGCCGAAGACGGAGGTGTCGCCCGTGACGGTCCAGTATTCGTAAGCCAGCCGGATGACATAGCAGAGGGAGTCAATTTCCCATTTGCGTTCATGCAGCATGGGTTTCATATCCGTCATGTCCTTCATCCAGTCGCCATTGGGGTTGGGCTCCTTGTTGAAGGCATTGGCGTAAGGATCAATGTTGATGCACTTGAACTGGCGCAGGACGACGCCTGCCAGCATCCGCTGCAGATGCTTGTCCTTGGGAGCAAGCTTCACGTAGGGGAACACCTGTGCGCCTGAGTCGCGCAGCCACATGGCGTGGATGTCACCCGTGTAGACAAAGGTGTCGGGGTTACCCTGGTCATCGCTCTCGGTATAGTGCACGGTGGTGTCGATGGTGTTGGGGTAGCAGTTGACGAACATCCAGGAGAGGCGGTGGTTGGTGAGCAGGCGGGCTATCTCCTTGATCTGCTTCTCGACGGCATCGGAGCGGAACAGGCGTTCGGACTCGGCCGGGCGGTTGTTGACTTTCAGGACATCGGCTTCGGCGACGTAGTCCTTTGCGCTTAGCGTGGTGGCCAGAGCAAGAGCCACCAATGTAAGAAACTTTCTCATAGCTTGGTTCTCTGATAAAGGTTGTTTTTTGGGTTCTTTTTGTTTGTATTCTTTCTATGTGTGGATGAACGTGTAGCTCCCTCAGACGGGATAGTCCATGTACTTGAAGCGCTTGATACTCCTCTTCGGAGTCTTCTCGAACTCGTTGGGAACGAGGCGGATAGCATGAACACGGGCATAGGATGGGATGATTTTGTTGAGTGTCTGCCGGTTCTCTTCCATCTGAGCCTCGAGCATGGTCTCGGAGAACTTGGCGGCCTTGACTTCTTCCGGGTCGGCATAGACGAGGCCGTAGAGCTTGTCGTCCTTCTGGATGACCACACACTCGGTCACATAGGGGAGGGAAGATAGCTTGTCCTCGATTTCCTCCGGATAGATATTCTGTCCGTTGGCTCCGAGGAGCAGGTTCTTGGAACGTCCTTTGATAAAGATGTTTCCTTCGGGGTCGATGACTCCCAGGTCGCCGGTATGGTACCATCCGTCCTTGTCGATGGTGGCGGCTGTGGCTTCCTCGTTCTTGTAGTAGCCGAGCATGATATTCATGCCGCGCACCAGGATTTCTCCAGGTGTGTTGGCGGGGTCGCTGCTGTTAATGCGCACTTCCATCCTGGGGACGATGCGTCCGCAGCTGCCGGGCTTGAAGGTCTTCCAATCGGCGTAGCTGATGATGGGAGCACACTCGGTGGTGCCGTAGCCCACGGTGTAGTTGAAACCGATATCATGCAGCACGGCTTCGATTTCCTGGTTGAAGGCAGCTCCCCCGACGATGATCTCGTAGTAGTTTCCTCCAAAAGCTTCCTGCAGTTTATGGCAGATTTCGGCCTTCACGCGTTCGCGGAGGAATGGTGTGTGGAGAGCAATCCTGAGGGCAGGCGTCTGCATCTTTGGCAGCACGGCCTTGCGGACAATCTTCTCGATAATCAGGGGTACTGCCACAATCAGACGCGGCTTCAGGTCGGCAAAAGCGGACAGAAGCACGGCGGGCGAAGGGGTCTTGGAGAGGAAATTGACGTGTATGCCATGGAGGAACTCATAGATGAACTCGAAGGCCATGCCATACATGTGCGCCATGGGCAGCATGGAAAGGACTTTGTCGCCGGGACCCATATCGTTGCCGAGCATATCGACGGCGAACTTGTAGTTGCTCCACATGGCACGGAAGGGAATCATGACGCCCTTGGAGTTGGAGGTCGTGCCGCTGGTGTAGTTCAGCACAGCCAGTTCGTCGGGGGAGTCGTGATAGTAGTTTATGTCGCGCGAGCGAAAGTTCATGGGATATTTCTGGCCGAAGAGGCGGTTGAGGTTCTCGCGTGCGTACCTTACTTTATCCGTACGCCCGACCAGCAGCTTATACTCGTCGTTGGAGTTTCCGAAGATGCCCTCGAGTCCCGGCATCTTGTCGGCATCCAGATGTGGCCACACCTGATCACCGCAAAACAGCAGCTTGGATTCGGAGTGATTGACGATATCGTGGATCTGTTCTGGATGGAATTCGTGCAGAATGGGAACAGCAACGGCTCCGTAGGTGAGTGTAGCCAGGAATGCGATGCCCCAGCGGGAACTGTTGCGGCCGCAGATGGCAACCTTGTCTCCGTGTTTCACACCCGAAGCCTCGAGGATGATGTGGAGTTTCTCGATGATTCGGGCGACGTCCTTGTATTGGAAGGTCTGCACGCCATAGTCGCTGAGTCCGTCCCGGTCCCAGTGTTTCTGCAGACTTTGCTGTACGCACGCATTGAAACTGATATTTTCCATGAACGATAGTTTTCTTTGTTTTGGATGGTGAATCCCTTAGACGGGATAGTTTGTGTACTTGTATCGCTTGATGCTCTTCTTGGGTGTCTTCTCGAACTCCTCAGGCATGAGTCTGATGGCATGCACACGGGCATAGAGCGGCACGATCTTGTTGAGCTCTATGCGATTTATTTCCATCTGCTCTTCGAGCTGTGCAGGCGTGAGTCCGCCTTTCCTGACCTCGTCCGGATCGGCATAGACGAGTCCGTAGAGCTTGTCGGCCTTCTGAATGACGACACACTCTGAGACGTAGGGCAGGGAGGAAAGCTTGTCCTCGATTTCCTCGGGGTAGATATTCTGTCCGTTGGTTCCGAGGAGCATATTCTTCGAACGTCCCTTGATGTAGACGTTGCCTTCGGAATCCATGATGCCGAGGTCTCCTGTGTGGTACCATCCGTCTTTGTCCAGCGTCTGGGCGGTGGCTTCGTCGTTCTTGTAGTAACCCAGCATGACGTTCATGCCGCGAGCCAGGATTTCGCCGGGTACGTTGGCAGGGTCGTTGCTGTCGATGCGAATCTCCATACGGGGTGCAGCCTTGCCGCAGGAACCTTGCTTGAACTTATCCCAGGGTGCATAGCAGATGATGGGAGCACATTCCGTGGCTCCGTAGCCGATGGTGTAGTTGAAGCGGATGCCCTTGAGGAACACCTCGATATCGTGGTTCATGGCAGCTCCGCCGACGATGATCTCGAAGAAGTTGTCGCCGAATGCCTTCTGCATCTTGCGGCGGATGTTCATCTTCACGCGGTCGCGCAGCAGGGGAGTCATCAGGGCCAGACGGATGGCCGGAGCCTTGATCTTGGGGAAGATGGCCTTGCGCACCACTTTCTCTATGAGCAGCGGAACGGCGATGACGACTTTGGGTTTCAGGTCTGAGAAAGCCTTCAGCAATACCGTGGGCGAAGGGGTCTTGCCGAGCAAATGCACATGGGCACCACGGGTTATCTCGTAGAGGAACTCGAATGCCATGCCGTACATATGTGCCATGGGCAGGATGCTGACGATGTTGTCGCCGGCCTTGACATGTGCGTCGTAAACCTGGTGGGCAAATTCCACGTTGCTCCAGAGGGCGCGGTAGGGAATCATGACGCCCTTGGAGTTGGAGGTCGTGCCGCTGGTGTAGTTCAGCACCGCCAACTCGTCGGGAGAATCAACATAGTAGGAGATGTCCCTGGCGCGGAAATTCATGGGGAAGCGTTCACCGAAGAGGCGGTTGAGGTTCTCTCGCGCGTACTTTACTTTCTCCGTACGCCCGATGAGCAGGCGGTACTCGTCGTTGGAGTTGGCGAAGATTCCTTCCAGCCCTGGCATCTTGTCGGGATCCAGGGTGGGCCACACCTGATCGCCAACGAAGAGCAGCTTTGCCTCCGAGTGGTTGACGATATCATGAATCTGTTCTGGATGGAATTCGTGGAGAATGGGCACAGCCACGGCTCCATAGGTCAGGGTTGCCAGAAAGGCAATACCCCAGCGGGAAGTGTTGCGCCCGCAGATGGCTACTTTGTCGCCACGTTCAACCCCCGAAGCTTCGAGGATAATGTGTAGTTTTTCAATAATTCGGGCTACGTCTTTGTACTGAAAAGTGTTTGTTCCATAATCCGAGAGCGCATCCTTGTCCCAATGGTCTTTGATACTTTTCTGGAGAATGGAGTTGAAACTAGGACATTCCATTGTCATATTCCTTTTTTTACTGCATTTTTAATTGGTACTACCGGAATTTCGGTCTCAGGGGACCCTGATTCATGCACATTCCGATAAATCGTGTGCAAAGGTAATGTCTTTTTTGCACATTCCCAAATTTTATGTGCAAAAAGTGTCATTCCTACGGTCATTTATTTTATTGCAGGACTGAAAAGGACAAGAAAAGGGATAAATAGTAGAATAAATGGGGCAGAATACTACGCAATGGTCACAAACTGGTCGAGGTGATTGTCTACATAGTGCGCAATGAAAGTAGTGATGGCTTCCTCGTTCTCGATGAAGGTGTCGTCGAGTTCATCGAAGTCGGGATATTGCTCGAAGAGTGCCATGAACTCATCGTCGGTGCAGGGGCGTGTGAGTTCCTCTCCGTACTGCTCGAAGAGTTTGCGGCCCTTGTAGATCAGGCGCGAGAAATCGTGGAGGAAGGTGGTACCGCCTTCTGCTTCGACATCCTCGCCCCAGAGGCGGATGGCCTTTGCGAAGGGATTGAGGAAGATGAAGGGTCCCAGCCCGTTGTGGATGAGCTGCACGAAGCCGCCGTCGAGTACTTCGTCGCGAAGCATTCGGTAGGCGAGCAGGGTGATTTGTTCGCCGTTCAGCTCGGGCATCGTCTGGGCATTCAGTTCTCCGCCGATGGCCTCGAGCAAGGTGTCGGAGATGAGGTTGAGGAAGGCGTCCATTCCTTCGCCGGCAGCGGCGATGATTCGGGATTCAGTCAGATTAGGTAGCATGGTGGTCTGTAGGAAGATGAGGGTGAGTGGGTTTTGAAATATAGATGATGATGGTAGGCCTCAGAAGAACTTGGGCTTCCTGGCTCGAGCTTCCTCGAAGGAAGCAGGTGCGTCGGAGGGCTCGCGGGTGGCTTCTTCGCGCAGGGCTGCTTGTTCGGCAGAAAGGGTGCGCGTAGCCTGCTCTGCTGTGGCCGGGTCGAGGAAGGGAGCCGCAAGGGGAGCGTTCTGCGAGGCATCGCGGACGTGGATGACAGGGCCTGCATAGACGGGAGCTATCTTCAGGGCTGTGTGGAGGCGGGAGGTGGTGGCTCCGCCAATGAGTACGGGAACACGGATGCCTGCTTCGGCAAGCAGATGAACGGTGTGGACCATCTCCTCCAGCGACGGGGTGATGAGTCCTGAAAGTCCGATGACATCGGGATGAAGTTCCAGGGCCTTGGCTACGATGTCCTCTGCCGGCACCATCACTCCCAGGTCTATGACTTCGTAGCCGTTGCAAGCCATGACGGTGGCCACGATGTTCTTGCCGATGTCGTGGACGTCGCCCTTGACGGTGGCCACGATGATGCGGGGGTGCTGCTTGGAGGAGGTAGTGGGGGTGTCCTTGGAGGAAGAGGCAGGATTGGAGGCTTCTTCGGGCGTCTGTGCTTCGAGGTAGGGCTGGAGGATCTCCACGGCGCGCTTCATCGTGCGGGCTGTTTTCACCACCTGTGGCAGGAACATCTTGCCTTCGCCAAAGAGCTGTCCGACCAGGTTCATGCCGTCCATCAGGGGTCCTTCGATAATGGCAACGGGGGAGGGATAGGCGGCGAGTGCTTCGTGGAGGTCTGCTTCGAGGTGGTCGGTGGCACCACGGCGCAGGGAATCAACGAGGCGCTGGGAGAGGGGAAGGGGGCTGGAGGAGGCAGAGCTGGCGGAGGCAGAGCTGGCGGACGAACCGCCAGCAACTGGACTTCCTTGGGAGGAGGTATTGAGGGAGGGGGAGGTGGAGGAGGAATTGAGGGGGGCGGCCTTTTGGGCTTCTTCCTGCTCTTTCAGGGAGGTGGCGAGGTCAATGAGGCGTTCGCAGGCATCGGGAGTGCGGGCGAGGATGGCGTCTTCGATGATCTGGAGCTGGTCGGCAGGGATGTCTGCGTAGGTGACTTTGGTGGCGGGATTGACGATGGCCATGTCCATCCCAGCCTGCCGGGCGTGGTAGAGGAATACGGCGTGCATGGCCTCGCGCAGGTAGTTGTTGCCGCGGAAGGAGAAACTGAGGTTGGAGACTCCTCCGCTGACGTGAGCTCCCGGCAGGTTCTGGCGAATCCAGGCCGTAGCACGGATGAAGTCGGCAGCATAGGCGTCGTGCTCGGACATTCCTGTGGCGATGGCAAGTACGTTGGGGTCGAAGATGATGTCCTCAGCAGGGAATCCGACTTGGTCGACGAGCAGGCGATAGGCACGCTCGCAGATCTGAATGCGACGTTCGTAGGTGGTTGCCTGACCTTCCTCGTCGAAGGCCATGACGATGGCTGCAGCTCCCAGCCGGCGCAGTTCCCGGGCATGTTCGAGGAAGGGTGCTTCGCCTTCCTTGAGCGAGATGCTGTTGACGACGGCCTTGCCCTGAATGCATCGCAGGGCAGCGCGGATGACCTCCCAATTGGAGGAGTCTATCATGAACGGCACCCGGCAGACATCCGGCTCGGCAGCCAGCAGATTCAGGAAATGGCACATCTCGGAACGGGTGTCGAGGAGTCCGTCGTCCATGTTGATGTCCAGCACGAGTGCTCCGTCTTCCACCTGCTTTCGGGCGATGCCTACTGCTTCCTCGTAGTTCTTCTCCTGAATCAGACGCAGGAACTTGCGGGAGCCAGCCACGTTGCATCGTTCGCCGACGTTGATGAACCCGACCTCAGGGGTGAGGTAGAGGGGTTCGAGACCGGAGAGGGCCAGCGAGCAGGCCGGCATCTGGCCTTGGTGTGAGGGGGCTGGTGCCGGAGCGGCATTTGCAGCAAGCGGAGTGGCTTCTGCGGCAGGGAGATTGGCATCGACGGCTGCACGTATGGCGCGGATGTGGCTGTCTGTGGTTCCGCAGCATCCTCCGATGATGTCCACCAGATGTTCCTCGAGCAGGGGTCGTACGTGCTCCACCATGCTCTCCGGAGTCTCGTCGTACTCGCCGAGTTGATTTGGCAGACCAGCGTTGGGATAGGCACTTATATAATAAGGTACGTGCGCGCGCATGTGACGCAAGGGTGCTAACATATCCTGCGCGCCGAAGGAGCAGTTCAGTCCGAGGGTGAGCAGGGGGGCATGGGCCACGGAAACTGCCAGGGCATCCAGCGTTTGTCCGGAGAGCAGTCGTCCGGCGCGGTCGCTGACGGTGACGCTGAGCATCAGAGGTACTTGCCGTGAGGTGCTGTTCATGGCTTGCATGGCAGCGTAGAGGGCAGCTTTGGCGTTGAGGGTATCGTAGAAAGTCTCGAGCAGGAGGGCGTCTGCTCCAGCGCTGATGAGGGCGGTCATCTGTTCCTCGTAGGCAGCAGCCATCTCGTCGAAAGTGATGGCGCGGAGGGCTGGGTCGCTGATGTCGGGGCTCATGGAGAGGGACTTACTTGTGGGACCCACGGACCCGACGACGAAACGTGGACGTGAGGAAGCGGTCATGGAGTCGATGGCCTCGCGGGCAATGTGCACAGCAGCCTCGTTGATTTCGCGCACGCGGTCCTGGCAGCCGTAGTCGGCGAGGGAGATGCGCTGTGCGTTGAAGGTGTTGGTCTCGATGATGTCTGCGCCAGCCATGAGATAGCGGCGATGGATGTCGAGGATGACTTCTGGGTGTGTGAGGCAGAGCAGGTCGTTGATGCCCTCGCGATAGCCGTAGGACTGGATCATGGTTCCCATGGCTCCGTCGAGGACTAATGGGCGACGGGCGAGGAGTGCTGCCTGGAGGGTCGTGTTCATTGCTGAATTGATTGGTTTTAGGGGAGGGGGGACCCGAAGGTGACCCTTCGGGAACTACTGCCGGGGAGGGGGGAGATTGGAGGAGGGTCTCGCGCTTGTCGTAGCTGTGCTTGCCTCGTGCGAGATAGATGTCGAGCTTTGCACGTCCGTTCTCGTCGATGAAGAGGAGGGTGGGGACGATGGTGGTGCCTGGGCTCTTGAGGGCGTTCTGCAGGCGTCGGATTTCGCGTCGGTTGAGCAGGAGTTTGCGGTCGCGGCGTGCGGCGTGGTTGTTGTAGGTGCCGTAGAAGTACTGGGCGATGTTCATGTTCTTGACCCATACTTCACCTGCGAGGATGATGCAGTAGGTGTCTACAAGGCTGGCTTTTCCGAGACGGATGCTCTTGATTTCCGTGCCGGTGAGGACCAGTCCTGCGGTGTATTTCTCCATCAAGAAGTAGTCGAACTCGGCTTTGCGGTTCTTGATGTTGATGGTGCGTTGCTTTTCTTTTGCCATGATTAATAATGAAAGTCCCCCAAAGGCGAGGGGCTTCAGATAGGGGGAAGGTGAAACCCCTCCCCTTTGGGGGAGGTGGGGAGGGGACTCGCTTGGTTATTCGTCGCCGAAGGCCACCATCTTGATGGCGGTGATGGCACACTCGGTACCTTTGTTGCCCAGTCGTCCGCCACATCTTTCCTCGGCCTGCTCGGGCGTGTTGCAGGTCAGGAGTCCGTAGATAACGGGGACCTCTGCCTTGAGGTTCAGTTCAGCCAGCCCTTGTGTGGTGCCCTGACAGATGTAGTCGAAGTGGGGTGTGTCGCCTCTGATGACGCATCCGATGGCTATGACGGCGTCGACGTCCACATTCTCCAGCATCCAAGCTGCGCCATAGATGAGTTCGAAACTGCCGGGGACATGCTTTACGACGATGTCTTCCTCGAGCGCGCCATGGGCTTTCAGGGTCTCGATGGCAGCATCGGCCATAGCGTAGGTGTAGCGGTCGTTCCAGTCTGCCACCACAATGCCGAAGCTCAAGCCCTCGGCCGAGGGTACGCTGGCGGCGTCGTAGGAGGAGAGGTTGTGAAGTGCGGAAGCCATAGGCGGAATGTTGGAGTTTGGAGTTTTGGTGTTCTCTTATTCGCTGAGACGCTCGATGTACTTGTCAATCTCCTGGTATGCCATGGAGTTGATGTACTTGGTCTTGACCTCGCGATAGCAGTCGAGTGCCTTCTGGGGCTTGCCCTGTGCCTCGTAGAGCTCTCCTGCCTGGATGAGGTAGTTGGGGGAGAGGCTGTTGTTGTCGGCCTTCTTAGCAGCCTTCAGGAGGTAGTCGATGGCCTTGTCGTTCTGTCCGAGGTTGGCGTAGACATTTCCCAGGAGTCCGAGAGCGGCGGGGGAGATGATGGCGTCGTTCTTGGTGCTGAATTTCTCGAGCTCAGCCTTGGCTTCTTCCCACTTCTCGGTCTGTGCGTAGCAGATACCAGCATAGAGGTGAGCGAGGTTTCCGGCCTTTGTGCTGCCGTATTCCTTAGCCACCTGGATGAATCCCACGCATCCCTGACCGTCGCCGTTCAGCGCCTTGTCGTAGTTGTCGGCGTTGAAGTAGTTCTCGCATTTTGCCAGGGCCTCGTTGGCCTTCTGGATGTTGGGGTTCCGTACGAGCTGCACGTATCCGATCCATGCTGCTGCGATGACCACGATGGCACAGATGCCATAGAGGATTTGCTTCTGATACTTGTCGAAGAATGCTTCGGTCTTGGTAACTGCCTCGATGTTCTGCGGGGCTTCTAGCTGTTGTTTTTTTGCCATTTTTGTTATGAGTTTTTTTATGAATTTGTACCTTTATATATGCCTACGCGCGCACGTGTCGCGCCAAAAGCGGTGCAAAATTACTTAAATTCTTTGGTTTGTTCAACTTTTTGCGCGATTATTTCGTTTTTCGGGCAAGAAATCGTACTTTTGCCCCCGTTTTCGAGTCCTCGAGCCATGATTTTAAGCAAAATCTCTATTCTGAACTACAAAAACATCGCGCAAGCCGACCTCGACCTCTCGCCGAAGATGAACTGCCTGATCGGGCAGAACGGCGAGGGCAAGACGAACGTGCTCGACGCCATCCACTTCCTGGCCCTCTGCAAGAGCAGCACCACGAGCGTGGATTCCGCCTGCATCCGCCACGACGAGGACTTCTGCGTGCTGCAAGGCGATTTCGAGCGCGAGGACGGCATGAAGGAGGAGATCTATCTGGGCATGAAGCGTGGTCAGAAGAAACAGCTGAAGCGCAACAAGAAGCCCTACAAGCGGCTGACGGAGCACATCGGTCTCATCCCGCTGGTGGTGGTGTCTCCGCTGGACGGCCTGCTCATAGCGGGCGGCAGCGAGGAGCGCCGTCGTTTCCTGGATGTGGTGATCTCGCAGACGGACCACCGCTACCTCGAAGCGCTCGTCTGCTACAACAAAGCCCTGCAGCAGCGCAACGCCCTGCTGAAGCTGGAGGAACCGGGTCCCGACCCTGAGGTGCTCGGCCTCTGGGAGGAGGAGATGGCTCGCCACGGGCAGGTTATCTTCGAGGCCCGGCAGCGCTACGTCGAGGAGTTCATGCCCATCTTCCAGCGCATCTATGCACGCATCAGCCGGGAGCGGGAAAGCGTGGGGCTGCAGTACGTCTCCCACGCACAGCGAGGCCCCCTGCTGGACATCATCCGCAGGGACCGCCAGAAGGACCTCGTCATGGGCTACTCGCTGCACGGCGTTCACAAGGACGAGCTGGAGATGACTCTCGGCGGCTTCCCCATCAAGCGCGAGGGCTCGCAGGGTCAGAACAAGACCTACCTCATCGCCCTGAAGCTGGCTCAGTTCGACTTCCTCCGCCGCACAGGCAGCCAGACGACGCCCATCCTGCTGCTGGACGACCTCTTCGACAAGCTCGACGCCGAACGCGTGGAGCAGATTGTGCATCTGGTTGCCGGCGACAGCTTCGGGCAGATTTTCATCACCGACACCAATCGCGACCATTTGGATCAGATTCTGACGCGCATGGACAGCGACTACCGGTTATTTCACGTCCAGGGAGGGACGATTTCGGAATGAGAAAACAGAAAGCGGAGCAGGTGGGAACGCTCATTCATCAGTTCCTGCGCGAGGAGGGGCTGGAGACGCCCTACAACGAGTACCGGCTCATCGAGGCGTGGCCGGAGGTGATGGGGGAGGGGATAGCGAACCTGACGTCCTCGCTCCAGATTCGTGGCGGCGTGCTCTATGTGCGCCTGCTGAGTTCCGTGCTGCGGCATGAACTGATGGCCAGCCGCCGTCAGCTAGCTCAGCGGCTGAATGAACACGTGGGGGCGCAGGTCATCGAGAACATCATCTTCTGCTGAGTGATGCCGCGCTTCGGCAGAGTTTCTACGTCCATACGTTTTTGCAAACATGTCCGTACAAATTGGCAACCAAGTCCGCACAATTTTGAAAACACGCAACCACGTCCGTAGGTGCTGGCAATCAGCAGATTACCTCGTCCATGCGCACGTCGTGTGGCTCGGTCGGAAGTTCAGGAAGGAGTTGGAAAGGCCAGCAGATGCCGCATTTATGAGCTGCCGAGAGACGGGGCAGGAGGCGGTCGTAGTAGCCTCGTCCACGCCCCAGACGGGCACCTTCGGGGGAGAAAGCTACTCCAGGGATGACGGCGAGGTCGATGGCTGCGTAGTCCTCGAAGGCCTCACCCTGCGGCTCCTGGATGTGGAAGGCTCCTTCTGCGAGGCACCCCAGGCCGCAGTACACGCGCAGTTCCAGGTCGTCGCCAACCACCACGGGCAGCAGCACCCGCTTGCCCTGCTCCACGGCGCTCTGAATCAAGGCGCTGGTGGATACCTCGTCGGGCAGGGAGTGGTAGAGCAACAGGGTCCGCGACTGCTGCCAACGGGGGTTGGAAAGCAGTTTGCGGGTCACTTCTGCCGACAGCTGTTGCAGCTGCTCAGGCGGGCAGGCAGCCTTGCGCCGGCGGATTTCCCTGCGGAGCTCAGGCTTGGAATTGCTGCTTGGATTCAGATTCATAGCGAGGGGCTGAAGTTGTGGAGGTCAGACGCTGAGGTGAGCCAGACGGAGGTTCAGGATGGCTGGCCGGGCCTCGCCTGCACCAGGCAGGACGTGAGCCACAGCCTTCGCCTTGTCCTCATTCTCCCCCTCGTCCTCAGCCGGAGCCTCGGGCACGGACTTGCCTTCCTGCATCAGCTGCAGGGCACGCTGTACGGCAGGGTCTTCCTTGCTGAGGTACTGCAGTCTCCAGCCCTGATCCTGAGCGTTGTAGATGATGTTCGAAATCAGGCTTCGCTCGAAGAGGGGTGCGCTACGCTGGAGCATGAGGTTGCGTCGGCGGAGTCCGTGTTCCTCGCCGTAGCGTGCAAACTTCTCGAGGAGGTTCTGCTTGCGGAGCCAGCTCTCCATCTCGTCTGCGGTGTCGAAGCGGTTGAGCTGGTCGCGGTTCTGGTCGGTGTAGAGGAAAGCGAATTGGATGGTGAGTCCGGACCATTGTGCTTCCTTGTAGTAGGAGGTGTAGAGGGTGGTGTCCTCAGGGATGAAGATGTCTGGCATGATGCCTCCTCCTCCGTAGACGGTTCGTCCGATGGCCGTCTTGTACTCAGGGCCCTGCTGGTGTATGCTGTCGGCCGAGAAGAACTCTCCGCGCTCGTAGCGCATGATGAGGTCGTTCTCGTACTCCTCGCCGTGGCCTTTCTCGTAGGGCTTCTGGATGCATCGTCCGGAGGGGGTGTAGTAGCGTGCTATGGTCAGCCGTACGCAGCTACCGTCCTTGAACTCAATAGGTTGCTGCACCAGTCCCTTGCCGAATGAACGTCGTCCGATGATGGTTCCTCGGTCGTTGTCCTGAATGGCTCCGGCAAAGATTTCTGAGGCCGAGGCGGAGCCTTCGTCCACGAGTACGATGAGCGGCAGGTGCTGGAAAGTGCCTCGTCCGTCGGTGCGGTATTCTTCGCGCTCGCTGTGGCGTCCTTCTGTGTAGACCACGAGCTGTCCTCCGGGCAGGAACTCGTTGACCATCATGATTGCCGTCTGCATGTAGCCTCCTCGGTTGCCCCTGAGGTCGATGATGAGGTCCTTCATTCCCAGCATGCTCAGCCTGGCCAGCGCCACGAGCATCTCGGGATAGGTGTTCTCGCCGAAGCTTTCGATGGAGATGTAGCCCGTGCGGTCGTTGAGCATGAAGTAGCTGTCCACGCTCTCCACGGGTACGTCGCCTCGCACGACGGTGAATGTCAGCGGTTCGCGATGTCCGTTGCGCACGATGGTGAGCTTGACCTTGGAGTTCTTGGGACCGCGCAGGCGCTTCATGATGTCGCGGTTCTCCATGCCGATGAGTGAGCTGTCGTCAGCAGCCACGATGCGGTCGCCGGCGAGAACGCCCACCTTCTCGGAGGGTCCTCCCTTGATGACGTTCATGACGTTGACGGTGTCCTTCTGCACGGTGAATCGCACTCCGATTCCTGAGAAGCTGCCACGCAGTTCCTCGCCGGTCTCCTCGGCTTCGGAAGCCGGGATGTAGCTGGAGTGGGGATCCAGTTCCGAGAGCAGCACGGGCATGGCTTCCTCCACGAGTTCGTTGACGTTGACGGTGTCCACGTAGTTGTTGTCGATGATTTGCAGCAGGTAGTTCAGCTTGTTGCTGCCCGTGTTGATGATGCTCAGGCGGTTGCCCGAGAAGTGGTTGGCGTAGAAGGTGCCTATGAGTATTCCTATTACCACGGCCACCGCCAGCAGCAGGGGTACGAGACGTGATTTGGTGTTCATTGTTCTTCTTGTGAGGAAAGGGGGTTTTATGTGTGTTTTACTCGAAGCCTTCGATGGGCAGGTGCTCCACCTCGATGTGGGCACGTCGCAGGAGGTCGATGCCGTCGGTCAGGCGGTAGTCGCGGGCATAGACCACGCGGCGTATGCCAGCCTGAATGATGAGTTTGGAGCATTCGATGCAGGGCGAGTCGGTGACGTAGAGCGTGGCTCCTTCCGAGTTGTTGCCGGAGCGTGCAATCTTGGTGATGGCGTTGGCTTCGGCATGGAGTACGTAGGGCTTGGTGACTCCGTCTTCCTCGCAAACGTTCTCGAATCCCGAGGGTGTTCCGTTGTAGCCGTCGCTGATGATCATCTTGTCCTTGACGACGAGGGCTCCCACCTGACGGCGGATGCAGTAGCTGTTCTCGCTCCAGATGCGCGCCATGCGCAGGTAGCGAAGGTCGAGTTTCTTATTTGATTCCATTTCTTTTGAGTAGTGCGTCTATGGTTGGTTCCTGACCGCGGAAGCGGCGATAGAGAGTCATGGGATGTTCTGTTCCTCCGCGCGAGAGGATGCAGTCGCGGAAGCGCTGGGCGGTGGCGCGGTCGAAGATGCCGGCCTGCTTGAAGACGGAGAAGGCGTCGGCATCCAGCACCTCTGCCCACTTGTAGCTGTAGTAGCCGGCCGCATAGCCTCCGGACATGATGTGTCCGAACTGCACGGTCATGCAGGTGCCGGGGATGTGGTGGAAGATCATGGCGCGCTTCCACGCCTGCTGCTCGAACTCCTGCAGGTCTGCCTCGAAGGGCTGCTCGAGGGTGTAGAATGCCATGTCCAGCAATCCGAAGCTGACCTGCCGTATGCAAGCGTAGGCGACGTTGAAGTTGCGGCTCTGCTGGATGCGGTCTATGAGTTCCTGAGGAATGGGTTCGCCCGTCTCGTAGTGGCGAGCAAAGGTGTTCAGGAACTCGGGCTCCACAGCCCAGTTCTCCATGATCTGCGAGGGCAGTTCCACGAAGTCCCAGTAGACGTTGGTTCCTGAGAGCGAAGCGAAGCGCGTGTTGGCGAAGATGCCGTGGAGGGCGTGGCCGAACTCGTGGAGGAAGGTTTCCACCTCGCCCAGGGTGAGCAGGGCGGGCTTGGTGTCGGTGGGCTTGGTGAAGTTCATGACGAGCGACACTTGCGGCCTGCTGTTCTTCCAGGTCGAGGGGTCGTTGGGTGTGGGGCTGTCGTCTTCGGGTCCTATCCATTGGTCCTTGTAGCTGGTCATCCAGGCTCCGGCCTGCTTTCCCTTGCGGGGGAAGAAGTCGCAGTAGAGCACAGCCAGGAACGAGCCGTCCTCGTCCAGCACCTCGTAGGCGGTGACGTCGGGGTGGTAGACCGGTATGTCGGGGTTCTCGCGGAAGGTGATGCCGTAGAGGCGTGTGGCGAGTCCGAAGACGCCTTCCTTCACGCGCGCGAGTTCCAGATAAGGTCTCAGCATCTCGGCGTCGATGTTGTAGCGCTCCATCTTCAGCTTGTGGCCGTAGTAGGAGAAATCCCAGGGCTGGAGCTGGAAGTCGTCGCCTTCGCTCTGGCGTGCCTTGGCCTGTATCTCCTCCAGTTCCTTGCGTGCAGGCTCCATGTAGGCGTCCAGCAGCTTGTCCAGCAGGTCGTAGACGTTGGCGGCGCTCTCTGCCATGCGTTCCTTGAGCACGAAGTCGGCATAGGTCTTGTAGCCCAGCAGCTTAGCGCGCTCCTGCCGCAGGTTGACTATGCGATGCACGATCTGCTCGTTGTTCTGCTCGTTGGCCTGGATGCAGATGGTGTTCTTGGCCATGTACATCTGTCGGCGCAGCTCGCGGTTGTCGGCGTAGGTGACGAAGGGTCCGTAGCTGGGAGCGTGGAGGGTGAACAGCCATCCTTCCTTTCCGTGCTCGCGGGCAGCGAGTGCAGCGGCCTCGCGTGCGGAGTCGGGCAGTCCTGCGATGTCGGCCTCGTCGGTCAGGTGGAGTTCGTAGGCGTTGGTTTCCTTCAGGTTGTTCTGCGAGAACTGCAGGGTCAGCAGCGCCATCTCGTTGTTGATTTCGCGCAGTCGGGCCTGGTGTTCCTCGTCGAGTGCAGCGCCCGCGCGGACAAAGCCTTCGTAGGACTTCTCCAGCAGCGTCTGCTCCTCAGCAGTCAGCGGCCGGGGGGTGCTCTTGCCGTCGGCTGTCTGGCTTACGCCGTCCTCCACGGCATCCGCAACGGTTTCTCCTCTCTTCCGGCTCTCTTCTTCAGCGGGGTGATATTGGTCGTAGACAGCCTTCACGCGCTGGAAGTAGCCTTTCTTGAAGAGCATGTTGTTGGCGTGCTCTGTGAGGATGGGAGCCATCTTCTGTGCCAGGGCTTCCATCTCGTCGTTCGTCTCGGCCGAGAGCAGGTTATAGAAGACCTTGGTCACTCGCTCCAGCAAGTCGTCCGGCGAGGTCACGGCGATGGTGTTGTCGAACGTCGGCGGCTCTGGGTTGTCCACGATCTTCTGGATGAAAGCTTCGTCCTGCCTGATGCCTTCGAGCATGGCGGGTTCGTAGTCCTCGAGCTGTATCTCGTGAAAGGGAGGCGTCTCGTGGGGCGTCTTATAGTGCTTGGTAAAGAATGGATTGTCTCGCATTCGTTAAATGATAGGTTTAAATTCTTTCTTTGTTCCTCAGGGGGCTACAGCTGAGCGCTGAGCAGCGCCTCGAACGAGGGGATGTCTATGCTCCTGCGGTTCAGCAGGAGGAGTCCTGCCTGCTGCATCTCGTGCAGGGCTCTCGAGATGAAGCGCTTGTCCTCGCCCAGATAGGTACCCAGCAGGCGCTGGGAGATGCAGAACACTTTGTGCCCGGCAGGTCGCTGGACGTGAGCCCGCATGAAGCCTCGGATGCGTCCTTTCAGGTTCTTCTCCGCAGGCAGCCAATGGAGCAGGTCGCGCCGCACGATGGTGGTTGTCAGCAGGTTCATGACGTTCAGGCGGAAGACCTCGAAGTAGGCCGTCAGGGCTCCCACGGTACGCTTGTCCATCTGCAGCAGGCGGGTCTCGCCGCGGGTGGTCAGCGTATGCCGGTGGCTGCGCATGCTGCCGTAGAGCACTTCCATTCCCACCACAGCCGGCATCGCCAGCTTCTCTTCCACGCTCCAGGTGCGGTCGGCCGAACTGGTGCTCATCGTCACGTCGCCCTGCAGCACGAAGGTCAGTCCCGTGCAGGGCTGGTCCTGCTGGACGATGGTGGTGCCTGCAGCCACCGTCTCGAACTCCAGCCGGGTGGATTCCAGGATGCGCGTGAGGTCGGCGTGTCCCAGTCCTTGGAACAGCGGCAGGCTCAGCAGGGTGTCGAACATCGAAGTTTCCATCTCGGATAGTGGAGTAGGGGGTTGGCGTTCAGCGGCTTAGCAGATGAAGAGCATCTCGCGGTACTTGGGCAGCGGCCAGATCTCGTCGTCCACGATGAGCTCCAGCTTGTCGGCGTGGTAGCGGATGTCCTCGATCAGGGGAGCCACGGTGTCGTGGTAGGCAATAGCCTTCTCGCGCTCGCTCTCGATGCGGTTGGCCACCTTGCGGGCGTCCACCAGTTTCTCCACGTGCTCCGTGATGTAGCTGGCGTGTTCGGCTATCTGCTGGATGAGGGAGATGTTGTTTGCCGAGAGCTTAGCAGCCGTCTCGGCAGGGAATATCCTGCTGACTCTGTGTACGTTGTCGATGAGTGCGCTCTGATAGCGGGTGGCCACGGGGATGACGTGGTTCAGGCAGAGGTCGCCGAAGATGCGGGCCTCGATCTGAATCTTCTTCGTGTAGGTCTCCCACTTGATTTCGTTGCGTGCTTCCAGTTCGGCACGGGTGAAGACGTGGGTTCTGCGGAACATCTCCACGCTGGCGTCGTCCAGATAGCGGTCGATGACCAGCGGGCAGGAGGCTTCGACGTCCAGTCCGCGCCGTGCCGCTTCCTGCTTCCATTCCTCGCTGTAGCCGTTGCCGTCGAAGTGGATGGGCTTGCAGGTGCGGATGTCCTGCCGCACGATGGAGAGGATGGCCTGCATCTTCTCCACGCCCTGACCCACCAGAGCGTCCACACGTGCCTTGAAGTCCATCAGCGCGTCGGCGACGGCTGCGTTGAGGGCTATCATGGCGCTGGCGCAGTTGGCTTCGCTGCCCACGGCACGGAACTCAAAGCGGTTGCCCGTGAAGGCGAAGGGTGAGGTGCGGTTGCGGTCGGTGTTGTCTATCAGCAGTTCAGGTATCTGGGGGATGTCCAGGTGGATGCCGTGCTTGGATGAGCGCGAGAGCTCAGGGATGCGTGCGAACTCCGAGTCCTCCGAGTCGCAGATGTGCTCCAGCACTTCGCTCAGCTGCTTGCCGAGGAAGCTGGAGATGATGGCAGGCGGCGCTTCGTTGGCACCCAGGCGATGGGCGTTGGTGGCGCTGACGATGCTGGCCTTCAGCAGTCCGTTGTACTTCCACACGGCCATCAGCGTCTCCACGATGAAGGTGATGAAGCGGAGGTTGTCCAGCGGCGTCTTGCCGGGGCCGTGCAGGAGAATGCCCGTGTCGGTCGAGAGGCTCCAGTTGTTGTGTTTGCCGGAGCCGTTGATGCCGGCAAAGGGCTTCTCGTGGAGCAGGCAGCGGAATCCGTGCTTGCGAGCCACCTTCTTCATGAGCATCATCAGCAGCATATTGTGGTCCACGGCGAGGTTCGTCTCCTCGAAGATGGGTGCCAGCTCGAACTGGTTCGGAGCGGCCTCGTTGTGGCGTGTCTTGCAGGGAATGCCCAGCTCCAGAGCCTGTATCTCCAGATCACGCATGAACGCCACCACGCGCTCAGGTATCGAACCGAAGTAGTGGTCGTCCATCTGCTGGTTCTTGGCAGACTCGTGGCCCAGCAGCGTGCGTCCCGTCATGACGAGGTCTGGACGTGCGGCGTAGATGGCTTCGTCCACCAGGAAATACTCCTGCTCCCAGCCGAGGTTGCAGATGACCTTGCGCACGTCGGGGTAGAAGAACTGAGCCACTTCCGTTGCGGCCTTGTCCACGGCGTGGAGGGCCTTCTTCAGGGGAGCCTTGTAGTCGAGGGCCTCACCCGTGTAGGAGATGAAGATAGTGGGAATCATCAGCGTGTCGCCGATGACGAACACGGGCGACGCAGGATCCCAGGCCGAGTAGCCGCGGGCCTCGAACGTGGAGCGGATGCCGCCGCTGGGGAAGGAGCTGGCATCGGGTTCCTGCTGAACCAACTGCTTGCCGGTGAATTCCTCCACCATGCCGCCTTTGCCGTCGTGCTCCACGAATCCGTCGTGCTTCTCGGCCGTGCCTTCCGTCAGGGGTTGGAACCAATGGGTGATGTGGGTGGCGCCCAGCTCCATAGCCCAGCGCTTCATGCCTTCGGCTACGGCGTCTGCCGTGGCCATATCCAGCGTGGTGCCGTTCTCCATGACGTCTATCATTATCTCATAGACCTTGGCGGGTAGGTACTGGTACATCTTCTTGCGGTCGAAGACGTACTTCCCGAAGAACTCGGAAGGGCGTTCCGTGGGTACCGAAACTTCAATCGGGCGTCTCTTGAACGCCTCGCTGACGACGTTGAATCTTAGTAATGAGGACATATCGTGGATTTGACGATTTAACGATTTAATGATTTAATGACTTAAGGATTTAAGGATTTCCTTAATTACTTAATTTCTTATTCCCTTAATTTCTTATTCCCTTAATTTCTTATTCCCTTAATTTCTTATTCCCTTAATTTCTTATTTCCTTATTCTCTTTTCCTTAATTCCTTAATTTTTTAATTTCCTAATTTTCTAATTTTCTAATTTTCTCATTTTCCTCCTCACCTAATCCCTCTGTGGTTCAGCGCCTGCTGGTACCTTCTGGCGTTCTTCAGGTGCTCGGCGTAGGTGTTCGCGAAGTTGTGGGTTCCGCTGAAATCCTCCTTGGCACACATATAGAGATAATTGTGGTTCTCGTGGCGGAGCACGGCGTCGATGCCGGCAACCGACGGGATGCGGATGGGACCTGGAGGCAGGCCTGTGTTCCGATAGGTGTTGTAGGGGTTGTCCACCCGCAGATGCTCATTGAGTATGCGGCGCAGGGTGTCGTTGTGAAGGGCGAACTTCACCGTGGGGTCTGCCTGCAGGGGCATGCCCGTGCGCAGGCGGTTCAGGTACATTCCTGCCACACGCGGTTTCTCAGGATTGTTCGCCGTCTCCTCGTCCACGATGCTGGCGAGTGTGACCACTTCCTCGTGGCTCATGCCCATTCGCTGAGCCGCCTCGCTGCGTCCTTCGCTCTCCCAGAACGACTTGTTCTCCCGCTGCATACGCTCCATGAACGCCTCCAGCGAGGTGTTCCAGTAGAGCTCGTAGGTGTTGGGAATGAACAGGGCAGGCAGCGTAGCCACCGTGTATCCGTAGTTGCTGGCAAAGATGGAGTCGGCGAAGGCGAAGGCGACGTCTGCGGAGTCCAGCATCAGCTTGTTGGCCATCACGCCCGCCAGTTTCTCCAGCCTGCGCACGGAGGGGATGGTGAAGCGGACTGGGGCTTGCTGGCCGTGTTTCAGCTTGCGGAAGACGCTGAGCATGGATTCTCCAGGCTCCACGGCGTAGCGGCCTGTGCGGGGATGAAACTCCGTCAGCCTTCGGGCCATATTCCATCCGAACATAGAGCGCGCACCTGCCACTTCGCGTAGCTGCTGGCGCACGTCCTCTTCGGTGTCCATCGGACGAATATACAAGTAGGTGGTTTCGGTGATGTCGAACGGAGAACTCGTCAGGTTTCGCCATCCCCAGACGGCACCCGCGATGCCCAAAACGACGATTCCGCCCAATATCCAAAGAGTGTATTTTAGTGCTTTCTTCATATCCTTGCGCGCGCGTAATTAAATAAGGAAAACGCAGATACCCATCTCGCTGGAATATCTGCGGTTGATTCGGCGTCTGGAGCCATCAGGGGGACTCGAACCCCCGACCCACGCATTACGAATGCGTTGCTCTACCAACTGAGCCATGATGGCAGGTCTTTACCTGAAATCGGCTGCAAAAGTAGTACTTTTCTGCGAACTGACCAAAAAAGTGACTCTTTATTTTAAGTTTGCTCCTCATTTTTCTGCGCTTTTCGTCTCCTTCGAGGCAAAAATGCACGCTTTTCGCTCCTTTTCCTGCAAAAACTCTGAACTCTAAACCCTAAACTCTAAACTTATTTGTACCTTTGCACTCACGAAACAACATTAATCCACCTTATGAACGAAGAACTCATTCTGATTCAGATTACCGGCGAGGACCGTCCAGGGCTCACGGCCTCCATGATGGAAATCCTGGCCCGCTATAACTGCGATGTACTCGACATCGGCCAGGCCGATATCCACAACACCCTCTCCCTGGGCATCCTCATCCGCGTGAGCGACGAAGCCAGCGGCCACGTCATGAAGCACGTGCTCTTCAAGGCTTCCGAACTGGGAGTGACCGTCCGTTTCTCGCCCACCAGCCGCGAGGACTACACCGCCTGGGTAGGACGTCAGGGGAAGAACCGCTACATCCTCACAGTCCTTGGACGCAAGCTCCAGGCACGCCAGATGGCCGCCGTGGCCAATATCGTTGCCAAACAGGGATTCAACATCGATGCCATCAAGCGTCTGACGGGTCGTGCTCCGCTCGACGGACCGCGCGAAGGCGTCAGGGCATGCATCGAGTTCTCTCTCCGAGGCGAACCCAAGGACCGTTCGGCCATGCAGGCTGACCTCATGCATCTCAGCTCGGAGCTCGAGATGGACTGCTCCCTGCAGCGCGACAACATGTTCCGCCGTATGCGCCGACTCATCTGCTTCGATATGGACTCCACGCTCATCACCACAGAGGTCATCGACGAACTGGCCATGCGAGCTGGAGTAGGGGACCAGGTGAAGGAGATTACGGCACGGGCCATGCGAGGTGAAATAGACTTCAAGGAAAGCTTCACCGAACGCTGCAAACTGCTTAAGGGTCTTGACGTTAGCGTCATGCAGGACATCGCCGAGCATCTGCCTATCACAGAGGGCGCAGACCGCCTGATGTATGTCCTCAAGCGCTACGGCTACAAGATTGCCATCCTCAGCGGCGGCTTCACTTTCTTCGGCGAATACCTCCAGAAGCGCTGGGGCATCGACTACGTCTATGCCAACGAACTGGAAGTCGGCGAGGACGGACATCTCACGGGTAACTATGTGGGTGAGATCGTGGACGGACGCCGCAAGGCGGAACTGCTCCGTCTCATCGCTCAGGTGGAGAAGGTGGATCTGCAGCAGGCGATTGCCGTAGGCGACGGAGCCAACGACCTTCCCATGCTTTCCGAGGCAGGTCTGGGCATCGCCTTCCACGCCAAGCCGCGCGTGGTGGCCAACGCCAAGCAGAGCATCAACACCATTGGCCTCGACGGCGTGCTTTATTTCCTTGGTTTCAAGGACAGTTACCTCGACGAGAAAGCCGGAGGCCGCCTATGATCAGGAACATCGCTTTCGACTTCGGAGGAGTGCTCTTCGACCTCTCATGGGAGGGTGCCGTGGAGCGTTTCAGGGGGATTGGCCTCGCGGATGCCGAGCAACGTCTGGACCGCTATCATCAGCGTGGAATCTTCGAGGAACTGGAGTCCTGACGCATGGCGCCGGATGACTTCCGGGCAGAGCTGAGCCGGTTGTGCCGCCGTCCGCTTTCGCACGAAGAGGTGCGCCATGCCTGGCTGGGCTATGTCGGAGCTCCTATGGACGAACAGAAGCTCCGCGACCTCGACCGCCTGCGTGCCGACGGCTACCGCACGTTCCTGCTTTCGAACACCAATCCCTTTGTGCAGTCGTGGGCAGAGAGTGCTGAATTCAGCGCTGCCGGACGACCCCTGAGCAGCTATCTGGAGAAATGCTACACCTCCTACGAAGTGGGCATCATGAAACCCGATCCCGGCATCTTCCGATTCATGCTCGAGGATGCTGGCATACTTCCCGAAGAGACTGTATTTCTGGACGATAGCCCTGCGAATGTCGCAGCGGCCGAAGCCCTGGGAATCCACACCATGCTCGTTGAAAAGAACGGGCCGTGGATGGCTAAACTTTTGTCATTACTCGGCTGAAGACATCGAAGTCGGTGTCCAGGCGCGAGAGTTCGTACGGCTGGAGGGCGAGGGAGAAAGTGCCCTTGACCTCCGGCAGGTCGAAGTATGTGCGCAGCAGGCTGGCGAGGTTGAAGCTGAGGTTGTCGCCGCGCTTCATGACCTGGCGGCAGGTGGTGATGAGGAAATCGCGGTCGTGCTCTTCGTAGCAGAGGGCTCGCAGGAGCACAAAGGCCGCCACCATGCCCTCCGTATGCAGGAGGAAGTCTGCCCGCCGCCGTTCGTTGATGCCGAATTGTGCGAACAGCTGTTCCATCGTCTGCGGCTCCTCGATGGCGGGCAGCCACAGCAACAGCAGTTTCTGGCGGTCGATGATGCGGTCGGGGGCCGACAGCGCTGCCACAAGTTCCTGAAAACCAGCATCCTCGAAGCTCAGCGTGCCTCGCTTCAGCCTTAGCAGGGCTGCTTTGCCTGTGGTGACCGTGAAGGCTCGCGGTTGCCAGAGAATCAGCCGCCGCATCAGTTCCCAGAAGTCGTCGCGCTCGGCCGCTGGCATCAGGCGTTCGCCAATCAGGTAGCCGGCGGTGCGGAAATGAGCGTTCGACAGGCCGTCGAGGTAGCTCTGCAGCGCATCCCAGTCGCAGGCGTCGAAGAGACCTGTCAGGCGCTGATAGATGATAGGGTGGTAGTGCTGGTCCATCTATTTCAGGAGTTGAAGGGCTTCTGCCGTTGTGATTTGCTGCTCGCCCATGAAGGCGACGATGAATGCCTCTGGGAAGGTCTCGCGAACCTGCACGAGCTCATTCTTGATATCCTTGTAGCTCGCGCTCTGGCCGTAGATGATCTTGAAGCGGCCGTTGGCGGGAATCTGCTTTACGCCCTTGTAGCCTTTCAGCCGGTAGTCGCCGGGCTTCAGCTCCGTGGCGGTGTTCATCAGCTGAATCGCGAAGTAAGGTTTCTTCGGCTCTTCTGCCTTTTTCGGCTGCTCTATCTTCTCAGGCTCTTCGGTAACGGCGATTACCTCGACCTTGTTTTCAGGCTCCTCAGCCTTCTCCTCCGTCTTTTCGGTCTTCGCTTCCGTCTCCTCGGCCTTTGTCTCCTGCTCTTCCGCCTTCGTCGCTGGCTCTTCGGCCTTCGTCTCAGGCTCTCTCACCTTCACGTCTCCGGGCTCCCAGGCAGGTGCTGTCGGAGTAGCTACGGTGGCCATGCTGATGGGTGCGTAGTGGGTGATGCGCAGCTTGCGGAGGTCGCGCTGCGAGACGGTGCCGTCCTTCGTCAGGTCCTTCCATTCCGCCAGCGCCTTGTAGATGGCTTCCGCCAGTTCCTTCTGTCCTTCCTTGCTGTTGAGGTAGGCTTCCTCGTTGAGGTTGGAGATGAAGCCGATTTCCGTCAGCACGCTGGGCATATTCGTGTGCTCGCAGACGTAGAGCTCGCGCTGCTTCACACCCCGGCTGATCTCGCGGCCGTGGGAGAGGTACTGCCGTTGCAGCAGTAGCGCCAGCAGCTCGCTCTTCCCCGCCTGCGTTCCCTTCAGGGGGACGTTCGTGGCGAAGAACGACTCCGTGCCGCGTGCAAACTGGTTGGACGCCGAGTTGACGTGTATGGAGATGAACAAGGTGGCTCCGCGGGCGTTGGCGATGTCGCAGCGTTCCTGCAGGGTGAGGTACTTGTCCTTCTCGCGGGTGTACACCACGCGCACTCCGCTGATGTTCTTCTTCACCAGCTTCCCCACCTCCTTGGCCACCGCCAGCGTGATGTCCTTCTCTTTCGTCAGGGTGCCTTCGCAGCCGGTATCCCGACCGCCGTGACCGGCATCGATGACCCAGGTCACTTTCTTGGCTGCTGACAACGACAAAACAGTTGCCAGACAGGCAATAAACATACAGATTCTCTTCATTTTACTCCTTATTTGGGGGCAAATATACTGATTTCTATTGAAATAACGAGGGAAAATGAAAGAAAATGTGTAATTTTGCACAAAATTTAACAACGTTAAGCCATGAGCGACGGTAATTTCAACAGGGCTCTGTTGCCCCACACGCCTTATGCAAGCGGTCTGAAGGCGGGCCGCTCCATCATGAAGATGAAAGCCCTCGAGGCTTTCGCCACCTGGTTGGAACAGTACCAACCCGACCTCTCCCCAGCCCAGCGCCAAGAACACCTGGACCACTTCCGCTCCCTGCTCCCCTCCTCATAACCTTGCCACCGTTCTCCTGCATCCCCCCATTGTTCGCCACCGTGGGTACGGCTCCCCTCCTCATAACCTTGCCACCGTGGGTACGGCGTCAGCCGTACCTATTTAAATTCACACCCGCGCGCCCGCGCGCGATTACACAAAAAAAGCCGCACCGATGATGTGATGAGAACTCCGAGTATGAATGATTTGAGTGCCTGCACCCTTTGTAATCTGCCGGCCTCCCGTGAAGAAGGTTACCCCCGAGGGGGCGCAGCCCGCCATTGGAATGCAGAACGTTCTCGGTTTTCTGATGTTATTGATGAGTCTCCCGATCTAACCGATGCGGCCTAAGCTATTTGGTGAAGTGTCAATGAGCGCGGTTTGCGAATCCGAAAAGTACCGTCTACCTCTCGTTTTCTGCTGCAAAGGTAATACCTATTGCAGTTTCCACCAAACTTTTTTGCAAATAAATCGCAAAGTAGGGGTGATTATGAAACTTTCTGCCGAAAAATTTGCATACTCAAGACTTTTTTACTTACTTTGACCCGTATTTTGTGATTTTTCTTCGCCCAATGAACGCATCTCCCTTCCTTCTCCTGGCTGCTGCACTACTGCCCGCCGTAGTGCTTATGTTCTTCATTCTCAGGCGCGACCGCGAGCATCCAGAACCCATAGGACAGCTCGTGAAGGCATTTTTCTGCGGAGTGGCATCCGTTTTCGTCTCGCTGCTCTTCTCCACGCCGTTCGTCTACTCCGGAATACTACCCAACGGCTATACCGACGCCCTCTCCGCCACCATCTACAGCTTCGGCGCTGCCGCCATACCCGAGGAGACGGCCAAGCTCATCATGCTCTGGCTTTTCCTTCGGAAGAACAAGGAGTTCGACGAGCACCTCGACGGAGTTGTCTATGCCGTGTGCATCGGACTCGGATTCGCTGCCTTTGAGAACATCACCTACCTCTTCGAGGCGGGCGAGGACTGGTTCGGCACAGCCATCGCACGAGGACTGCTCGCCGTGCCCGGTCATTTCTTCTTCGCCGTGCTCATGGGATACTACTACAGCCTCGTACACTTCGGACACGACAACTGGCGCAACCGCGTCTTCGTGCTCGCAGCACCCGTACTGGCCCACGGCATCTACGACGCCCTCTGCATGACCACCGAGGTGGCACCGCTCTTCCAGGGACTGCTCACCATCGCCCTGCTGCTCTTCTGCAACGAACTCCGCAAGCTCGGAACACGACACATTCGTGAACTCGTGGAGGCCGACAAGATATACAATCACTTCTCCTGAACATTTTTTTCCATAATCCGAGGGTCACCTCAAGACCGCTGTACGCATCAACGAGTGAAAACGCCCACACCTCAATGAAGAAATGGACCGACATAGAGATGGTGGAAGCCGTGGCCAGCCACAATGCGGCCATGATGGAACGCTTCTATCGCGACAGCAAGGCTTACTTCCGCAGCCATGCCGGAGCGCTCTTTGTCAACGACGACCAGGTCGACGACCTCTTCCAGGAAGCCATGGTGCATCTATGGCGTGAGATCGAGACACGCCGCATCGAGAACCGCGACGGCATGCTGTGCCGCTGGATCGAAGGCGAACTCAAGCCCATGACCAGCAGCCTCATGACATTCCTGCTTGCCATCGCCAAGCGCAAGCATTGGGAACTGCTGCGCAAGGACTCGCGGCTGGAACTCACCGACGACAACGCCCTGCTCGACGCCCTCGACCGCAGCCGCTATGCTGCTGCAGAGGCCGAGAAAGCCGAACGCGAGGCGTCCGAGGAACGCGAGCGGGTGGTCGCCGACGCCGTGCTCGCCATGAGTGACCGATGCCGCCAGATCCTCACGCTCTTCTACTACGAGCAGCGCTCGCTCGACGAGATCCTGGAAATCCGTCCTGAGAACACGTCCAAGGTGGGGCTCAAGACCAGTAAGTACAAGTGCATGCAGCGACTGCGCGAAGTCGTGCGGAACCGGTTCGCACAGCTGCATCTAATCTAAAAACACCCAACGATTATGGAGAACAAATACACCTTCGAAGAGCCCGAGCAGCTCGACGCCCTCGACAACCTCATCATCGACGAGCTGGGACACCAGCAGCGACTGCGCCACCTGATGCAGCTCTGGGACCAGCAGCAGACGGAAGACCCCGCAGCACTCGCCCTGCGCCAGCAGGAGCAGCGACGCCGTGCACGCCGCCTGCGTCTCGTGCCCATCGTATCGAACATCCTCAGCGTGGCTGCCCTCATGACCGTGGGCTTCATCATCCAATCCCTGCTGCCCACCCTTAACGCCTCCACCACCGCCTCCTCTGCCGACGACATCCTCCCCGCCATCGAGCAGGTCCTCCCCACCACACCTTCCTCCTCAGCCGTACAGACACCCGTTGCCGTGCCTGCGGACAGCGCAGCAGCAGAGTAGGAGAGCAGGAGAGTAGGAGAGCAGCGTTGCAGCAGAGTAGGAGAGTAGCAGGGTAGGAGAGCAGCGCAGCAGCAGAGTAGGAGAGGGCATGGCTAAAGTCCGCGAATGCCCTTGCGAACGCGCGCGAAATAAATTTCCGGAAAAATGTCGGAATCTTACGCAAAAGCCACCTTTTGCGCTGATATACAACCGCTTACGATGCGTAAGATTCCATAAATATTGGTGCATTTTGCGTAAGATTTTTCGCCCTTCTTCCCGATTTATTCCAGAAAAGAGGCTGGTGGACTGGCGCAGAGATCTTAACGAATTGCCGAGTACCACTGGTGGTACTAATTTGTACCACCGCTGGTACTAATTTGTACCACCGCTGGTACTTTCGTGCGCTACAACTGTTTGACTTTACCTGAAATAGGTACACACTTTGTTACCTATATATACTGTTATTGTGCACACTTGTTTCTTTCTCTTCCTGAGGCAGTACACATTTTCCTCAGATGCTTCCTGTGCAGCTGCACATTCGGCTTTCGGGTGCAAAAGTAGTACTTTTTTCTTTACGGACCTCCTTTCTTGTCGAAAAACATTAAAAATCTTACGCAAAATGCACCAATGTTATGGGAATCTTACGCATCGTAACTAACTGCATATAAACGAATTAACCACCATTTGCGTAAGATTCCGACATTTTTTCAAGAAAATAATTCGCGCGAGAGAAATGCACTCCGCAGGAGTGCCCATTCATGTCTCGAATTCATGAAACAGATTCGTGTCTCGAATTCGTGTAAGAAATCATATCAATTTATTTTTTAACATGAATTCAAGACATAAATGAGGTCCATGAATTCGAGACATTAATTATACCCATTGCCACGCCTCTCGTGCACACCACCGCCTCTCCGCAATTCACGAATTGACCTGGTGCTACTTTTTATGCAACACCGTGCCATCTCCTCCTTTCTGCGCCCCTTATTTCCGCCTCATTATCTGTTAAATAACATAAAAACGTCTTCTCTTCGAAAAAAAAACCGCAGAATAATACAAATAACAAAAATAATTCCTACATTTGCACCGCAATATCGCAAGAATTGCACCTTTTTTTGCTCAATTTCTCTGCCGAACTACCACCTCGAAAGAGTTTATACGAGCAAACACTAATCCGTGTTGGAGTGTGCGCAAAAGCGCAGACTTCTCCATAACGGATTAGAGGCTGTGGTAGGCCTGGCAGAGAATATGGCAGGTCTGCGCTTTTTCTGTGTCCATATCTCTGGACAGCTCCTTAGGGCGAAGGTTAGTGCGACCGACCATTGAAATCGAAATAAGTACTAACCATTAATAACTACAAAAACTAAAAAACTTATGAGAAAACTACTACTTTTAATTGTTGCTCTGCTGGCTGGAGTCAGTGGGGCGTGGGCACAAATCACTGTCGGACCAAGTACTGGAACGTATTGGAAGAATGGCGTCACTCCTCCAAGTGACGGCTGGGCACCTGAATGGAGATCTAATGCAATGACTTCCGACCTCTCGACACCTTTATTGGTACTAACAAGTACTGGTGGTATGAATGCCAATACTGGTGATATCTATTCAGGTCAGACCTACACATTAACTGCCCCTTCCGGCTATGTGATTAGCAGCTATACATTCAATGGAACAGCCACAGGTGGAGACATTACATTCACACCTTCAGGAGGTTCTGGAACTCTTATTAGCAGTGGTAATAGTCTAGCAGAGGCCTTGTCTGTTACAGTAAGGGCTCAATCAACTACTTTTACCTTAACAGGTTCTGGATATATTGGTAGTCTGAATCTTGTCGTGACGGTATCACCTATTCCTGTGACTATAGCTTATTGCCCAGGATATGTTAAGGATAACAGCTGTGATCACAACTTACCAAATTACTATGGCTCATTCTCAGGACAAACATATACGACTCTTGCTACATCAGGCTTCGCAGGTGTTACTCTTACAGCATCATCGGGTCTTACTATTGGAGGTGCAAGCACAGTTAATTCAAGCAACTATGGAAAGTGCTTTAGCTTCGCGACAGCCGCAGCCTCAACTGATTACACTGTTACGTTGACAGCACCAACAGGGTATGTTATTACGGGCTATTATCTTGGCTGCTGTGCTAATACAGACAAAGCTTTACATACACTTACTGCTGCTGATGGCACATCGGTTGTCGTGAACACTCCTGGAAATAACAGCAATTCACCTTGGCCTTTTGAAGTGACGGGGATAAATGCCAACAGCACCTCTTTTACTATTAATACAGCAAGTAAAGCCAACACCCTTTATGTTCCAATTTTCCAAATCTATCTTGCAAAAACTGGTGAGGCTGTTAGTGATACTTATAAGGTGATGTTCAATGGCACACAGGTGGCAACTAAAACAGTTACAAGAATTCTCGGTTCAAGTACAGCTCCAGCCATCCCTTCATCTTTAAATAAGCCATTTTGTACCTATGAGTATTATTCAGATATTGCTTGCGAGACACCGCTTTCTACCCTTACTACTTCTGGGGCCACTATATATGTGAAGGCTACTTGGACGGGTCCGTTTACAACCTCTCCAGACTTTGCTTCAATCACCAATTGGTATTTCCTTAAGCTGAAAAATCAACGTTATGCCACTTATGAAGCAGCTAGTGACCCCAATGTGACGTTGAATCAGACCTCACCTAACGTGGATACTCGTTGGGCTTTCGTCGGTAATCCTTATGATGGATTTAAAATCTATAACAAGACAGCTGGTGGTTCTGTTGTTTTAGCTTCAGCAACAGCTACTAGTGGCAACACTGGTGGTAATGCTCACACGAGGATGGTTGCAGTAGATAATGCTACTTATACTTATAATACTTGGACTATTAAGGAGAGTAATGCTATATCAGGGGTAACTGGATTCTATATATATAATTCCGAAGGTTATGCACTAAATTATCGAGCTAATGCTAATCTCGCATACTGGACTGGTGGAACAGGAGATGGCTCAACATTCTCTGTTGAACCGGATAATATCAATTTTGCAGAATCGGTAGCTGCCTATTCCAGTTATTTCGAGGATGCCAATAAAGATAAATACTTTGGTATTTCAACGAGCGCTGCAGCAGGATTACAAAGCGATTATGAATCATTTAGTGAATCATGCACAGAAGACCAATATTTGACCTTCCGCGATGCCTTAAATTCTGCTATTCGCATACCAGCTACAGGCTACTATCGCATGAAGAATGCAACAGGTGATACCTATTTTGGTGTTACAACGGGACCTGTTGGAGTCGCCTCAAATACAGGAGCAGAGACAATCGTTAAATTGACTAACAATGGGAATGGAACGTTCTATCTTTCGGCTCAAGGTAAGTATGTGAATATTCCTAATGTGCAGGCTGGTGCTCAGCTTATTCTTGGTGATGCAGGAGGAGCCCTTCAATATGAAATACCAGAGGCTGGCTCTGTGATATTCTCATATGCAGAAGGCAACTGGACCAATAAGTCTCTTTGTCTGACTGACGGGATTGTAAAGAATGGATTAGCCAGTGCAGAAGGTTCAAGATGGGAATTGAGCGATGCTACGACTTTCACCGGCGCACTCACCAATGCTGAAGACAATAGTGGTACTACTCGTAGCTATGCTACTCTCTGCGTACCCTTCAATATCACGGGCATTACAGATGCTAGTGCCTACATTCCTACTATCGACGGCAGCTATCTGACGATGGGTGAAGGTGCAACTACAATTGCTGCTGGCACTCCTTTGATTCTCGTAGGTGCAGAAAATGCTGGCAGCTATACGGCTACTATTGGTGATACATACGTAACCTCGCCCGTTGCCGCTTCTGGCTCAAATGCTCTTTCGGGTACCTTCACAAGCATTGCACTTGACTGCACTGCCGCTACAGGCACCAACTTCGTTCTTGGCTTCGATAGCGATAACGACGACCGCATCGGATTCTATCACGTGAACAACGCTTCCTTCCCGCTCAAGGCAAATCGTGCATACCTGACAATCCCACGTGTTCCTGGTGTTAAGGGCTACGCCATCAGCTTCGATGAGACTTCTGTCACATCTCTGGAGGATGGTCAGACGAAGGACAATGCTATCTTCAACCTTGCAGGCCAGCGTGTAAACAAGGCTAATAAGGGCATCTACATCGTGGGTGGCAAGAAAGTGGTCGTGAAGTAAATGAACATGATTAGTAACATTTTAAATTAAAATAAGACAATGAAAAAGTCATATATAACACCTGCAGTTAACTTTGTAGAGGTAGAATTACATAGCCCATTTATGAACAATATGTCCGTAAGTTCGAAAGAAATAACCAATGAGGAACACGTAGGCCTTGTCAAGGGCGAATCCTCATCCCGTTCCCGCTACAACGTGTGGGACGACGACTGGAGTGCAGAGTAACTCCGGTTCTTATAGTGGCTCTATAATCACAATATAGAGTAAGTAAAATTTTTCTCTCTGAGAGGCTGGGCTGCGAAGTTCGGCCTCTCTTTCGATTGTGGACGAATTATGCTTCTATTTCTAACCTTAAATCTAACAAAAGAAGAATTAGAAGTTTTGCAATGATACATGCTTCATTCATGTGAAAAATCGTGTGTTTCGTGTGAAAAATGAACTTTGAACCTGAATAGTTGAAAGTTTTTGTCCTATTTTGCTTGCTGCAATGATTATTTTTTGTACCTTTGCAAAAGTAACCGCCGTTACGGTAACAAAGAATACTATTTTACGTTATGAAGTTCTACGATAGGGATTTTGAGCAACATAGGCTTGGCGAAGTTCTGGAACAGAGTCGTCGCGAAGCAAGAATGACGGTCCTGATGGGACGCAGACGTATCGGTAAGACCGAACTCTCGCTGCGATGTGGTGATGACACCGTGCTTTATTTCTTTGTAGGAAAGAAGGCCGAGGCGTTGCTGTGTCAGGACTATATACGCGAGATAGAGGAGAAACTGGGTGTTCCGATTCTTGGAACTCCAAGTGCATTCTCCGAAGTGTTCAAGTTCGTGCTCCATGTATCGGAGAGTCGTCCGTTCACGCTCATCATTGATGAGTTCCAGAATTTCCTGAAAATCAATCCCGCAATTTTCAGCGATATGCAGCGTGACTGGGATTTACACAAGCGTAACAGTCACCTGAACCTGATTATCAGCGGTTCGGTGTTCACGCTGATGACCAAGATTTTCGAAGACAAGGAAGAACCTCTGTTCGGACGAGCCGACGAAAAGATGACGCTCGAACCATTTACGACCAATGTGCTTAAGCAGATACTTCGGGACTTCAATCCGAACTATACACCAGAAGACCTGCTGGCTCTGTATAGCATCACGGGAGGTGTTCCCTGGTATGTTACCTTGCTGCTTGACAAAGGCAAGACGACCAAGGGCAAGATGTTATCCGCATTGACTGATGAGTATTCCCCCTTCATCACTGAAGGACGGAACATCCTTATCGAGGAGTTTGGTACCGACTATGTGACTTATTTCTCCATACTGACTTGTATTGCATGCGGCATGAAGACTCGGGCAGAAATTGAAAACGAACTCCAGAACAAGAATATAGGCTCCTATCTGGTGAAGTTAGAAGACTACTACCAGGTCATCACCAAGTCGTTACCCATCTTTGCCAAGGAGAACAGCAAGAAGGCCCGTTACATGCTCAGCGATTGTTTCCTGATCTTCTGGTTCCGCTTTTTCTATAAGTATCAGGCATTGGTGGAGAATAGGGCAATGAAAGCCCTCGGCGACATCATCAAGCGCGACTACAACGGAGTATCAGGGCTGATGATGGAACGCTACTTCATGAGGAAATTTCAGGAAGAGGGGCGCTATATTGTCGGAAAATGGTGGGACAGAAAGGGCGATAACGAAATCGATTTGATAGTCGTTGACATCATTGAGAAAGAGGCATGGATCTATGAATTAAAGAAACAGGGCTATCGATACAAAGACGGAGCCTTTCGCGAAAAGGTGGAAAGGGTCCTGGAGCAGACACCCGAGCTTCGCAAGATGACGGTCCATATAGGTTCTTTGTCTCTTGAGGATATGTAAATAGTGCACCCGCCTCAAGATATAGTTGTACCTTTGTAGTATAAACGTTCAAAGTATGGAACACAAGACATTACTCCGCTTCGCGGCCCTGGCTGCCTTCACCTTATTTATTTATGCGCCCGCGTACGCACAAGTGACTGAACGCCAACGCCCGGCGGAATGGGCTAATCTGGTACCCGGTGCAAGATTCATGGACCGCTTCCGCCCAATGCAGGGCGAGGATCTGCGCAGCGATGTGTGGGGTGCCGATTACGTACGTCCGCGACTGGTCGATAATGGCATTGAGGATAGCTTCTGGAGCTACTGGGGAGGTAACATCGTGCGCGGCGACGACGGCCTGTGGCACCTCTTCGTGGCGGCATGGCTGGAGGCATCGGAGAAAGGACACATGGAATGGGGGAACTCGTGGGTGGTACACGCCACGTCGACGACCTCGCACGGGCCGTTCTGTCCCAGGCAGATCGTAGGCCGCGGACATAACCCGGAGATCTACCGCACGGACGACGGCACGTGGGTGCTGTATGTCATCGACGGACGCTACACCTCCCGCAGCCTCGACGGGCCCTGGGTGCGGGGTAAGTATGAGTTCGACCCGCAGGGAAAGCCCATCATCGAAGGCCTCTCCAACCTCTCCTTTGCCCGACGCCCGGAAGGGGGATGGCTGATGGTGTGCCGCGGCGGAGGCATCTGGACCAGCGACGACGGTCTGACGACATGGCATCAGATCTCCGACGGCAGCGTGTATCCGAAGGTGGACGGACGATTCGAGGATCCTGTGCTCTGGCGAGACTCGGTGCAGTACAACCTTATTGTCAACGACTGGCTGGGACGCATAGCGTACTACCTGCGTTCGGCCGACGGACTGCACTGGCAGGTGGACGACGGCGAAGCGTATATGCCGGGCATAGCACGTCATCCCGACGGCAGCCGCGAGGAGTGGTTCAAGTACGAGCGCATGCGCATCCTGCAGGATGAATACGGACGTGCCGTGCAGGCGAACTTCGCCGTCATAGATACCATCAAGTGGGACGACAAGCCGCTGGACCACCACAGCTCGAAGAACATCTGTATTCCGCTGGATCCAGGACTGCTGCTGGACATCGTGCCTTCGGCAAAGAGCAGGGCGAAGACACTCACCGTGCGCATCCGTGCAGAGCAGGGATTCGAACCGGCACGTGACCTGGAGCTGAGTTCCTTGCGCTTCGGCGCTCCGCGCGAGGTGGACTACGGACGCGGTGCCGTGCCCATAGAGCACAAGGCAGCAGGTGCGGATCTCCTCCTGACGTTCCGTATCCGCGACCTGCAGTTATCGCCCGACGATTTCGCCGCGAAGCTGCTTGTCACGTGCACAGACGGTTCCCGCACGTTCGGGTTTGCCAGAATCAAATAAGGTGATTACTTCACGATGAACTTGCGGTTGTTGCGGATGTACACACCGGGACGGAGGGGGAGGGTGTGGCGCTGGCCGGAGAGGTCAAAGAGGGGAGTGGAGATGGTGGCGGACTCGATGATGCCGGGGGCATGCACGCCATCGGCATCCGTGATGAGCTGCTGGATGGCCTCTGCCGTGAGGGCGTAGTTGTAGATGCGGATATCATCGAGGTTCGCCTTGAGCGCCGGGTCGGAGGCGAACTGGCTGCGACCGAAGAAGTTACAGACCGGACGGAAATCTGCAGGACGCTGCTTGATGGTAGCGCTGCGGGCTATCTGCTTGCCGTCGAAATATACCGTGATGGCACTCTCACTGAACGTCACAGCCACATGACGCCAACGATTCTGGCCGAAGCCTACGGAGCTGAGCGAGAGCGTCTGCTCCGTGCCTCCGTCCTTGATGGCCAGACGAGGTGTGCTGCCGGCACTCAGGGTGAGGAAGACGTAGTGGTCGGTGTCTGTGCCGAAGTCGAAGAGCCGCTGCCAGGCAGCACCTCCGCGCCAGTAGACCCAGCAGCAGACGGTGAGCTCGCGGGAGTTGGCGATGGTGGCAGGCAGCTGGACGAAGTTGCTGGTGCCGTTGAGCACGAGTGCGCTGTCCAGTCGACCTTCTGTGAACTGACGGGTGCCGTAGAACGCGGCATGGTTACCTTCGCCGCTGGCATCGAGGAGGTCCTTGGCGAAGGGCAGGTGACAGATGAGCGACTGGACACCTGTGGCGGCAGCGCTGACGATGTTGCCGGGTTCGGAGCGGTTCTGGCTATGGTCCAAGGCTAGGACGCGGTAGTAGTAGGTGGTGCCGGGTTCGGCGGTATTGTCGGTGTACTCCGTAGAAGGTACGTTGTTGTGGATGGTGTTCCAGGCCTGCTGGTCGGTACTGCGGAGCACCACGTAGTGATCCAGGTCCTCGTCGGCAGGAGCCTGCCAGGTGAGGTGATTGGCAGCGGACGACGAGGTGGCCGAGAGCGAGGTGGGAGCGGCAGGAGCCTGGCTGTCGTAGACGACGTCGGCAGGCAGGAGGCGCCATTGCTGGTTGGGAGTGCCTTCCACAACGCCCTGGCAGAGGGCACGGTGCGACACCTTCATCTGGGTCTCTGTGCCGGGAGTGACTTCGATGCAGAGGGCGCTGTGGCGGCTGCGGATGTAGAACCATCCGTCCTCGGCGTACTCGAAGTACCATTGTTCGTTGTCGCCCAGTCCGCCCTTGAAGCCGATGAGTCCGCCGCGGTCGTCCAGACTCCAGTTGAGGACGTCGATGAGCAGCGTGGTATCGCGCGCGTTCATTATCTTATAATAGCTGAAGTCGCCTCCTGTGCGCTCGCCCATGGGACGCACAATCCATTGCTGCGCACGGCTGGTGTTTCCCTTGTCGACAGGACGTTCCTGCGTCATATTGCTGCCGCTGGACATGCTGTTGTTGTAGAGCGCCATGACGTAGCCGCTAAGGCGGTTGACGAACTTATAGGTAGTCGGCTTCGTGGGCAGGGGAGGCATGATATCGTCGCCGTCCTGGATATCCACACAGGTCTCCGCGTTGGTCTGTCCCTTCTGGTAGCCAGTGCCTCCCGGCAGGTTGAGGAAGTACTCGCGGGTGGGACCCTGACCGTTGTAGAAGACGTCGTGGTCGGTGGCAATGAGGCGGTAGGCGGTGGTGGCAGCCTGGCGCTCGCTGGTTCCTCCGAAGGCCTGCACGTGTCCTTCGGGATGACGATAGACGCTGGCGGCTGTCCAGTTGTTGCGGTGTTCGGCATAGCCCAGACGACGTCCGCGGCTGGCCTTCATGAACTGGCTGCGGGTGTGGTCGCAGGTGCCCCACCAGATACCCTTTGTCAGTCCGTACTCCGAACCTACCATACATTCCATCGTGTTGTGGAGTTCGTCGCCGACGCCTACCTTGCCGTCCTTGACCACCTGCTGGTAGAACTTGGCGAAGTTATCGAACGAACCTGCCAGCTGGTGGGTGTTTCCCTCGTCGAGGTAGGCCTTGCTGAAGTTGTACCAAGAGAGGGCCTGGTCGTCGTTGAGTGTGTTGCCGCCGCAGATGAGTACTCCCTGCATATCCTCGCGCGCACGCAGTTGCTGGCAGGCGGCGCGGAAGTCCGACTGCGAGCCCTGGTTCCAGTTGGTGTAGTCTGGCTCGTTGAAGGGCGAAACGCTGGTGACTTTCAGTCCCTTGCCTTCGACGTAGGCTTTCGTCAGGGCGATGAGCGTTGCCCAATGCTTGCCGTTGGTGGTGGCGTTGCTGGTGCGGTACCAGCTGTCCACGGCCTTGCCGTCCTGCGGATCGGAGTTGAGGTTGATGGTGGCGTTCTTGGCGTATTTGGCGATGCGGATACGTTCGTCGAGCGCTTTCTTCTGGTCGGAAGAGAAGGTGCCGTCCTCCATATTCTTACTGGGCTGGAAGCTCAGTCGAATCACGTCGATCAGCTCCTGACCGGCGAAGTTCAGTCCGCGGCGCACATTGCCCTCGCTGATCCACGCCAGGTCCAGTCCCCAGGTGATATCGGGCAGCTTGGTGCCTTCGTCGCTGATGCGATAGGGCAGGGGAACGCTGTTCTGGGAGATGGGAGTGGGCTGCAGGTCGCTGGAGCCTGAAGTCTGGGCGGCTACGCCAACAGGAAGGAAAAATGCTATGGCAAAGAGGGCTTGTAGTTTCATATCGGGAATAATTAGGGTTAGTACGTTACTGAAAAAGTCTCGCCACAAGCAGTATGTGACAAGACTTTTGGAGGTTGTCTGAGAGGTGCCTAGCAGATTCGAACTGCTGTAGACGGTTTTGCAGACCGTTGACTAAGCCACTCATCCAAGGCACCATTTTGTTTTTCGGGTGCAAATGTACTGCTTTTTTTTCATTCTGCAAGCATTTTGCACAACTTTTTTTCATTTTCTGCGTTATTTATGTAGATAAAGGTACTAAATAACCTGTTTTTCGCATGATGAATCTCACCGAAACGATAAAAAACAGCCTGCCGGCAGGTCTCGCCGCCGACGCACATCTGCTCGTAGCCCTCTCCGGCGGAGCAGACAGCGTGGCGCTGTTGCTGGCGCTGCTTGAACTGGGCTACAGGGTGGAAGCCCTGCACTGCAACTTTGAACTGCGTGGCACAGAGAGCGACGCGGACGAGGCTTTCTGCCGACGATTGTGCCGACAGGCGGGAATACCGCTGCACGTCAAGCACTTCCGCACCAAAAGCTATGCCCAGCGCCACACCATCAGCCTTGAGATGGCAGCGCGCCAGTTGCGCTACGAGTGGTTCGGCCAGCAGGCAAGTGCGCTTGCTGCGGAAGCAATCTGTGTGGCGCACCACCGCGACGACAACATCGAGACGATGGTGCTGAACCTGGTGCGCGGCACGGGGATTCACGGCATCACGGGGATGAGTCCGCGTTCGGAGCAGGGAAGTCTGGTCATCCTGCGTCCGATGCTGTCCGTGAGCCGGCAGGAAATCGAAACCTGGCTGGAAGCACGCGGACAGACGTGGGTGACCGACAGCACGAACCTGCAGTCCGACGCCGCCTTGCGAAATATGGTGCGACTGCGACTGCTGCCCTTATTAGAAGAAATGAACCCGCGCGTGCGCGAGACCCTGGCTGCCGACATCCAGCGGTTCCGCGAGGCAGAGGTGCTCTATGACAAGGCAGTAGGCGAGCTGCTGGAACATGTGAAGAACGCCGATGGCAATGTGGACATCGAGCGCCTGAAGGCTGCCGAATCACCTCGGACGCTGCTTCAAGAGTGGCTTCAGCCGTATGGATTCAACTCATCGCAAATCAGCGATATATACAACGGAGCGAATGGCGAATCGGGCAAGGTGTGGCAGAGTCCTACGCACCGTCTGCTGCGTGACCGCGGACGTCTGGTTCTGGAGCCTCACGAAGGAGGCAGCGAAGAAGTGGTGTTGCCGCTGGAGGGGTTCTTCGAAGCCTCGCCGGAAGTACGTCTGATCATCCGCCGACAGCCCGTGGATGCTGCTGCGTTCGCCATTCCGCGCGACATGCGGACAGCATGCTTCGACCTGGAGAAACTGGAACTGCCGCTAACCATCCGCAGAGTACACGAGGGCGACCGTCTGCAACCCTTCGGGATGAATGGCACACGGTTGGTCAGCGACATACTGACGGACCGCAAGCTGTCGCTGTTCGAGAAGGAACGGCAGATGGTGGTGCTCAGCGGAGATCGCATCGTATGGGTGGTGGGGCAGCGCGTGGCTGCAGGAGCGGAAATTGATGATTCCACACGCCACGCAATGACGCTGACGCTGCTCTGAAATGACTATAATTCTTAAAAAACATAAACCGAGGACATTTGGTGCCTCGGTTTTTTCGTCATTCCAAATATATAATGTATATTTGCGGCGTAATTAGCAGTAAAGACACTTAAAAACAAATAAAAAACAATGGACAACGAACTGATTAAGAGCTGTGAGGCCAAAGCCCAGGAGTGGCTCGCCTCCTCTGTTTATGACGAACAGACAAAGAATGAAATCCGTCAGATGCTGGAAGCCGAGGACAAGACTCCCCTGGTGGATGCATTCTATCAGACACTGGAATTCGGCACAGGCGGTCTGCGCGGCATCATGGGTGCCGGCACCAACCGCATGAACCGCTACATCGTAGGTCAGGCCACCCAGGGTTTTGCCAACTACATCCTGAAAGCTTTCCCCGGCCGCAAGGACCTTGCTGTGGTGGTGGGTCACGACTGCCGCAACCACGGTCGTGAGTTCGCAGAGACGGTGGCTAACATCTTCAGCGCCAATGGCATCAAGGTGTTCCTCTTCGAGAGCCTGCGTCCCACACCTGAGATCTCCTTCGCCATCCGTCAGCTGAAGGCTCAGGCAGGTGTGAATGTCACCGCCAGCCACAATCCCAAAGAGTACAACGGCTACAAGGCATACTGGGAGGACGGTGCACAGGTGCTGGCTCCGCACGACACCGGCATCATCGAAGAAGTGAACAAGGTGAAGATCGAGGACGTCAAGTTCCAGGGAAATCCCGACCTCATCGAGATTATCGGTGGCGAGATGGACTGGGACTACCTGGCAGCCGTGAAGGAAGCAATGGTGGATCAGGAAGTCATCAACCGCCAGAAGGATCTGAATATCGTATATACTCCGCTGCACGGCACCGGACGCGTCATCATCCCCGAGGCATTGCGCAGCTGGGGCTTCCAGAACATCCATGTGGTGACCGAGCAGATGGTCATCGACGGCAACTTCCCCACAGTGGTCAGCCCGAACCCTGAGAACTCCGAGGCTATGACCCTGGGTATGAAGCTCGGAACAAAACTCAACGCCGACCTCGTCATCGCCAGCGATCCCGACGCCGACCGTCTGGCCATCGTATGCCGCAACCCGCAGGGTGAATGGGAAATCCTCAACGGCAACCAGACCTGCATGATGTTTGCCTGGTACATTATCGCCAACAAGAAGAAACTCGGCCAGCTCAAGGGCAACGAGTTCCTCGTGAAGACCATCGTGACCACAGAGCTCATCAAGCGCATTGCCGACAAGAACGGCGTGGAGATGATGGACTGCTACACGGGCTTCAAGTGGATAGCCGCCCTCATCCGCGAGAACGAAGGCATCAAGAAGTACATCGGCGGCGGCGAGGAGAGCTTCGGCTTCCTGCCATTCGACAAGGTGCGCGACAAGGACAGCCCTGCCAGCATCTGTCTCATCTGCGAAATCGCTGCCTGGGCCAAGGACAACGGCAAGACGCTGTATGACCTGCTCATGGACATCTACCTCGAATACGGCTTCACGCTGAACCACACGGTCAACGTCGTTCGTCCGGGCAAGACCGGTGCCGACGAGATCAAGCAGATGATGGTGGACTTCCGCGGTGCCAAGGCTCCGAAGAGCCTGGGCGGCTCGAAGGTCGTATGCACCAAGGACTACCAGTCCCTGACAGCTACCGACGCCGAAGGCAACGTCACACCTCTTGAGATGCCTGCAACCTCTAACGTGCTTCAGTGGTTCACGGAGGACGGAACCAAGGTCAGCGTGCGTCCCTCCGGCACAGAGCCCAAGATCAAGTTCTACATCGAGGCACCTGCTGAGATGCAGTGTCCCAAGTGCTATCCCGCTGCTTGCGAGGAAGGTATGCAGAAAGTCAAGGCTGTCTGTGCAGATTTAGGGATTTAACAGACTCTCACCCCGCCCTCCCTGTTAGGGAGGGAGCAGAATGATTAGACTGATGAAAATGACAAAACTCGAAAGTAATAACTCCCTCCCTAACAGGGAGGACAAGGGAAAAGTCATTTTTTGGGCTTGCCTCTGTGCAGGCGACATCCTATTAAAGAGAGAGGGCGACACCCTCTCTCTTCCTGTTGGGGACCAGCCTCCAGTGCCCCTGCAGCCCTGGAACGTGGTCACCACTCTCTCCCTCTCATCTCCCCTCCCTAACAGGGGAGGGGTCGGGGGAGAGGCTTCTGTCGTCCGCCTCGACCGTCCCGTCACCGATGCCCCCGGTTTGGAAATGATGCCCCTCCGCGCTTCGTTCGATGTCCT
>CACXXT010000030.1 GCA_902771725.1 uncultured Bacteroidales bacterium
GCCTTGGGGCCTCATCATGGGTTGCGCACAGGCTCCCATCCATAAGAGAGCCAGCGTTGCTACCATCATATATCGTTTTATTTCTTTCATCGTTTTATTTTTTTAATCAGCCGTATGTTATCTATGACTTGGGAACGTTGCATATTCCTTCGTTGTTACCTGTTTTCGCTGCAAAGATACTACTTTTCTGCAGAAACCCGCAATTTTTTCCGCAGAAAGTGCAAATAACGATAAATTCCGTTCAATTCTTGTGGATGCAGCGTGCTGGAGGGGGCGATGCAGCGTGCTGGATGGAGGGATCCAGCGTGCTGGAGGGGGCGATGCAGCGTGCTGGATGGGGCGATGCAGGGCGGATGTTTTGGCGTTTTTTGTTATCGCTGCATCCGTATTCTTCCGGCGTCGATGCGGAGGAAGATGAAGAGGAGGAAGGTGAAACCCCAGAGGGAGCTGCCGCCGTAGCTGAAGAAAGGCAGGGGGATGCCGATGACGGGCATGAGTCCGAGCACCATGCCGACGTTGATGATGACGTGGAAGGCGAAGATGGAGAAAACGCAGTAGCCGTAGACGCGTCCGAAGACGGTGGGTTGTCGCTCCGCGAGGTGAATGAGCCTCCAGAGGAGTATGAGGAAAAGAATGAGCACGGCAGCAGATCCGATGAATCCCTGTTCCTCTCCCACGGTGCAGAAGATGAAGTCCGTCTCCTGCTCCGGAACGTACTTGAGTTTGGTCTGCGTGCCGTTGAGGAACCCTTTTCCGGCGAGTCCTCCGGATCCGATGGCGATGCGCGCCTGGATCTGGTTGTAGCCTACGCCGTTGGGGTCGTCGCGGAGTCCGAGCAGCACTTGTATGCGTTTCTGCTGGTGGTCCGGCATGTGGTCTACGATGGCGCTGGCGGAAAAATGGAGCGCGAGGGAGGCGATGGCGAAGAGGGTGATGTAGGCATGGCGCTTGAAGCGGAGCGCGTGGAGGCTGGCCTGGTGGATGCCGTCGGCGTCCTGCAGGAGGGCTGTGTGGCGGCAGTAGACGTAGAGGAGTCCGAGGACATAGACGGCGATGAGGGCGAGGACGAGTGCGTCGCCGAGGCTGAACCAGGTGCCGATGAGGTGCACTTCGCTGTAGCGGAGTCCTACGACGATGTAGGACACGGCAGCGATGCCCGTGAAGAGTATGCTGCCGGGCATTCCTTCGCGGTAGAGCATAAGGAAGAGGCTGAGGTATACGAGTGCGCTGCCGGTCTCTTTCTGGAGCACGATGAGTACCATGGGGACGAGGAAGAGGGCGATGCAGGCGAAGAGGTTGCGCCAGGAGTCGCGGAGGCGGAATCCGTAGGCACTCATGAACTTGGCGAGGGCGAGGGACGTGGCGAACTTGGCGAACTCGGCGGGCTGGAGGCTGAAGGGTCCAATCTTGATCCACGACATGGAACCCTTGATGTTGTGGGCGAGGAAGGGTGTGGCGATGAGCAGGAGTAGCATCAGGGCATAGATGAGGTATGCGAAGGTGTCGTAGATGCGGTCGTCGAGGAGCAGGATGAGTGCTGCGAGGAGGAGTGAGCTGCCAATCCATACGAGCTGCATGCCGGTGCGAGTGCTGAAGGCGGCGAGGGAGAGGAAGTCCTTGGGCTCGCCGTACTCGTAGCAGGCTCCGCAGATGCTGGTCCATCCGAGAGCGAGGAGTGCGACGTAGATGCAGATGGTGAGCCAGTCGATGCTACCTATGGTGCTTTTTTTCTTTTCCAAGTCCGTTTGTTGTTAGGAGGTTAGGTGTGAGAGCGGTGGCGGGTCAGTCCTTGGGGAGGGAGCGTGAGCGGAGCGGCGCGTAGGAAATCGGTTTGTTGATGAGCGCCTGTGCGCGCTGCTCGCTGGCCTCGGAGAGGTGTCCGTTGATGTACTGCTCGATGATGAGTGCTCCGAAGGGCACGCCGAAGGTTGCTCCCCAGCCGCCGTTCTCGACATACACGGCCACGGCGATGCGCGGGTTGTCCTTGGGCGCGAAGCCCATGAATACGGAGTGGTCGTGTCCGAGGTTCTGCGCGGTGCCGGTCTTGCCGCAGGTGACGTAGTTGGGTGTGTAGGCTGAGCGGCAGGTGCCCCCGAGAACGGCGCGCTCCATGCCTTGGACTACGGTCTCGTAGTGGGCGGGCGAGACGTCGGTGTAGCGCCGCTTGGAGTACTTGGGGTCGAGTTCTCCGTCCTGAATGGCGTGGACGACGTGGGGCGTGATGAACCATCCGCGGTTGGCGATGGTGGCTGCGAGGTTGCAGATCTGGAGCGGTGTGAGGGAGACCTCGCCCTGTCCGATGGATATGCTGATGACGCTGAGTCCGTTCCAGTGGGGTCGTCCGTTGCGGTCGTGCAGCTTGGCGTTGTAGAACTCGGCGTTGGGGATGAGTCCGCGCTTCTCGCCGGGCAGGTCGATGCCGAGGGGGTAGCCGAATCCCATGGATACCATGTAGTCGCGCCAGGTGGACATGGCGTCCTGCACGGTGGGGTACTTGGAGCGGTTGTCGAGCATAGCGTGGAGTCCCCAGCAGAAGTATCCGTTGCAGGAGGTGGCGATGGAGGGCACGAGGTCGAGCGGTGAGGGGTGTCCGTGGCATCCTACCTTGAGTCCTCCGTAGTGGAATCCGTGGTTGCAGGGGTAGCGAGTGTCCTTGGTGATGATGCCTTCCTGGAGGAAGGTGAGTGCCTGGGAGGTCTTGAACGTGCTGCCGGGCGGATAGATGCCCTGTATGGCTCGGTTGAGGAGGGGTGTGTGCGGTGCTCGGGCGAGTGTGGCGAAGTGCTGTCCGCGCTGTCGGCCTGTCATCTCGCGCGGGTCGAAGGTAGGTGAAGTGACGAGGCAGAGGACCTCGCCAGTGGCGGGCTCTATGGCGACGATGGCTCCGAGCTTGCCCTGCATGAGGCGTTCGCCGAGTTTCTGGAGTTCGAGGTCGATGCTGAGGGTTAGGTTCTTGCCGGGAATGGGTAGTACGTCGTAGCGTCCGTTCTGGTACTTTCCCTTGATGCGTCCGTGAACGTCGCGGAGGAGTATCTCGGAGCCCTTGATGCCCCGTAGCTGTTTCTCGTAGCTGCGTTCCACGCCCTGCTTGCCGATGTAGTCGCCGGAGCGGTAGTAGTCGTCGCGCTCGATCTCGGAGGGAGAGACCTCGCCGACATCGCCGAGGAGGTGTGCAGCCCAGGGTCCGGTGTACTCACGGATGCTGCGTTTCTGAATGGAGAAGCCGTGGTAGAGGGTGTGTTTTTCCTGAAAGTCGCTGGACTCCTGAGCGGAGAGCTGGCTCATGAAGAGCTGCTGCGTGAGGGGTGAGTAGCCTTTCATCTTCCGTATCTCCTCCATGCGCTGGACGTACCATTCGGGTGTGATGCCGAGGCTCTGGCAGAGGCTGAGTGTGTCGACTCCTTCCTGCTCCTTCATGACGACCATGATGTCGTAGGCGGGTTGGTTGAAGACGAGCAGCTTGCCGTTGCGGTCGGAGATGGAGCCGCGTGCGGGGAACTGTATGCGGCGGAGGAAGGCGTTGGAGTCCGCACGGTCCTTGTAGATGTCCGACATGAGTTGGAGTGTGAACAGCCGAATGAGGTATACGACAATGATGAGCGCCACGGAGGCGCCCAGCACGTATTTTCGGTTATTCAACGAATAGTCGGCCATGGTGTGAGGGAAGGAGGAAGCCCCTCTCCAGCTCCCCCCTGTTAGGGGGAGGGCTCGTTTCTGGGTGCTTACTTTTAGAGGGGGCTTTTTCTTTTTTTTTTTTTTTTTTCTTTTGAGAGGGGCCTTAGCGGACCTGCGTCCTCCCCCTAACAGGGGGGAGTTAGAGAGGGGCCTTATACCTCATTGCCTCGATGGCGAGGACGAAGATGAAGGTGAGGAGCCAGCTGGAGAGCATGGAGATGAGGAAGTGGAGTGGGTGGAAGAAATTGAAGACCTGGAGGAGGAAGTAGGTGAAGACGAAGATGAATGTCAGCAGGAATGCGTAGCGGAAGTACCCCCAGAAGCCCATGGTGTCGTAGCCCGGCTGCATCTCCTCCACGGCATCCTTGGGCAGCATGAGCTGCAGGAGTGGCGGCTGGATGAAGGCGACGAAGGTCATGGCGGCCATGCCAACGCCCAGCGTGAGTGATGTGATGTCGCAGAGCAGTCCGCAGACGAATCCCCAGAGGAGGATATTCCAGCGCTCGGTGCCCAGGGGGAAGAGCAGCAGGAGGTAGACGAAGGGCAGGGGAGTGGTGTAGCCGTAGATGTGTACGTGGTTGAACACGAGAATCTGGGCTGCCACAAGTGCCAGCATCCAAAGCAGTCGTTGTAGGAAGCGGATGATCATTGTTCTTCGTTGTTTAGCGAGTCGGCTTTGGCTTCGAGGTTACGCAGTTCCTGCTGGAACTTCTGTCGGACGATGCATACGCGCTGCATGCGTGAGAAATCCATACCTAGGTGAACGCGGAGGCGGTAGCTGAGTCCGTCGTCGCTGTTCTCGATGGCACTGACGCGCCCCACGAAGAGTCCGGCGGGGAAAGTGCTGCCGTGGCCGCTGGTCTCGACGATGTCACCAACCTTGAACCGGGCGTGACGGGGGATGTCGTCGAGGATGCAGTAGAGGGGGCTGCGTCCGTCCCAGCGGAGGAATCCGATGTAGGAGGAACCACGGAGCCGGCAGCTGACGCTGGAGTTGCCGTTGAGCAACGGAGTGACGATGGAGAAGTGGTCCGAGACGGCGAGGATGATGCCCACGATGCCCGTGCCACAGACGACACCCATTTCAGGTTCCACGCCGTCCAGCGAGCCGGCAGAGACCGTCATCCAGTTGTTCTTGCGAAGCACGCTGTTGGTGACGACCTCGGCGGGCATGAGGTCAACGTCCTGAAGTCGCTGCGCCTGGAGGAGCTCGGTGCGTGTGCTGTCGTGGGTGAGTTCCTGTATCTGCCGCATCAGCGCCGCATTGTTCTGCTCGAGGAAGAGGTTGCGCTGCGTAAGCTGGCGGTTGGCATCGCCCAGAGCCATGTAGTCGAGGAGGTTGCGTTCCCACGCGTCGATGTGACCGACCACGGTGTTCGCCGTGGTCAGCCAGACGCTGTTCTGATAATGATTGAACTGGAAGAGGAGCACGAAGCTCACTACTTCCAGCAATAGGAATATCAGCCAGTGGTAGTACTTGGCAAGGAAATCAAGCAGGTTCCTCATCTCAACACGCTATGCTCCCAAGGTCGTGGAGCCTCTGGGTTCACTTGAAGAAGTGGAAAGTGTGGAGGTTCTTCAGCGCCACTCCCGTGCCAACGGCTACGCTGTGCAGCGGGTCCTCGGCGATGTGGAAGGGGATGTTGATCTTGTCGGTCAGACGCTTGTCGAGTCCGCGGAGCAGGGCGCCGCCACCGGTGAGGTAGATGCCGTTCTTGACGATGTCGGCATAGAGCTCTGGTGGTGTCTCCTCGAGGGCAGCGAGTACGGCGGTCTCGATCTTGGAGATGGTCTTCTCGATGCAGTGGGCAATCTCCTGATAGCAGACGGGCACCTCCATAGGCAGTGCGGTGATGCGGTTAGGTCCGTGGACCACGTAGTCCTCGGGAGCCTGGTCTCCGAGCTCGGTGAGGGCGGAACCGACATTGATCTTGATGCGTTCTGCCATACGTTCGCTGACCTTGACGTTGTGCTGGCGGCTCATGTACTCCTGGATGTCGTGTGTGAGCTCGTCGCCGGCGATACGCAGGCTCTGGTCTGCCACGATACCTCCGAGGGAGATGACGGCAATCTCGGTGCTGCCGCCGCCGATGTCGACAATCATGTTGCCCTCGGGAGCCAGCACGTCGAGTCCTACGCCGATGGCAGCTGCCATGGGCTCGTAGATGAGGTATGCCTCGCGGGCTCCGGCATGTTCTGCGGAGTCGCGCACGGCGCGCAGCTCCACCTCGGTGCTGCCGGAGGGCACGCCGATGACCATCCGGAGGGCGGGAGTGAAGAAGCGGGAGCGGGAGTGTACCATCTTGATGAGACCGCGCATCATCTGCTCGCAGGCGTTGAAGTCGGCAATGACGCCGTCGCGCAGCGGTCGGATGGTGCGGATGTCAGCGTGTACTTTTTCGTGCATGAGTTTAGCCTTCTCGCCCACGGCAATCATCTTCTCTGTGTGGCGGTCGAGGGCAACCACAGACGGCTCGTCCACCACCACCTTGCCATCAGCGATGATGATGGTGTTGGCAGTGCCGAGGTCCATGGCTATTTCTTTGGTGAAAGAGAATAATCCCATTTGGTGATTTACGGATTTACGAATTACAGATTTGCGGAATTACGATTTGCTGAACCAGTCGTGGATGGCGGTGTCGTAGTGGCTGCTGACGCCAAAGGCTGCTGTGGCGAACTGGCGGCGCTGGGCGAGTGTGGTGACGGCGCCCTGTGCCTTGATGATGTCCACGAGCTGGGCGTACTGGTCCTTGGAGGGGATGATGACGACGTCGTTGAAGTTCTTGGCTCCGGCGCGGATGAGGGAGATGCCGCCGATGTCAATCTTCTCGATGATGTCGGCAGCGCTGGCGCCGCTGGCCACGGTCTGCTCGAAAGGATAGAGGTCAACGACGACGAGGTCAATCTCGGGGATGGCATACTCTGCCATCTGCTGCTGGTCGCTGTCGAGTTCGCGGCGCCCGAGGATGCCGCCGAAGATCTTGGGGTGGAGCGTCTTCACGCGGCCGCCCAGAATGCTGGGGTAGGTGGTGACGTCTTCTACTTTTTGGCAGTCGTAGCCCAGGCTCTCGATGAAAGCATGAGTGCCACCGGTGGAGAGGAACTTAACGCCTGCGGCGTTCAACTGCTGGAGGAGTTCATCGAGGCCGTCCTTGTGGAAGACGGAGATGAGAGCTGTCTTGATGGTTTTCTGGTCCATAATATTGGGGGGGGGAGGGGGGATAATGGGGTTGATGGGGGGTAATGGGTCTAATGGGGTGAATGGGGTTAATGGGCTGGGGGGAGGCGGTGGCTCTTATTTCAGGCGCGCCAGGGTCTCCTTGATGCGGCGCATGGCCTCGGTGATGTTCTCGTCGCTGGTGGCGTAGCTCATGCGGAAGCACTCGGGGCTGCCGAAGGCATCGCCGCCGACGGTGGCTACATGACCTACCTCGAGCAGGTACATAGCGAGGTCAGTGCTGGTGCGGATGATGCGGTCGCCGTCGGCCTTGCCGAAGTAGCTGCTGCACTTGGGGAAGAGGTAGAAGGCGCCCTGCGGGTCGTTGACTTCCAGCCCGGGGATCTCCTTGGCCAGTCGCACGATGAGGTTCTTGCGGCGCTCGAAAGCCTGACGCATCTCCTCCACGCACTGCTGGGGACCTGTGTAGGCTGCCTCAGCAGCTTTCTGGCTGACGGAGCAGGGTCCGCTGGTGTACTGGCCCTGAAGCTTGTTGCAGCCCTTGACCACCCACTCGGGTGCGGCGATGAAACCGATGCGCCAACCCGTCATGGCATAAGCCTTGGAGACGCCGTTGATGATGACCACGCGGTCGCGGATGGATTCGAACTGGGCGATGGACTCGTGCTTGCCCACATAGTTGATGTGCTCGTAGATCTCATCGGCCAGGACGATGATCCGCTCGTGGCGGGCGATGACGTCGGCCAGCGCCCGGAGTTCGTCCTTGGAATAGACGGAGCCGGTGGGGTTGGAGGGGGAGCAGAGAATGAGAGCGCGCGTCTTGGGAGTGATGGCTGCCTCCAGCTGCTGGGGAGTGATCTTGAAGTCCTGCTCGATGGGAGCCTCGATGAAGACCGGAGTGCCGTCGGCAAGGAGCACCATCTGCGGGTAGCTGACCCAGTAGGGAGCGGGGATGATGACCTCGTCGCCGGCGTTGACGAGTGCCATGACGGCGTTGCAGACGCTCTGCTTGGCGCCGTTGGAACAGAGGATCTGTGAGGGAGCGTAGTCCAGGCCGTTCTCGTTCTTGAGCTTGGCGACGATGGCCTGCTTCAGCGAGGGATAGCCGGGAACGGGGGAGTAGCGCGACCAGTTCTCCTCCACGGCCTTGATGGCAGCGGCTTTGATATGGTCGGGGGTGTTGAAGTCGGGTTCGCCGACACTCATGTTAATTACATCCACGCCCTGGGCTTTGAGCTCACTGCTGCGCTGCGACATAGCCAGCGTGGCGGAGGGGGCGAGGCGGTTCAAGCGGTCTGAAAGAGTGTTCATATAAGTGGGCTTTTAGAATCTGCGTGCAAAAGTAGCAATTAAAGTTGGAATTATCATCATGAAAGCGAGGGAGTTTTTGGATAGTGAGCCGTTTTTTGACGAATTTCTATCCGTCGGCCTCACTTTTCCCTTCTTTTCCACTTCATTTATTGAAATGAAGGGTGTGGCCCATCCGCTCCTTTTTTGTCATGAGGTAGCGCTCGTTGTAGGGGTTGGGCTTCACCTCGATGGGCACGTTCTCCACGATTTCCAGTCCGTAGGCTTCGAGTCCAACGCGCTTGACGGGGTTGTTCGTCAGCAGACGTATCTTGCGCACTCCGAGCTGGCGCAGGATCTGTGCGCCGACGCCGTACTCCCGCTCGTCGGGGCGGAAGCCCAGATGCACGTTGGCCTCCACGGTGTCGTCGCCCTGTTCCTGGAGTTTGTAGGCCTTCATCTTGTTGAAGAGCCCGATGCCGCGGCCTTCCTGGTTCATGTAGAGCACCACGCCGCAGCCCTCCTGGTCGATCATCTGCATGGCGCGATGCAGCTGCTCGCCGCAGTCGCAGCGCTGGCTGCCGAAAATGTCGCCCGTGGCACAGCTGGAATGAACACGCACCAGTACAGGTTCGTCCTCTGTCCAGTGGCCCTTGATGAGTGCCACGTGCTCCAGCCCGTTGGAGAGCTGGCGGAAGGTGATATCGCGGAAGTGGCCATAGGCGGTGGGGAGGTCTACTTCAGGCGCGGCTTCCACCATCTGTTCGCGCTCCAGGCGGTAGGCGATGAGGTCGCGGATGGTGATGATCTTGATGCCATGGCGCTCGGCGACCTCCATCAGCTGCGGCAGGCGTGCCATGGTGCCGTCGGGGTTCAGGATCTCGATCAGTGCGGCGGCGGGCTGCAGTCCTGCCAGACGTGCCATGTCCACTCCAGCCTCGGTGTGACCGGCTCGGCGCAGCACACCGCGGTCCTGGGCGTAGAGCGGGTTGATGTGACCGGGTCGGCCGAAGTCGCCAGCCTTGGCTGTGGGGTCGGCAAGATGACGGATGGTGGCGGCGCGGTCGGCAGCGCTGACGCCTGTTGTGCACCCCTCGAGCTTGTCGACGGTCACCGTGAACGGGGTGCCCAGGACGGAGGTGTTGTCCTGCACCTGATGGGGCAGTTCCAGTTCCTCGGCGCGACTGATGGTGATGGGCGCACAGAGCACGCCGCGTCCCTCGCGCAACATGAAGTTCACCTTTTCGGGGGTGATCATCTCGGCGGCCGTGATGAAGTCGCCTTCGTTCTCGCGGTCTTCGTCATCCACGACGATGATGAATTTGCCTTGCTTGAAGTCTTCGATGGCTTCGGCGATGGTGGAGAGTTGTATCATAGTTTCCTTTATGTTTTTTTGTATGCGATTGATAATCAGGCGGCGGTGTGCTGTTGCTGCTGCAGGCGCCTGATGAGGTAGGTGCAGTGCTTCTGCAGCACCTCGAGGTCGCGCCAGAGGCGCAGGCGGTAGCGCCAGATGCGCAGCCAGAAGAAGATTCCCACGGGGAAGAAGATGCCCGCAACCTTGTTCCAGCGGGCGTCGGTGAAGGGACGCGTGTGGGCATCAGGGACGAGAATTGGCATCTCGTTCAACGTGGCGATGACACGGAGATCCCGACTGTTGGCCAGCTCTTCCACGAATGCCTCGAGGCGGTTGCTGAGTCCGACCACCACCTTGTCCGGCTCGTAGAAGAAATAGATGCGGAGATAGCTGGGCATACGGCTCAGGCTGTGGGTTCGGACATAGTCCGAGCAGTCGCCGACGAACTGCTGCAGCTCCGGCACCAGACGCTCGGTGTCCGGAGCCTCCATGATGACTTCCTTGCGGGCGATGCGACGCTGCACACGCAGCCCCAGCAATCGGCGGAAGAACATCTGGTAGCCTTCGATGTTGAACACCGCAGAGTCCTGGTTGGACTTGTAGGTCAGCCACGCTCCGATGGGAGCAAGCACCATGGTGCTCAGCCACAGGCCGAAGGCTACATCCCACTCGCCGCTTTTGGCCAGCTTCTCGCCGGAGATGTTGACCATATAGTAGAAGATGAAGATGAGCACCGAGACCACTACGGGAACACCCAGACCGCCTTTGCGGATGATGGAACCCAGCGGAGCACCGATGAAGAAGAAGATGATGCACGCCAGCGAGAGCGTGAATTTCTTGTGGCGCTCCAGTTTGTGGATGCGCAGCGAGCGGTTGGTCTGATAGCTGAGGTCGCGCTGGTAATCAGCCTGCTGCATGCCGTTGCGTGCCTGATCCATGGCAAAGCGTGCCACCTGAGCGCGTTCGTTGTCGGTGAGGTTGGAGTAGACGGTGTCGAAGTCCAGCGGGTGCTCCGCAGCGCGGGCCACCAACTCGGCAGAGTCCTTGCGGTCCGAGGGCAGGGTCTGGCGCAGGAAAGTACGGCTGTAGTCGTGGTAGTGCTCCATTCCGAGGGTGTCCAGGCGGTTGGCGATGGAATCCACACCGCGGTTGAGCATCTTCAGGTTTTTCGTCTGGGCGTTGTCGTTGAAGAGGTTGGCGTCCATCACGCTGAAGTTGTTGTCGAAGGGGATGAGGTCTACCTCTTTCTTGAAGGTCTCGCGCATATAAGGCACAGTGGCCTTGTCCAGCGCGCCGCCGGTGTTCTGCATATTTCGGAACCGTTCCCCGTCGTAGAGCGTCAGCTTCAGATGCATCTGCTCTGCGGTGGTCTGGATGCGCCCGGAATCTGCCAGGATAATCTGTGTGTCGTCGAAATTCGTTCCTTGGGTGTAGATCATCACGCCGTAGAGCATTCCCGTCTCCACGTCTTTGTGCTCCACGAAGAGGTTGTAGCCGGGGATCTCGTTGTAGAACTGCCCCTCGGGAATCTCCATTTCCGGGGACTTCTGCTTCATGGAGTAGAGTAGGGCGGCCAGTTGCTTGCTGGACTCGGGAGCTACGACGTTCTGGAAATAGAAGGAACCAACAGACACGGCGATGACGAATGTGAAGACGGGGCGCAGAATACGGACAAGCGGGATGCCGGCAGCCTTCATCGCCAGCAGCTCCAGCCGTTCTCCCATATTACCGAAGGATATCAGCGAGGCCAGCAGCAGCGCCAGCGGCAGCGAAATGGGCACCAGCGTCATCGAGGCGTAGAAGAAGAACTTGCCAAGCACCTCCATCGACAGACCCTTCCCTATCAGATCATCCACATAACGCCAGAGGAACTGCATCATGAAGATGAACAGACAGATGAAGAAAGTGCCGGCAAACAGCAGGCTGAACTGCTTCAGGATAAATATGTCTAACTTCTTTAATAATCGCATACGCGCACGAAAAGCGGCGCAAAAGTACACTTTTCCTTTCATTTTTCGCCCGTCTTTTGCATTTAAGTTGCGTTGAAGGCTGTGTTTTTGGCTTTATTTAAGACCTCAACTCAAAAAAACTGGCAAACTTAAATCGATAGTCCGCAAAAATGTCTATCTTTGCAGCCAAAAACCATCACACATACTATCTATGAAAAAACTTCTTTCCTGTATCTTCCTGCTGGCCGTTGTCCTCATGGCCTCGGCTCAGCGCTCCGAAACCCTTCTGCGCACCGGTTGGCGCTTCCATCGCGGCGATGTCACCTCTGCCGAACAACCTGCTTTCGACGACAGCCAGTGGCAGTCCGTCAGCGTCCCTCACGACTGGGCCATCACGGGACCCTTCGGCAGCGAGAACGACCTGCAGAACGTGGCAGTAACCCAGAATGGCGAGAAGGAAGCCAGCCTGAAGACCGGTAGAACCGGTGGACTGCCTTATGTCGGAGTAGGGTGGTATAGAACGAAGTTCAAGACTGATACTGAGAAATTTAAGGGGGAGAGCCGCACCACACTGGTCTTCGACGGCGCCATGAGCGAGGCACACGTCTACGTCAACGGACGCGAGGCCATTTTCTGGCCTTATGGCTACAACTCCTTCCATGTAGATGTGACGGACCTGCTGAACCCTGCAGGACAGGAGAACGTCCTCGCCGTCAGGCTCGAGAACCGCACCGAGAGCAGCCGCTGGTACCCCGGCGCAGGGCTCTACCGCAACGTTCATCTCGTGCAGACCGCGTCCATTCACGTCTCCACCTGGGGCACTCAGGTCACCACACGCCTGATTCCCTCCCCCTCCCCCGCAAGCCAGCACTCAGCTGCTCCCTCCTCCTCCGCAAGTCAGCGGTTGGGTGAGGCGCATATTTGCGCCGCAGATGCCTCCGTAACCCTGCGCACCGCCCTCTCGAACGCCGAAGGCAAGACCCTGCGCCTGGAAACCACCATCTTTGACCCCGCAGGCAAGGCCGTGGCCGCGAAGGCAAACACCCAGACCGTGGCCCACGGTCAGCCACTCACCCAGAACCTCATCGTCCGGCAGCCCCAGCTCTGGTCGCCGGAGACACCTTATTTATATCGGGCACTCACGCGCGTGTATTCAGAGGACAAGCAAGTGGACGAGTACGCTACCGTTTTCGGCATCCGTACCATAGACCTCGTTCCCGACCGCGGTTTCTTCCTCAACGGCGAGGTGCGCAAGTTCCAGGGCGTCTGCAACCACCACGACCTGGGCCCCCTGGGTGCTGCCATCAACCGCGCTGCCCTGCGCCGACAGCTCACCTTGTTGAAGGAAATGGGCTGCGATGCCATCCGCACCAGCCACAATATGCCAGCTCCCGAGCTGGTGGAACTCTGTGATTCCATGGGATTTATGATGATGTTGGAGCCTTTCGACGAATGGGACCGCGCCAAGTGCAAAAACGGTTACCACCGCTTCTTCAAGGAATGGGCAGAGAAGGATATGGTCAATATGCTTCATCACTATCGCAACCATGCGAGCGTAGTCATGTGGAGTATCGGAAATGAGGTGCCTACGCAGTGTTCCAAGGACGGGTACAAGGTGGCCCGTTTCCTGCAGGATATCTGCCACCGCGAGGATCCCACCCGCCCCGTCACCTGCGGTATGGATCAGGTGGACTGTGCCCTCGGCAACGGCTTCGCTGCCCAGCTGGACATTCCCGGATTCAACTACCGTGCCAACCGATATGAGGAAGCTTACGCCCGACTGCCGCAGAATGTGGTGCTCGGCAGCGAGACGGCCAGCACTGTCAGCAGCCGCGGCGTCTACAAACTGCCGGCTCGCCTGCGTGCCAATGCCACCTACGACGACCATCAGTGCAGCGGCTACGACCTCGAATACTGCTGGTGGTCAAACACTCCCGACCACGATTTTGCCAATGCCGACGACCACGAGTGGGAAATCGGGCAGTTCGTCTGGACGGGTTTCGACTACCTCGGCGAGCCCTCGCCCTACGACACAAACGCCTGGCCTTCGCACAGCAGTGTCTTCGGCATCATTGACCTGGCGTCGCTGCCCAAGGACCGCTTTTACCTCTACCGCAGCCTCTGGAACCACCGCGAACGAACACTCCACGTACTGCCTCATTGGACGTGGCCGGGTCACGAAGGGCAGGTGGTGCCGGTCTTCGCGTATACCGACGCCCCCGAAGCAGAACTTTTCATCAACGGCAAGAGCCAGGGCATTCAGCACAAATACACCCGCGAGGAAGCACAGGCTGCCAAGGAAGCTGGCGACACCCTCTGGCTGCAGCGACGCTACCGACTGATGTGGAACGACGTCCGCTACGAACCCGGTGAGGTGAAGGTCGTGGCGCATTATCCGGACGGCACCCGGAGCGAGCAGGTCGTTCGAACTGCGGGACGTCCGCACCACCTGGAGCTGGTGCCTGACCGCTCACGTATCGCTGCCGACGGCGAGGACCTGGCTTACGTCACCGTTCGCGTCTGCGACAAGGACGGCAACCTCATTCCCGATGCTGCCCACCTGGTTCGGTTCAAGGTGACAGGCGCCGGTCGCTTCCGTGCGGCTGCCAACGGCGATGCCTCCAACCTCGACCTCTTCCACCTGCCTCAGCACCACGCCTTCGCAGGACAACTCACAGCGCTAGTCCAGGCTGCTGACCGCGCCGGAAGCATCACACTCGAGGCAACAGCCAAAGGCCTGAAGAAAGCCACAATCACCCTGCAGGCGCAATAGCGAGGCTGTTGAATGTTGATATCCCGATATTCCGAGACCTCGAATAATCGTGAAATTGAATATTGTCTATTTATATAATTATCTCATGAACCGTTTACTACTTTTATTACTAACCTGCATCGCGTCGGTTGCCCTCCAGGCCGAGACGCGCACCCGATTCAACGCCGACTGGCGTTTCATCCTTCAGGACGACAGCACCTACCGCGCTCCCGAGAGTCCCGATGGCACGTGGCAGCGTGTGGACCTGCCGCATGACTGGAGCATCGCCTTCACTCCCAACGAACAGGCTCCCGCTGGCGGCGAGGGTGGCTGGTATCCCACCGGCACTGGCTGGTACCGCAAGCATTTCCGCCTCACGGCCGCTGAGGCTGCTGTGTTCAACCGCTGGCTGTACTTCGAAGGCGTTTACGAGCGGGCTGACGTCTTTGTCAACGGACAGCTCGCCGGACATCACAACTACGGCTACACCGGCTTCAATGTGCACATCGCTCACCTCGTCCGGGAGGGAGATAATGTCGTGGCTGTTCGCGCAGACAACAGCAATCAGAAGAACTGCCGCTGGTACGCCGGCTCCGGTATCTATCGCAACGTATGGATGGTCACCACCGGAAAGCAGTTCCTGACCTCCGACAATGTCCAGGTCACCACACCCGACCTGAAGACGATTGCCGTCCGGACGGAAGTGGGCAACGGAAGTGACTGTTGGGGAGAATTTAACCTCGTGACGGAGGTCGACGGACAGACACAGACCACCCGCTTGGAGTGCCAGGGGAATGACTACGCCACAGTCACGCAGACCTTCAGCATCGCACAGCCCAGACTCTGGACACCTCAGACCCCCAACCGCTACCGGGTACACCTATCGTTGCGCTCGCTGGAGGGCAAAATCCTCGATGAAACCGATGTTTTTTGCGGTATCCGCACCGTGGAGTACGATGCCCAGCAGGGCTTCAGGCTCAACGGACAACCCATTCTCATCAACGGCGCCTGTGTGCATCATGACAACGGTCTGCTCGGTGCCACGGCCTTCGATGCAGCCGAGGCGCGCCGGGTGCTGCTGATGAAGCAGGCTGGATTCAACCTCATCCGCACCAGCCACAACCCGCCCAGCCCCGCCTTCCTCGATGCCTGCGACGAACTCGGAATGCTGGTCGTGGACGAGGCCTTCGACGGATGGCGCACCCAGAAGAACTCCAACGACTTCCACCTGTTCTTCGACAAGGAAGCCGAGGAAGAGATGCGTTCTATGGTGCGGCGCGACCGCAACCATCCCTCCATCATCGCTTGGAGCCTGGGAAATGAGGTCATCGAAAGAAAGGATATCCGCGTGGTTCATACCGCCAAGCTCCTGAAGCAGGCAGCCCTATCGATGGACACCTCACGTCCCATCACCGAAGCGCTCTGCGCCTGGGACCGCGATTGGGAAATCTACGATCCTCACGCCGACGTCCTGGACATCGTGGGCTACAACTATATGTTGTTCAAGCACGCCAGCGACCACGAGCGGGTGCCCGGGCGCGTCATCTGGCAGACGGAGTCCTACCCGGCAGATGCCTTCAAGAACTGGAAGACCGTGCGCGATAACATCTATGTAATAGGTGACATGGTCTGGACCGGTCTCGATTACCTCGGAGAAAGCGGAATCGGCGGATGGCGCTACGCCTCGTGGCCCCAGGGTGAGTCGTGGATGCGTTCGCAGTGGCCCTGGCACGGAGCCTACTGCGGCGATGTCGATATCACCGGCTACCGTAAGCCCGTCAGCTACTACCGTTCGCTGCTCTGGAACGGGGTGACGACCGCCGCCAACAACAAGCTTCACCTCTCCGTCCGCGAACCATCGGGCTACGTGGAGCCAATCCGCACCACGCAGTGGTCCACTTGGCCCACGTGGGAGTGCTGGAACTGGCCCGGTTGGGAAGGCAAGGAAATCGAGGTCGAGGTCGTCAGCCGCTACCCGCGAATCCGCCTCTACCTGAACGACCAGCTCGTAGGCGAGCAGCCAACGACCGAGGCCGAGGAGTTCCGTGCCATTGTCCGCACTGCCTACCAGCCCGGCACGCTGCGTGCTGTGGGTGTGGACAGCGATGGCCGCGAGGTGGAGAGTGCCACACTCAGCACCGCCTCGGCTCCCGCTCGTATTCGTCTGACCGCCGACCGCACCGCCTATCAGGCCGACGGCGAAGATGTGGCGTTCATCGCCGTGGAGGTGCTCGACGCCAAGGGAAATGTCTGCGCACAGAGCTCCGACGAACTGACGGCCAGCCTGAAAGGCGATGCTTCCATCGCAGCTTTCGGCACCGCCGACCTGCGCGACACCACCTCCATTCACGCACCTCAGCATACCGCATGGCACGGCCGTGCACAGATCATCGTGCGCGCTCCCCGTCGCGGCGGAATTTCCACGCTGAAAGTGTCCGCCAAGGGCCTTCAGACAGCCACTTTGCGTCTGAATTTCGCCTCCCGGAAGTAACTTTTCCACACCTCTGCCCGGCGCGCTTCAGCGCATGCGCCTAGAAATCAAATAAGTAAGGTCTTTTTGCGAATCGGCATTTTTCCACACCTTTTTCTTGGTGGATTCGCAAAAAGGCCTTACCTTTGCCGCAGATTTCAGCATCATTATGCATTCACGTACGCACATACATCTAATTTCCCTGCTGATGACGACCTGTGCCGCCATCGCCAGCCTGCTCGCAGGATGCAGTGAACGTCGTTCGGCCAGCGATCTTCTGGCCGAGGCGGAACAGATGTATGCTATCTATCCCGACAGCAGCAAGACCTACACCGACCTGCTGCAGGCTGCCATGCAGCAGGCGGAGCAGGAGAAGTCATCTGCCAGTATGGCGCGCTGCGCCCTGTTGCTCGCACGTCAGCAACAGTGGACAGACGTATACGCAGCCTACCATCTTGCAGCAAGAGCCCTGCAGCTCTATGAGGAAATGTCCGATGAAACCGGCAAAATTCAGGCACAGCTGACGATGGCAGGGCTGCTGGCGCAGGCCGACAGCCTCGCGCAGGCGCGTTCCTTATATCATACTTGTCTCCAGAGCGCCCGCCAGCTCCGCGATGCCGCAGTCCAGCGTAGCGCGCTGGCAGGGTTGGCAGAACTCTGTCTTGCCGAAGGAAAGAACGCTGAAGCCCTCGCCACAGCCCGGCAGATTCCCTTTATAGAAGGCGAGGAAGGCAGCAGCCAGGCCTTGTTCGTGCTGGCAAACTGCTACCTGCAGTGCGATTCACTGGCTCAGGCGCGGGCAATCTACGGACAGATAGATACTCGCGGCAACACCAAGGCACGCTATGTCGCCCTGCGCCACCTCACGGAGATTGCATTGCTGGAGGGCGATCTCCAGGGGGCACCGCTCTACGTGGATTCTGCTTTCGCCACGGCCGAGGAGTTGTTCTTCGAGACGTTGCAGCAGCAGGAACAGTACCATCGTGACAACCTCCGGCAGCAGCGCGAGGCCGAACGGATAGCCTACCGCCACCGTCTGATATTCGGCCTGCTGGCGGGCACCATCGTCTTTGCCGGGCTGGTGATTGCCTACGTCGTCTCGCTCAGCCGCCACCGCCGCGCCATCCAGCACCAGCGCTTGCTGGCCGAGCAGCGAGAGCGCGAGTTGGCAGAGGAACGCCTCATGGGAGAAAAGCGCGAACGCGAGCTGGCCGTGGAGCGTCTGCAGCGGCAGGAACAGATGGTCAGCCTCCTGCAGGGCTTCATCATAGAGAAGAGCGAGATCCTCCAGCGGCTGCAGGGCGAGAGTGACCGGAAGGTCGCCCTCAGCAACCGCGACTGGCGCGAAATCGAAGAGACGCTGGACAGCATCACGGGTGGATTCGTCTCGAGGCTGCGGCAGCAGCATCCCGAGTTCCACGAAGAGGATATCCAGCTCTGCATGATGACCCGCATGCGCCTTTCCAATCAGGCCATCGCACGTATTTACCTCATCACCGTCTCTGCCGTCAAGCACCGCAAACTCAAGCTGAAGAAGGATGGATTCGGCGAATTTGACCCCAACCGTCCGTTGGACGACGTCATAAACGAACTATAGCATGAAAGCGAACATCTGTCTACTCCTCCTGTTGCTCTGCCTGCCTCTGTCGGGTCAGGAACTCTGGCAACCGACTCCCATCCTGACTACAGACGGGACGGCGCAGCTCGTGGCTGTGGAGTTGGGACGTTCGCAGACGTGCCTCACCTTCCGCTGTCTGCGTCCGTGGCAGCCGTCGGCAGATACCTACCTCTCTGACGAGCGCGACCGCCACCACCGCCTCCTGCGCACCGAGGCGCGTGGCAGCGACCTCCTTCTCTACTTCGATGCCTTGCCCCGGGCCACCCGACTGCTGGACTTCGAAGGCGGACAGGGGCATCGATGGGTGGGACTCCACAGTGCCCTGCGTGCCGTTCACTTCCCGACGGTGCGGCCCCGCAGGGACGAACACGCCATTTTGCCCGATTCCATCGGGAATTTGCTGCGTGCCAACGACCTCTCGGAGCTGGCCGCGTCCGACTCGGCTTATGCCGCCGTTCAACGACAGCTGCCCCTCTTCCGCGACTATATCGCCTGGAAATGGCATCTCACCCCGCATCAGGTGTTCCTGCTTCAGCGCTCACATGAGAGTTATCGGCCTGCAGCCTTCTCAGCCCGCCCTGCCGGAACCATTCAGGGCGACGGCTCCTCCGCAGGAACCACCGTCCTTCCCTCCCGGCAGGAAGAGATCCGCTCGCTACCCCGTGCGCCGAAGCCTTCGCGCCGCGAGCTCAAGCGGTTCTCCCGCTTCGAACAGAAGATGCTGCAAGAACAAAGACACCCCATTCCATAAATCCATAAAATCTCCGATATGATGATGCTCCGAATTTCCTCTTTCCTACTTGCCCTGCTGACGGCTCCGCTGGCCGTTGTGGCTCAAAGCACCTTCACCTCCCGCGTCGTTGACGCCGAGACGGGAGAGGCATTGCCTCTTGTGGGTGTTTATGTCTCTGAGGAGCGCAATACGCTCACTAATTTCGACGGTGATTTCTCTATTTTGGCCGATTCCACCGACGTTCTGCGCATCACGTGCGTGGGTCGCCAGTCCCTCAGTCTTCGTGCTGCCGACCTGCCCGCAGAGGTACAGATGAAGCTGCTCTCATCCACCCTCTCGGAGGTCACCGTCACGGCAGTGGAAGGCACCTTGCTGCAGGTGGCTCGCAAGATGGAGAAGGCATTCCGGGGCAAGCGCACCAAGAAGGCGCAGTATTTCTATCGCCAGACGTCGGTGCTTGGTCCCCACCAGGATATCGTGGAAGCATTCGTCGGAGCCCTCTCCGCCGTGAACCTCCGTGACCTGCAGTTCATCAGCGGACGACATGGAGCGCTGGACAAGGCTGCCTGGGAACGGTCTGCCATCAACGACATGAATTTGCACCATCTTCTGGAAGTCGGTCCCATGACCAAGGATGCCGCTTTCTGGGGGAGCCTCATCACCCCTCTGCATATTCAAGAAGCAAAACGGTGGAAGCCTTCGATGAGGCTGCCTCTGAAGCGCAATGCCGACGGGTCGCTGGTGAAACCCGACTGGGCACTCTCGGGTATTGAGTTCCTGCAGAAATACTACCGTATCACCATGGAACAGGTGGACGGCGACGACCAGCGCCTCTATCGCTTTACCTTCACCCGCAACGAGGAGACCGAGTCCGAGCGACCCATCATGGTCGGCGTACTCTATGTGGACCGTGTGACACTCAGCCCTCTGGCCTTCGACGGGCAGGTGGAAAACCTGAAGCTGCGCTTCGGCAAGGGGGAGTTGCGCAGCGCCACCGTCCTGCCCGTGACATTCAACTTCCACCTGGACTACCGCTACGACCACAAATATCCTGAGGTGGCTGACCTCTCGATGGAAGCCAAGTGGCAGAACTTCCAGACGCGAACCCTGGTCTTTAATATAGAAGGCCAGAACCACCTGACGCGCAAGCAGCGCAAGAAGGTTACGCGGGCTCAGGAAAACATGCTATCGAGTATCCAGCAGGCAGGCTACGACAGTACCTTCTGGGCAAACAACGAGGTCATCAAGCGTACCGTCCAGGAGCAGGCCATCGCCTCGGGAACCGTGGACCGCTATCAGTCACGCCTGGACAGCATCGCTGCCGTCAAGGCAGCACTGCCTCCGCTGCAGCGTCTGGCCGACCGGCTTGCCAACTTCGGCCAGGCCATCCCGCAGGAGAAGGTTTATGTCCATATGGACAATACCTCCTATTTCCTCGGCGACACCATCTGGTTCGCGGCCTACACACGCCGCACGAACAACGATGCCCCCAGCCGCATCTCACGGGTGCTCTATTGCGAACTATGGAACCACGACGGCTACCTCGTGGAGCGCAAACTCGTGGAGATGAAGGAAGGCCGAGGCCACGGATTCTTCGCCCTGCCGGACTCTCTCTACAGCGGATACTTCGAGCTGCGTGCCTACACCCGATGGCAACTCAACTGGGGTCAGACGGAACACTATCACGCCTGGTCCACCGAATACTGGTTCTACAACAAAGCGATGGCCAAGGACTTCTTCCGCGACTACGAAAAGCTGTACTCCCGCGTCTTCCCCGTCTACGACAAACCCAAGGAGCCGGGTGACTACTACCGCGACATGACCTTCCGTCCCCTGCGCCGCTACTTCAAGTCCGAGCCCAAGGCTCCCGAGCTGCGCCTCTCCCTCTTCCCCGAGGGAGGCAACCTGGTGGCGGGAGTGCCTTGCCGTATGGCTTTTGAGGCAGCGACCTCGGAAGGAGAGGTGCGCGAGGGAACCCTGCAGCTGATGTGCGGCAAGGACGTGGTAGCCACTGCCACCACGGAGAACCGCGGCCGTGGCACCTTCATCTTTACGCCCCAGGAAGGGGAGAAATACGAGGCTGTGTTCACGGCTGCACTGAAAGAAAATCCCGATGAAACCGCAGCTTTTGGCGATTCTGATGCTTCTGCCTCCGGCACTTCCGCCTCTTCCGCCGCTTCCGCCTCTTCCAGCGCTTCCGCCTCTTCCGGCGCTTCCGGGAAATCCGGGAATTTGGCTTCTTCGCGCAAAGACTCCCGCAAAGCTTCCCGCAAGGACTCCGGCAAAGACAAAGCCAAACCCGAAACCGTCTCGCTGGACATCAAGGACGTGAAACGCGAGGGCGTGGCCCTGCAGGTACGTCGCGACACGCTCTCCGGCGAATGGCTCTTCGATATCGCTGCCCGCGGCCAGGTAGCACAACAGCCACTGGGTGTCACCGTGATGTGCGAAGGCCGCCTGCTGGATTTCCAGGAAATAGCACCCGCCAGCGCCCCCGTTCAACTGCGTTTTAATCCCGCTGCCGCAAGCAGCTCCTCCCTCAAGGGAGATGCAGAAATGGCCGAATCCATCGGTGTTCATCAGGTCACGGTCTTCGATTCCATCGGACATATCTACGCCGACCGCCTGTTCTTCGTCACCCGTCCCGACTTAGTTCAGCCTACTCTGATGATTGAAGGTGCACAGGAGCAGTACGACGCTTTCCAACCCATCGACTTCGATGTCACCTCGGCTCATGTCGTTCCCGAGCAGGTCGTCTCGCTCACCGTGCGCGATGCTGTACACGCCGACAATACCTTTGACTCCGGCACCATCCTGACGGAGATGCTGCTGGCCTCCGAGATCAAGGGCTTCGTGCCACAGCCGGAATATTTCTTCGAGAGCGACGACGAGGAACACCGCCGTGCCCTGGACCTGCTGATGATGACCCAGGGCTGGCGACGCTTCAACTGGCAGGACATGGCCGTTAGAGGCTCGTGGGAAATCACGCACCCGGCGGAGCACACCCAGATGGTCACCGGAACCGTGAACCGCTACTGGTCCATGGACTATGAGGGCTCGCAGCTGTTCAACGAAGTACAGGCGGACCACGACCGCTTCATGTACGAGAACAACACCCCGCTCTCCGAGCAGCAGAGTGCTCCGCTCTTCGAGGCAGACGGACGTCCCTCCGGCGTCACCAACGCCGAACAGTCTACCTGGCTGATGTCACAGGGCTACGGCAGGCGCAATATGGCCTGGAACCTCAGCCCTATCTACGAACGACGCAGCCAGATAGGTGCCATCAGCGATACGCAGCACGGCATCTATTCCCTGCAGGGAAACCTGTGGGAAAACACAGACTACAATGTCCTCCAGTTCAGGTCTAATAACAAATACCAGCAGGAGCAGCGACGCCAGCGGCAACTGGCAGCCCGCCGCTACGTCGAGTCGGGAACGGTGAAGAAGGATGTCGTGGTGCACGCAGAGTTTGTGAACCCCGACGACGAGCGTGACTTCCTGACCGGTGAGACCAAAACCCGCCAGGGCCGATTCCAAATCGACCTGCCGCGCTTCGAGGGCGACTGTGTCTTCTTCCTCGGAGCCAGCGACACCACCAAGTGGCACAAGAAATGGGACGGCTTCCGCCGACGCAAGCCCCATAGCTGGGTGAAGCTGGACGACTACAATGAGTATGACGCTATGGCCAAGAGGACACAGGACTACCCCGAATACTACGTCCGGCTGAACTTCCCCTATCCACGCTGGATCAAACCCTATACCTATTATCAGGTACACAATGCCCCGCTGCGCGACACCACCTACCTCTCGCCGCACCTGCTAACGGACGGCACCAGCGTACTCGATCAGATCACTGTCCGCACCCGTCACGGCGGCCTGCGTCATGTGGACCTCTCCAAACCCGCCTATGTCATCGACGCTTATGAGGCACTGAACAACTCCCTCGATGCAGGACTCACGACTCCCACCCAGAACACCTCGGTCTCACTCGTCGGCGTCGTCAGTAACTATATTGGTGATATGGGCATGCATCGCCACTATCGCACCCGTATCTTCTACGACGGGAAACCGCAAACCTTCTGGTTCGGTCCTCTCGACCGTTTGCGCTTCGGTCTGCTCACGTTCGTCGACAAGATCTACATCTACACCGACTACTCGCCGCGCCGCGAGGGTGACAAACGCTACTCGCAGGACAACCAACCGGAGGTCGTCGTGGATGTCCGCCGCTTCTCCGACCAGGGGAAGCGCGTCACCTACCGCGACCGCCGATACATTCTTCACGGCTTCGCCTTCCAGGAGGACTTCTATCACCCCGACTACCAGCGCAACCCGCCCGCCGAGGGACAAAAGGACTACCGACGGACCCTCTACTGGAATCCGGAACTGAAACTGGATGCCAGCGGTCGCGCACACATCCACCTCTTTAACAACAGCCAGCGCACCACCATCGCCATCGATGCCGCCGGACAGACCTCCGAAGGGGCTCTCCTCTACAGCCGCTGACCGCCCGAGGTGGCAAGAAACCCCTTTTCCCGCCCCGCGAGCACAAGAAATAGTGGTTCATGAGCAAAAAACTCATCACTTTTTTGGTGAATACCGAAAAAGTCGATACCTTTGTCTCGCAAAACCTCTAACTGAATCATTTATGTCTACTTACCCAAAAATCGGGATTCGTCCCACAATCGACGGACGCCAGGGCGGCGTTCGCGAGAGCCTTGAAGAGAAAACGATGGCACTGGCACAGGCCGTGAAAGTGCTGATAGAATCCAACCTGCGCAATGGCGACGGCAGCCCCGTGGAGTGCGTCGTTGCCGACACCACCATCGGACGTGTGGCAGAGAGTGCTGCCTGCGCCGAAAAGTTTGAGCGCGAGGGAGTGGGGTCCACCATCACCGTGACCTCCTGCTGGTGCTACGGCTCCGAAACCATGGATATGAATCCCCATTATCCCAAGGCCGTGTGGGGCTTCAACGGCACCGAGCGGCCGGGTGCTGTGTACCTCGCTGCTGTGCTGGCGGCTCACGCCCAGAAGGGATTGCCCGCTTTCGGCATCTATGGTCACGATGTGCAGGACCTCGACGACAACACGATTCCTGCCGATGTGGCAGAGAAAATCCTCCGCTTCGCACGTGCGGCACAGGCTGTGGCTACCATGCGAGGCAAGAGCTACCTCTCAATGGGCAATACTTGTATGGGCATTGCCGGCAGCATCGTCAACGCGGACTTCCTGCAGCAGTATCTCGGTATGCGGACGGAGTACGTCTCGCTCGTAGAAATCCTACGCCGGGTGGACTTCGGAATCTACGACAAGGAGGAATTCACACGGGCCATGGATTGGGTGGAACGCTACTGCAAACCGCAGGAAGGACATGACTACAACGAGGACCGTCCGCTGTTCCCCGGAACGCCCATGACGTCCTTCAACGGAAAAGGCAAGGGCAAGAACCGAGCCGAGAAGGATGCCGACTGGGAGTTCACCGTGAAGACCATGATGATCATCCGCGACCTGATGGAAGGCAACCCGCGACTGCTGGAGCTGGGCTACAAGGAAGAGGCACTGGGCCACAACGCCATCGCCGGCGGAGTGCAGGGACAGCGCCAGTGGACGGACTACAAGCCGAACTTCGACTTCCCCGAATCGATGCTCTGCACCAGCTTCGACTGGAACGGACCGCGCGAAGCACGTGTACTGGCTACGGAGAACGATTTCCTGAATGGCATCACGATGCTCTTCGGTCACCTGCTGACGAACCGCGGCGTGATGTTCTCGGATATCCGAACCTACTGGAGCCCGGAAGCTGTGGAGCGCGTGGCAGGGCGCAAACCCGAAGGGGCTGCAGCAGGAGGATTCATACACCTCATCAACAGCGGTGCTACTACCCTGGATGCCACAGGTGCCATGACCGATGCCGACGGCCAGCCGACGATGAAACCCCACTGGGAGCTGACGCAGCAGGATGTGGAAGCTTGTCTGAAAGCCACTTCCTGGATGCCCGCTGACCGCGATTACTTCCGGGGCGGAGGCTACAGCTCGCACTTCCTTTCGGAGGGCGGAATGCCGCTGACCATGATGCGACTGAATATGGTGCAGGGACTCGGTCCTGTGCTTCAGCTGGCAGAGGGCTGGACAGTGGCGCTCGACCCGCAGGTGAACGATATCCTCGACCGCCGCACCGACCCCACCTGGCCCACGACCTGGTTCGTGCCGCGACTGGATGCCACCAAGGACTGCTTCAAGGACGTCTACTCCGTGATGAACTGCTGGGGTGCCAACCACGGCGCCATCGCCTACGGACATATCGGAGCGGACATCATCACGCTCTGCAGCATCCTCCGCATTCCGGTCAGTATGCACAACGTCGCTGAGCAGGACATCTTCCGTCCCGCCGCCTGGAATGCCTTCGGAATGAACAAGGAAGGCGCAGATTACCGCGCCTGCGCTAACTTCGGTCCAATCTACAAATAAGTCGTTTGCTCCGGCGGGGCGTTCCGCTATGGTAGCTAAGAAAAATGTCCGCACCTGCTGCGCAGCAGATGCGGACATCTTTCATTTCATGCCGGGGGACGAAGGGAGGCTAATCACTCGCTCCAGTCGTCGTCCCAGTCGATGGTGTTCGTCTTCACGCTGGCTTGGCCAGAACCGCCGCCACCATAGTTGATGACGTCGCAGTGTGGTGGCTGCTCTCAGAAAAGCTGTTTTTTTCATTTGTTTTTTTTCTGGTTTTTATGGATGAGTGTTTAATTTGTTGCGGTCTTTTCGCAGTAGGTCTTTGCCCGGCAAATAGTCGGGCTGAATTGCGGCGAAAAGGTACGACAAATGTGTGATACATCCATTATCATTTCTTCAAATAGTGTTATCATTTCGTGCAATGCTGCATGCAAATCCCCTGATTCAGCCCGTATCTCAAGGAATTTCGGGAATCTGCACCCCGCCATCCAGCGCGCTGCATCGCCTTATCCAGCGTGCTGCATCCCGCCATCCAGCACGCTGCATCCCGCCCTCCAGCACGCTGTATCCCGCCCTCCAACACGCTGCATTCCGCCATCCACGTGGGATGCTACGCAGAAAGGGGCGGTTGTTCAACAAACGAGCAACAAATGTTCAATGATAAATCCTTGTAAATATGTATTTTACAATGCGGACTCCGCCGAAACTTGTTCAAAAAACGAGCAACAAACGAGCAACCCAAGAGAAGAGAAAGAAAAAGAAAGAGAAAGTAATGTTTCCCCCAGACCTCTTTCTTATAAAGAGAAAGATAAAAGAAAGAGACGACGACGACGTAAACGCGTACGCGCGCGAGAAAAGGCCATCGAAGAAGAAATCGAAAAGGGGATGTGGCAGCTAAGTTGAAGAACGAATGAATGATGAATTCTTCAAGAATTGAACTTTCATGCAATATTGCATATTTCTTGCATATTTTCCCAAAACTATTTGGAGTATTCAAGAATTTGTTGTATCTTTGCACCGTCAAAAGGAAGAAGAAGTGGACAGTGGACGAAAGACGACGAGATGAGGCTGGTCGCGGGAGCCGATTTGAAATCTGACATCCGGCACTTGACACTCCGAAACGAATGACCGAGAGTTCTTTGACACTTTGATCAGTTGTGACTCATGAAGGGCAAGGTGGCAGCTTGCTCCAGGATCATGTCGGCCAGCATGGCGTTGGCAGGTGTTTCACCGTTGATGGTGTCGAATACGGCTTTCAGGCCTTCGTGGCCACCACCTTGTTTGAGAACACGCACGAGGCAGAGGTTCTGGAGTGCGGTGCTGGACGAGAGGATGTCGAGGTCGGTGATGGCGAGTTGCGACACGGTGAGCTGGTAGGCGTCTTCGCTATGCTCGTCGATGAATCGTTGCACGTCGCCGATGGTTTCGAAGCCGAAGGATTCCAGCACTGGGAGGAAGGGCATCAGCGGTACGGGATAAATCTCGGCCTGATTGATAGCGGCGATGCGCTTGTTCAGCCGGTCGAACGGCTGCAGGTCGAGAAAGCTGCGGAAGGTGCCTGCAGAGAGTGGCACCTCGTCCAGTTTTCCGCTCTTCACCAGGCTCTGGATCTGGCGGCGGTAGTCTGCCAGCACCAGCCGCAGGCGGCTGAACTCGTCGTCGATGAGTTCCATCATTCCTGCCAGTCGGCTGAACTGCCGGAGATATTCGCGGGGTATCTTCACGTCGCCCTTGTAGCCGGTGTCGTGGGTCATTGTGGACCATACGTGCTGCAGGGCTGTTCGCATCTGGAGTTCGAAGCGCGGCCCTCCCGTCTTGAGGCGGCAGATGTAATGAAGGGAGTTGTAGCCGAAGGCGTCGAGTTCATGGAGCTTTCGTTTGTCCACGCTGTCCTGCCAGTCGATATCGAAAATGCGTTTGGCAATGACAGCCACCTTGTCCACCTCGTCGGTATAGAAAGTGATGATGCGGAGCCCCACGAGGTCTGTGATGTCATCGATACTCTTGTATTTGGCGCCCTTCAGTTCCAGCTTGCCGGCCAGTGAGCGTTCGGTCTTCACGCGGTGTTCGATAGCGGTGACATAGATGCCTTGTTCATCAAGCGCCTGCCGCAGCTGGTCGTAGGCCTGCGTGGCCAGTTGCTCCAGCGCGGGCCGCAGTTCGCGGTATTGGCGCATGAGTTCCTGGCCGTGTGCATCGAGGTTCACGTTGTTAGCCATCGGTCGGTAGGTTATTTGAACTTGAAGATGTTGATGAATCCCGTCATGGCAAAGACGGCACGTACATCGTTGGTAATGCCGGAGATATAGACTTGTCCGCCCTTGGCCTGAGCGCTCTTGAGGATGCCGAGGAAGATGCGGAGTCCTCCGGAGGAGATGTACTGAAGGTTTGTGCAATCGAGGATGATGTCTTTTCCTGCTACGTCGAGCAGGGGACTCATTGCGGCTTCTGTCTCGGGAACGGCGGCGGTGTCGAGGCTGCCTTCGAGAATGGCAATCATGTTGCCGTCTTGTTCTTGAATTGTTGTCTTCATATTGAGTTGGGGATGATTGTTTTTAGTGGGGCGGGGGATTGGATGTTGGATCTCGGCGGGAAAACCGCCGAGCACAGTCACCGGGGAGGGATTATGGGGGGGCGCTGGGTTATTGGGATTTGGGGGCGCTGGGTTATGGGGAGTTGGGGGAGATGAGATTTTTGGTGAGGGAGAGGATGTTGAGGGTTCCGGAGCGCTCGTAGCGCACTTCGTCCATGATTTGTCTGACCAGGTGGATTCCCAGTCCTCCGATGGGCCGCTCGAGTGCGGAGAGGGTGGTGTCGACTTCCGGACGGGCTGTGGGGTCGAAGGGCGCACCGCTGTCGATGATGGTGAACTGGATGCGGCAGTCGGTGGCCTGCACCTCGATGGTGACATCGCCGGGCGTAGCGGGAGGGTAGGCGTAGTTCATCACATTCACCACGGCTTCCTCCACGGCGAGTTTCAGCTGCAAGGTGATGTCTGAACATCCAGCTTCGAGGCACGCCTCCTGCACGAAGTCATTGAGGCGTGGCACCTCCTGTATGTCGTTGGGCAGGACAAGGGTCTTGAGCAGCTTCACGTCGTCCTGCTTCTTGATATATTGGATGGCCATCATCGTCAGGTCGTCGCTCTGCTCGGCATCGCCCACGAAGGCGTGAACAGCCGTGCTCATGCTTTCGATGAGCTGTCGGGGTTCCGTCTGCTTCCGGGTCAGCGCTTGGGCTGCCACGTCGTTGACGCGCTCCATTCGGAACTGCGCCTTGTCGGCATCCATGGCCTCTGTCAGTCCGTCGGTGAAGAGGAAGATGGTGGTGCCGGTGAAGATACGTGCCTCCTGCAGGGAATAGTCCCAGGAAGGCATGACGCCGATGGGGATATTGGAACTGCAGGGCAGCTCACCGACACCTACACCGATGAGCAAGGGTGCATCGTGCCCGGCGTTGCAGTAGAGCAACCGGCCGGAGTTCAGTTCGAGGACTCCGACGAAGAGGGTCACGAACATATTGTTCTCGTTCATCTCGGCCAGCGCCTGGTTCATGATTTTCACGATGTTGTCCGGCTTTGACTCGCGCGCCGCAACGCTTCGGAAGACGGAACGCGTGACGGCCATGACCAGCGAGGCTGGCACCCCTTTGCCGGATACATCGCCAATGCAGAAGAAGAGTCGCTCGTCGCGGAAGAAGAAGTCGAAGAGGTCGCCTCCGACTTCCTTGGCCGGCACCAGCGAGGCAAAGATCTGTACGTCGTCCCGGTCAGGCCAGGTGGGGAAGCTCTTGGGAAGCATACCCATCTGAATGCCGCTGGCGATGTGGAGGTCGCGTTCGATGGATGCCTTCTGCGCGGTGGTGCTCTTCAGTTCTCCAATGTATTTCACCAGCGACTGCTGCATGTCCGCAAAGGAGTGGCTGAGCTGACCGATTTCGTCGGTGCGCTGCAGTTCGGGCAGCTGTGCGTCGAATTGCCCGGAGGCTATGGTCTCGGCCTCCTTGGCCAGCCGCCGCAGGGGACTGAGCTCTCGGGTGATGATGCGTATGAAGAAGAAGAGCATCAGCAGTAGTCCGAAGAAGACGATATTCATGACGGCGCGGCGCAGGCGGTCGAAGCCTCCGAAGATGTCGCTCTCGGGACAGACGATGGCCATACTACATCCGGTCTGGCCAAGGGGTTTGTAGAAGACGTAGCAGTCCTTGCCGTCGAGCTTCATCTGTTTCATGCCCTCCTCTCCCCGCTGCATGGCATGTCCGAGCGCGGTCATGGCCGTGTCGGGTTGCTCCAGGGACTGTGTGAAGATGGTCTGTCGGGTGATTTTCGCCGTGTCCGGATGCACGAAGTAAGTGCCGCCGCGGCCAAGCATGATGCTGTAGGAATTGGGGTAGGGCTTGACCGTGGAAATGGTCTGCGAGAGCCAGTTGAGCGAGAGGCTGGTGTTGATGACGCCAATGACCTTGCCCGCCTTGTCCTTGATGGTCTGGCAGTAGCTGGTGACCATCTCATAGGTGTTGGTGGGGGCGTCGAAATCCATGTAGGGTTCAGTCCAGCAAGGACGGTCGAGGAGCGCGGGCATGAGATACCAGTCCATGAAGAAGTACTGGTAGTTGTCGCTGCCGCCCTGAATCGTACGGATGCTGTCGGCCTGGTACTTGGAGTAGGCCGAGAAGTAGCGTCCTTTGTCCGGGAAGTGGTATGGCTCAAAGGCGATGGAGCAGTTGTAGAAGTCGGGGTTGTTGAGCAGCATGCCCCGGCTGTAGACAAACATAGAATCCGGCTGGTCGGGATGCCGCTGAACGAGCCATTGTGTCATGTTCGATGCCACTTCCGCCCGGTTCAGGATGCCCTCTACGCGGAGCGAAATCTTGTCGAGGATTTGCGTGGCCCGGTCGTAGGCTTCCTGCCTCACCGCCTCGCGTGCCTGATAGAAGAAGAATCCGAGAGCAGCGATGAAGATGACGGCAGCAAACAAGACCACCCAGAGGCTGACCCTCACGGAGAGTTTGTGGCGGATATATGATAGAAGCTTGTTCATTCGTTGTACGTCAGGCTGTTATCGGTTTATTCCGAAATAGCGTTATCGGTCAGTTCCGCGTAGGTCACTTCGCGGGAGAGCATCTGTCCTTCGTGCATCAGTCGGCTGGCGAGCTGCACCATATCCGGTCGCAGTCGGAACTCCCGCCGCCCGGACTCGCGGTCCACCTGCAGGCGCAGCACATCTGCCAGCATCAGTCGTTGCAGCACTCGATTGGTGGCGATGCGGTCGCGGTTGACATATTGCATTACGATGTCCAGAGCCTCCTCGGGGTGCTCAACAGCCCATTCCCAGCCCTTGCGGCTGGCCTGGGCGAAGCGGCGAGCCTGGTCGCGATGCTGCTCATAGTACTGGCGCGTCATGTAGACGCCGTCCTCCTGGACGTTGTAGCCGTGGTCGCAGAAGCGATAGACATTCTTGTCGGTGATCTCGATTCCGGCCTGCAGGAGTTGGTAGTACTCGTTGTAGCTCATCGCCAACGTAGCGTCGAGGGCTCCGGAGACAAAGAGATTAACGTTCTGTGCGAAGCGCACCCATCGGTAGTCGAGGTGATCCTTGTTGCTCATGCAGATGGCGAGCTGTCCGAAGCCCACACTCCAGATGCCCACTCGCGCTCCGCGCTGTGTCAGCGGGTCCTTGCCGCGCGCCGAGACGATGACCATGGCATTGTTCATCGAGGTCTGCAGGATGTTGACCAGCGGAATGTCGCCATCCACAATCTCCAGTGCCTGACAGAGTTGCAGCGTCGTGGCATGGCACTCCCCGGCGCGCAGACGGCTCATGGCAGGTTGCGTGGCCGAGGGGTGTTCAATTCTCACGTCCACTCCAGCCTCGCGGTAGAAGCCCTTGGCCTCGGCTACGTAGTAACCGGCAAACTGCGCCTGTGCGGTCCACTGGGGCGTGAACACAATCGTTCCGTCTTCCCCTGACGCCTGCGACACAGCTGTCATCCATATTATGAATAGGTATAAAGCCCGTTTCATCTTTAAACTTTAAACTCTGAACTCTAAACTCTCAACTCTAAACTCTCAACTCTCAACCCTCTCCGCTCCAAAGACCTGGTCGATGAGGTGGAGGAACTCCTTGTAGGCAAAGGTATCCTGAAGCTCGCTGAGCGCTGCGGCCAGTCCGCGGTAGTGCCACTCGTGGTCCTTGGGATCCTTGGCGTGGAAGAGGTTCCAGAGGGCATCGCCCTGGACGGCGTAGTCCCGGGCAATGGCTCGCATATTTGAAAGTTTGTCGCCGAGAGCCACCAACTTGGCATCGTGCGAGGCTCGACGGAGTCGGTCGATGGCAGCCTGTTTGCGTGCATGCCAGCTGTCCTCCTCGCTCACGCCCTCCTCGAAGGTGTCGCTCTCCGATGCCACCAGTGCGGCAATCCTCTCGCCGAACTCATCGCGAATCTGCTCCACGGTGACGTCGGTATCCTCCACGGTATCGTGGAGGGCGGCGGCTGCCAGCAGTTCCTGGTCGGGAGTCATCGTGGCCACAATCTCCACGGCCTCCATCGGATGAACGATATAGGGGAAACCCTTGCCGCGGCGCTCGGTTCCTGCGTGAGCGTGGACAGCAAACACGATGGCGCGGTCCAGCAACTGGGTGTCTAAAGGTTTATTAGCCATAGTCTTAGTCGTGAGTGGTTAAATATTTCTTTCTGAGCTGTTTCTGCTCTTTCTTCGTGAAGCCCAGCTGGTTCTGCACGTAGTCGGGCAGGGAACCATATTTCTCGTCTATCAGGTCCAGCGTCTTCTCGAAGTTCTCGCGGCTCACGCCGACCATAGCTCGGATGAAGGCCACGGCCTCATCATCGCCGCCCTGCTGCCGCACCTTTTCCGAGAGGGCTTCCACCTGCTTGGCATAGCTCTGGTTGGAGAGGTCAAAGTCCTCGACAATCACGTCGCGACTGGCGCCGAGGGCTGCAAGCAGGAGTGCCGAGGCCCACCCGGCGCGGTCCTTGCCCTGGGAACAATGCCAGAGCGAGCCGCCTTCAGCACGCAGCACGCCGCGGAGGAAATCGCCGTAGTAGCGTTGGGACTGGGCATCGGTCACGATGGCGGGGTAGAGTTGCCGCGCCATCGTCTGCGCCTTCGGAGCCTGAGCCATCTTCGTCAATAGCGCCCCTAAGTCCCTGGTGTCGACCTTGGCCGAGTCCGAACGTCCTGATGCGAACCCCGCGACCAGCTTCTGCGGTAGGGTGGATAGGTGGGTGTAGCTCACGCCGTCGATGATGCGGTCGGGCGCCGCGTTGGCCTCGGCCTCGAAGCGGAAGTCAAAGACGTTGGTCAGGTGGTAGCGCTCTTTCAGCAAGGTCACATCGGCCTCGGTGGCCTTGGACAGATTGCCGCTGCGGACGAGCAGTCCCGTGCGGATTACCTTTCCGTTCTGCATCACGAGGCCGCCCAGGTCGCGGCCATTCTCCACGCCTTCAAAGGCGATGGTGCGCTCTGTCTGTGCTGTGGCCGACGTGCCGTAGCTGAAAATCATGGCCAGCAACAGGGCACGAATAGAATACTTTTCAAGTTTCATCTCAATAGTCTCGTACTTTTTATTTCACCTTTATTCAGTTCGCAGCCTGCGGCAGGAATTTGTCAAACATCTGAAGCAAACGCTCAGAGACGTCGCCTTTTCCGTCGTGTAACTTGCTGATCAGGAATGCTATCTTGGTGGCGATGAATGGATAGAGCTTCCTGACTTCGGCCGCGATGGCGTCCTTGTCCTGAGTGCCGTAGTAAACAGGTGCAAAGGCGTTCCAATGAGCACGCATTGTGGCCTGGTCCACGTGGAAGAGGTTTTCGATACGCTCCGGAGTCATTAAGTTCGCTGAGTAGTACATCATGCAGACGTCCCACTGTGGCACGCCGTAGGCGAAATCGCCGACATCAATCCAGAGGTCGCGCTGTCCGTCGGTGATGATGTTGCCGATATGCAGATCGCCGTGGAGGCAGGTGGGAGCGGAAGGCACGAGGTCGAGGAAGCGATGGAAGCGCTCCTTGAAAGTGGCGGGAAGTTTCTCGAATTTGTCAATTCCCGCTCTCACGACCTCTTTCATATCCGGCAGGCGTTGCGTGTCAGCGGGCTTCTCGTGGATCTGTCGGGCTAACCGGGCGAAGCGCTCAGAGAGCGGCACCAGCTGATCGGGCTCCTGAGAAATGATGCGCGCGAAGGAGCGCTTAGGACTAATGAGCTCATACTCAGCGCCAAAGCGAGTACCGTCGGTGATGAGGCGGATAGGCTCTGGCGTGGGCAGTCCGATTTCATAGACCATCTGGTTGATGCGGAACTCACGGGCGGCGGTGTCGGCAGCCCAGCCGGGAGAGTAGAGCTTGGCCAGCGTCTTGCCGTTCTTGTGGTTGTAGGTGAGGGCTGTTCCGCCCTCGCCAGTCTGGACGTAGTCTTCCAGATTGATTCTCTGTATGTCGTTTTCCATAAACAACGTTATTATTATCTGATTAAATACTTGGCCGGGAAGTAAATCGTTTTTTATTTGTGGCGCAAAGGTAGTGATTTCCTTTCACCCGAGCAAACGTGAGACCTATTTATTGCTCAAAAAAGAGGATTCGACAGTAAAAAAGGCGATTTCTGGCACAAAGGCGATACTCCTGACGCCACATGGTAGACCGTACTGGCGAAACTCTAATAAAATGATTAAAAAGTGACCGAAACAAACTTCGGCCACTTTTCATTAAGTTGGTTGTCATACGTTTACGACCTAATAATGGTCGAAACGCAAAAGTCATTCTTGTTCGCCAAATTCCAGTTCGCCTTGCACGACCCAGAGGAGGTCTTCGGCCGAGAAATCGCCATATTTCTCCTTCTTGGCCCGTTCGGCAATAGCCTTGGCCACGGCTTCGGTGTCAATATCGACGAATCCATCGGCATCGGGTTCTGCCTCGAGCAAACCGCTCTCCACATAGTAGTCAGCCAGTAGGTCGATGAAGTAGAAGAGGTCGTCGTCAGTGAACTTGCCTTTCAGTTCCTGCGGCAAGTAGGCACGGATGAATTCCACGGTGCGGAGATCATCTTCTGCCTGTGCCAGAAAATCGTCGTCCATCGTTACTTAAGCAAACTTTGAATTTTAGCCTCGAAGGCCGCCTTTGGTGCGGCACCAATCATGATAACCTGATCTGCATACTGCTGAGCCAGTTCCTCGATGTATGGTCCGATTTTCTTACAAGGTCCACACCAAGTAGCCCAGAAGTCAACAACCATAGGTTTGCCCTGGGCAAGCAGGTCGTCAAAATTGGAGTCTGTGATTTGTAATGCCATTTCTCTAAATTGTTTAATAGTTAATGAATGATATCGTTATTATGCATTGATTTCATAGGTCAGTCCCGGGACAGAATGCAGGAATTCAATCATCATCTTGTCCACCGAGACCATATAAGCCTTGCTGCGGAAGCGCAGGTTCAGGTGTCCTTCGGGATCAATAACGCGGAAGAAGAGACGTGCGTTGCCCGAGTGATTCTTTATGACTTCCATGAAAGAGAGGACGAAGTCTTCTGTCAGGTTGGTCAGAGGTATGTTCACCGTGATGTTGTCGATCAGCGAGTCCTTGACGTCGGAGAGGAACTCGACCTTGCCGATGGTGGTTTCTATACGGTCGGGGTTGTAGCGTCCAGGCTGAATCCGAGCCGTAATGAAGAGCGCCGCGCCCACGGTCATAAAGTTTCCCCAGGTGGTCCAGTCGCGCCCCCACAAAGGCAGCTCGAACGTACCCGTATAGTCTTCCAGCGTGACAATGCCATAGGCATTGCCTCTCTTTCCGACACCAGTCCTGACGCTCGTGACGATGCCTCCGAAGGTCAGTTCCTGATTGAGCAGTTTTTCCGGTTCTTTCAGTCCGGCGGCATTGGTAGCGCATACATCAGTCAGGATCACCGAGAAGTCGTCCAGGGGATGAGCTGAGAGGTAGATACCAATCAGGTCACGCTCGCGGTTGAGACGCTCGAGGCTACTCCATTCGAGAAATTCGGTAGGCAGGGGAGGACGTGCAATTTCCACCTCCTCGAAGTCGCCGAAGAGGCTGGCTTCGGAGGACTGCTTTCCCTCCTGATAGAGGGTGCCAAAGCGCATGAGCACATCCACATAGGCTTCGCCTTTGGCGGTGAGCCCAAGATATTGCTCACGTGGTGTCCCGTCCATCAGGCTGTCCAACGCACCACTGATGATGAGATTCTCGAGTCCACTGCGCTTGAGAGCTTGCAGGTTCACACGCTGAACTAAGTCGTAGACCGACTTGAAGGGGCCTCCGCTTGAGCGCTCATCGATGAGCGCTTCCACAGCGCTTTCGCCCAATCCCTTGATAGCTCCAAGTCCAAACCTGATGTGTCCTTCGTCATCGACGCTGAACTTCTCGCGGCTCTTGTTCACATCGGGACCCAGAGTGCTGATACCCAAAGCCTTGCACTCGGTCATCAATTTGGTGATTTCACTGATGTCATCCAGGCTCCTGCTCATTACGGCAGCCATGTATTCTGCGGGGAAGTTCGCCTTGAGGAACGCCGTCTGGAATGCGACCCAGGAGTAACACGTGGCGTGGCTCTTGTTGAATGCATAGGACGCAAATTTCTCCCAGTCCGCCCAGATTTTCTCCAGGATCTTCGGGTCGTGGCCATTGGCCTGGCCTTGACTGATGAACTTGGGCTTCATGTGGTCCAGCTTATCCTTGAGTTTCTTGCCCATCGCCTTACGGAGATTGTCGCTCTCGCCGCGGGTGAAGTCCGCCAGCAAGCGGGACAACAACATCACCTGCTCCTGATACACCGTGATGCCATACGTGTCCTTCAGGTATTTCTCCATACACGGCAAGTCGTACTCGACAGGTTTGCGTCCCTGCTTTCGGTCGATGAAATCCGGTATGTAGTCCATAGGTCCTGGACGGTAGAGGGCATTCATGGCTATCAAGTCCTCAAAGGTAGTGGGCTGCAGCTCACGGAGATATTTCTGCATGCCGGCGGATTCGAACTGAAAGGTTCCGATGGTGAGTCCGTCGCAATACAGCTGATACGTCGCGGGGTCTTCGATGTCAATATTGTCCAGGTCTACTTCCACCCCCAGACTCTCGCGGATATTCGCCACGGCTTCGTTCAGGATACTCAAGGTCTTCAGACCCAGGAAGTCCATTTTGATTAATCCGGTGTCCTCGATGACCGAACCTTCGTACTGGGTGCAACGTAGTTTCTCGCCGGTTACCTTGTCTTCTGCGGTGCTGACGGGAACCCAGTCGCTGACCGGGTCGCGGCAGATGATTACTCCGCAGGCGTGGACTCCGGTGTTCCGGACGTTTCCTTCTAACATTTGTGCATAGAGCAAGGTGTCGCGCAGCACAGGATTTGGAGAAGCTGCAGCCTGCTGAAGTTCCGGCACACAGGCGATGACGTTTGGAATGTTCATCTTGCGAGGTTTGCCATCGGGCGTATCGGGCAGGCGGTCTGGAATGGTCTTCACGAGGGCATTGGTCACATCCAACGGCAGTTTCTGCACTCGTGCGACATCCTTGATGGCTGATTTAGTGGCCATCGTGCCATAGGTAATGATGTGGGCGACGTTGGCTTCGCCATACTTCTGGGTAACCCAGGAGAGCACCTTTCCGCGTCCGTCGTCGTCGAAGTCTACATCAATATCCGGCAACGAGATACGGTCGGGATTCAGGAATCGCTCAAATAGAAGGTCGTACTGGATGGGGTCTACTTTGGTAATACCGAGGCAGTAAGCCACAACACTTCCTGCTGCCGAGCCACGTCCGGGACCGACACTAACACCCAGCTCATAGCGGGCTGCATTGATATAGTCTTGCACGATAAGGAAGTATCCGGGGAAACCCATCGTTTTCATGACATGGAGTTCAAAACGGATACGGTCCTCGACGTCGGTGGGAATAGGATCGCCGTATATTCTCCGTGCTCCCTCGTAGGCCAGGCTGGCCAGATAATCTGCTTCGAGTTTCAAGCGATAGAGCTTTTCCACTCCGCCCAGCCGTTTCACCTTCTTCTCTGCCTCTTCCCGGTCACAGACGACGTTTCCGTTCTCATCGCGCGTGAATTCCTCAAAGAGTTCTTCGTCTGTGAATCGTCTGTGGTACTCCTCCTCGGTGGAGAAGCTGGCAGGAATAGCGAAGTTCGGCATGATGGGCGGATGGTCGATGGAATAGACTTCCACCTTGTCCAGGATCTCGCAAGTATTGGCCATCGCCTGAGGGACGTCCTGAAAGATCTCATACATTTCAGCACGTGTCTTGAACCACTCTTGCTTGCTATAGACCATACGCTTGGGGTCGTCCAGGTCTTTTCCTGTTCCCAGGCAGATTAACCGGTCGTGGGCCTCTGCGTTCTCTTCGTCGACGAAATGGACGTCGTTGGAGCAGATTACCTTAACGCCCAGTTTCTCAGCCAACTGCAGGATCACGGCATTGACCTTCTGCTGCAGCGGATAGGTTTCACGGTTGGCATGGATAGAGGGATCCTTGACCTCATGCCGTTGCATCTCGAGGTAGTAGTCTTCGCCGAAAATCCGTTTGTACCAGAGGATACGTTCCTCGGCACCTTTGATATCCCCTTTCAGAATCAGGCGGGGCACCTCCCCGGCCAAACAGGCCGAGCAGACGATGAGTCCCTCTGCGTGCTTTTCCAGTTCGTCGTGATCCGTACGAGGACGGTTGTAGAAGCCGTCGACCCATGATTTCGACACCAGCTGAATCAGGTTGTGGTAACCCACTTCGTTCTTGGCGAGCACAATAAGATGGTAGCGCGCGCGGTCGAGCTCCTTGTCGCGGTCGTAGAGTGTGCGCTGGGCCACATACATCTCGCAACCGAAAATTGGCTTGAAAGGTTCCTTGCCCTCCTCCTTCAACTGCTTGTTGCGCTTGTTGCAGTAGTTGAAGAACTCCTTAATGCCCATCATATTTCCGTGATCTGTCACGGCCATACCGCGCATGCCATCCTTGATGGCCTTTTCCACGAGATTGGGTATGGAGGCTTGGCCGTCGAGGAGGGAATATTGGGTGTGAACGTGCAGATGTACGAAGTCTTGCATAGTGCTTTTTTGGGGATAAGGTCCGAATTCGGGCATAAAAGTACTATTCTTACTTCAAACCACCAAAAAAGAAGCGTTTTTTTTTGCTGCTTGCGAGATTTTGACTACTTTTGTCCTGAAAAAACAACATTGAACGCCCATTTTAGACCCTAATAATGGTAAAAAGACTGCGAAAATTAAAAAAGAATATTCGCCTTCATAGCGAGGGAACGAGCACCCTTATTCTGGGGGCTATAGCACTCGCGTTGTTGTGCGTGTTCTTTGGCTACGCTTTCGGATTCTCCAGCCTGCCCTTCTATCTCGTGCTGGCATTGTGCGTTACCGGCTATCTTATTATGGTGAATTTCTTCCGTTGCCCCATTCGCCTTTATGAAGGCGACACGGATGGGATTGTCATCGCTCCCTGCGACGGCAAGGTCGTTGTCGTGGAGGAAGTGGAAGAGAACGAGTATTTCCACGACCGCCGGCTGATGGTCAGCATCTTCATGAGCCTGTTCAATGTTCATGCCAACTGGGTCCCTGTAGACGGAGTCATCAAGCGAGTGGAGCACCACGACGGACGCTTCATGGCTGCATGGCTGCCTAAGGCCAGCACAGACAACGAGCGTTCCACGGTGGTCATCGAGACCCCGGAGGGAACGGAAGTACTCACTCGCCAGGTGGCTGGAGCCGTGGCCCGCAGGGTGGTCACCTACACCGCCCCGGGAGAAGAGTGCTTCATCGACGAGCACCTCGGATTCATCAAATTCGGTTCGCGCGTGGATGTCTACCTTCCCCTGACGGCCAAGGTCCTGGTGCAGGTGGGGCAGAAGGCCACCGGCAACCAGACTCTCATCGCACGGCTTGCCGAAGCCTGACACCCAAGAATCCTCCTTTCCATGAATCTTTAAATACCTAAATCTTTAAATCCTCACCATGCTAATAAACTTTCCCAACGCGCTGACATGCTGCAACCTCATCTGCGGTTGCATGGCTACTGGCGCTGCTTTTCATGCGCATTTTGGCTGGGCTCTTGCCATGATCATCGCCGGTGCTGTTTTCGATTTCTTCGATGGCATGGCGGCTCGTGCCCTCGGCATTAGCGGACCTATCGGCAAGGAACTGGATTCGCTGGCAGACGTCGTTACTTTCGGCGTGGCTCCTTCTGCCATGATTTTCCAGCTCTTCGGACTTGTTGAGTACCCCTCCTGGATGAGTTTCGCATCCACATGGCTGCCCTACACGGCTTTCGTCCTCGCTGCCTTTTCCGCCCTTCGGCTGGCCAAGTTCAACCTCGACACTCGTCAGAGCACCAGTTTCATAGGCCTTCCGACTCCCGCCAACGCCCTTTTCTGGGCATCACTCATCGTGGGCGAACTGCCCTTCCTCTGCTCTCCTCGTTTTAATGCCGCATTCCTCTTCCTCTTCCTGCTGGCATCCTGTTTCTTCCTGATTGCCGAAGTGCCGTTGTTCGCCCTGAAATTCAAGAACTTCTCCTGGAAGGACAACCGCATCAAATACATTTTCCTCGTAGGCTGCCTGGTACTGCTTCCGCTGGGAATCACCGCCATCACGGCCATCATTCTCTGGTACATTCTTCTCTCTATCTGTGCCTGGCAACTTAAACTCTAAGTTCTGTTAGGGCTCCTCCTTCCACAAATCCATAGAGTTCAACCTTTATTCACTTTATATTTAGAATCATGCCTCGTTTCAATCGCATCCTTCTCAAGCTCTCCGGCGAAAGCCTCATGGGCGAACAGCGCTACGGTATCGACGAACGTCGTCTGGCCGACTACGCAGAACAAATAAAAGAAATCCACGACCTCGGTGTTCAGATAGGCATTGTCATCGGCGGCGGCAACATCTTTCGCGGCCTGTCAGGTGCCGGCAAAGGCTTTGACCGAGTCAAAGGCGATCAGATGGGAATGTGTGCCACGGTGATCAACAGCCTTGGCCTGAGTTCTGCTCTCGGTGCCATCGGGGTCAAGAGCCGTGTGCTCACAGCTATTCGTATGGAACCCATTGGCGAGTTCTACTCCAAGTGGAAAGCCATCGAGGCTATGGAGCAGGGTGAGGTCGTCATCATGAGTGCCGGAACAGGAAACCCCTACTTCACCACAGACACCGGTTCCTCGCTGCGTGGTATAGAAATCGAAGCCGACGTGATGCTTAAAGGCACACGAGTGGATGGCGTCTACACCGCAGACCCCGAGAAAGACCCCACGGCCACGAAGTTCTCCGAGATTACATTCGATGAAATCTACAACCGCGGACTCAAGGTCATGGACCTCACTGCCACCACTATGTGCAAGGAAAACAACCTGCCTATCTACGTCTTCAACATGGATGTCAAAGGCAATCTGCGAAAGGTCATAGACGGCGAACCCATCGGAACACTCGTCCACAAATGATATAATAAATAAGGTACGCGCGTGAGGGGATTTTGAGGATATTGAGGATTCCAAAACCTCTCGAACTGCTCAGAGTACTTATTTTCGGGTATTTTGTAGTCTTGATTGCAAAATACCCGTCATTTATTTGTTCCGCAGAGAAGATTATCGTACCTTTGCCCACCGAAATGTTGAACCACTTAAAACCAAACACGAATGAACAAGAAAATTGCATTCATGGCCATGGGCCTGCTGCTTGCCGTGGGATTCGCAACCAGTTGCGGTGACGACGAGAAGGAAGAGCAGAAACCCGAGATTGTTTTACCCACTGAGGGAGCCATCACCGGATGGACAAGTGCCACCCACGTACCCCCCGAAGGCGGACGGCAGTACTTCGCCGATTTCCATTCACCAAACGAGACGGCCACCATCAACGTCACCAAGGACAGCAGTGGCCGACTGACCTTGAAGTACTCCAGCGATGCCTGGGGAAAAGCTGAGTTCAGTGCCCTGGAAGTCAAGGAGAAGGATGGAAGGTATGAATTACCATCCGACGTGAAGACCACCATCGTCATGGAGCGCGGAGCTATGGGGCAACAAGGAGGAGGCGAGTACGAACTGACGCTATTGAACGGTAGCGTCGACAAAGACCTGAAACATATCTCGCTTGTCATGAGTGCCTTCATGAATCCCAATCACGGAAGCTACGAACTGACCTTCCATGAGGGAGAAGCACCCAGCCCAGTGGTAGAGTATCCGTAAAGATTAAGGACACCTAATATTTCTCGCGGTACTTCCGCTCATTCTTGTCCTCGAGCATCGACAAATAGGATAGATAACGGCTCTCGGCAATCTCGTGGTTGTCGAGAGCTTTCAGTACGGCACATCCGGGCTCGTGTGTGTGGGTGCAATTGCCAAAGCGACACTCACGTCCCACACGGAAAATCTCCCGGAAGTAATGACTGACCTCATCCGGCTCGAAATCATAGGTGCCGAAACCGCGGATGCCTGGAGTGTCGATGATACAACCACTTCCGGCGAGATCAAACATCTCGCTGAAGGTGGTTGTATGCTGACCCTGGTCGTGGGCGGTGCTGAGTTCAGCGGTCTTGACCTGTGCCTCGGGAACCAGGCGATTCAAGAGGGTGGATTTGCCGACTCCGCTATTGCCACTGAAGAGCGAGGTCTTCCCCTGCAATTCCACGACAAGGGAATCCATTCCCTCGCCAGTATAGGCCGAGACGGCAAAGCACGCGTAGCCCAGCAGGCGGTAGAGCGCCATAATAGCATCGAGATAGCGAATCTGGTCTGCATCATAGAGATCCACCTTATTAAATACCAATGCCACGGGTACCCGATAGGCCTCGGCCGAAGCCAGGAAGCGGTCTATAAAGGTGGTATTCGTCTCGGGATGAGCGATGGTGACTATCAGACATGCCTGATCAACGTTGGCGGCTATGATATGACTCTGTTTAGAGAGGTTTGAGGCACGGCGGATGATGTAGTTCCGGCGATCGTGGATCTCCGTGATGAGTGCAGTAGGAAGACCCGAGGCAAAAGCATCGGGCGAAGAAGAAGAGGAGGCGGATTCGGTAGGCTTGATCTCTACAAAGTCACCTACCGCCACGGGGTTTGTACTGCGGATTCCGCGAAGACGAAAGTTGCCCTTCACCTTACAGGCAAAGAACTGGCCCTCGTCCGTGCGGACGTCATACCAGCTCCCGGTATTCCTGACAACGAGACCTCTCACGACAACAGAACACAACTAAACCGTCATGATCTCTTTCTCCTTGGCTGCCAGCAGGGCGTCGATCTGCTTGATATACTTATCATGCATCTTCTGGAGTTCGGCTTCGCCATCTTTCTGGTTGTCCTCGCTCAGCCCGTCCTTGACGGCTTTCTTCAGCTGGTCTATACCCTCGCGGCGGGCGTTACGGACACTGACCTTGGCCTGCTCCACTTCCTTGCCACACTGCTTTACAAGCTGCTTGCGACGCTCCTCTGTCAGAGGGGGAATGCCGATTCGGATAATCTCGCCATTGTTTTCCGGCATGATACCAAGATCACTGTTGATGATAGCTTTCTCAATGACCTTGAACATCGATTTATCCCAAGGCTTGATGGCTATCGTGCGAGCATCTGGAGTAGTGACAGCAGCGCACTGGTTGATGGGAACCATAGCACCGTAGTTATCCACGCGGATGCCATCCAGCAATTTGATGTTTGCCTTGCCGGCACGGATGTGAGACAGGGCATCTTCAAGATACATCACAGCCTCTTCCATACGCTCCTCGGCGGCGGAGAGGATTTCTTTCATGTCTGACATATGTTTGAGTTTTGAGTTGAGAATACTGAGTCCAGAGCATATAAGAACCATTCATGTGACTAAAACGCTCCTTTCGGGGACAAAGATAATGCTTTTTGTTGATTCAAAATGCCTTTTTGTAGAAAAAAGTGCGCCTAAGGCACAAAAACTTCACACTTTAATCGCTAAACTATAAAACTTATTACTATATTTGCACCCGAAAAAGGCTTTTTCGCGAATGAATACCGACGAAACCATACGCCACTGGCTCTCACTGCTTCAGCCCATCTCGCTCGATGAGATGAGCGGCATCAAACTCATGAACCGCACCGACACAAAGTTCGTCACCAGCAAAAGCAAACTGGCAGAGCTCTTGGAACTGGCGCAGGGCAAGTACTTTGCACAACAGATTGAGGGAATGCGCATTGCCAACTACCGCACCACCTATTGGGACACGCCAGAGCACCTCTTCTATCTCGAACATCACAATGGACGACAGCCTCGCCAGAAGATTCGTATACGCACTTACCTCGATTCCTCGGCAACGTTCCTGGAGGTGAAGACGAAGAACAATCATGGTCGGACGAAGAAGAAACGAATCAGCGTACCATCCCAGGAACTGTCCGACGTGCTCGAATCCGGCGGGTCGCCTTTCATTCAGGGCCTCACGGGGAAGACATTCGACGATATCCTCCCAACAGTGCAAAACCAGTTCCAACGCATCACACTTGTGAACTATGGCAAGACAGAGCGACTCACTATCGACTTCAATGTCTCCTTCCACAACTTCGAGACAGACACTGACGCTCAGACCGGAGACCTCGTCATCATCGAACTTAAGCGCGACGGGAATGTCTATTCACCAATCCTCGAGCTCCTACGGCAAGTGCGCATCAAACCACATGGGTTCTCCAAGTATTGCATAGGATCTGCAATGACCAACGGTCACTTGAAGAACAACAACTTCAAGTTCAAGATGATTACCATCAGCAAACTCACAGGGCACCCCTTCCGGGTTCCCCGCATTTGACATCACATTTGAAATTTAACATTTGACATCTACATAATGGACTTTACACAAATTAACTATGAGCTCGGCCAACAGTTTGGTCTCACGCTCTTCGACCCGCAGCACTTCACCTCGCTCTGCATCCGATTCCTGGTCAACCTCATCGTCGTCAGCGTCATCGCACGCTGCTTCTATTTCCCGCGCAGCCATCGGCGGGACTACACATTTATCTTCATCCTCATGGCCATGAGCATTTTCCTCCTCGTGAGTCTCATGGAGGGCGAGGGTATGAATATCGGAGCCGCAATGGGACTGTTCGCCATCTTCGGCATCATGCGCTTCCGCACAGAGGCGGTACCCATCCGTGAGATGACATACCTCTTCATGCTCATCGCGCTGAGCGTGGTCAACGCAGTGGCCCACGGCGACTACCACCCCAAGGCCGACTACTGGGACGGAGTGGGAATCGTGACAATACTCTTTGTCAACATCGCTTTCATCTGCATGGCATGGATCTTCGAGAGTACCAAGGTCATGAACCAGGAGGCATCAAAGATTATACGCTACGACAACGTAAGCCTTATCACCCCCGACAAGCGCGAGGAACTCAAGGCTGACCTCGAGAAACGAACCGGGCTCAAGATAACACGCATCGAGGTCGGTATGCTCGACTTCCTCAAGGACAGTACTCTCATACGCATCTTCTACGATGCTCCTGAGGACGTCGGCAACAGCATCGCCAGATTCGGACGGATGCCGAAAGAAATGTAGCACCTCACATTGACAAGCACAATGAAACGCATTCTTCTTGCAGCATGCCTCTGCTGCGCGGCCGTTCAACAGGGCGCTGCTCAGACAGACTATGTCAGCGACGACGCCGGAAAGACCGCAGGGGCACTGTGGACCGAAATCGGTGCCACAAAGGTGCTGCCATACAACCTCAGTCTCGGACTCGACGCAGGATTCCGTACCAACGAATGGTTCAATGAAGCAGACCGCTTTGATGTTAGTCTCGGGCTCGACTGGAAACCGGCCAAGCACTGGAAATTCGGAATATCCTACACTCTACTCTTCAAGCACTATCCTCAGGAAACCGCCCACAAGACCGAATACAAGTATCGGGCGGCTGGCGAGAGTGAGAATAGCGATTTCGCCTCGTTCCTGGGAGCCCCTGCATATACCGACGGCACCACCGCCTATACCTATAAAGGCAAGAATATCGGTACGCGTACCACCGATGCCTTCTGGCGCCCCAAGCACCGCATCAGCTTTGATGCCGCCTATTCCTATAAGTTCTGGAAATGGTTGCGGGTGAGCGTGCGTGAGCGCTACCAGCTCACCTTAGTTCCCTCCAAAACCGTCAGCAGGGAAAAGGTCGTCGACAAGTATCGGGATATCAGCTACAACCAGCCCACGGCTTCCAGCGAGGATGATCTCACCTACGACGAAATCACCCGCTACTGGCAGGACGGCAATGTCATCTACGCACAAGACCTTCTGGATGACAATGCCACGCCCACGGATGTGACGGCTACCTATCAGGCAGAGCACGATGACCTCAACACCGACAAGGAAAAGAGCAGCAAGACCCTGCACGTCCTACGCTCGCGCCTCAGCTTTGAAGTCGACAAGAAAGGCTGGCTCTGGGCACCCTTCGCCTACGTCGAGAGCTTCAACGACCTGGGTGAGCGCTGGCATCTCGACAAGATACGGTTCTCCGCCGGCGTCGAATATGCCATCGTACAGAACCATAAGCTCTCCCTCGGCTACGTCTTCAACCACGAAAACGACGACGACGGCAACATGAATATCCACGCCATATCTGTTGGCTACAAGTTCAAGTTCTGACGCCGATACCCATTAACCCCATTAAGCCCATTACCTCCATAAATATGAAAAGAATTCTCCTCCTCATGGCCCTCATCGCAGGATTCGCCATCAGCTCTTTAGCCGAAACCTATAACTTCCTCAACCTCATCTCCTCTTCGACTACAGAGAGTGTAGCGCTCCGGAAAGTGAAGCGCATCACTTTCGAGGGCACCAACGTCATCGTCACCACCACCGACGGCAGCAACCTCACCGCCGCTCTCTCCACGCTCACCCAACTCACCTTCACGGCTAATCCGCTGGGCGTCGGGGTTCCCGGTCTGCAAGCCAACCCCGGCAGCCTCTGCATCCAAGGCGGTCGCATCATTGCCGATGGAGTGGGGCAACTCATGCTTTATAACACCAGCGGACAACTCGTGCGCCGTCAGACCATCACCCGAACCCATTCCGAACTCACCCTCGACGGACTCCCCCGCGGAATCTATATCGCCCGATTCGGACAACAATCACTCAAACTCCTCTATTGAAAGCCATGAAAAAGCTACTATACATCCTCTGCGCCTTCTGCCTGGCCGGCACCAGCGCACAAGCACAATGGCTGCGAGTATGGAGCGGCGGCGAAAGCACACGTCACTCCATTGCTGACGCAGTATCCATTCCATACTCCACAGCGGGATCCCAGCTCACCATCGGCGGCTCAGCCTATTCCACGGCTGCCATCGACAGCATCACCATCGTTAATCCGGTTACCATTACCTGGTCCGGTTCCACAGCCACTGTGGACATCCCCGAGACCGCCGAGGGGGTCACCGCCACGGTCACTGGCGGCGACGTTGTCATCAACAATACCTGCACCTCCATTGAGCATGAATTCATCCTCAAGGGCACCAGCAGTGCAGGCTCTCTCACCTACTTCGGAGACTACAAGACCAAGTTCCACCTCGCGGGTGTCAACCTCACCAGCACCTCTGGCGGAGCCATCGACATCCAGTGCGGCAAGCGTATAGACCTCATTCTTGAGGAAGGTACCACCAATACCCTTGCCGATGCACCCGACGGTGACCAGAAAGCCGCCTTCAACTGCCAGGGACATCTCGAAGTCTCCGGTTCAGGCTCCCTCACCATCGCCGGTAATGCCCGTCATGCCCTCCGTTCCAACGAATACCTCCAGCTGAAGAAATCCACGGGCTCCATCACCATCACCCGTGCCGCATCCGACGGAATTCACGTCGGTGAATACTTCCAGATGAATGGGGGCACCGTCACCATCAGCGGTGCTGCATCCGACGGCCTCCAGGTTGAAACAGACGCCACCTCAGAAGAAGAACTCAACGGACACTTCATCATGAATGGCGGCAGCATTAATGTCACACTCTCTGCAGAGGATGCCAAGGGTATCCGTCTCGACGCAGTAACCGGCACTTCCATCGTGCCTGATATGCAACTCCTCGGCGGTTCCGTCACCGTCAACCTCACCTCCACGGCTCTCGGTTCCAAGGCCATAGCATCCGACGGCAACCTAACCATCGGCAGCAAGAGCACAACGCCCACGATAGACATCTCCGTAGCTGCCGGCGTATTCACCGACCCCGACACCGAAGAGGAAGAGCGAGCCACTGGACTCAAAGCTGAATACACACTGACAATCGCCGGAGGAACTACCAAAGTCAACGCCACTGGTTATAAATCCCGAGGTGTCCGAGCCGCTACCCTCACCGCAACAGGAGGCACGCTCACCGTCACGAACACCGGTTCCAAGTCGCAAGGCATCAAACTCGACAACACTTTCGTCAGTGGACAAGGCGGCACCGTAACCGGCAGCTTCAAGTACTGATTAAGAGCACTTTCCCCAAACAACGTACACAATCCAGCACCCCGTTGCTGCCACTTTGGCAGCCGGGGTGCTCCTTTTTTCCCTATTATGGTTGTAATCTATGGAATTGGTTATATAATCAGTAAAATATTTAGGCCGAATTAGAATAATAATGTGTACTTTTGCCGCGTAAATAAGCTTTCATAAATAGATACCTCAACGATGAATAAAAGATTGATTTGTGCTATCATGCTGCTGATGGTAACTCTGACAATGAGTAGCCAGGTGACAGTTCACGTCTATGGTTCCCAATGGGAAGAGTTCCCTCTTGTGAAGAAAATCGGTCTCTACCAGACTCATGAAGGGGTTTATACCAAAGGTCGTTCGTTCGTATTGCCCTGGGGCACCAAGCGCTCTCCAGACGAGATTGTGGAGGTGGAGAGCCTGAACGACTGCGACCTGGACGTGGCCGCCCACCAGCCCGAGGAATTCGGCGGACGCATTCTCATCTCATTTGAATTGCAGAATGTCGGTGCAGGCGTTAAGCAGAACTTTCAACTCACCAAAGGTACCTCAACGGGAGTGGACAAAATGCCTGAGCTCGACGAATGGACCGTCGACATCTTAAACGGAAAATCCGGGAATGTGTACAACTTATGTGGACAGCGCCTACCCCATCTGGTGAAGGGTATAAACATAGTGCGCAACCACAATGGCTGCGCACGTAAGGTTTATATTAAATAGTGGAGTTCAGCTTAATCAGAGGGAGTTCAGCGCACCACAACCTTATTGCCGTTCACGATATAAAGCCCTTTGTGAATGGGATTGGAGGCCAAGGGACTGGAGGAAGTATAGTGACCGACGTGTCGACCAATGAGGTCGAACACGTCGGTACTGTTCTCTGAGTGAAGTGAGGCACTGGTTGCGCCCTTGTCAGGCAGGCTGACGGAACCTATTCCGTCTGCTTTCTTGTTGCCCAGGCGCAGAAGGCGCACGCCATGACTGGGCACGCTGATGGTGATGGTGCCTGTGGCTGTTCCCAGGTCTGCCTTCTGCCAGATGTCATAGACAGGAATTGCTTCGTCTGCCGAGTAACCCAGAGAGGTAAGGTCGAAGGAGTAAGGCTCCTCCTTGACCACGCTGATGATGAACTCCATCGTCGTGCCGCTGGCAGAGGTGTTGTCCTTGTCGCAACTGGAGTCATAGCCGCAGAGGGCGCGGAAAGTCTTGAAGGAGTGGCCGGCAGGAAGGTCATAGACGAGCGTACACTGAGCGTTCATCCCGAGTCCCTTCTGGTAGGTCTTGCCCTCCACTCGCAGCGGGCCGTTCTCCACGTTGTGATTCACGTGCAGCGAGCCCCACTCCGAAGAGTAGGAAGACGGAGTGAGCGTAGTCAGCGAGACCTCGTTGCCTTCGGCATCGATAAGTACGGGGTTGATAAGGTCGGCGCGGTCGTAGGCAAAGCCGTCGCCCCAATTACTGACAACAATCTGCAGCTGCCCGGCTTCTTCGATATCAGCTTCCAGGAGCTTGGACTTTGTGCCGGTGCGTGAGATGAGTCCTGAACGGGCAGCAGAGTTATCCTGCTCGGCTGCCAGCGGATTCTGGTCGAAGACGAAGAAACGAATACTCGTGGTGGCACCGGCCTGGTCGATACCCGAGTCGTCGGCAGCGGCCAGGGCACGGAATCGAACGACATCCAGTTCATCAGGAATCTGGAAGAAAATGGCGGCATTGGCATCTGTGCTGAAGCCGCGGTCGTAGCTCCGGCCCATCACTTTCATCTTGCCGCCGTTGTCAACGTTGGCGTTCTCACGTACACGGTTAAAGTAGGATTTGGTGTAGTCACGTGTTTTGTAGGTGCCGGTCAGGGCAACCTCCGTGCCGTCGCGCAGCACAAGAGTGGGGTTAATCCAGTCGCCGTGGTCATAGTTGAAGTTGTCGCCGCCGTCGTCCACTACAAGCACAAGTGTTTTGCTACTTTCAGGCCAGGGAATATCCACCTCCACAGCATGTCCGTCTGTCGTGTAGGCGACGGTCTCTGAGCGGTATAGCGCTTTCTGTCCCACGATCCATCGTGTGTTATCGCGCTGGAAGAGTGCCAGGTAGCGGTTGCACGTGGCTGGGTCCACAGAAGTCCAGACAGTGTGTCCGTTCTCCTCGTCGGCCAGTACTTGATGTGCATTCTGCCCGTACTTGTGCATCTGGTGGTACTCCTCGTTGGTCATCAGCGAGAGGGTGAAATCATCGTTCTTGGTCATCTCGCCGCCGAAGAAGAGGGGTGAATGGCAGATGCCCCAGAGGGTCATCATCGTGAGTTGTTCGTTCTGTGTCAGTTTAGTCCAGTGGCCAGGGTCGGCATTTGTGTAGCCAGGGTCAGCCACGGTGGCTGCTATGTGACCCAAGGGCAGCATGTCGCAGTCTGCATAGTTGCCCGGCCGAGCGTACTGGCTCCAGAAGTGTGCCTCGGGGAAGACGGCATCCACGGCACTCCAGTTGTCCCAGAGGTCATCCATCATGCGCCACATGTTGGCATTCTGCAAGCAGGCTTCGGCACAGCTGTACTGTGTCTTTCCGGGACTGAGCGAGAGCACGATGGGACGCCCCGTCTGGTCGATGGCACGCCGAATCATCTGCACCTCGTCTGTGTAGAAGGGGCGTGAGAGATCGTCGATTTTCAAGAAGTCTACGCCCCACTCGGCGTAGAGATCCATAATGCTGTTGTAGTACAACTGACCATATTTATTATCGCGCACGCGCAAGTTGTCCCCCAACCAACCGCAGGGGGAGGTGGTACCGTTGTAGACTTGTGTCCAGGGCGTCTGCTCGCTGCCCTTGAGTTTATAGTTGCTACCCACGACCACCTTGGGCACGCCACGCATGAGGTGAATGCCGAATTTCAGGCCCATGGCATGCAGCTTATCGGCCAGCGCCTTGAAGCCTTTGTTCTTGCCGTCGACCATACAAGATGGAAAGCGGGTGGGCGAAGGCAGGTAGCGGCCGTACTCATCCAGTACGTAGTCCTGCGTGCCTTGTTGGTTGTACCATCCGCCGCCCAGCGAGGGATGGTTGCAGTACCATCGGATATCGATGACCACGTATTCCCATCCGTGGCGCACGAGGTCGTTGTCCACCAGGTACTGGGCATTTTGCATCACCTCTTTCTCGGTGACGGAGGAAAAATAGCAATCCCATGAGTTCCATCCCATGGGAGGAGTCATGGCCCACGTGCGGAATGCGGCGATGTCGTCCTGAGCAGAAACCTCAATAAAACAAAACATGAGCGACAAGGATATGACACTCAATCTACGGAATAGTTGATGCATGAGCATTATTATTTATGTGAGATGTATTTCTTTCCACCGATGATGTAGATTCCCGCGGGCAGGTTATGGAGATCTTGGGCACTGACGCCTGGCAGGCGGCGTCCCGTGAGGTCGTAAACAGGTGAGGGTCCTGGGTTCTGGGTTGAGGGGAGGGTGTGTACGCCTGTGCCATCACCCAAGTAGCGTAGCTGAAAATGGTCGTAAGCTACCCAGTCAGCATCCACCGTTTGCTGTTTGCGGATTCCCAGCCGCAGGGACTTCTGGCCTGAGGGGACAATGTAAATGACGGAATTGGTGTAGCGGTTGTTGTTGAAGGCCTTGGAGGCGGAGCTCAGGTCGTCGGGATAGCGGTAGGGACTATAGGTGTAGTCCTGACTGCTATAGAGGTTCTGCAGCGGGGTCGACGCTTCTCCCAGATAAAGCTGGGCATAGTCGATGGAGGCATCGTGCTTCTGCCAGGCGGCATATGCGGGTTCAATGGCACCGGCACGATAGAAGGCGTTGGCGGAGAGCTGATAGTAGCCCGCGGGGAGGTCGGTCAGTTCCTGCCAGATGTCAAAGGGGCGGGAGAACTGCTCGGCAGTCTCGTTGTTGTAGCCCGCATAAGTGGTCGTGATATCCCCACCCGTACGTACAGCAGGAATGTCAGCCCCCTGCCAACCCACGTTGTAGCGGGTGAAGGAACTGTTCCGGATGAGGAAGGTGAGGTCAGCGGGCTGGCCGGAACGTGCCAGTTGGAGCTGCTCCTCCTGATAGCCGGTCACGGCGCTGAGCAGCTGCTGGTAGCGCTGGCGGCGAGTGGCTGTGGTGCCGCTGCTGACGACACGTGCGGCAGCGTTGTAGGCTTGTGTGAGCGCGCTGTTATTGGCATCCTTATAGTAGTTCTTCACCTCGTTGACAAGGTTCTGGAGATCCTGCTGGAGAGCGATGCCTTGGAACTGCGCATCGTCGTGCATGGCAGTCGCACGGGCAGCGATATCCTGCACCTGGAGATCCGAGAGGGCGCAGTCGAAAATCTGGAAATCATCGAAGAGGGCATGCTCCATAACAGCATCACCGGAGAAGGGGGAATGGGCAATGCGTGCAACCTTCAATTTGCCAACGAGCTCTGGCAGGCTGACGTTGACGGATTGCGTGCGACGCAGCTGGCCATCGACGTACAGGCGGAAGGTATGGTCGGTCTGGGTGCAGGTGATGTTGTGCCACTCTCCTATTCGAAGACACGACCACGAGGAGATATTACTTGTACTGGAACTGTTCTTCAGTTCGCAGTACCAGTTGTTGTTGCTGCCGGAGTTGATGATTCCGAAGTACTGGCCGGTACCGTTGCTCAGTTCCAAAGCCCAGGAGAACTTGCCAGTGTTATTACCTATACGCTGGAGGACATTCATGCTGATAGTGTAGTCTGTGGCTCCTGCGAGGGCATCCTGTACAGCTTTGACGGGAAGACTCATGTAGCTGTTCTCGCCTAGTTGACCGGTAGATAGAACGTAGTTGCCGTCGGACTGCTGCTCGATGGCAGCCTTGCCGAAGAGTGTACCGGTCCACTTGCCGGAGTCATCGGCGGGTGTGCCGCTGTCGAAGGAGAAACGGAGACGGGGGGCGGGGAGCGGATCTGCCACGGGCTCGGCAACGTCTGTGACCTTCAGGCGAAGGACGTTGACTGAATAGGCTGCAGCCTTAAAGTTTACGCTGCCGTCGGCCTCGACACTAACAGCCTGCGAGTGAGGCGTGATAGCGAAGGGATTGGTTAGCGTGTTCTCGTCGGTACCATTGTTCGACGAGAGTACCTCGGCTTCGCCGGAGAGGGCGCGCCCGTTCTGGAAGGAGAGCCGGACGGGCGTGGCTACTGCATGAGGATTGACAAGCTTGACGTAGAACACGCCCGACTGCTGGTCGAGATTGGCGCTGGTGAAGATGAGGCGGTTGGCGTATTCGCGCAGGTTGGTGTCGATAATCTGAGTTCCGTTCAGGTAGCACCGCACGCGCTGTCCTTCTTTCTGCACTCGGATGGTGTATTCCTGTCCCGTTTTCAGTTGTCCTTCCTTGTCGGCAAGAGTAGATTTCACTCCATTCTTGCACTGCTCCACAGCGTGCTTGGAGTTTCCCCAACCTCCGAGGTTCAGCCAGGAGTAGTTCTGTTCGTCCTTGTAGTCAAAGATGATCAGGAAACCTTCAGAACCACCGTTCTTGGTGGCATGGACGGTCATATCTACGTTGGTGGTTGTGAACTGCTTGTTGAGCACGCAGGTGACGTCTGCTGCCGAGGTATTGGTTTGGCGGAACGTGTTGCCGCTGAGTGTCCAGCTGCCACCCTTCGTCGTCCATTCGCCGGGCACCAGGTTCTTGACCTCGAAGGTCGTGTCGCTGGCGGTCACACTGAGATCTTTGAAGGTGGCGCTGGTGACCCAGGTGCCGAGCCCAATGCTCCCCTTGGTATTGTTGAACGCAGGATCGTTGTCCTGTTCGGTCCATCGGATGTTCTGTTGGCCTATATTATTGCTGAACATACGCTGGACGTAGTAGGAGGGCGTTCCGTAGCTCAGGGATGAGTTGAAGCGGATCATGTCAGGGTGCCAGGCGTAGTTCTCCTCGTGGGTGAAAATGGGTGCGTAGCTCATCATCGTCACGGACTCGCTGTTGTTCTCGCATCCCTGCATGAACACGGCTTCGCCGATGGCTGCGTTCATATTGCCCCACCAGCCGCAATCCTTCGTCACGGCGTACTCACCCACATATATATGAGTGGAAGACTTGGACTGGTTGTCGTAGCGGCCGTACTGGCTGATGAAGAAGTCGGGGGTGTCGTAGTAGTGCTCGTCCTTCAGTTCCACAGGTTCGGTGACGTTGTCGAAGTAGTAGCTGTCGGCCACCAGGTGCAGCTCCGGCCAGCGCGTCTTGATGGCGGTGTAGAACTGCATATATCGCTTCATATAATCGTCGCGATTGAGCATGAATTCCTGCTCGTTGCCGATCTCCATGTATTTCAGGTCAAAGGGCTCTGGGTGGCCGTTTTGAGCGCGCAGGCGTCCGTAGAAGGTTTCTGTAGCCGAACCGTTGGCGTACTCGATGGCGTCCAGGGCTTCCTGGATGAAGGGATCGATGTTGTTCTCATCGACCTTCCAGTCATGCCCGATGCCCATATTGACCACGAAGAGGGCGTGTGCGCCCAGGTCCTCGGCCAGCTGCAGGCACTCGTGATACCCCAGTCCGTCTGTTACCTTGTATCCCCAGTTTCGGTTTAGGTGTCCCGGTCGCTCCTCAATGGGTCCCACGGACTTCTTCCACTCAAAGCGGTTGGTGGCGCCGTCGGCGTAAGCTCCCTCGATGTAGCATCCACCAGGGAAACGCATGAAACGAGGATGCAGGTCCGCCAGCATCTGCGCCAAATCCTCGCGACAACCGTTGGGACGGTTTTTGAAGGTCGGTGGGAACAGGCTGACCACGTCCAGGAAGATTACTCCCTTGGCTGATCCCTTCAGCACCAGGCTGCCCCGGGGCTCGTTGCCGGTAGCCTGAATTGTGGCGGTCAGCTTCTGCCACTCCTGGGTGGCATTGACATTGACAGTTGTCTGCCCCAACCGTTGGCCGCCGGCGTTCTGCAGTTCGGCTGTGATGGTTCCCTTGTAGCTCTCTTCGGCACGCAGCCAGAAGGAGAGTGTGTAGGTGCGTCCATTGACGATGTTGATGCCCCAATAACCCTCGTTGCGGACACCGCCTCCTGCGGCTTTGATATTCACGCGCAGCGCGCGCGCCTGTACCATATTAATCATGTTGTCTTTGACGAGGCTCATGGTCGCATTGCCTAAAATACTCCATGCCAGCGGAGTGTTCATGTCTTCTTCAAAGGAACGGTTGCGCACCAGTTCTGCATATAGTCCTCCGTCTCCCGCATGGTTGATCTCCTCGAAGAAGATGCCATAGTGATCCTCCGTTACCAGCTGCCCCCGATTCTTAAAGTCGAAGTCGATTTTCACCTGGGCCTGAGCCGGAAGGATACACAGCACTAAAGTCCATACAGAAAACAATCTTGAAAGTCTCATACGTTTCTTTTTTTGTTAGATAGTAAATGAAATCGGGTGCAAAAGTACGACGAATCCCGTAGGGAGCAAAGAATCTATCACGGATAATTCTACCAATATTACTGATTATTACGAATCGGTATGGCGCAATTCTGCGAATACAATAAGAAAGGATGGAAGTTTGTCCGCAAAGAAAAAGGTGTCAGGGGGTATCCTCGTCGTAGTGCTGATAGAGGAAGTCGTTGTAAGGATACTTTTGTACGTGCAGTTCCCGGACACGTGTATAAAGGATGTTGCGCAACTCGTCGATATTGGTACGCTGAGCGGCACTGATGAACAGACAATCGCCGCCCAGACGGGCCATCCACGTCTTCATGAGGTCGGGTAGGGGAGTATTCTCACGCGTGGCAGGGGTGAGGTCGTCGGCGTCCTTGGGCGTGAAGGTGTAGGCATCAATCTTGTTGAAGAGAATCATCGAGGGTTTGTCTGAACATCCCAGGTCACTGAGAGTTTTCTCTACCACCTTGATTTGTTCCTCGAAGTCCGGATGAGAGATATCCACTACGTGCACGAGCAAGTCCGCCTCGCGCACCTCGTCCAGCGTGCTCTTGAAACTGTCGATGAGGTCTGTGGGAAGCTTTCGGATGAACCCCACGGTGTCCGAAAGCAGGAAGGGGAGGTTGTCGATGATGACCTTTCGGACGGTGGTGTCGAGCGTGGCAAAGAGTTTGTTCTCGGCGAAGACCTCGCTCTTGGAAAGGAGGTTCATGAGGGTGGATTTTCCCACGTTGGTATATCCCACGAGAGCTACACGGATCATGCGTCCGCGGTTACTGCGCTGAGTGGTCTTCTGGCGATCGATGTCTGCCAGCCGTTGCTTCAGCAGGCTCATGCGGTTGAGGATGATACGGCGGTCCATTTCCAACTGCGTCTCGCCCGGGCCGCGAAGGCCCACACTGCCCTTGCCGCCGCCCGAGCCGGAGCCGCCGCCCTGACGCTCCAGGTGAGTCCAGAGGCGCTGCAGGCGGGGTAGCATATAGCGGTACTGCGCCAGCTCCACCTGAGTCTTGGCGTTGGCGGTCTGAGCTCGCATGGCAAAGATATCTAGGATGAGGGAGGTGCGATCCAGTATCTTGACCTTCAGCACCTGCTCGATATTACGCAACTGCTTGGCACTGAGCTCATCGTCGAAAATCACCATGCCCACTTCGCGGTCGGCGTCTTCCTCCGCCACGATGTAAGCCCGGATTTCATCGAGTTTGCCCTTGCCTACGTAAGTAACCTGGCTGGGACCCTGCACTCGCTGGGTGAAGCGCTTGACGGTTACGGCTCCTGCCGTAGTGGCCAGGAACTCCAGTTCATCAAGATATTCGGTGGTACGTCGTTCATCCTGCTGAGGAGTGATGAGTCCCACGAGCACCGCAGTCTCCGCTTTCGCTTCAGTGATTACAAATTCCTTCATTTACTTTACCTGAATGACCAAATACTTGCTGGTGCTCCAGAACTTGTCGGGGTTCGTGATCTTCAGAGTGTACTGCTTCTTGGCATCACGCTCTAGGATGTAGCTGCCTGCAGGGTGATTGGTCAGGATTTCGGCGCTCTTGCTGTAGAGCTTGATTTCCTTGTCGATACGCGTGTCAATCTTCGTGAAGTAATCCTTGTTGAAGTCACCATTCTTGAGGACATCGCCTTTCTGCAGGATTTTCTGTTCCTTCAGCTCGGCCTTGGTGCCGAAGACAAACCAGGCACTGTGCAAGTCCTTGTCCTGAGCCTGGATGGTTTCCTGCTTCTGCTGGTTCTCGTTCTTGAGGTCGGTGACATTCTCGTTGAGTTGGCTGATCTGCTCGCCTTGTTCGGCGATTTGGACATCCTTCTCTGCCAGCTGGGCCTCGAGTTCCTGCACCCGGGAGTTCTGCTCGTCAAGCTGCTTCTGCAGGTTCTCGATGGTCTTTGTCAACTTCTCGACATTAACGGTTGTGGTCTTCAGGCGTTGCTTCAGTTGCGCGATTTTGTCGCGATTCTGCTGCATCGTCTGCTGGATGAACTCCATGTTTTCTCGGATGACGCCACGCGTGGATGCAGCTTCGGGATTACCGTTGGCCACGGTGATTCGTCCCTCCGCCTCGTTAATCAGGCGGAAGCCCTCCTGGATTTCATTGATGGAGCCCATGATGTCGTTCAGCTCCGTTTCTTTCTCGTCAATAACCTGCATGAGTGAGTCACGCTCGTGTTGGGCGCGTTCCTCGGCAGCTTTTTTCCCTTCTGTGCAAGCCGTCAGTGCCAACAGGCAGAGCGGCAGGATAAACAATTTCTTCATAAGGCTTATTGTTCTATGATATACTTTCTTTATTTGTAGTTTTTATAGTGTCCTCACTTGTCCTGTCTGCTTCGCAGCCGCCGACAACAATCACGAACTCGCCTCGCGGCTCGTGTTCGGTGAAGTGAGCGAGCGCCTCGGCTAAAGAACCCCGGACGTACTCCTCGTGGATTTTGGAAATCTCACGGCAGACGGCCACGGGACGCTCCGCGCCGAAGACCTCTATGAATTGCTGCAGGGCCTTGACCACCCGGTGAGGCGATTCGTAGAATACCATCGTTCGTGGTTCTCCTGCCAACTGCTGCAGGCGTGTCTGCCGCCCTTTCTTCTGTGGCAGGAAACCCTCGAAACAGAATTTGTCGCAAGGCAAGCCGGAACCGACCAGCGCAGGCACCACCGCCGTGGCACCTGGCAGGCAAGTCACCTCAACACCGGCACGGATTGCCTCGCGAGCTACGAGGAAGCCCGGATCGCTGATTCCCGGTGTGCCGGCATCGCTGACGACGGCCACTTGCTCGCCAGCTAACAGGCGCTCCACAATGCGCTGCACCGTCTGGTGCTCATTGAATTTGTGGTACGACTGCATCGGGCGCTTGATGTCGAAATGTTTCAGCAGCAGACCGCTGGTGCGCGTGTCCTCCGCCAAAATCAAATCTGCCTCGCGCAGCACCTTCAGGGCGCGCAAAGTGATATCATCGAGGTTGCCTACGGGCGTGGGTACAATATATAACATGGCACAAAGTTCGGCATAAATCTTCATTTAACGACCAATGAGCCGCATAAATTAACAAAGTTTTTACTTTTTCTTGCGATTTCTTTGGCTGGAAGCGAAGAAAACGCTAATTTCGCACCCGAAAAACGTTATCAATTATGCCAAACTCGAAAGAATATAGCGGTGAATTCATGCGTCGAGGACGCGTGGAGGTCATCTGTGGATCGATGTTCTCCGGCAAGACCGAAGAACTCATCCGACGAATGAAGCGCGCCAAGCTCTCCAAGCAGAAAGTGGAAATCTTCAAACCTTCCATTGATGTGCGCTATAGTGAGGAAGACGTCGTCAGCCACGAGGGCAACGCCATCCCCTCCACTCCTGTGGAGAGTGCCGCCAGCATCCTGCTTATGGGCTCGGACGCGGATGTGCTGGGCATTGACGAGGCTCAGTTCTTCGACAGCCAGATCGTGGATGTCTGCAATGAGTTGGCCAGCCGCGGCACACGCGTCATCGTCGCGGGTTTGGATCTGGACTTCAAGGGCAACCCGTTCGGACCGATGCCGCAACTGTGTGCCATTGCCGACGATGTCACCAAGGTTCATGCCATCTGCGTCCGCTGTGGAGCCCTCGCCTACGTAAGTCATCGCATCGTTGCCGGCGACCGCCAGGTCATGCTGGGCGAGACCCACGAGTACGAGCCCCTCTGCCGCCAGTGCTACGCAGAGGTCACCCAACGTTAATAACCCCTTTCTATTTTTATATATGCTCAAGCAGCCCATTACCTTCGATTCCTTCATCCGCGGCCTGATAGTCGTTGCAGCCATCTTCTGTGCCGGCATGCTCATCAACAGGCTCAGCAGTGTGCTCCTGCCGTTCTTCATTGCATGGCTCCTGGCCTACTTGATGTATCCGTTCGTCAAGTTCCTCCAGTACAAGTGCCGCTTGCGCAATCGTACCCTCAGTGTCATTGTGGCAGCCATCGTCGTGCTGGCAGCCCTGACGGGATTTTTTGCCTTGATCATACCTCCTACGATAGATGAATTCAGCAAGTTCAGCGGACTCGTCAAGGAATTCTCAGACCGCTACCTCAACGACACCCGCTTTGCTCCCTACGTGAAGGAGTTCATCGACCAGTATCTTCCTCAGTATCAGGGCAAGATTATGGAGATTGTGCAGAACAAGAGTTTCCTGGATATCGTCCAGGCCTTGCTCACCCAGCTCTGGAACTTCGTATACCAGACGGTGGACTTCGCCTTTGGTCTTGTCGGTTCCCTCATCGTTCTCCTATATATGTTTTTCATTTTGCAGGACTATGAGATGATTAGCGAAGGATGGATCAAGCTCATTCCCCAGCAGAGCCGTCCCTTTGCCGCCCGTCTGGCAGACGACGTGGAGCGTGGTATGAACAGCTATTTCCGAGGCCAGGGCACCGTGGCCTTCATCGTGGGCGTGCTCTTCTCCATCGGTTTTCTCATTGTCGGAATGCCGATGGCCATCGGACTCGGGATGTTCATGGGTTTCCTGAATCTGGTACCTTATTTACAGACGCTCGGCTTTGTGCCCATGGCGCTGCTGTCTCTGTTGAAGGCGGCAGATACGGGTGAGAATTTCTGGTGGATATTCTTCCTCGGATTCCTCGCTGTGGCAGTCGTGCAGGTCATCCAGGATATGATTCTCGTGCCGAAGATCATGGGGTCTGCGATGGGGCTGAATCCTGCCGTCATCCTCCTTTCGCTCTCCATCTGGGGATCCCTCCTTGGCTTCATCGGACTCATCATTGCACTGCCCCTGACCACCATTCTCATCTCCTATTACAAGCAATTTGTACTCGAAGAACGGCCAGAAGGAGAAAAAAATGCCTAAAAGTTTGGTCAGTCCATAAAAACTCACTACCTTTGCGCCCGCAAATGCGATAGTCGGGCTTTGCGCCGACAGTAATTTGCGATGTGGGATCCGTTAGCTCAGCTGGTAGAGCACAACACTTTTAATGTTGGGGTCTTGGGTTCGAGCCCCAAACGGATCACCAAAAAGAAGGAGGCACCGCCTCCTTTTTTTGTTTCCTTTTTCGCCATGAATTGGCATTCTCGTACGCGTGTGTACCTTAAATTAAAGAATCGTGGAGGAAGAAGTGAGATTTTTTGGAAAAAATGATGGCGGTATCAGAAGAAAAAGCTAATTTTGTGCCGAAAAGCTACCTAATCAACATGCGTGAACTAATGGAAAACTCATTGGAAAGTATCATGAGAAGAATTCTCGGAGGCTTTGCCGGCTTGCTGTTCGCGGCAACCGCACAACCTGTCCTTGCCACGGAGTGGCAGGAGAAAACTGACACGGTATGGGCAGGACGCCACTACCGCGAGATCAACGGTGTGGCAACAGACTATTCCGAAAGCGACAGGTCGGTCATCTGGAACTGGGCAGACGAGACGCTGGTCGTCTACGCCGTACATCTGCCCAGCGGACATGTTCGTGCCGACGTGATGATGACTCCCGGCAGCAAGCAGCTGGACATGCATGTGCGCATCCTCTATCCTGCCAGGGACTTGGTCATCGCCGACCACAAACTGGAATTCACCAAGACCGGCCGGCAGCGGGTGGAAATCCTGCCGGATACGGAACTGGAGAACGACGGATGGTACCGCATCGAATTCTCCAGCACAAACGCCCGTCAGGCACAGACCGAACTGCAGTACCTGCTGTTCCAGCGTGAATCCAAGAAGAATGCCACGGCTGCCAACTCGATGATGGCACCTGCTGTACACCTATGGTGGAGCACCACCGACCCCTCTGCCCCGTCGGGCAATGGCTACGACTGGGTTTATATGGAAGCCATGATTCCGGAAGCCGTGAAGCAGTCGTGCACCTATCAGATGACCATCGGCATGAGCGGTGGCTATTCGGGTATTCAGACCAACCATATCCTGAGCGACGACTCGTGGACTCACGCCGTGATCTTCTCGGTCTGGGACGACGGCGACACGGATCAGGACAAGAACCTGCCGGACTATATGCGTGCCGGGGCCGCCGATGTAGGTCCCGAGGCCTATGCCGTTCGCTTCGGAGGCGAAGGTACCGGCAGCAGCCTGCGTTACCCCGAGGGCCAGCGCTGGCAGACGGACCATTGGGTGCAGATGCTGCTGAACGATCGCCCCGAGTATCTGGAAATCAATTCCACAGACGAGCAGGGCAATCCCGTCGTGAAGACCTTCAAGAGCACCCTGCAGACCATCTGGTACAAGCAAGCCGAAGAGACGGAATGGCATTACTTTGGCACCCTGCGCCGCGCCGGTGACTACCGCATGGAGGGCAACAATTCTGGTCTCTACAGCTTCCTCGAGAACTGGAGCGGTTTCGGAGGCGATCTCTTCCGCCGAGTGTATTTTAGGAATATGAGCATGCGTTCGGCCGCCAGCGGGCGCTGGCACACCCTGAACCACGCCGGATTCAGCAGCACCCAGCACTGGGAGACACAGCGCAATTCGCGCGATGACTATGGCCACGGCGTCACGGCGCTGTACGACAACTGCCTCTATCTTCAGTCCGGCGGCCTGCTGGGCGTGCGCGACAGCGCCAGCACCTTCGACTACGCCAGGCAGGGAGAGATGCCCTGGGTGGACACCATCAACACACAAGCCCTGCGCGAGCGTGTGGATTTGGCCACCACAAACAGCAACTACAAGGATATCCGCATGAAAATCGAGTCCACACGCACCATCTCCGATCCTGCCAAGTGGACCCTCATCGGCTATAGCGACGAGGAGGTGAACGAAGAAGGCAACTACGGCCGCGCTGCACAAATCATGGACGGCAACACGACGACTTACTACCGCCAGAAGCAGTGGAGCTCCTTCCCCCATACCTTCAGTTTCGACGCTGGAGAAGTGGTGACCGTCAGCAGCATAGGTTTTTACCAGGCACGCGAGTACACCTTCCGCGTGAAGGACATCCAGTTGGCGGTGTCGGACGACGGCAAGACGTGGCGCACCGTGGGCAACTATGGTGTTGAGAACGATGAATTCCCGACTGTGGAACTGAAGGAGCCCCTGACCTCCCGCTACTTCCGCCTCCGCTGCGCCCGCGGCTACGGCAACAACCTGCTCATCAACGAAGTCTACTTCAAACACGAATACCGCCTCGGCGACCTGAAGGCCGTGGCCGAGGAACTGCTGGAACGTGACGACAGCTTCGGCGGCTACGCTCCCGCCGCTCTCAGTGAATTGCGCTCCACCTGCCAGTCGCTGCCTGCCGACGAGGCCGAAGCCATCAAGGCATTGCGCGAGGCCATCGACCGGTTCGGGCGGACGGCTCAGCCCTTGAACTACGGCTTGCTGGACAACCTGGTGCACCACTCCACCTTCAGTGCCTACGTGCTCCACAGTCCCGCCGGGCGAGGCGAAATCGTTGCCGACGAACAGGGAGAACTCACCCTGCACGGTGCCACACAGGACGGAGCCTTGGAAGACTACACCGCCAAGACCTTGATTTCCAATCCCCGTTCGAACTGGCTGCTGCTCCGCTCCGTGGACTACAAGGAATACTACCTTTATAATATAGGTGCAAAGAAGTACCTGAGTCTCTCGGGCGATGTTCCCGTTCTCAGCGACAAGCCGGAGGCTGTGAGCCTGACGAGCCGCAGCAACAACACCTATTTCATCGGTTCCTCGCGCGCACACCTGCAAGCCAACAGCACAGTCGCTACGCCGTTCACCCGCACAGCCCGTACGGACGACGGCTGCCTCTTCCAGTTGCGCAACAACTATGCGGTGACCCCGACCGAGCAGGAGATTGCCGCCCTGCTGCGCGAGACCGAGGAGTACCTCCACGGAGGTTCGGGAATCGTGGTGCCCGGAACGGAAGCCGGCAACGGCGTCCTCGCAGGAAAGAACGTGGCCGTCTTCAACACCATGGGGCAGCTGATCTACCGTGGTCCCTACGAGCATATTCCGCAATTGCCCGCCGGAGTCTATGTGATTCAGGCTGGCAGGACGAGTGTGAAAAAACTTATTCATTAACACCATAATAAAACCGAAAGCTATGAAAAGAAGTATTCTTCTGACGCTCGCTGCAGCTCTGCTTGCGCTGAACGTCACCGCACAGAACATTTCTGTGAACCGTGCCCGCTACCACCAGGGCGATGACATGAATTGGGCAAAGCCCGAAACCTCCGATGCCAACTGGGAGGAAATGAGTATCACTAAGACGTGGGACGACCAGGGCAAGTCGTTCAACAACACGTTCGTCTGGTATCGCATCCATGTCAACATCCCCAGCTCGCTCATGAAAGGAGCTGACCAGCAGAAGATTGTGGTATTCGACCTGCCGCAGGCCGATGATGCCGACGAGACGTTCCTCAACGGAAAACTCATTGGCAAGAAGGGTCGTTTCCCCAAGGACCAGGGAGGCTACCAGTCTGCCTGGAGTACCCCGCGCAGCTACTCCGTGGATGCCAAGTCCGGAGGCATCCTTTGGGATAAGGAAAATATCATCGCCGTCCGCGTTTACAATGCCGGCGAACCTGGCGGCCTCTTCGGACGTCCCCTCACCATCCGGGTGCCGAATATCACCGACGGCCTGAGGATGCAGTTCAGCGAGGCTCCCGACGGACAGACTTCGCAGTGTACCCTCGAGCTGAACAACGAATATGCTACCAACCAGGTTGGAACCGTCACCTTTAATATCACCAGCCGCGAGACGGGAGCCGCCCAGGGAACCCTCACCCGCAAGGTCACCGTCCGCAAGGGAAAGCCCGTGCGCCTCACCCTCCCCTACGACAAGACCAAGCGCTACGTCGCCAGCGCCAAGTACGTCGATGCCAAGAGCGGCAAGTACGTCGAGCGCCAGCGTCCGCTGAAGTTCTTGCTCACGCCTCCCGCCCCCGCCACTCCCCGCTTCAACACTCCCGCCGTCTTCGGCGTACGTCCCGGCTCGCCCGTCATCTTCCGCTTCGGTGTCTCCGGCGAAAAGCCCATCAAGATTACTGCCGACAACCTGCCCGCAGGGCTGAAGCTCACCGAAGAAGGTGTGCTCAGCGGCAGCATAGGTCGTCCCGCAGACCTTACCTTCACCGTCAAGGCTGAGAACGCCAAGGGTCGCGCCCAGCAGGAGTTCACCCTGAAAGTAGGAAGCAAGATTGCCCTCACCCCGCCCATGGGATGGAATTCCTGGAACTGCTGGGCTCTCAGCGTATCGCAGGAGAAGGTGATGTCGTCCGCTCAGGCCCTCATCGACAAGGGGCTGGCTGACTACGGCTACTGCTACATGAATATCGACGACGGATGGGAAGCTCCCGAGCGCAACCCCGACGGCACCATCGCCGTGAACGAGAAGTTCCCCTCCATGAAGGCACTCGGTGACTGGCTCCACGAGCGTGGACTGAAATTCGGTATCTACAGCTCACCCGGTGACTTCACCTGCGGCGGATACCTCGGTTCCATCGACCACGAGAAGCAGGATGCCGAAAGCTACAACAGCTGGGGTATCGACTACCTGAAGTACGACTGGTGCGGCTACGGACGTGAGCACGCCAAGGAGAAGGACAAGGGTGTGGCCTCCTACGTACGTCCCTACCTGCTCATGCAGAAATTCCTGCGCGACCAGCCACGCGACATCTTCTACAGCCTCTGCCAGTACGGCATGGCCAAAGTTTGGGAGTGGGGTCGTTTCGTGGACGCCAACAGCTGGCGCACCACCGGCGACATCAACGACTCCTGGCGTTCGATGTACGATATCGGCTTCCGTCAGCAGGCCGGGCTGGCTCCCTATGCCGCCCCTGGCCACTGGAACGATCCCGATATGCTCATCGTCGGCAAGGTCGGATGGAGCAGCAACCTGCGCGACAGCCGCCTGACGCCCGACGAGCAGTACACCCACATCACCCTCTGGACTCTCCTCGCCTCCAATATGCTCATCGGCTGCGACATCGCACAGATGGACGAATTCACCATCAACCTTCTCTGCAACAACGAGGTCAACGCCATCAACCAGGACCTCCTCGGACAGCAGGCTGACCGCGTCGTAGAAGCCGGCGATATCCAGATTTGGGCACGCCCGCTGGCCGACGGTGCCCACGCCATCGGCATCTTCAACGTCGGTGACAAGGACCTGAAAGTCAACTTCGCCGATTACCTTCAGGCCATGGGCATCCAGCAGCTGCAGAGCGCACGCGACCTCTGGCGGCAGAAGGACCTCCAGCCCGCTGACCTCCAATGGACGATTCCCACTCACGGATGTGAATACATCAAGGTGAGGTATTAGTAATTAGAACATTCTGCAATGAATTCAGGTAAATGGTTCTTTATGAGTATGCTTGCACTGGCAATGTCCTTGCCGGTGCAAGCTGATGATTTCTCCTGGCAATCCAAAGTCGACACCATCTGGCCCGCCCGCCACTACCGTGAACTCGACGGCGACTGGTCGGGCGACCAGATGACCAAGGCCTGGATTGACTGGCGACATCCCGAGGGCACTATCCTCGTCTATGGCATTCACTTCCCAAAAGGCTACGTTCGCGCCGATGCTCTCTTCCAGGCCCAGTCCGGCAAGCACGTCACCTTCAACGTCCGCATCGTGCATCCTGCCACGGGCACCGTGGTGCTCGAGAACAGTGCCACTAGCACCAAGACCTCCACAGCCGAGCAGCGAATGGAAATCATGCCGCCGACGGACATTCCCTACGACGGATGGTACCGCTTCGAACTTACTTGCCCCGACGGCATCAACACCCTCGGCCGACTGAACATCATGGAGTTCCAGCGCGAGTCCAAACTGACGATCACCGACTCCGAGATCTTCATGGCACCCAGCGTACACCTGTGGTGGAGTTCCACCGTACCCGGAGCACCTTCCGGACAAGCCTACGACTGGACTTACCTCGAGGTGATGTACCCCCTGGAGTACCGCCACGTGGCCACCTACCAGATGGCCATTGGCACCGACGTGGGTTATTCCGGAATCCAGATGCCCACGCGCCCCGACGGCTCGTATGGCAACAGCGTGCTCTTCTCCGTCTGGGACAACGGCGACGTGGAGAAGGACCGCAACCTGCCGGAGCACATGCGCTCGGCGGCCGTGGATGTCGGTCCCGGAGCCTATGCCACACGCTTCGGCGGGGAAGGCACCGGCAGCAGCATACGCTTCAACGCCGACACCCTCTGGAAGTTCGACCACTGGATTCAGTTCCTGCTCAACGAACGACCCGAACACACACAGGTCTACACCACCACGGCCAAGGGCTCTCCCAAGGTCATTGACTACCAGAGCACCCTGCAGTCCATGTGGTACAAGATGGCCGACGAACCCGACTGGCATTACATCGGCACCCTGCGCGTGGCTGGTGCCGACCGCCTCACGTCGGGCATCTACAGCTTCCTTGAGAACTTCGGCAACGGAGGCGGCGAGTTCCTGCACCGATGCTACTTCCGCAACGCCGCCATGCGTTCTGCTGCCAGCGGGCGGTGGTTTGCCCAGAACAAAGTAGGCTTCGGCAACACCCAGAACAATGGTAAGCGCGAGTCACGCTATGACTTCGGCCACGGGCGCACAGAACTCTTCGAGAACACATTCTACCTCGAAACGGGTGGCTACATGGGCACACGCGACAGCGCCGACAGCTACCGCGCTCCCGCGCAGGGCGAGATGCCCTGGGTGGACACCATCGACATCGACCGGCTGAACAGGCGCATAGACCTCGCCGTCACCCGCAACCACGGTAAGACCGTACGGTCTGCCATCGAAGCCACACGCACCGTATCCGACCCCGCCACATGGCAACTCACCGCCTTCAGCGACGAGGAGACCGTGGGCGAGGGCGACAACGGACGCGCTGCCTTCGTCATCGACGGAGACCTCACCACCTATTATCATAATAAGTGGAAGAACGGCTCCGTCAGCTACCCCCACACGTTCACCTTCGATGCCGGACAGCCCGTCACCGTCAGTTCCCTGGAACTCTACCAGAGCCGCGACAACAACTATCGAGCCCGGCAGCTGCAACTCTACGCCTCCGACGACGGCAGCCGCTACATCCCCGTCAGCAGCCGACTTGACGTAGAGGACACAGACTACCCCACCGTGGAGCTCGACTCCGCAGTCACCGCGCGCTACTTCCGCATCCGTTTCCTTTCGGGCTACGGCTCCAACCTCGTCATCAACGAGCTGTACTTCAAGCACGAATACCGCCTCGAGGACGTGAAGGCACTAGCAGCAGCCACCCTCGCTGAGGAAGATCAGTTCGGAGGCTTTGCGCCAGCTGACCTGCAGCCCCTGCACGCTGCCTACGACGCCACGCTCGCCGCCCCTTCTCCCACTCCCGATGCACTCCTCCAGGCGCTGGAGCAGCTGGGGCAGACAGCCCTCCCGCTCACCTACGGTGTCGTAGGTAGCGCCGAGCACCTCTCCTCCTTCTGCGCCTACCAGTTCCACAACCTCGATGGCCGCGGCGACCTCATCTCCACCCCCGACGGCACCCTCGCCATCAGCGCCCTCCCTTCCCCCTCGTCCTCCCCCCAATCTTCCTCCTCCTCCCAATCGCCCTCCTCCTCCCAATCCCCCTCTCTCAATTGCCCTCCCCCTCCCTCCTCCCTGCTCTGGGTTCAGTTGCTGGCGGTTCGTCCGCCAGCTCCGCCCCTTCCGCCAGCTCCGCCCCTTCCGCCTCCTCCTCTCCTTCCGCCCCCTCCGTCGTCAGCCCCTACTCCAACTGGCTCATCCTCTATTCCGCCGCCTTCCAGGAGTACTACCTCTATAACCTCGGAGCCCGCAAGTTCCTCAGCGTGAGCGCCTCCACCCAGCCCGAGCTCGCAGAAGCCCCCGTGCCGCTCAACGTCACCCGCAGCGGCAACGGATTCATCATCGGAGTCCCCAAAGGCTATGTGGGCATCGACACCACCAAGGAGCAGCCCGTGGGACGCTACACCTCCGCCTCCAAGGCCACCCTCTTCGAGCTGCGGAACAACTACGCCTTGACGCCCTCCAACGACGCCGTCCTCAGCCTCATCACCAGCGCGCAGCAGCAAGCTCATATCGAAGCCGCCTACAACGCCCTCTGCGAGCAGGCCATCCGGACCTATTCCAAGGCCTTCGTCACCACCATCGACCGCAGCGCTAAGCTCATCCGCGGAGGCACCTCGCTCAGCTCCAACGTCAACAGCACCCAGCAGGAAGCTCACAACCTCGCCAAGCTCGTCGACGGCAGGACCAGCACTTACTGGGAGTCGTGGTACTCGGGCATCACATGGCCTAAAGAGCCGGGCTACGTCCAGGCCAAGCTCACCACCACCGTGCCCGCTTTCTACCTGACCTTCACCCCCTCGCAGCACACTCAGTATGGGCGCCCGGACATCCCGCAGGATCTCCGTATCTATACCGGCACTGCGCGCTCAGAACTGGATTTCATCTGCGAGCTCACGGAGAATATGCCGTCAGAGGTCAGCGAAGTTTACACCTCGCCTGCCATCTTCAGCGGACAGGATATCGGGTTCGTCCGTCTGGAATGCCTCTCCACGCTGGAGAACCGCGACGGAGGCCGTGTCTTCGCCATGAGCGAGATGCAGATCCACCCCGCCGCCATCGACTCCCTCGCATCGCTCTACTGCCAGCGCCCGTGGGTGCGCGAGGCCGTGGACGATCTCAGCCAGGAAATCGCCACCATGCGCGACCGCATTCACACCAAGACAGTCACCGAAGAGGATGCTGCGCGCCTGCAGGCGGCCATCGACCGTGCCGAAGCCTCCTACCTCGACACCGATGGCATCGTCGCACCTACATCTCTAAGCTCTGAACCCTTCACCCAGAACTATTTCGATTTAGCTGGCCGCCGTCTGTTGGCACCTCCGGCCAAGAGAGGCCTCTACATCAAGGGCGGACGGATATTCCTCGTCAAGTGAGGACACAAAAAATCACTTTGCTCAGAAAAGTTTGCCAAGTCTCCCCTCGTTATTTGATTCTTAAAAAAACAAAAAACGTCTGCGAGATGGAACAGGATTGGGAGATTTTGCCTATCTTTGCGCCGCCAAAATGATTTCAGAAAAAATCGGCACTACAGATGTACGGACAAATATCTCTTGATATCCTATTGTTCTCCATGCTCTACGGGGCGGGAGCGGCGGTGGCTGCCATCGCCAGCCTCTACTTGCTGCTGCGCCGGGGCAACGCCTTTGCTCCTGACATAACTACGCCGCAGCGTTTGCGCATGTGGACAGCGATGTTCTTTGCCATCATGGCCTTGGGGCATATCTGGTACTTACCTACCGCTGTGCTCTCGTCGAGCGACGTCATCATGTTGAGCTTTCTCATAGGCGGACTGCTCGACTGCATGGTGACATTCCCGCTGGCCATCATCGTCATGCTCTGTATGCTGCAGGACCGCCGGCGGCCGCTGTGGCCCGTGGCGGTGATGATGGCGCCGCTCATAGTGGGACTGATCCTGTGCATTGTCAATTGTGACGAAGGCCTTTTGCCGATATTGCGGCTCTATCTCTTAGCAGTGTGCATTGTGTTGACCGTATATATGGTGCACGCCGTCAGACAGTACGGGCGCTGGCTGCGCGACAACTATGCCGACCTGGAGCACAAGGAGGTGTGGCAGAGCTTCTTGGCGATTGCCGCTATCCTGCTGATGTTCGGCTATTATGTGAGCGGCGACAGCGGAATGATCTACGAATACATCATCCAGGTGTGCGGCATCGTGCTGGTGTGCTATCTGCTGTGGCGCGTGGAGACGCTGAGCGACTTGAGCATCTCGAATCTTGCCGAGGAGGAGGTGCCCGCCATGGCGGAAATGGACTACGAGAAGAGTTCAGAACACGCGAATACGGGGACGCCGGAAGATGGCCGCAAGTCCCTGTCGCCCTGTGGCGACGGCTCGTCGGCCAAGGTGCTTTCCGATGCGTCCTTCGAGGAAATCGGCAGCTTGCTCCAGCAGCACTGCATAGACACAGAGCTCTACCTGCAGCACGACCTGAACGCTGCCCAGCTCGCTCACGTCCTGGGCACCAACCGTTTCGATCTCAGCATGTACTTCGCGCGGCAGGGCACCACCTACAATGCCTACATCAACGATCTGCGCATCCGCCATTTCGTTCGTCTCTACTATGCGGCCGTCGCCGCCCGTCGTCCCTTCACGACGCGGCAGCTGGCCGCCGACAGCGGCTACCATAGTTACAGCACCTTCAGCCTCGCCTTCAAGCAGCGTATGGGGCAGTCCGTGACCGTGTGGATGCACGATGCAGAGAGCTGATATCGTTGCTGAGCGGTACGACAGCAAGTAGCATTGGGGAGGAACTCTGTGCCTAAAATGCACAGTGGAGACGGATTCCGAGTTCTGCGGGGCGGGAGTACTGGGCGAAGGCGCGCTGCATGGTCTCGAAATAGAAAGTCTGGTAGCGCTCTGAAAGTACATTATGGACGTAGAACGAAAGTTCTGTATCCTTTTTGTGCAGACTCAAACTGAGATTCAGGTTCCCTGCGAAGTTTTGCCAGGATGTGTTGCTCTCGGTCCAATAGATGCGTCCGGCTGCATGATAGTCAGCATGCAGGCTGACGGCATTCAGCCAACTATGCTTTAGGGTCCAGAGCTGGGTGGCTCCTACCGTCAAGGTATGACGTGGAACAAAGGGGACAAAGTTCTGGCCGTCTGCGCCATCGTTGCGGAACTTCGCCCGCGTAAATCCATAAGAGGTGTAGGCCGAGAGTCCGTCGGTGAATTGTGCCTTCAGGCTGATTTCGGCTCCGAGGCTTCGGCTGCGGCCGGAGTTGACGGTGACGCGTCCGAGGCCTCCGGCTGACATCTGGGAGAGCTGTTGGTTGCGCGTTTCCATCCAGAAGAGGGTGGCATCCGTCTGCAAGCGCCCGTCCCAGAGTGTCAAGTGCGTACCCAGTTCATAGTTCCACGATGTTTCGGGGTCGTACCACGTTTGGGCTTGAACATCCATTGGTTGCTGTGTTCCCATTCCTATCAGCATATTGCGCACAGACTGTTTCACGTCGGCAGGAATCATGGTGACGGCATCCACGACGGGAACGGTGGCGTTGGCGACATTCTTCATGATGGCTGTCTGCATGCGAGTCTGCAGCAGGTCGCTGAACATCTGCATGTTATATCCTCCTGAGCGGTGACCGCGGGAGACGATGGCATACACGTTAGAGGACTGCTTGTCATCGAAGGCATAGAGCAGCGTGATCTTCGGCAGCAGCTGCAGGTAGTTCTTGCTCAACTGACCTTTGAGGCCGTCGCTGACGGCATAGTCCATCGTGGGGACCAGGGCCATGCCTTCACGAACTCTGCCGTCGGGGTAGGTGAGGCGCCCGTTGAGGCCGTAGCGTTGAGTGAACTCGTAGTATGTATCATAGTCAAGACTGAAATGCTCCAGTTCGGCGCGCAGACCTGCAGTCAGGGTAAGTCCTTCTACACCCAGCAGGTTCGTTATTGTGCTTTGGTGGAACAGCGCGGCGTTGGTCGTCGGGGTCTTATAGACTCCAGGGAATCCCAGCTCTTGCCCCATGATGAGGTTGTCGAAGACGAAGTTCATGGTGTACTCCTCATTTCCTGCGGCATCGTGGCTGGTGATGGTAGGCAGGTGGGTGTTAGCCTGCTTATTGACCAGTCCGTTCAGCCAGGCGAGCCCGTCGGAATGGAAGGCTACAGGGCCTTGAGTGTTCATCCAGCTCTGGAACAGGCTGGCGCCGAACAGCCAGTCGTAGCGCCATGATGCGGCCTCGCTTTGGGAATCCAACCGGGATTTCAGGATGAGTTCTTCAGAGAGCGTATTGGCATTTTGGCGTTGCATCAGGGTGTAAAGGTTCGTCGTCGTGAAATCCTGATCTAAATCCATCCGGTCGTGCAAGTGCTGGAATCCGCTGACGCTCGTCAGTTCTATGCGTTGCCATCGTTTGTCGACTGTCACTCCGACGTTGGTCAAATTACGTCGGTAGCCGCTACGGTTGTCATAGGCAATCTCTCCGACCTGTGTCTGAGGTTCGGGTGTCGTTGGTGTGCCCACGACTCCCCTGTATTCATAGGGGTAGCCTCCCTGGCGCAACCATTCGTGGCTGGCTGTGACGTTCAGGTTCAGACTGTTGTCGGGCTTGATGACGAATCGCATTCTGGCTCCGGCGTTCTTCTGGTCGTCGATGAGTTCATTGTCGCGTCCGGCGTTGCGGAAATAGCCGCCATCGATATCGCCATAGAGGTGTGCGCTGAAGGCAAAAACGTCTGAAACGCGGTGGTAGTGTGTCAGGGCCAGGCGTCCGCGTCCGTGTCCTCCTTCGCTGGGCGAGAGGCTGCGGGCGGCGTGGCTGGCATCGAAGTCGATTTCGGTTCCTTGATATCGGAAGGGGTCTTTGGTGAACACGCGGATGACGCCCCCCATGCTTCCCCGCCCGTATAGAGTTCCTTGCGGGCCGCGCAGCACATCGATACGATCAACGCCGGCGAAATTGAAGTCATAGCTGGCAGGTGTCAGTTGGGGCACGCCGTCGAGGTAAAGTGCCACGGCAGGTGATCCCGTTCGGGAACCTACGCCGCGGACAAAGACACCGGTGGTGAGGTGTGAGCCGTAATTGGGGATAAAAACGTTGGGCGCTTGGGCTGAGATATCCTTGATTCCGCGCACGCCGCGAGAAAACATTTCTTTTTGTGAGAGGGAGGCCGAAGCCAGCGCCTGTTGTCGCATGCGCTGTCCCTCCTTGGGCGTCGCTGCCACCACGATTTCCTCGATGTCTGTCGTCCGCAGGGAATCAGCGGACGTACTGCCCTCGCCTTCGACCGTCGCCTCAGCCTTGGCTGTTTCCCTGATGGCTGCCTTGGCTGTGGCCGTCGCAACCAGCAGCGCTATTATTATAATAAGGTGTACAATCCTGTTCATGTCCTTTTTCGTCTGTTTCCGAAACGTGGCGCAAAGGTACACCAAAAGATTGGAAACTCCAAATCTCAAGAATAATTAAGTATCCAAATTCACCTCCCCGCCTTCATTTCGCCTTTTTTATGTCTGAAAGTGAGTAATCAAATAGTTACAAAAGAACCCAAGGAGTGACAGAGCAATGATGACTTTTTAAAGTGGACACAATAATCTCTTTATACCCATCAAGACTTCGTAAGTCGGTTTAACTGTTGCAATATCAGTGAGGGCGCTTGAATGTCCGTGTTCTACAGATGTTATGAAGGATAATATCTCGCTAGTCTGAAACTGCAACGAATGACTGCACAGGGTGAGTGATTATTTCCTCAATTTACCCTTGCTTTCCAGATAGCTGGTGAACGTTTCCCACTGTGGGGCGCGTTTATTGATATTTGCCTTCACTTCGTCGGTATCGATGAATTGGAGGGGATAGCAGTCGTGCAGATAGTAGTGGCCCTGATTAGGGTCGGAAATCACGTCATAATGCAGGACGAGGTCGGTGAATGTTCTGCTGTCCCAGTCGCCGACGAAACTGCTGACCACGAACAGGACATTGTCGCCTAAATGGAACTCTATTTCGTGGAAAGGCTGCATACGCTTGTAGAGCGGTTCGTCCATATCGCGAAATTTGATTTCTCGAGTGGTCACATTGAACCATTCAAAATCATCCTCCGTGAAGAGCATATTCTGCGCATCAGCAACAGAGCGCGTTTCGGGCTGGCCTACGCCACAGGCATAGAGCGTGTTTTCTACTGGATCAGTCGTAAAAGGCTTTTCCGTTTCGTTGTCATTGCTGCTGCAAGCAGTAATTGTAACGCCGGCAATAGCTATAGCCAGCATCCATGTGAGAGTGGTGAAATGTTTCATATTCATTTTTTATAATAACGGCTGTTCTCTATTATTATTGTCCGTCGGATTATGAAAAGACTGCACGGCTACCATGTAAATCTGATGCCCAGCGGCAAGGAGAAGGTGAACGGATGCTCCGTGCGGTAGGTTTCAATGTCAGTCTTCATCGGGATGAAGTACTGCAGGCTTGGCTCTACGAAGAAACCGACGTAGGGCGTCAGGTGGTATTGCAGACCAAGACCGAAGGTCGTAGAGAACTGTCCCGGTGCACGGAAGTCAGTTTGGTCGCTGGCCTCGTACTGGCCATTCACATAGAAGTCTGAATGGAGAGTGGAACGGACGGGGATTTCGGTCGTCAGACCGAGACTGCCATAGACGCCCCATCGTTTTCCGTAATACATATTATATATACCCTTCAGGGGGATGCCAAGGTAGTGGATGGTCTGCTGCTCGTTGATGGTGTTACCATTTGCACCCATCTCAAACTCAGACCTCAGCTGGCTGTAGCTAAGTCCGGATTCCAGTCCGAAGCGATCATTCAGCTTGTATTTCAATGCCAACGAGCATGTGAAAGGCATTCGGTGGTGGCTCGTGCGCAGAATCTTGTCCTCACCAGGTCTGTTGGCATTGTTCAGTGCGATGCGCATGATAACGCTACGAGTTTGGATGCTAACGGCATCAGGATGATTTGCCAGATAGACCGCATAATCCGTCCAGTTGTCAATACTGGTCGGGATTATCGGACTTGGGGATGGCCCAGGCAGAGACTGAGCAGTTGACGGTGTCGGCTTATAACTGAACGGCTGATTATAACGGTTCTGTTCATCAAGTTGCCCTGCGTATGCCAGCTGTAACGACCACTTCTTATCGTTATCAGTGCCGATGATTGTCTTTTCGGGGAACAAGTCAGCAATGTCGTAATGCGGTATCTCCACTTTGCGTATAGCCTTTGCCGTATCGTTAACTATTGAGTCTGTAATTATCTGCTCCTGGGCTATTATATTAGATAAGGTGTCAGAAGTGACAGAATCCACAGCCTGAGCGATAAGCGTTGGAAGGGTGTCAGGAGCAACGACGGGGGTACGATGCAAGGGCAAATCTACAATCACAGGCTCCTGCAGCTGCTCTGCCCGAGAATCTTTTTGCCTGTCTTTCGGTGTATCTTTCTGTTTCGCCACTATAGGTTTATCATTAGTGATAGCCGTGCCTCCATTCTTGAGCAGGAAGAAAGTGACGGGAACAAGTAGCAACAGCAGCAGTCCGCCTACCCAATACTGCTGCATCATCTTGCGCAGCATCTTCTTCGCCCGTGCCAGCTGCGACGAAGACGAATGTGGCTCGATGCCCAGCATGTCGGCAATCTCCTTGTGCGACATACCTTCAAACACCGACAACCTGAACACCTGTCCATAACCCTTCGGCAGTTTGTCTATCATTCTCACCACCTCACTCAGCGGCACCCCTTTCACGTCCCTTTCTTCGTTTTCAGCAGCAAACAATCTAGCCTCGCTCGTCTCTTCGAGCGAAACCGTAGGCAAGGCCTCCAGATGATTCTTGCATTTCGATGCCACATTCCTCGTGATGGCCGACATCCAAACCTCTGCCCGCCGCACATCGCGCAGCCTGTCAAACGAAGTGAAGATAATCACGAAAGCATCTTGCAGCACATCCTCCACC
>CACXXT010000031.1 GCA_902771725.1 uncultured Bacteroidales bacterium
GAAGGTGGTGGACATCGTGATCACAATCCTCACCGCACTACTGACCTCGCTGACGACCACCAGCTGCATGGGCCACGGCCCGTTCGTGATGTAGGCTGAAACAGAAGGATCCCGCGGAACGCAGAGGGCACAGGGAATGCCGCCGCTGCTCCCGCGGGATTCTCGTTTCGGGGCGTTCGGGGAGTGTTTCCTGCCCGGAAACGGCCGCCGGGGGACGATGTGAGACGAAAGTGGAAGTATGCGAGACGAGAGACGATGTGGGGTGGGGGAGATTTGTTGTATCTTTGCAGGCGAAAACGAACGCCTCCCGAAGGAGGCGGAATTAAATGAAAAATGAATGATATGAATATACAGATGGACAGAATGACGATGCCGGGAATATGCCGGCGAGTGGCGCTGGTGCTGTGCGCGGCAGTGGTCATCGGGAATGCTGCGGCGCAGAACCCGATAATCTGCGACCGCTACACGCCCGACCCGGCTCCCTACGTGCACGACGACACCCTCTACCTCTTCGTGGACCACGACGAGGACGAGACGCTGAACGGCTACTTCACGATGAAGGACTGGCTGCTGTACAGCACCGTGGACATGGTGAACTGGACCTACCGGGGCACGCCGCTGACCTCCGCCACGTTCTCCGCTTGGGCCAAGCAGGACAACGACTGCTGGGCGAGCCAGTGCATAGAGCGCAATGGCAAGTGGTACTGGTACGTCACCGCCACCATCAAGGGTCAGGCCTATCCGGGCATCGGTGTGGCCGTGGCGGACTCTCCCGCCGGCCCCTACCGAGACCCCATCCGCAAGCCGCTGGTGCAGGGCTGGTTCAAGATCGACCCCACGGTGTTCATTGACGACAACGGCCAGGCGTACCTCTTCTACGGCAACAACAACCTCTGGTACGCGCGGCTGACGAAGAGCATGACGGCCATCACGGGCGGCGAGGTGGAGGTGAAGACGAGGGACGAGAAGGCCTTCGGACCCTTCAAGGGCTACGAGGACAACGGCACTCCGAAGACGAATTTCGAGGAGGCTTCGTGGATCTACAAGCGCGACGGCAAGTACTACCTGGAATACGCCGCGGGCGGAGTGCCGGAGTACTGGGCCTACTCCACAGCCGACAAGGTCACGGGCCCCTGGACCTACGGGGGCAAGGTGATGGGTCAGGCCGACGGCAGCTTCACCATCCATGGCGGCAGCGTGGAATTCCGCGGACACCACTATATGTTCTACCACAACGGCAAACTGCCCGGCGGCGGGGGCTTCAAGCGCTCGACATGCGTGGAGGAGTTTACCCGGAACGAGGACGGCTCGCTGCCGCTGATAAAGTTCACCACCAAGGGCGTGGAGCCGCTGCAGACGTTGGATCCCTACGTGCGGCAGGAGGCCGAGACCATCAACCAGAGCTCGGGCATCCTCTGCGTGGGCGACTACCGCCAATGCTACGTGACCAACATCAGCTCCAGCGGCTACATCAAGGTTCGCAACGTGGATTTCGGCAGCGAGGGTGCGCTCTCTTTCAAGGCGCGGGTACGTTCGTCCCAGAAAGCCACGCTGGTGGTGCGCCAGGGCAGCAGGACGGGCAGCGTGAAGGCGCGTGTGGCCGTGGAGCCTACGGACGGGGAATGGGTGGAGGTCGTGGCCGACCTCGCGGCGCCGCTGACGGGCGTGCGGGACATCAGCTTCACCTTCCAGGGCTCCGGGAAGTCGCTGTTCGAGTTCGACAGCTGGCAGTTCTCGCAGACCCCTACGGGCGTCGCTGCCCCCGCTGCGGAGAGGCCTGCGACGGCAGCCGTCGTGACATGCGACCTCAGCGGACGTGCCGCGGGCCCCGATGCCCGGGGGCTGCTGATCCGCCGCGAGCTGCAGGGCGGCAAGCCGCGGGCGCGCAAGATCCTGATTCATTGAGCCTCCGGCAGCTGCTTGCACCAGGAAATATCCATAAAGAACCCGCCTGAAATATCCATAAAGAACCCATCATACCAAGAGCTACAACACCACATTCATTATTTTATCAGAGATTGAAAGCAGAATCCCCCGCGACCTTCACAGGCAGCGGGGGATTAACAAATCAACAAATGTTTGAAATACTAGTACTAAAAGTTCTTTTCTTTGCTGTTCTTTGTTTACTTGTTGGGGTCTTCGCAGAGCTCTGTGAGGATGCCTACTGTGGACTTCGGGTGGAGGAATGCGATCTGGAGTCCGTCGGCGCCCTTGCGGGGAGCTTCGTCGATGAGTCGGATGCCCTTTTCGCTGACTTCGGCGAGGGCGTTGGCCACGCCGTCCTCGATGCAGAATGCCATGTGGTGGATGCCCTTGTTGCCCTTGTCCAGCCACTTCTGGATGGTGCTCTCGGGGCATGTGGGCTCGAGGAGTTCGAGTTTCACTTCGCCGACCTTGAGGAAGGCAGTCTTCACCTTCTGGTCCTCAACGACCTCTGTCTTGTAGCACTTCAGTCCGAGGACGTTCTCGAAATAGGGGAGGACTTCGTCGATGCTCTGCACGGCAATGCCCAGATGTTCAATCTTGGAAATTTTCATTTTTTTCTTTTTGGGTTTTTAGTTGTTATTATGGGTTATGAATTTTAGGATTTTTCGTCTTAGCGAGTGCAAAGTTACAGCTTTTCTTTGAAGGAAGCAAGAAAAATGCCGAAAATTTCATCTGCAACGTCTTTTGGGGCGCTTGTTGCGTCAATCCAGCGGATGTTTACGCCCCTTCGCTCCATTCCCCGGAAGTAGGTCATCTGCCGCTTGGCGAACTGATGTATGGCGATTTCGAGCTGGCGCGCCATGTCGTCGAAGGAGAGCTGTCCGAGGAGGTGCTGGGTGATGTAGCGGTACTCGAGGCCGTAGCTCAGCAGTGCTTCGGCTGGCACTCCAGAGTCCAGCAGGTGCTGCACTTCGTCGGTCATGTGTTCTTCCTGCAGGCGGCGCTGCAGGCGGGCTGTGATGCGCTGGCGGCGCAGGTCGCGGGGGATGTCCAGGCCGATGGTGATGGAGGGGATGGGGGAGGGGAGTCCGCCGACGAGGCCGCAGGCTGCAGGGGAAGTAGACGGGGGAGCAGGATGGGAGGAGGAGGAATGGGAGAGGCCGTGGCGGAGGTAGTATTCCTCGATCTCGATGGCGCGGATGGCGCGGCGGGCGGTGTCCACGTCGGTGGTGTTGTGCAGGCGCTTGTAGGTGGCGAGGATGGTGGTGAGCTCCGCGAGGGTCTTGCCCTCCAGCTGCTGGCGCAATTCGGGGTTCACGGGTACTTCGACGAGGTTGTAGCCGCGGAGCACGCTCTCGATGTACAGCCCCGTGCCGCCGCAGAGGATGGGCACTCGCGCGCGCGAACATATATCTATATACGCGCGCAGGAAGTCGCGCTGGAAGTGGAAGACGGAGTACTTGGTGCCCGGCTGGGCGATGTCGATGAGGTGGTAGGGAATGTGCAGGACGGGGGGGAGGCCCGACGGGAGACCCGGCGGGAAACCGCCGGGCACCACTGCCTCGACGGGAGAAACGGGGGAGGCAGAAGCGGAGGAGGGCGAGGAGGGAGAAACGGGGGAGGCAGAAGCGGAGGAGGGCGAGGAGGGAGAAGGGAGAAGCGGAGGAGGGAGAAGTGGAGGAGGGAGAGGCGGAGGAGGGAGAAGCGGAGGAGGGAGAAGCGGAGGAGGGAGAAACGGAGGAGGGAGAAGCGGAGGAGGGAGAGGTGGGGACGTCGTAGTCGGCGAGGTCCTTGCCGGTTCCGATGTCCATGCCGCGGAAGACCTGGCGGGAGTCTGCGGAGATGATCTCGGCGCCCGTGCCCTGCTGCCAGAAACGGGCAGCCAGCTGGGTGGCGACGGCTGTCTTGCCGCAAGCGGTAGGTCCGAGTATGGTTATCATTTTTTCCATCTTAATCAAACATCACTCGCGGATTCAGTTCGCTGGGCGACTGCCATTGGATGCCGCGCTCCGAAAGGACTTGGCGCAGGGTGCTCCAATAGGCGAAGCAGAAACCCATGCCGCGCGGCGTCTCGCCCAGGCGGCGGTCGCATTCCTCCTCCACTTCATAGTAGTGCTCCTCCCACATGGGTGTGCGCTCCACGGGAGCAAACTTCAGGGACCGATGGTACTTGTCCATGAACTCCTTGATGCTGACATGCTCTGTGTCGATGTAATCCTCCAGACGCCGGATTTCTGCCTGAACTCCGTCCACCGTGGGATAACCGCTGGATTCCGGCTCGTCCGACTGCCCTACCAGTTCCAGCTGGTAGCGCAGGATGCCCAGTACCAGTCGTGGCACATCGTATTCCGGCAGTTGTTCGATGACGGCTTCGCACGCCAACGCCTTGCCCATCGGCGTTTCCTCGGGGTCGTCGATAGCCTTCAGTAGCTCCACGCACTCCTTGGCCAGCGGGATATTCTTCCAGCTGCGCATCTCTTCTGAGTTCTTGCGCATCTCGTCGGTAATGGTGACGAGGCGTTGTATTCTCTGTCTGTTATCCATAGCGGTAAGCTTTGTCAGAAGGAATAAAGGTAGCAGGCGGTTTTCTCCCATCGCCGTTCCTTCAGGTGGCGGGGATGAATCATGAAGTTGAGCGTTCCGCAGTCGTGGAAGGTGAGGTTCCAGCGGTCGTCCTCGTCCACCTGCAGCAGCGAGAGCATGGCGGGCATCGCCTCGCGTACCTCTTCGATATAGGGGAATCCCAGCATTCTGATGCCGTCTGTGTGCTCGTCGCAGGCGGTGAAGGTGATGGCCTCGGCAGGCAGCGTGGCAGGGGTTCCGTCCTCGTTGACAATATGGTGGGTGTGCAGCTCGTCGCATGACGGCGCGTAGAGCACACGGAAGTATTGCTGCTGCCATTGTCCCATGCCGGGATAGGAGAGGGCTCCGATGTCGCCCAGGAAATAGTCGAGAGCAGCGAAAAAGTAGAGCATACCCTCGTGGGGCAGCACTCCCTCGGGATCGAGCGCGGCAATGTCCTCACAACGGATCTGGCAGACGAAGGTCAACGGGTCCTGCCAGCTGTCGCCGTCGTCGGCTGTCACCAGCACTTCGGGATAGTGCAGATCGTCGGGCATATCGGGTTCTCCCCACCATTTGCTCTGTCCTGTCAGCGGGCTGTCGGCAGGCTGTGTCTCTATCTTTATCATCGTTCTTGCTTGGAGAAAAAAATAAGCCGCCCTCTTCGCGGTTCGAGGAGAGCGGCTATAAAAATGGAAGGATTTCTTACTTCAGCTCAGCGAGGTACTTGATGGTGCGGACCATCTGGCTGGTGTAGCTGTTCTCGTTGTCGTACCAAGCAACGACCTGAACGAGGCTGTTGCCGTCGCCGATCTTGCTGACCATGGTCTGGTTGGCGTCGAAGAGTGAACCGAACTTCATGCCGATGATGTCGCTGCTGACGAGCTTCTCCTCGGTGTAGCCGAAGCTCTCGTTGGTAGCAGCCTTCATGGCAGCGTTGATGCCCTCAACGGTGACCTCGCCCTTCACGACAGCGTGGAGGATGGTGGTGGAACCGGTGGGAGTGGGAACGCGCTGAGCTGCGCCGATGAGCTTGCCGTTGAGTTCGGGGATTACGAGACCGATAGCCTTGGCAGCGCCGGTGCTGTTGGGAACGATGTTCTGGGCACCTGCGCGGGCACGCTGGACATCACCCTTGCGCTGAGGACCGTCGAGGATCATCTGGTCGCCGGTGTAGGCGTGAACGGTGGTCATGATACCGCTCTGGATGGGAGCGAAGTCGTTCAGGGCCTTGGTCATGGGAGCGAGGCAGTTGGTGGTGCAGCTGGCAGCGCTGATGACGGTGTCGGCGGGGGTCAGGGTCTTGTGGTTAACGTTGTAGACGATGGTGGGGAGGTCGTTGCCGGCGGGAGCGGAGATGACGACCTTCTTGGCACCAGCGGTGAGGTGAGCAGAAGCCTTCTCCTTGGAGGTGTAGAAACCGGTGCACTCCAGGACGACGTCAACATCGAGCTTGCCCCAGGGCAGTTCGGCTGCGTTGGGGATAGCGTAGATGGTGATCTTCTTGCCGTCGACGACGATGTAGTCTTCGCCAGCTTCTACGGTGTGCTTGTTCTCGCCGAACTTGCCGCAGAAACCGCCCTGAGCGGTGTCGTACTTCAGCAGGTGAGCCAGCATCTTGGGGCTGGTGAGGTCGTTGATAGCGACTACTTCATAACCTTCAGCCTCGAACATCTGACGGAAAGCGAGGCGACCGATACGGCCGAAGCCGTTAATAGCAACTTTTGTCATTTTCTTTTTGTTGTTTTTAATGAATGAAAAGATATGTGTGGTTTTAGCACATTCGCGGTTGTAAGACTTTCGAGGCCGGAGTTATCCGCAATTGCAGTATTCTGCGGACTTGCATGCTGCCAAAAGCAGGGTGCAAAGTGCCAAAATGAGGGTGCTGATAGCCTTTTGAGTCATTTTTTCCTTGTTTTGCGCGGCAAAATTACAAAATTTGTTTTATATTTGCGACATCAAACTCACTAAAATATGTAAAATTATGGCAAAAAGTAGCTTTATTCAAGAGTTTAAGGACTTCGCGATGCGCGGAAACGTAGTTGATATGGCAGTTGGTGTCATCATCGGCGGTGCTTTCGGCAAGATTGTGACCTCTGTGGTCAACGATATCATCATGCCTCCCATCGCCATGATGATGGGCAACGTGAACTTCGCCGATCTGGCCGTCACGCTGAAGGAGGCTCAGCCCGAAGTGGTCAACGAAGCCGGCGAGGTCATCCAGAAGGCAACGGAGGCCATCACCCTGAACTACGGTGCGTTCATCCAGACCTGTATTGACTTCCTCATCGTGGCATTCTGCATCTTCCTCCTCATCAAGGCCATGAACAAGATGAAGAAGCAGGAAGAGGAAGCTCCCGCTCCCGAACCCGCTGAGCCCGAACCCACCAAGGAAGAAGTCCTGCTGACCGAGATCCGCGACCTGCTGGCCAAGAAGTAAGCACTTCGGAGCCTCGCGCACGCGCGTTCCTTAATATAATATATGTCTCTCTCTTCGACCCCGAGTGGTCGGAATGCATAACGCGTACCATCCGGGCGATGCAGTTCCTGGATGGTACGTGTGCGGCAATAAACGAAAAAAAGAATTTATGAAACGTTACGCAACCCTCTTTCTCCTGTTTTTCGCGTGCGCGCTGGCGTTCGCGCAGAATCCCGTAAAGGCCACCGTGAAGCAGCAATCCGTGAGTGGTCATGACGACCTGGTAGATCTGGTCTTCAGCTTTGTCATCGAGCCCGGATGGCACGTCTATGGCCCCGACAACGATGGCGGCCCCACTCCGATGACGTTCAATATAGAGTCTCTGGAGGGCGCTCAGCTCGAAGGCGGACTCCGTCTGGCTCCAACGCCCAAGCGCGTGGAGGACAATGTGTTCGGGTGCGAAGTGACTTACTTCGAGACCAAGGGAACCGCCACCCAGCGCCTGCGCCTGAAGGGCGGCAAGTGGAAGGCTGCCGGATATCTGGAGTACGGCACCTGCAACGACGAAGCCTGCATGCCGCCGACGCCGGTGGAGTTCAGCTTTGAAGGAAGCAAAGAAACGACCCCCGCCTCAACCGCCTCAAACCCAGCCTCAAACCCCGCAAACCCAGCCGCAACCCCCACCACCCCCGCCGCAAACGAGATACCCCCCTCATCGGACACCCTCTCAACAGTAACCGCTCCCTCCCTAACAGGGAGGGCGGGGGGAGAGTCCGGGGCGGGGGGAGAGTCTTCTCTCTGGACTCCCGTCATCTCCGAGCTCCACGCCCTCGATGCCGCCTCCGACACGCAGTCGCGCTCGCTCTGGGGAATCTTCTTCCTCGGCGTGCTCGGAGGACTCATCGCCCTGCTGACGCCCTGCGTGTGGCCCATCATCCCGATGACCGTCAGCTTCTTCCTCAAGCGCGCCAAGGACGACAAGCGCAAGGGCATCAAGGACGCCATCCTCTACGGACTCTCCATCGTGGTCATCTACGTGGGCCTCGGGCTGCTGGTGACCCTCATCTGGGGACCCTCGTCGCTCAACGCCCTCTCGACCAACGCCGTATTCAACCTCTTCCTCTTCGCCCTGCTGGTGGTCTTCGCCGCCTCGTTCCTGGGCGGGTTTGAGATCATCCTGCCCGCTTCGTGGTCCAACAAGATGGACGAGAAGGCCAGCTCCACCACGGGTCTGCTCAGCATCTTCTTCATGGCGCTGACGCTGGTGCTCGTCTCGTTCTCCTGCACGGGACCCATCATCGGCCTGCTGCTCGTGGACATGGTCACCAGCGGCTCTGTCATCGCTCCCACGGTGGGCATGCTTGGCTTTGCCATCGCGCTGGCGGCACCCTTCACGCTCTTCGCCATGTTCCCCACGTGGCTGAAGTCGGCGCCCAAGAGCGGCAACTGGATGAACGTCATCAAGGTGGTCCTCGGCCTGGTGGAGCTCGCCTTTGCGCTGAAGTTCCTCTCTGTCGCCGACCTGGCCTACGGCTGGCGCCTGCTCGACCGCGAGACATTCCTCTGCCTCTGGATTATGATCTTCGCCCTCATGGGCTTCTACCTCCTCGGCTGGATCCGTCTGCCGCACGACGAGGATGAGTACGACGACGACGGGAATGTCGTACAGCGACCCAAGATCGGGGTGACGCGTTTCCTCTCCGCCCTCTGTGTGCTCGCCTTTGCCCTCTACATGGTGCCCGGTCTCTGGGGTGCGCCCTGCAAGGCCGTCAGCGCCTTCGCTCCACCCATGTGGACGCAGGACTTCAACCTCAACCAGAACACCGTGGAGGCCACCTACACCGACTATGAGGAAGGCATGGCCGCAGCCCGACGTCTGGGTAAGCCCGTGATGCTGGATTTCACCGGCTTCGGATGCGTGAACTGCCGCAAGATGGAGGCCGCCGTGTGGCCCGACTCCCGCGTGAAGCAGCTGATGACCGAGGACTTCGTGCTCGTCAGCCTCTACGTGGACGACAAGACTCCCCTGCCCGAACCACAGGAGGTCACCGAGGCCGACGGCACCACACGCAAGCTCCGCACCATCGGCGACCGCTGGAGCTACCTGCAGCGCACCAAGTTCGGCGCGCAGACACAGCCCTTCTATGTCCTCGTGGATCACGACGGATATCCCCTCTCCGGTTCCTTCAGCTACAAGGAGGACATTCCCGGATTCGTCCAGTGGCTGGAAGGAGGACTGCAGCGATTCAGCAAGAAATAGGATTCCTGAACGGAAACCGGAAGCCGGAAAGAATAAAGAATGCTAACCATCTGACATATTTTGCCCTATGAACAACCTGCGCCTAAGTCTAATTGCACTCCTGCTGGCCGCCTTCGGGGCAGCTTCAGCTCAGGAACCCCTCTGGGATCGCGAGAAGTACCCCGACCTGCCCGACCCCAAGCCGAAGAACATCAACTACGAGGCCTATCGGAAGATGGTCAGGCGCGTGAAGCGCAACGAGGCTGCCGGCCGACGGCGCCCCGACCACATCAACAATGCCCTGAATCCTTCCTTCCCACCGATCATCAACCAGTCGGGAGGCTCCTGCGGAGCGGCATCCAGCATCTACTATCAGTTCACCAATCAGATCAACACAGCCCGCTTCACGGCTGCCGACAGCGACGAGCGGCGCTACGCCACACACTTCCCCTGGATGCTGAACACCAACGGCACGGGAGGCACCGGCTACGACCGACTGGGGCGCGATGTGGGAATCGCCAGCGTGGCCGTTTACGGAGGCACCACCTACAGCCATATCTACGGCAGCTCCGGGCAGGACGACCAGAACGACGACTGCGGATGGATGCAGGGCTACGACAGCTGGTTCTCCACCATGCACAACCGCATCCTCTCCGGCAACAGCTTCCCCATGAACTGCGGCACGCCCGAGGGACGCGAGATCGTCAAGAACTACCTCTGGAACCGCTGCGGCGACGAGAGCTATGCCGCAGGCGGCATCTGCGGTATCGGTGTGGCGGCGGGCCCCTTCGAAGGCAACATACCGAAGACCGCGGCCAACGATGCCGTAGGAGTGACAGGAATGAAGTACATCACCGACTGGAACGAGACCTACAACCACGCGATGACCATCGTGGGATACGACGACCGAATCGAGTTTGACCTCGACGGCAACGGAGTCATCGGAGAGCAGATGAATGCCGACGGCGATAATGAGGTCGGAGCCTGGATCATCTGTAATTCCTGGGGTGACGGATATGCCAACAACGGCTTCATATACTGCCCCTACGAGAAGTCCAACTGCGTCAAGGGATGGCCGAAGGAGAACAGCTTCACACCAGGATACTACGACGTCATGCGCGACTATCGCCCCCTGCGCACCATCCGCGTGAAGATGGAGTACACACGCCGCTCGGAGATATGTCTGAACGTCGGAGTGGCGCAGGATGTCAATGCCACCAAGCCCGAGAAATCCATCGTCCTGACACACTTCAACTATTGCGGCGACGGCAATCAGGGCAAGACCCAGCCGGCACCCGAAATACCGATGCTCGGCCGATGGTTCGACGGACTGCATCCGGAACCCATGGAGTTCGGCTACGACCTCACAGACCTGACCGCGGACTTCGACCTCAGCCGGCCGCTGAAGTACTTCTTCTGGGTGGAGACGCGCGCCTGGGGAGAGGGCGAAGGCAAGATCCACGAGGTCAGCATCCTCGACTACACCCTCGACCGCGACGGCGTGGAAGTTCCCTTCCAGCTGGACGCTCCCGTGGAAGTTCCCAGCAAGGGCAAGAAGACCCAGCTGACCGCTGTGGTCCTCGGCGAGTCCGTTCCCATTCCCAGCAACCTGGCCATCAGCGGGCAGGAACTCAGCTGGCAGCTGCAGGCTGCAGGGCGATTCAGCCCCGACACCTACAGGATCTATCGCAACGGCGACCTGCTGACCTCCGTGGACGGACAGACCCGTTCTGCCCAGGTCGACGGCAGCGGAAGCTACGCTGTCAGCGCCGTCTACAAGGTCAACGGGTACGATGTCGAGAGCAAGCGCTCGGCAGCCGTCATCGCCACCGTGGCTCCGGCTGCGGGCGACTTCGTGAACTCCATTGCCAGCCTGAAGAGAGGTGCCCAGATCATCATACCCCACCTCGTGGAGAAAGCTACGCCGGACTTCACCCTGGAGTTCTGGTTCCGGCCGCGCTCCACACCTACAGCTGACTTCTACGGCATCAAGGCCACGAACACCAACTTCTTCTTCAAGGTCATCAGCGGAGGGCAGGTAGAGATCGGGCACGACGGCGGTGACTACGTCCGCTCCTCGACTACCATCAGCGCTGGCTCGTTCCACCACGTGGCCATCGTCAACGAGGGGTTGTCCATGAAGGTCTTTGTGGACGGAAAACGGTTCATCGACTGGTCCAGCCGCTACAACCACAAAGGACTGGAGGGAGCCACGGATCTCGTCTTCGGACGAACCGAAGGAACCACCACCGACTACAAGGTTGTCTATGATGCACCCTGGGTGGCCGACATCGATGAAATCCGATTCTGGAACTGCGCGCGCACCCTCGAGCAAATCAAGAACGACTACAAGACCCCCATCGCATACCCCGACCTCCACGAGGGGCTGACACATTATTATACTATGTCCACCCGCACGGAGGGCGAAGAACTCTTCCTCGTCGATTCCAAGGGCGGGAACGATGCTCAGATCATCAAACCGGACAACCTCACACTCAGCGACCTCGACTACCACCAGCGCATGAATCCCCTGGATACCCTGACCTTTGCCGACTTCGAGACTGCCAAGAGCATAGTGGCCGGAAAACCCCTGCCCATGCATGACTGCAGCAGCCTCGGAACCGTGCAGTGGGAATGGAGCTTCACCGGAGCCGAGAAGGAGCACATCACGGGAACGGTGGATCCCGTGGTCATCTTCCGCGAACCCGGCACGCAAACCATAAGCCTGAAGACCACCAACCTCTTCGGACAGACAGCCGAGAAGACGGCAGAGGTTGAGGTGCTGGTCGCCCAGCTCCCAACGGTGGACTTCGACATTCCCGAGGGCGAGATCGGAGCCGGGCAGCACGTCACCTTCGTCAATACCTCCACCCCGATAGATGCCGCTTCCTATGAGTGGGAAATCCAGGGCGCGGACAACCCCGTGGTGAAGACCGCCAATGCTGCCGCATCCTTCGCGGCAACGGGAACCTACGAGGTCAAGCTCACGGCCTACAACGAACTCGGAACCGTCACCAAGACGAAGTCCGTCAGCGTGGTGGGAGTGAAGCCTCAGGCTGCCTTCACCATACAGAATAACATCGTTCTGCGCGGCGAGAAGATCAACCTCATCGACGCTTCGAAGTTCAATCCCCAGAAATGGACGTGGGACATCGCCAGCGGAGTGGAAATCTACCGCATCGAGGGGCAGAACAGGGCTGTGGCCATCGATGTCCCGGGAATCTACGACGTCACCCTCACCACCGAGAACGACAAGGGCTCCAGTCTGCTGAGGCGTTCGCGTGCTGTTGTGGTGTGCAATGCCGACGGCAGGAACGGCCTGAAGCTCGACGGCGAGGATGATCTCGTGGAGACCGCCTCTCCCTTCGGCGAGACCACTCCCAAGGAGTTCTCCATCGACTGGTGGATGTTCCCCGGACGCATCACCGACGCCGCATTCCACCTGGGCGACGAAGCCTCTACGCTGCGCATCAGCGTGAAGCCCGGCGGGCAGTTCCTGGTCGAGAGCTCCGGAAAGAGTGTACAGAGCCCCGAGGGAGCCGTGATCACCGATGAGTGGCACCACTACCTGATCACCTACAAGAATGGCGCCGTCACCTTCTACCGCGACGAGGAGAAACTCGGTTCCGGACGTCTGTCTGGAATCAGCGCCCTGCCTTTGCTCGCGCGTTTTGCCATCGGAGGCAAGGAGCGTCCTGCCAATGCATTCATCGACGAGCTGCGCGTCTGGAACTATGCTGTCCCACAGAAGAACATCCTCGCCATAGCCAACTCTCCGGTGGCGAACCCCGAGGAGAACGACTCGCTGCTGCTCTACTACGACTTCAACCAGAACGGAGGCAATGTCATCGACCGCTCCGGACACGGACTCGAGGGAAAGCGCATTAACTTCGGCCCCGACGGCGATGCCTGGGAGAGCTCCAAGGGAATCTTCTGCCTGAACCCGAAGGGCACCTACAGCGACGTCACGGCCACCTACCTGAAGAACTACAGGCACCCCTTCAAGAGCAGCGGAACCTGCAACCCGGCCAACAGCTCGCGATACCTACGGCTGGTGATGAACAAGACCACTTCGCCCTGGGTGCAGAAGAACACCATCCGCAACGGTTCCATCTATACGGAATGGCACGTGGACGCCGAGAAGAACAACTACCTCACCCTCGAGGACACCTACTCCGGATTTGCAGAGGTCATCAAGGACCTGATGATCTTCCAGACCGTGGAGCTGCCCGAGGGAGAGTACACCTTCATCGCTGACCGCGACGGGGATGACTACTACTACAACTGGCTGACCGACGGCACCTACGTGGCTGCCGCGGCTGCCGACGAGCTACCCCTGACCGCAGACCTCGAGGAGCAGGCGCTGGCATGGTCCAAGCTGACCGAGACCGGAGCCATCCACTTCACCCTGAATGAACCCACACGTGTCAGCCTCGGGCTCATCGCCAATATGAGCGACAAGAGATGCGTGGCCGTGGGCAAGTTCATTCTTCGCCAGAAGGTGGTCATCCACGAGGAAGGCAGCCCCATCGATCCCTCCGATGATGTCAGCGCTCCCTTCGTCAGTGCCGAGGCTTCGCTGCAGGCTGCTGGCGGATTCGGATGCATCCGTATCCGTGTGGCACGTCCCCAGCACGTCACGGTCAGCGACCTCAGCGGCAAGGTCATCTTCCACGAATGGCTGGAGGGCGATGCCTCTATTCCCGCCCGCAAGGGCCTGTATGTGGTCAACCGCCAGAAGGTCATTGTACGCTGATTCCGACCAATAGGACAACGAAAAAGTGTTGTAAAACCTATAAATCGTGTTAAAAAGTTGTGCAGAACGGAAATTTTGCACAATTTTTTTGCCTCTTCGGAGAGTGAAAATTGTGCGTATTCCAATAATTTGTTGTACCTTTGCACCCGATTTCGGGAACAAGTCTCCTTCGGAGGCGTTCCTGCATATAAAATCAGTAGAGAAAATAGTAAGAATAATAATCCAAATTAAGGTAAAAACAACAACATGAAAAGAAGCATGAAATCCATCGCGCTCATTGCAGCAGTCGTTGGAACCGCGCTGTTCGTCTCCTGCGGCAAGAAGCAGGACGGCCAGAATGCGCAGAACGCCCCCAAGGCCTACAAGACGGTGAAGGTGAAAGCCGAAGACCGCACCATCGACACCAAGTACAGCGCCACCATCCGTGGCCGTCAGGACATCCAGGTCCTGCCGCAGGTCAGCGGAACGCTGCAGCAGCTCTGCGTCACGGAAGGTCAGCGCGTCCGCAAGGGTCAGACCCTCTTCATCATCGACCAGGTGCCCTATCAGGCAGCCCTGAACACTGCTAAGGCTAACCTCGAAGCAGCACGTGCCGCAGAGGCTACCGCCAAACTCAGCTACGAGAGCACACAGAACCTCCACGCACAGCAGGTCGTCAGCGACTTTGACCTCCAGACAGCCAACAATTCCCTGATGCAGGCCAAGGCTGCTGTGGCTCAGGCCAACGCAGCTGTGACCAATGCCGCAAACTCCCTCAGCTACACGGTTGTCAAGAGTCCGGCTGACGGCGTAGTAGGCACATTGCCCTACCGCGTAGGTGCCCTCGTGGGGCCCTCTATTCCCACTCCCCTGACCACCGTCTCCGACAACCATCAGATGTACGTCTATTTCTCGATGAGCGAAGCCCAGCTCCTGGAGAAGATTCGCCAGGCAGGGTCTGCCGAGGCTGCCGTGAAGGCTATGCCCGCCGTGCGCCTGCAGCTCGTGGATGGCTCTGAGTACGAGGAAAGTGGTGTCATCGAGACCGCCAGCGGTGTCGTGGATCAGTCCACCGGCAGCGTCTCGCTTCGTGCTGTGTTCAACAACCCCAAGGGTCTGCTCCATTCGGGCAGCACCGGCAATGTCGTCATCCCCGTTGAACTGAAGAACCACATCATCGTTCCCGCCGCTGCCGTCAAGCAGCTGCAGACCGTGCATCAGGTCTTTAAGGTAGAGACCGTCGATGGCCAGCGCACCGCCGTGGGCACCAATATCGAGGTGGCTCCCTACAACACCGGCCGTGAATTCATCGTCCTCTCCGGCCTCAAGGAAGGCGACGAGATCATTGCCGACGGAGCCGGTATGGTCAAGGAAGGAGCACTGGTCCAGTAAGAAGTCCAGTAAGAAGGACTCACACCCCTCTCGCTCGAGGAAGTGCTAATCTTCACATAATGAAAAGGAAATAGTAAATAAACAGCAATAGTATCCACCCCCTCCCTCACAAGGAGGGCGAAGGGTGGGTCCCATAATAACAATGAAAGGAAATATATTCATCAAGCGCCCGGTGATGGCCATGTCCATAGCCATCGTCATTGTCCTGCTCGGCGCCATCAGCTATTTCAACCTGCCCGTAGAGCAGTTCCCTGACATTGCACCTCCAACGGTCGTTGTCAGCGCTACCTATCCGGGCGCTTCGGCAGAGACGGTCACCAAGGCCGTCATCCAGCCGCTGGAAGAGAGTATCAACGGCGTGGAGAACATGACCTACATGACCTCCAGTTCCAGCAACTCCGGTACCGCCACCATCACGGTCTTCTTCAAGCAGGGTACCAACCCCGACATGGCTGCCGTGAACACCCAGAACCGCGTCAGCATGGCCCAGGGTCTGCTGCCACAGGAGGTCACCATGATTGGTGTCACCACCTTCAAGCGCCAGACCTCCATGCTGCAAATCGACGCTATGGTCAGCGATGTGCCCGAGTACGACCCCAATTTCATGGGCAACTACATGGCCATCAACATCACCCCGCAACTCAAGCGTATCAAGGGTGTGGGTGAGGTCTTTGCGCTGGCTGCCAACTATTCGCTCCGAGTATGGCTCAAGCCCGAAGTGATGGCCCAGTACGGCCTCGTGCCCTCCGACATCACCGGCTGCCTGGCCGAGCAGAACCTCGAGGCAGCCGTAGGCAAACTGGGCGAGAAACCCATGGAAGGCGGACACGGCGACCATGTGGACAACGTCTATCAGTACACCCTCCGCTACACCGGTCGCCTGAAGGAAGTCTCGGAATTCGAGAACATCGTCATCATGGCCAAACCCGACGGTTCCCTGCTCCGCCTGAAGGACGTCGCTGACCTCGAAATGGGTCAGGTGGACTATGGCTTCAGCGGTAAACTCAAAGGAAAACCCTCCGTCACCTTCCTTGCCTTCCAGCTCTCCGGAGCCAACGCCAAGGAGACCAACGACCGCTTCACAGGAGCCTTGCGCGAGATGGAGAAGACCCTGCCCAAGGGACTTCACTTCGAACAGATGATGTCCTCCAACGACTTCCTCCTGGAGTCCATCGCAAATGTGGAGGAAACGCTTGTCATCGCCATCCTCCTCGTCATCCTCGTGGTATACTTCTTCCTCCAGGATTTCCGCGCCACGCTCATCCCGTCTATCTCTATTATCATCTCCCTCGTGGGCACCTTTGCCGCCTTGCAGGCTGCCGGCTTCACGCTGAACCTGCTGACGCTCTTTGCCCTCGTGCTGGCTATCGGTACGGTGGTCGATGACGCCATCGTGGTCGTCGAGGCCGTGCAGGCGAAGTTTGATGCGGGCTACACCTCGGCCTATCAGGCCACCAAGGACGCTATGGCCGACGTGACCATGGCCGTGCTCTCCTGTACTTTCGTCTTCATGGCCGTGTTCATCCCTGTCACGATGATGCCCGGCACCTCTGGTATGTTCTACACACAGTTCGGTGTCACCCTGGCTGTGGCCGTGGGTATCTCCTGCGTCTCTGCCCTCGTGGTATGCCCGGCTCTGTGTGCTATGCTCATGCGTCCTGCCAAGAGTGACCGCGTGGCCAAGAATCCCGTCAGCCGTTTCTTCCTCGCGCTGAACAAAGGCACGCGCAAGGGCTACAATAAGGTCTATGGAGGTACGGCTCGCCGCTACAACCGCGACCTGCGCGGAGTCATTAACCATCGTTGGGTGGCTCCGCTGAGCCTCGCTATCGCTGTGGTGCTGCTCGTCTTCTTCATGACTTCCCTGCCTAAGGGCCTCGTGCCTCAGGAGGACCAGGGTGTTCTCATGGTAGACGTCACCTGTCCGCCGGGAAGCAACCTCGCCTACACCGAGAGCGTGCTCGACCGCGTGCAGGAAATCATCAAGAACGACGAAGACATCCAGACCTACTCCCGCACTGCCGGCTACGGCATGATGGGTGGACAGGGTGCCGCCAACGGTATGGTCATCCTCCGACTGAAGCACTGGGACGAGCGCAAAGGACTCCAGCACAGCTCCAGCATCAAGAAACTCATGCTCATGGGTCAGTTCATGAAGGAAATACCCGAGGCACAGATCTTCTGCTTCGAACCCGGTATGATTCCTGGCTACGGACTCGGATCTAATGTCGACCTGCACCTGCAGGACCGTTCGGACGGCGACAAGGGTGTCTTCCTCGAGCAGACACAGCAGTTCCTGGCCGCTCTGAACGAACATCCCGAGATCCAGATGGCCATGACCTCCTATGCCCGCAACTTCCCTCAGTACCAGGTTGAGGTCGATGCTGCCCAGTGCAAGCTCGCCGGCATTTCCCCCTCGCAGGTCCTTTCCGCCATGAGCGGATACCTCGGAGGTAGCTACGTCTCGAACTTCAACCAGTTCGGTAAGGTCTATCGCGTCATGATGCAGACCGACCCCAAGTACCGCACCTCTGAGTCCGACCTCTCTAACATGTACGTACGCAGCTCCAAGGGCATGGCTCCCATCTCCCAGTTTGCCAAGCTGACACCCATCCTCGGACCTGAAATCGATAAGCATTTCAACCTCTTCTCCGAGATCACCTGTATGGTACAGCCTGCACAGGGCTACACCACTTCGGATGCCATGCGCATCATCGACGAGGTGCGCACGCAGACCCTGCCCGACCATATCACCTACGAATACGGAAGCATCTCCCGCGAGGAGTATGAGCAAATGGGCTCCAACCAGACCATCCTCATCTACGCCATCTGCGTCATCCTCATCTTCCTCATCCTCTCGTGTCTCTACGAGTCCTTCCTCGTTCCCTTTGCTGTCATTCTCTCCGTGCCCGCAGGTCTCATGGGCTCTTTCGGACTCGCATGGCTTTGGAACCAGGTTAGCGTCGGACTCGGACGGCTCTTCACCGGCGCAGACATGTATGTCATCGGTCAGGTTGAGAACAACATTTACCTCCAGACAGGTGTCATCATGCTCATCGGCCTTCTGGCCAAGACTGCCATCCTCATCACCGAGTTCGCACTCGAGCGCCGCCGCAAGGGAATGGGTATCGTCGAGGCTGCCTATGCAGCTGCCGAGGCACGTCTGCGTCCTATCCTGATGACTGTGCTCACTTGTGTGCTCGGTATGTTGCCACTCATCTTCGCCTCCGGAGCAGGAGCCAACGGCGACCGCACCATCGGTATCGGTGTCGTCGGCGGTATGATTGTAGGCACCTTTGCCATCCTCTTCACGGTCCCCGTCTTCTTCATCTTCTTCGAGTACCTGCAGGAGAAAATCCGTCCCGCTATGAAAGTTGAGGCCGATCAGCAGTTCCTCCGCGAGAAGCTTCGCAGCGCAGAAGAGAAGGCCGAAGCCGAACACGAGAAATAGTCCCTGATGTGCGAATATAAACAAAAATAGAAGCCGTGGTGCCCGGCGGCTCTCCGTCGGGCTCCCCCCGGCCCCTCACAACAACCAAACAGCAATGAAAAAGCAAATATTCATCATAGCCATCGCCGCCTTCGGACTCACTTCCTGCGGCGTCTACAAGTCCTACGAGCGCCCCGACGACCTACAGACCGACGGCCTCTACGGCTCCGTGCAGACAGGCAACGACACTCAGGGAACAGGAGCCATGCACTGGCGCCAGTTCTTCACCGATGCCACGCTTCAGGAACTTATCGGCAAAGCCCTCGCCCAGAACACCAATATGCGGCAGGTAGACCTCCAGATCCAGGAGGCACAGGCCTATTTGAAGTGCTCCAAACTGGCATACATACCCAGTCTGGTCTTCACGCCCCAGGGACAGCTCTCCAGTTTCGACTGGGCTGCACCCAACAAGACTTACACCCTGCCCGTCACCGCCTCCTGGCAGATCGGCAGCTTCGGTCAGTTGCGCAACGCCAAGAAGTCCGCTGAAGTGGCCGTGGAACAGGTGCGCACCGTACGCATGGCCGTTCAGCAGAGCCTCGTGGCCAACGTCGCCAACCTCTACTACACCCTCTGCATGCTCGACGCCGAGCTCGCTGTGAGCCAGCAGACCACAGAGAACTGGAAGAAGAGCGTGGAGCTGAACAAGAAACTCATGCAGGCCGGGCGCTCTAACAAAGCCGCCGTGGCCCAGTCCGAGGCCAACTACCTCAGCGTGGCCGCCAGCGTGCTCGACCTTCAGGAAGCCATCACCCAGGCCGAGAACGCCCTCTGCACCATCCTCGGCGAGGCACCCCACCACATCCAGCGTACCTCGCTCGAGAGCTTCCAGGCTCCTGCCGTTCAGACCGGACTGCCCATGGCCCTGCTCCAGAACCGCCCCGACGTGCGCCAGGCCGAGCTCAAGCTTGCCAGCGCCTTCTACGCCGTGAACACCGCCAAGAGCGCCTTCTACCCCTCGCTGACCATCAGCGGCACCCTGGGCTTCACCAACAGCGCCGGCTCCACCGTCATCAACCCCGGTAAGTTCATCTGGAACGCCCTCGGACAACTCGCTCAGCCCCTCTTCGCCAACGGCCGTCTGCGCGCCCAGAAGAAGGTGGCAGAGCTCCAGCAGGAAGAAGCCAAGATGGCCTTCCAGCAGAGCCTCATCGCTGCCGGCAACGAGGTGAACACCGCCCTGGCCACACTCCAGAAGACCACCGGCAAGCAGCAGCTCATCGCAGGGCAGATCAGCGCCCTGGGCGATGCCGTGCAGGCCACCGAAGCCCTCTACCGGGACAACGTCACCCGCTCGGTGAACTACCTCAACGTGCTCACCGCCCAGACAGGACTCCTCCAGGCCCAGCTCGGACTCATCAGCAACCGCTTTGCCACCGTCCAGGCCACCATCAACCTCTACCAGGCGCTCGGCGGCGGCTCCCTTATCCCCGAGTAACCCTCCGCCTCCCTCCCCTCGGAGCAGCACCCCCCACGCAGAAAAAACTGCAATACTGCAAGAACTGCAAGGGGGTACGCAGAAATAACTGCAAGATTTCTCAGAATATAGTAATCCCCGCCAGCCTCTCATCAGTAGGCCGGCGGGGATTTCGTAAGTATTTGTAACACAGCAAGGAAGAGATATGACCCAAAATTGAAGGGTACAAAAAAGTGCAATTTGCCGTTTTTGGCTTTGGCTCTTTCAGTGTGCATTTTATGGGAAATATTTTCTTGGTCATTCTTGCGTCCTTTCTTTAGCAAGCTACCAAATCTATCATTTTCACTCCTCCCCATACTTCCGCTTCGCCTTATAGTAGTTTGATGGCGAGTCGAAGCCGGAGCGGGCGATGATGTCGCCGATAGGTGCCTGCGGCTCCTGGCGGTGCAGCTCGTCGGCCCGCTGCAGGCGCAGGCGGTTGACGTAGGCCGAGAAGGTACAGCCCATCTCCTCGTTGAGTACGCGCGACACATAACTGCGGTTGTAGGTGCAGCCGCCCACGAGTACGTCGCGGAGCGTGAGGTGAGGATCAAGAAAATGCTCTTCCGTTTCCACATACTGCTGTAGCTGCTGCTTGATGCGGCTGACGGTCTCGCGTGGCAGTGGCTTCTGGGATGAATCAGAAGCGACGCCGCCGGAGGTTACCGTGCTTGTGCCGTTGTTCACGGGCAAGGCATCCTCCGATGAATCAGACGAGTGATCTTCCGATACCTCTGCCACCAGGTCCTCACGATGCCGATGAGCTGGCAGCACGAGGATGAGAAACCACACATTGAACACCGAGAGCAGCACCATGACGACGGCCGTCACCGCCACATTCCCAATAAAGAATGCCGTCCACGCCGCCACGCCGTGCAGCACGGGTATGGGCAGCACCTTACGGGCATATTCCAGTGGCAGGTCGTCGGGGTTGGAGTAGTAGTCTTCGCTGAGCGGCTTCATCCACAGCCACACGCGGCGCATCGCCTCGATGCAATAGCACAGACAGACCGCGCCCACCGTAGCCGTCAGCCACCATGCCAGCCGCTCCGGCATCACCGCCACGTCCGTCCAAGCCTCTACAGCCTTCGCCGCCACCATCACGCCGACGGGCATACCCAGGGCTACGGCCCACGGATGCCACCGCTGCCAGCCTTTCACCTGCCCGAAGTAGGTCATCAGCAATAGTGCACAGAAGAAACTGTGGCAGAGCACGAAGTAGAGGGTTGCCAACGCATGGGCCGACGGTCGCATAGGAAAAGCCACGCACGGCGCAAGCACCACCGCCGGCACGAGGTAGAGCAACGCCTGCATCCGGCGGTCCGGGTAGGCATAGCCCTTGTCCGTGGTAGGGCAGGTGTGCCACCACCGCACGGCGGCAAACATCGTGCTCGTCACGATGTATGCCAGAGCCGCAAGGCCGAAAATATAGTCGAGTCTGTCCATACAGGGGACAAAGGTACGAAAAATCCCCATTCCATCGGCAACATTGCCCGTAAAAATGTGTTTATGCCACTGAAAAACCACTTTTGTGTCTGTCACATGGATGCAAAAATTTACTTTTGGACACAAAAAATTTACGATTGGACACATCAGCGCCCCCTTTTCTCAATACCTTTGCAGTCAAAAATCGTAAGCAATATGAACATCAACATTCTCGCGGCCACTGCCGCACTCTCGTTTGCCGACATCCTGGCGTGGTGCTTCCCCCTCGTCGTCGTCGTGGCCAGTGCCATCGGATTCGGCTTCGCCGCCTACTACTGGGGGCGCAACGCCCGCATTGAAAACTACCTGCGCCGACGAAAGGAGGAAGCAAATAGGGCATCGCGCCAAAATCAACCGAATTAAACATTAATATAAACATAAAAACTTATCAAACGATGAACTACATCATTCACATCATCCGACACACCGCGAGGGCAGCCACCATGCTGCTCCTCGCCCAGCTCACCGCACAGACGGCGGGGGCACAGGATCTTACCGACTTCCTGACGGTATCGTCGTCGGGCACGGCTTCGGGCTATTTCGCCTTCAGCGACCATTTCTACGAAGTGGACTGGACGGGCATTAACACATCCCAGACAACGTCCGTGCAACTTATTTACGACCCCACATATGGCCGCTTGAGAGCGCAGAGAAATGGAAACACAAGTAGCGGCACAAGCTTATATACGAATGCTGATGTTTCGGTTCATTGGAATGCATCGGACATAACCGGCCTCACTCCGGGGCAGAGTTCCGACGGCTATACATCTTACGCCGACCTTTCGGCAAATGTAGGCACCAAAAGCGCAAAAGTCTGCACCGTCACCTGCATGGCGGCAAACGCCCCGACATGGAACTGGTCGGCAGACAACTCGACTTGCACCGCCACGTTCACTTGCACCGCCTCGCCGAGCCTCACCGCCACCGTCAATGCCACGGTGACCACATCGGGCAGCACGGCGACGGCCAGCGCGACGTTCAACGGCACTAACTACACGGACACGAAGACCATCGTCACCTACTACGACATCACCTACGTGCTCAACGGCGGCACCAACGTGGCGGGCAACCCCACGACCTACGCCGACAATGTGGGCGTGGCCTCGTTCGCCAACCCCACGCGCACGGGCTACCAGTTCGGCGGATGGTACGACAACGCCTCGTTCATGGGCAGCCCCGTGACCAACATTCCGGCTGGCTCGTCCGGCAACAAGACGCTTTATGCCAAGTGGAACATCGGACTGACGTACAACACGACGGGCGGCTATTACGAAATCAGCAACGTGCAAGACCTCGTCGTCCTCGCCAACTACGTCAACGACGGCAACAATGCCAGCGGCATGACCTTCAAGCAGACGCAGGACATCGACATGGGCAGCATCGGCAACTTCGAGCCGATTGGCAGCCAGCCCAACAATTACAACCCCATGCCATTCAACGGCACCTACGACGGACAGGGCCACGCCATCACCGGCCTCACCGTGAACACCTCGTCGCCATACGCAGGACTGTTCAGCTATATGCAGGACGGCAGCGTCAGGAATCTTACGATGGTCAATCCCAATGTCACTTCCAATGACAATAGCCAAGGTTACAAATATGCCGGCGGAATCGTTGGTGATATACAGTCCAGCACGATAGAGAACTGCAACGTCATCAATCCCACGCTCAAAACGAGTAGCGGAAACGGCTATAATAACAAAGGAGCGATATGCGGTGGAATTAATGGTGGAAATTATTGCTTCGTCACCGACTGCTACTTCTATACTACAGGCAACGTCAGTGCCGTAGGTGCGAATACCCTTAACGTGTCTGTCACCGCCTCCCGTACCTACACCCTGACCCTCAACGACGGCATCACCACCAGCACCGCACCCGCCTTCTCCTACGGCGGCACGCGCTACTACGTCAGCGGGACCACCATCACCCTCGGTGGTCTCAGCGACCGCACGGGCTATACCTCCGACTATGCCGCGAGCGGCAATGTGACGGTAACGGACAATCAGTTTGCTATGCCCGACGGCGACGTGACGGTGACGGCGGTCTATACGCCCATCACCTACACCATCACCTACCACGCAGGAGAAGGCGTTGAATTCTCCACCGAAAAGAACGCTTACACCGTCGAGAGCGCGACGATTACCCTTGACCAGCCTTCACCCAAAACGGGCTATACGTTCAGTGGCTGGTATGGCAATGCCGGCCTGACGGGCGATGCCATTACCGCTATTGCCACAGGCTCGACAGGCAACGTGGAGCTGTGGGCCAAGTGGACGGCGAACACCTACACCGTACACTTCGAGCCCGTCATCCCCGTCTATGGCACGATGGCCGACCAGACCTTCACCTATGACCAAGCCGCAACGGCGCTGACCAAGAACGCCTTCTCTACGACCACCGGCCAGTGGCTGCGCTGGAACACCGAGGCCAACGGCAGCGGCACCGACTACGAGGACGAGCAGGAGGTGCAGAACCTGACCGCTGAGGACGGCGGCATCGTGACGCTCTATGCGCAGTGGCGATTGACGCACCGCTTCAACTACGACAACACCATCTTCCGCTGCTACAAGGTCGACACCCCCAACGAGGTGCATAGGGCCTACGCCGGCGAGACGGTGAAGGTGGAAGTCATCGACGGCACCAGCCAGTACACCATCCGCGTGGTAAATGGTGACGGCGAGGACATCACGCTCGACATCGGGACCAACACCTTCGTCATGCCCAATGAAGAGGTATGGATTACCTATACCAGCGTCAAGAAGATGGCCTACACCACCATCAGCCTGGACGATTTTGAATCGGGGGACGATGTGGCCTATCTCTACGATGCCAGTCAGCCCACCGTCACGCCCACCGTCGTGGTGAAGGACGGCGAGACCGTGCTGACCGAGGGCACTGACTACACCGTTGAGATAACCAACAACACGGGCAGCGCCACGCAGATGGTCACCGCCACCGTCACCGTCACTGGTATGGGCGGCTACGTGGGCACGAACACCCGGGAGTTCCGCATCACGCCCTTCAACATCGCCAACTGCGAGATTAAGGGGACGCTGGAAGCCTACAACGACGGCTACGGCGTGTACTATCCTTTGGAAAGAAACGTGCAGGTATGGAACGGCGAGACGCAGTTGAAGGTTGGCACGGACTATAGCCTCGACGTGGAGTATGCCGAATCTTACGAGGTCGGCCAGTCCTACAATGCCACCGTCAAGGGCACGGGCGACTGGGGCGGCTCGCAGACCTTCCAGTTCAAGGTCGTTGAACTGCACCATACCGTCGTGTTCGTTGCCAACGGCGGCAGCGGCACGATGGCCAGCGATGTCGTGGCTAACGACGGCGGCTATGCAGGACACTACACCCTGCCCGCCTGCGGCTTCACCTCCCCCCTCGGCAAGGTGTTCGACCATTGGGTGGCCAGCTGCGAGCCTGGCGTAGAGAAGCAGCCCGGCGACTACTTCACCGCACCCCACATCTCCAGCGAGTACGATGTGCAGACCATCACAGTGACGGCCTACTGGAGGGATGCGCTGATTCTGCTCGATGATGACAGTGCTCAGCCCGAGGGAAGCAAGAACGCCGACATCATAGCCGCCAACAACGGAATGACTGGCCTCACCGTCCAGCTCCAGGGCCGCACCCTCTACAAGGACGGCTCGTGGAACACCCTCTGCCTGCCCTTCAGCGTGACGACGGCCAGCGGCACCCTCAGCGGCGACAACGTGAAGGCCATGACGCTCTACACCACGACGAGCAACCTCACCGGCAGCACGCTGACGCTGAACTTCACCGACGCCACGACCATCCCCGCCGGCACGCCCTTCATCATCAAGTGGGACAAGCCCGAAGGCTACGTGGCCTACGACGGCACCAACGCCGCCACCTGCAGTGACCTCGTCAGCCCCGTCTTCGAGAACGTGACGATTGCCAATGAGGTCCCCGCCGACTGCAGCGTCAACTTCACCGGTGGCCGCTTCATCGGCACATACAACCCCACCCCACTGGCCAAGGACGTGAAGACCAACCTCTACCTCGGCGCAGACAACACGCTCTACTACCCGACGACTGAGGGCTTCAGCGTCAACGCCTTCCGCGCCTACTTCCAGCTCACCGACCCGTCGGCCAATGTCCGCGCCTTCGTCCTCAACTTCGGCGACGACGAGCCCACCCTCGTATCCCTCCCTTCAGGGAGAGAAGAGGCTGGCGCCTGGTACACCCTCGACGGCCGCAAGCTTGTCGGACGGCCCACACAGAATGGCATCTACATTACCAACGGTAAAAAGGTCGTGATAAAGTGATTTTAAACACAGAGACACGGAGGGACAGAGAAAAAACGAAAACTCTGTGTCTCTGTGTCCGAAAAACTATATTCATTAATATTTTTCAATACTTACAGCAATGAAGACAACATATTTGAAGCCCACCATGATGGTGGTAACGCTACAGCAGCAAGGAATTATCTGCACCAGCACCAGCGTGAGCAGTGTCAACAGCAATGCCGACCTCAACTACGGCGGTGGCGGCAGCGGTCCCGCCCGTGTCCGTCAGCACAACGCTGTGGACTGGGAAGACTGGGAAAAATAATAATTTCAGAAAAAATGTCGGAATCTTACGCATATGCCACTTAATTCGCTTGAATATAGTGCGTTATGATGCGTAAGATTCTGCGTAAGATTAGTGATTTTGCGTAAGATTTTGCGTGAGATTAGTGATTTTGCGTAAGATTTAGGCTGGACTCAGACTATATGGATGGTAGCAAGGAGTCATAAATCAAGGGATCCCGTGCTCCGGCCCATGGAATGAGGGCATGTACCAGCGGTGGTACTTAAAAGTAACAGCGCTGGTACTTTTTTGTACCACCGCTGGTATTCGCTGAAACCTCGTTTTAGGAGTCCGGCTGCATCGGTACTGTCTTGTTGATGACGTCCGAGAGGCATTCGATGAAGTTGGTGCCTAATAGCCTGCGTAAACACGTTTAGGCAAAAAATCTTACGCAAAATCACAATCTTACGCACAATCTTACGCATCGCAAGTATTTGTATATCAGTGCTGTTATCGATAAATGCGTAAGATTCCGACATTTTTTCTCAAAAAATTTTTTTTCGCACGAGAGAACAGGCCGGGATTCCTTTTGGCAAACTATTCCTCAGCCGGATGAAGAGCAGAACACAGCCATCCTCTCTCCTCAGAACCGCGTGCAGAAGTTCAGCTGCAGGTCAGCTTCCTGGTTCAGGATCTTCAGGTCGAGGTCGTTGCTGAAGCCGTAGTGGCGGTAGTTGCAGAGGAGGGTGAGGATGAAGCGGTCGAAACTGTAGTTGGCGGCAAAGCGCATGAAGGCATTGATGCGGAAGCGGGCGGAACCTTGCTCGGCAGGGCTGTAAAAAGCGTCCCACTGCTCTTTGGTAAGTCCCGATGCGGCCTGAGCTGCTGCTATGGCTTCGGGGTCCTGCTGGATGGTGGTGAAGAAATTGTCATCGTAGCCCACACGGTGCTTCAGGTGGTTGTAGAAGGTGAACATAGGCACCACGGATGCGTGGAAGACCAGTCGTCCCCGAAGGAACGAAAGGTTGTAGGCATAGCCTGCGCCGAGGGAGATCTGGTTGGTGCGGAAACTGTCGAAGTTTGCGGGGAAAATCTTCTCGACCTTGTAGCGGCTGTGGTAGTAGTTGGCGCAAATGAGGGGACTGCCGGCCGAGCGCAGCTGAACCATATCTGCATAAAGACCGGCTGAGAGTGAAAACTTCTGGGGGAAGAGGACGTAGTAGCCTTCGAGGTAGAAGGTCTTGATGCTGTTGTTGTTCTCGTTGATGGGGGCACCGCCGATGGTGCAGTTGCCGTCCAGATGGCGCAGGTTCTTGTAGCGGAAGCGTGCGCCCCAGAGGCTGCCGTTCTTGGCCAGTCCGAAGCTGAAGGCGTACTTATTGCGCACGGGGATGGGGAGTTCCAGTGCCAGACCCTTCCAGTCGATACCCAGATCTACCTCCGCCTGCCACGTGTGGGCGTTCTGGTGGTAGATGCCACTATAGTCGTATCCGGGCACGACTTGGTTGATGTTGACTGGCATGTCCATGCGATAGCTCTGCCAGTAGGCGTAGCCGCCGAGGTAAACCTGGCGGTTGAGGCGCGGCACCTGGATGTATGCGGTGTCTATTCCCTCGTGCAGTCCTTTCTCCAGCCAGGCGTCGAATTTCTGCCACGCGCGCTTGAATCCTCCTCCGGCGACGGAGGGGATGCAGATGGCAGTCAGCAGCAGCAGGCAGACGAGTTTCTTCATCATCGGATTGTAGAATAGGTGCTGTAGGTTCCTGCAGAGTCGCAGATGAAATAGACCTGAAGCTCGGGGTGGTGCTGGAGCACCGCTTTGGCGCGGTCGAGCCCGAGCACCATGAAACTGGTGGCGAAGGCATCTGCCTCGGCACAGGTGGGAGCCAGAACGGTGGCCGAGAGGATGGAGTGCTGTACGGGGTAGCCCGTAGCGGGGTCTATGGTGTGTGCAACACGGCGGCCGTCTTCGGTGAGGTAGAAGTTGCGGTAGTTGCCGCTGGTGGCCATAGCGCAGTCGGTGAGTGTGAGCACGGTGTCGAGTTCGTTGCTCTGGCTCTCGGGGTCGTCCACGGGACGGTTGACTCCCACTCGCCAGGGCTGTCCCTTGGGGTTAGTGCCGCAGACCACGACCTCGCCTCCGATTTCCACCATATAATTCTTAATTCCGCGTGCGCGCAGGAAGGCAGCTGCCTGATCCACACCGAATCCCTTAGCCACGGCTCCGCAGTCGAGAATCATGCGGGGATCCTGGCGTTGGAGGTGTCCGTCGGGGCTGAGGCTGATGCGTTTGAATCCCACGAGTTGGCGTAGGGAGTCCACAGCAGCGCTGTCCGGCAGGGCTCCATTCTTGAATCCGAAGCCCCAGGCGTTGACCAGCGGTGCCATGGTGATGTCGAAGGCTCCGTCGGTGGCTTCGCTAACCTGCAGGGCGAGCTCGAACACGGCGCGGAAGAGGGAGTCGGCCGTGACGTCCTCGCCGCGGTTCATGCGGCTGAGGGTGCTCTGGGGATTGAACATCGAGAGGCTCTGGTCCACGCGTTGCAACTCCGCGTTGATGGCACTTTGCAGGTCCTCGGAGGACTGGTAGGTGATGTGGTAGAAGGTGCCAAAGATGGCACCCTCGTTGTGCTGATAGGGTGCGGGGGAACTGTGGCGGGTGATGATCAGGTAGGAACCGATAGCCAGCAGCAGGAGCACGGGTAGGTGCCAGCGTCGCCACTGGGAGCGTGGTTCGTCGGCTGGGGTGAGGGGCGAGAACTTCTCGTCGGTTTCCTCTATAGGGTTCAGGGGGTCGGTCATTATAGTGTCTAATCTAAAATGTTAAATTTCAAATCTACAACTTCAAATCCAGAATGTCAATTGTCAAATCTGGAATGTCAAATCTGGAATGTCAAATATCAGTTCTTAAATGTCAAACATAAGTTTGAAGGTGCCTCCCCATCCGATGCCGTCGGGCTGCTTGCCGAGTCCAGGGATGTACCAAGGCTGTCCTACCTCATGGGCTTTTTGTGTGATGAGGAGTTTGAACCTGATATCCCACCCGAGGCGGATGATGCTCCAGAGGCGTGTTTCCAGCCCAATGACGACCTCGGCCCAGTGGGCATTGCCGCTGAGTCCCTGTAGGTCGAAGGGCTGTGAGGTGCCCCAGACGGGGTCGGTGATGGGAGATGGGGAGGTGAGGTCGTACTTGTAGAACGAGAAACCGTAGCGCAGGCCTACGAAGAAGCGGTAGCCGTCGAGGCGCTTGTAACGGATATTGTAGTCACATCCGAGGCGGAAGTAGGGCGAACGCACATGAAAGTGGTTGTCCAGGTCGCGCCCTTCGTGGTCAGCCTCGCCCAGACCGAGTTCGAAGACGGGGAAGAAGCGTTCGCGGATATTCATGCGTGCGAGCACTTCCATTTGTGCCCAGTCGGCTCCGATTGATTTCTGGACGAGTCCCACGAAGTCTACTCCGACTCCGAATCCGTTGAAGAAACGGGCTTTCTTCTCGGGTGTCTTGCCCAGGGCTTCGGCCACAGCCTCTGCCGCGCCGGCCAGCGAGGTGCTGTCCACGACGACCACCACGGAGTCCGCTTTCGGCGCCGGGTGCGGGGAGGGGGATTCGAGGGGAAGACCGTCGAACACACTACCCGCGGAGGCCGTAAGCGGAGCCGCCATCAGCAGCAGGCAGCTACTGAGCAATGCGGAAATAGATCTGGAAGTTCTCGAGGCCATCGTAGTTTATTTGGGGATTCTTGACGAGGACGGTGTCTATCAGGTTATGGGTGCTGTGGATATCCAGTACCTCGTGCCACATATGCACGGGGCAGGAGGGGTCATCCCAGTGATGCGTGTTGCGCTTGTGGATCCAGAGGGTGTCGCGCCCCACGCGGTTGACTGTGTCCCGGAGGGTGAACTCCACGGCATCAATATCCTCGTAGAAACTCACGGGCAGCTTCACTTCGCTCTGGTTCGTGAGCCGGTTGGCGATGATGCTGTCTGCTCCAAGGAGGGTGACGGTCAGTGTGTCGCCGATGGAAATACCCTGGTCGGTCACCAGCTCGCCGTATTCATCATAGATGGCGGCATAGAAGCCGTAGATGCTCTCTACCTTGTTGTTCAGCGGGCACGAGACGCTCTCGCATGCACACAGGGTCACACCCAAAATCAGGGAGAGCAGGCTGCGCGATATTCCTTTATTGTTCATTGTAGATGGTGCGGGGGGCTAAATCTCCTGCTCTATCTGGTAGTTATTCCTCTGGTCGCTGTTGCGGCTGATGAGGTCGCCCAGGAATCCGGCGAGGAAGAGCTGGGTACCCAGGAGCATCATGGTCAGGGCGATGAAGAAGTAGGGATTGTCCGTGACCAGACGGGCGGGGATGCCGCGCGAGAGGGCTATCAGCTTGGAGATACCCACGACCAGCGCTGCCACGAAACCGATGAAGAACATCAGCGAGCCGCCGAGGCCGAAAACGTGCATGGGTTTCTGGCCGAAGCGCGAGAGGAACCAGAGCGTCATCAGGTCCAGATAGCCGTTGACGAAGCGGTCCAGGCCAAACTTCGTGGTGCCGTATTTGCGTGCCTGGTGGTGCACCACCTTCTCACCGATGCGGGTGAAACCGGCGTTCTTGGCCAAGTAGGGGATGTATCGGTGCATCTCGCCGTAGACCTCGATGTTCTTGATGACGTCGCGGCGGTAGGCCTTCAGGCCGCAGTTGAAGTCATGCAGGTTGTGGATGCCGCTGACGGCGCGTGCGGTGGCGTTGAAGAGCTTGGTGGGGATGGTTTTCGAGAGCGGGTCGTAGCGTTTCTGCTTCCAACCGCTGACGAGGTCGTAGCCGTCCTCCACAATCATCCGGCGCAGTTCGGGAATCTCGTCGGGCGAGTCCTGAAGGTCAGCGTCCATCGTAATGACCACGTCGCCCTTGGCACGGCGGAATCCGCAGAAGAGGGCCGGGCTCTTGCCGTAGTTGCGGCGGAATTTGATGCCCTTCACTTCCGGATGTTCTGCACCGAGGCGTTCGATGACACTCCATGAGTCGTCGGTGGAGCCGTCGTTGACGAAGATGATTTCGTAGCTGAAGCCGTTCTGCTCCATCACCCGCTGAATCCAGGCTTGCAGCTCGGGCAGCGACTCGGCCTCGTTGTAAAGTGGCACAACGACAGATATGTCGAGTGCGGTTTTTTTCCCTGTCGACTCTCTCTCCTGTTCCTCTCTGTTAGGGAGGGGAGTATATTCTTGTGGAGGTTGTTGGTCAAAAAGATCCATATAGTTTATGATTTGAGAATTACTTATTTAAAGATTTATATGATTTCATTATTGGGAGTTCTTTGCTATTCGTTCCTTCGTTATCGGTAGGTCGGAGGGAGGGTCTGCTTCCCCAGCAGTGCCACAGGGAATGCCACGATAGTAGCGAGCAGCACGTTCCAGAAGAGGAACTGGATAGCGAGCTGGGAGGGTGGTGTGGCGGCGAAGAGGCTTAGGGCCTCGTTCATCATCGCTTCGGTATCTTGCCCTGGGAGCATCCGCGAGAGCATGTCCTGCGCTTCGGGTTGCTGGAGCAGTTCGGTGTAGCTGCGGACGAGCAGGCCATCATCGATGTAGGCGAAGTAGATGTATTGGGCTGAGGTGCAGATGAGTGCTGCAGCGAGGAACATCATCCACGAGAGATACCACGCGCGACGCAAGGGCAGGGGACCCACTTGGTCGCTGAAGCTGCGCAGCAGGCGCACGCCCAGCGGAAGCGACAAGAGTCCCACCAGCAGCCCCATCGTACCCCAGGCTGGCGCCCGGAGTCCGGCTATGTACATTCCGAAGCTGATGACCCAGCACAGCCCCACCCAAAGGCCGTAGTAGCCTGCGTAGGCACGTGTCTGATTGGCGTCGGTGGCCGCTTGAGGGCGGTTGTTGTAATTCGTTTCTGACATAGATATAAATAAGTTTGCGTGTGCGCCTGCGCGCGTTTCGGCTGCAAAAGTAGTGTTTTCTTCCCGTTTGGCCAAAGAAAACAGGAAGAAAAGCACAATGAAACCGAAAAATTCCTATTCTGCAGGTGCTTGCATGTGGCTTATCTCTGCCATCTGAAGCGATAGCGGAACCGGCGGTTGGGGGCTGTGTCGCCCGTGGTGCATACGGAAATGATGTCGAAGGGTTGGGTGGGGTTGTCTGCCCACTTGAAGTCAACGGTGAATGCCTTCTGCTTGAGGTTCAAGGCTTTGCGTGGTATCTGCAGGGTCAGCTGGCGGTCGTTGGTGGTTTGCGCCACGGGCGTTAGGGGCAGCCACGTGTGAGTAGGTGCATCGTAGCGGAAGAGCCAGCCTTCGCGGACAAGGTAGTCAAAGCCTTGCCAGCCGGTGGAGGGGTCGGTGTCTGTGTCGAGGTAGAGGAGCATCCAGTTCGGGTCGGTGGAGGGGGTGAGGGTGTCGGCGGTGGTGGCGGTGAGGACGAGGCTCTTGCGGGTGACGAAGGCGCAGGAGGAGATGATGTCGTTGCGGCCGGTGGAGTCGGTGTAGTGCAGGCCGCCGTAACCGTGGTGGTTGCGGGGGAGGATGTCGCCGCGGGTGTCGAGGTAGTGGGCGACGGCGGACGAACCGCCGTCCACTGGACCCAAGGAGGGGGAGGGGTGCTGGGAGGAAGAAGAGGGGAAGGGGGATTGGAGGGAAGAAGAGGAGGGGGATTGGAGGAAAGAAGAGGAGGGGGATTGGAGGGAGGAAGGAGAGGGGTTCCGGGAGGAAGAGGAGGAGGGGGATTGGAGGGAAGAGTAGGAGGGGTAGCCGCGGTGGAGGGGAGTGGGGCGGACGCCTTTGTAGCGGCGGATATTCTGCACCATCTGCATGTAGTAGTTGTCGGTATAGCCGCCTCGCATGGGTTGGATACTGCGGTTGAACTCCGCGTTATACTGGTCCACGAAATAGAAGGGGTTGTCTCGCCCGAGGAAAGTGGTGGGGCCGGGTACTGTTTCGCTTCCGGGAGCCAGTCCCGAGCGGTACTTGCCTGCCGTCCATTCGTTCCAGTCGTTGATGTAGATGAAGTCAGGGTCAGCAGCCAGCGCCTCGTCCCAACGGTCCTGGAAGTAGATGCCATAGCCCTCGGGGTGCTGCACCGTTTTTCCCAGCCAGGGCACGAAGGCGGAATCGGGCATGTCGTATTCGTTGAGCGGTGGTTCTTGTGTCTGGCGGCGCCAGCTCTTGCCGGTGATGCTGATAGGGTGCTGGGCAGGTGTCACGGCCATCTCCTCCAGGCGTCCCTGGTGTCGCGCGGCTCGTTCTTCAGGCTGGAGTGCTGCCACTCGCTCGTCGTTCATCTCGTAGCCGAACGACCAGCTGTCCTCCGTTCCCACGTAGCGGTGTCCTCCCCATTCGTAGTAGCCCCACCACATATTGCGGAGTGTGAAGAAATCGAGGATTTCCTGCGGGTAGGTTCCGGTGGCGTAGCCTCCTCCGTTGGCGTCGTGGTCAGGTTCTGCGTTGTAGAGGAGCAGTGGCTTTCCCTGCCAGTGGAACCAGAAGTCGCGCGCCGTGCCTTTCTTGTAGATGCGTTCATAGAGCTGCTGGACTACGCTGACGACATTGCCGTTGAAAGCCCAGAAACAGAACTGCGGCACGGGGTTCCCGAGTTCACGCATCTGCTGCATCTCGTCGAAGAGCACGCGCCACTCGTCCCAGTAGAGAACCGCGTTGGTGACATCAAGGATGAGCACGTCTACTCCTGCGTCGGACAGCATCGAGAGGTCCCGGCGGATGATCCATCTGTCCTGGCTGAGGAAATAGCCGGCCTCGGGCTCTCCCCAGTGCAGGCTCCATTCCTTCCAGGCGGGGTGGTAGGCGTCGAGTCGTGCCTCCGGTGCCTCCTGCAGGGTGCGTGTGACGTCGCCTCCGTAGGGTGCGTGGAGGTTGAATTTCCCCTCGTCGTGCCAGGTGATGTAGAAGATACCCACGGTGCGTGTCTTATCTGTCCTCAGAGGAGCCTCGGAAGCGGTGGGCATCGTGCGGCCGAGTGCGTCTGTGGCCGTCCAAGTGTCGGGAAAAAGGTCCGTGGACTGAGAAAAGGCAAGGGCTGGCAGCAGCGCGAGGGCAAGCAGGATGCGTTTCATCGAACGAGTGTGTTTAGAATGAGAGGTAGGGGTTGTTTTTGCGCTCGAAGGCAGCGGTGGTCTTGGGGCCGTGGCCGGGGTAGATATCTACATCGTCGGGCAGGGCGCGAAGGATGTGTTGTAGCGATCGGATGAGGTCCCAGTGATTGCCTCCCGGGAAGTCCGTGCGACCGATACTCATCTGGAAGAGGCTGTCGCCGGAGAACAGCGCGTGCTCCTGCTCGCAGTAGAAACAGACGCCGCCGGGGGTATGGCCGGGTGAGGAGAGTACGCTGAGCTGATGGTTGCCGAAGGAGATGATGGAGGTTGGGGTGATGGATTCGCCATCAGGCCCCGTGGGACAACGCATGGCATGGCCCAGGATGTTGCGCATCTGGCCTTCGGCATCATGAAAGAAAGGCAAATCTCCTTCGGGGCAACGGACGGCGAGGCCATAACGTTCGTGGAGGAAAGCGGCACCCCAGAAGTGGTCGAAGTGGGCATGCGTGAGCAGGTGTGCCACGGGGTGCAGCTCCTGGGTGTCGATGTAATCAGAGAGGGCTGCTTTCTCCTCGTTGTAGAGGGCTCCGCAGTCGATGATGACGGCATCCTGCGTTTCGTCGCTGACGACGTAGCAGTTGGTGCCGAGGGGATTGAAGGGGAAAGTTTTTATGGTGAGCATGAAGGGAGGGGTAGTGGGGGTGATGATGTCGCAATAGAATTGCGACGGAAAAAACGGGACGGATACGGGGTGGAGGAGATGAGGGGGGAGGGGTGATGGAGTTTGGGGGGAGGGGCGAAGGGGGAGTTGAGGTGGGAGGGGTGGTGGAATATAAGGGGAGGGGCGTTAGAGCTGGACGTACACGACTTTCTTGGTCTGGAAGTATTCTTCGGCGAAGAAGTCGGAAAGGGGAGTGATGAGTTTCTCGCTGCGTACGGCAGCTGCCTCGTGCTCGAGTTCACCGCCCTTGAGGGCTATGAGTCCGTTGGGCAGGGCGTTCTGCTGGCGCTGGGTGATGTGCGGGCGGGAAATCTTGACGAGGTCGGCCAGTGGCATCACGGCCCGGCTGACGACAAAGTCGAAACGCTCCTTCAGGAACCCTTCTGCTGGAGCAGGCTCTTCGCCTTTCCGCAGTTTCTTGGGGTTCTTCTGATATTTGATTTCCTCAGCTCGGGCGTGCTGTGTGGTGACGTTCTCCAGCCCCAGTGCAGCAATGACTTCGTTGCACACTCGAATCTTCTTGCCGATGCTGTCGACGAGGTGAAAATGAACCTCGGGAAAGAAGATGGCAAGTGGAATCCCCGGAAAGCCTCCGCCAGTGCCCAGATCCAGCACACGAGTGCCAGGTCGGAAATTGATGATTTCGGCAATGCCGAGGGAGTGGAGTACATGGTGTTCGTAGAGGTTGTCTATGTCCTTTCGGCTGATGACGTTGATTTTGGCGTTCCAGTCGTGGTAAAGCGCATCCAGGGAAGCGAAGCGTTCCTGCTGCTCGGCGGTGAGGTTGGGGAAGTAATGGTTGATAAGGGTCATAGGGTTATGGGGCTTAAAGGACTCATGGGGTTCATGGGTTCATGATGATTATTCTAAGAGTATTTCCTGGGCCAGCGGAAGGCGATGCTCAGCATGGCGCAGACACCCATACAGAAAGGATAATATAAATAAGGTATGATTTCCACAGGCGAGAGCGCGGCCAGCGAGGCAGCCATGAGGAGTTGTGCGCCATAAGGCAGAAGGGCCTGTGCCAGGCAGGAGAAGGTGTCGAGCAGGCTGGCGCTCTTGCGCGGGTCGATACCATATCGTTGGGCAATCTCCCGGGCGAAAGCTACCATTCCTCCGATGGTCAGTTCAGCTCCACGGCGGCCGTGGATATGGCGGCTGAGGTGTCGGATGACGAAATCGATACCGCCTCCGTATCGGATGAGCGACATCAGACCGCCTGCAATCATGGTGACGATGATGAGTTCCGCCATACCTAAGATGCCTTCGCCCATCGAGGCGAACCACCCGAAAACGTCGTAGTCGCCATAAGTCAGCCCGATGATGCCGCTGAGCAGGATGCCCACCACAAGGACCACCATCACATCTACGCCGACAATAGCCGTGACAAGGACTACCACGTAGGGCAGTACTTTCAGCGTGTCAACTCCCGGCACGCTCTGTGGCGCATGGATCTGGGTGCCGAGGACGATGTACGCCAGCAGTACGATGGCTGCGGCGGGCACCACGATCTGTGAGTTCACCCGGAACTTGTCGCTCATACGGCAACCTTGAGTGCGGGTGGCCATGATGGTGGTGTCGGAGATGAAGCTGAGGTTATCGCCGAAGAACGCCCCGCCCACGACGACGCCCACGACGAAGGGCACCGTGGCCTCCGTGGCCTCTGCTATTCCGGCAGCAATCGGCGTCAGGGCCACCACGGTGCCCACGCTTGTGCCTATACTCAGAGATATGAAACACGATGCGATAAATAGTCCGGCTAACAGCAAGTTATCTGGCAGGAGTTGAAGTATAAGATTAACCGTGGCATCGATGGCTCCCATAGACTTGGCCGATGCAGCGAAGGCTCCTGCGAGGACGAAAATCCAGAGCATCAGCATGATGTTCGAATCGCCAGCCCCCTGGCTGAACAGCGTGATGCGTTCGCGCAGCGGAAGTCCGCGGCAGGTGGCGATGGCGTAGATGGCAGTGATGAGAAAGGCCACGCTGATGGGCACCTTGTAGAAGTCACCCGCGATGATGCTTGTGACCACGTACACCGCCAGGAATACGGCGATGGGACTGAGGGCTAATAAACCTTTCTTCATGGCGCGAAGGTACGCTTTTTCCGTGACATTTCGCCCGTTTCCGTGCTAAAAGTGATGAAAAAAGACACCTTTTGCCATAAAAAGGCCGTCGAGAGGCCGATAGTTCGGAGATTTATGCGTAAATTTGCAGCGGAATAAATCATCAAATCATAAAATCGTTAAATCATCAAATCTTCAAATCATAAAATAGTACTTATGTCCAAGATTGTCACTTTAGGCGAAATCATGCTTCGCCTTTCTCCTCAGGGCAACGACCGCTTCATTCAGAGCGAGAGTTTCCGCATCATCCCCGGCGGCGGCGAAGCCAACGTCGCAATCTCCTTGGCCAACTACGGCCACGAGGCTTATTTCGTCTCGAAACTCCCCAAACACGAAATCGGTCAGATCGCGCTGAACGCCCTGCGCCGTTATGGCGTAGATACACGCTTCGTAGCCCGTGGCGGTGATCGTGTGGGTCTGTATTACGCCGAGACGGGCGCCTCGATGCGTCCCTCCAAGGTTATTTATGATCGTGCCCACAGCAGCATCGCCGAAGCCGTTCCCGAAGACTTCGATTTTGATGCTATCATGGAAGGTGCCGACTGGTTCCACTGGAGCGGCATCACCCCCGCTATCAGCGACAAGGCTGCTGAACTGACCCGTCTGGCTTGCGAGGCAGCTAAGCGTCATGGCGTCACCGTCAGCGTGGATTTGAATTTCCGTAAGAAGCTGTGGACGAGTGCGAAAGCAATCAGCATCATGCGCCCCCTGATGAAATATGTGGATGTCTGCATCGGCAACGAAGAGGATGCCGAGCTGTGCCTGGGCTTCAAGCCTGACGCAGATGTAGAGAGCGGCAAGACCGATGCTGCCGGTTACGAGGGTATCTTCCGTCAGATGAAGGAGGAGTTCGGCTTCAAGTATGTCGTCTCCACCCTGCGCGAGAGTTTCTCTGCCACTCACAACGGCTGGAAGGCTCTCATCTTTGACGGCAAGGAATTCTACCAGAGCAAGCGCTACGATATCGACCCCATCATCGACCGTGTAGGCGGCGGCGACTCGTTCTCCGGCGGCCTGATCCACGGCCTGCTGACCAAGGCCACCCAGGGCGAAGCCCTCGAATTCGCCGTCGCTGCCAGCGCCCTCAAGCACACCATCAACGGCGATTTCAACTTAGTATCTACTGAGGAAGTGGAAGCACTGGCAGGCGGAAACGCCAACGGACGTGTGCAAAGGTGATTGTCGATTATAGATTAAATAAAAGATAAAAGATGGCTCGTTTTGATAAATTAGAGGTCTTACGCAAGATCAAGGAGGCGCCGATGGTGCCTGTGTTCTATCACAAAGATGCCGAGGTGGCCAAGAAGGTCATCAAGGCTTGTTACGACGGTGGCGTTCGCGCCTTTGAGTTCACCAACCGCGGCGACTTCGCCCAGGAAGTGTTTGCCGAGTGCGTGAAGTTCGCCGCCAAGGAGTGCCCCGAGCTGGCACTCGGTATCGGCAGTGTCGTGGACGCTCCTACGGCAGCCATGTACCTTCAGCTGGGTGCCTGCTTTGTCGTAGGTCCCCTGTTCAATCCCGAAATTGCTCCCGTCTGCAACCGTCGCCTTGTGCCCTACTGCCCCGGTTGCGGCAGCGTCAGCGAGATCGGCAAGGCCCAGGAACTGGGTTGTGACCTGACGAAGCTCTTCCCCGGCGACGTCTACGGACCTAATATGGTTAAGGGTCTGATGGCGCCGATGCCGTGGTCCAAGATTATGGTCACAGGCGGTGTCTCGCCCGACGCCGAGAACCTGCGCGCCTGGTTCAAGGCCGGTGTCTATTGTGTAGGTATGGGTTCCAAGCTCTTCCCGAAGGACAAGGTGGCAGCCGAGGACTGGCAGTACGTCACCGACAAGTGCCGCGAGTGTCTGGATATCATCGCCGAGGCTCGTGCCTAAGAACGGCCGCGAAAGCACATTAGTAGTGAAATCCTCGTAATCCGTACGTCATTAATAATCAAGAGAATGAAAAAGAATTGTTCGTATCTGGCAGTGGCCGCTCTGGCCGCAGCCGCCTTGAGTTTCCAGTCGTGTGACTTCTTCAAGAAGGGTGGGGCAGGAGCCGATTCCACCTTTGTGGACTCCCTGCAGACTGCGGGGGAACTGAAGTTCTGCACCGTGATGTACGAGGACACGCTGACCGTTGAGGCCACCATCAGCCAGAAGATGCAGGTCGATTTCCCGGTGCCTGCTGCGCAGGGAGTGCTGGCCGATAGTATTCGTGCTTATCTGTCTGAGCTTGTGGCTGTTCATTACTTCCCGGCTTGGGGGGATAATACAGCCGACGTTCACTTTGACTATACCGTAGGCGGGGAGCAGGAGTACGTCTCGGCCTACGCCGCTGCGGGTATGGAGCAGATGGTCAAGGAGGTGAAATCGATGGCCGAGGAAGGCTTTGCCAGCGGCTACGAGAACGGGTTCACGGTTTCCGTGGCGCTGCAGACCGACCGCTATGTCACCTTCGATGAGAGCTACTCTGTCTACACCGGCGGAGCTCACGGCAGCTTCTTCGCCTCCGGCGTCACTTTCCGCAAGAGCGACGGACGTCAGATGGGTTGGAACCTCTTCGACATGAGCAAGAAAGCTCAGATCGTGGCGCTCATCAAGGACGAGCTGCGTAAGTACTTCGCCTTCGAGGAAGGCCAGCCGCCTGTCAGCGAGGAAGAACTCATGGATCAGCTGCAGCTCTGGGATAATCCCGACACGCCCGAGAACGAACTGGAGTTCGGCATCCCGCTTCCCGGTACCGAACCCTACGTGACGCGCGACGGCATCGCCTTCGTCTACCAGCAGTACGAGATTGCCGCCTACGCCTGTGGACTGCCCTCCGGCACCCTCTCCTTCGAGCAGGTGCGCGAGGTTCTTTCCGACGAAGGACGTGCGTTGCTGGGGCTTTGATACTTTAGCGTATAATCATTAAACCGATTCTTTAATCCGTTGTGCGCAAACACCTGGTTATCATATTCCTGCTTTCGTTAACTACTGCTGCTTTTGCTCAGCGTAGCCTGACGTTTGAGGGCGAGGTTTTTGCTCATGGAGTCAGCCGTACTGGTGTGGTTCCTGAGGCGCTTCGCCAGCTGGCAGGTGCCCGTCGGTGGCAGGTGCAGGACGAGTCCGCGGTGAGCCGTGCTCCCTCCCGAGCTCGTCGCCGTGGCCAGGTGCAGCGGGGTTCCACGATCGGGCCGCTGCTTCAGTCCATTCGCGCACAAGAGGAACCGTACAACCTGCTTTGTCCTCAGTGGACCTACGCCGATGGCAGCGTCAGCGAGGCCCGTTGCCTCAGCGGCTGTGTCGCCACTGCCATCGAGCAGGTGATGGCGTTCTACCGTTTTCCGGAAGCCTTGCAGGACACCCTTTTCGGCTGGCAGACGGAGAACTATACCATTCCCGATATGTTGCCCGGCACCCGTTTCGACTGGGAGAACTATCTCCTCGACTATCGCGACGGGTGGACTCCCGTCCAGGGCAATGCCATTGCCCTCGTCAGTCTGGCCGCAGGGATGGCAGTCCATATGGGTTATGGCCTGGGTTCCTCGGGCGCTAATGTTTACCGTGCCGTGGAACCGCTGCACCGTGCTTTCGGGTATGGCATGGCCGAGTATTTCGACCGCATTCTTTACACCCCCTCCCGCTGGCACGCGATGTTGCGGCACGAACTGGAGGCCGGTCGTCCCATCGTCTACGCAGGCCACAATATGGACCTTGGAGGACATGCCTTCAATATAGATGGTGTTGACGCAGACGGGTACTACCACGTCAACTGGGGCTATAACGGTAGCTACGACGGATGGTATGACCTCGACTGGCTGAATCCCTTCGAACCCACGGACTATCCTGCCGATGGTTATGTCATCGGATTCTTCTGCAACCAGAGTGCCCTGTTCATGCATCCTTCCGAGGAGGCTGTACCTTTACTGCCGGATACACTGGCGATGGATGACCTCGGAGTGGAGCTGGAGCAGCTGACTCTGACGCGGCAACCCGACCTGCAGGGCCGCATCGCTGCCGACTTTCATTTCGTGAACCACGGCCGTGACTCCGTGACCTACACTTATGAGGTCATGACGTGGCTCCCCACGGACACGGCCATTTTCTGGCAGGCAGACTATGTCGGTCTGGCAGGTCTCACACTTGCTCCCGGCGAACGCCGTGTGCAGCGCACCTACCTGACGTTCTCCGTTGCCGGCGACCGGCTCATCGGCATCTCGCACGACGATGTGACGATACCTTTCTCCCAGCCCGTCACCATCACTCAGGGCACTCGCGGTCAGCTCGTCTGGAGCGACTTGACCTGTGAACTCTCGGACGACGGGCACTCCGTCACCTGCTCGGCAACGGTGGAGAACCGTGCTGCCGAGGGCTACGCTGCAGACCTCGTCACCTATTGTCTCTACCCCGACGGCCACGAGAACGAGGACACCCGCCACTATGAGGTACTCTCGCTCCCGGCAGGCCAGTCCCGGCAGGTCACGAAGACCTTCCACGGCCTCAAGCCCGGCACCCACTACACCATGCTTCTCCGCTGCCCGTGGGCGGTGCAGATGCAGCAGGACTTTACGACCTTGCTACCTGTTGGTGTGGGTCCACGCAGCACGCTGCATGAGCCCACGCAGCACGCTGCATCCTTCGATGCAGCAGGCCGTATAGCCTCACGCAGCACGCTGCATCTGCTCATCCGTCAAGGCAGGAAATTCCTCGTGCCAGCTGAATAATGTCCAAGTAGCTCGTGCCGAATAATGTCCAAATGCCTAAGTTGAATAATGTCATGGATCCTATAGCGCTGATAGACAAGTACTACGCGGACAACGCTCCCCTGCGCCATATCCTCGTCACCCATAGCACCTCGGTGGCGGAGATGGCTGTGGACATCGTTCGGCGCCATCCGGAGCTGGGCGCGGACGAGGCCTTTGTCCACGAGGCAGCCCTGCTGCATGATATCGGCATCTTCCTCACCGACGCCCCAGGAATCCAGTGTTTCGGCAAGGAACCTTACATCTGCCACGGCCTGCTCGGTGGCCGGCTCCTTCGTTATGAGGGGCTTCCGAGCCACGCCCGTGTGGCCGAGCGCCATACCGGAACGGGCCTCACAGTGGAGACCATCCGTCGCCAGCAGCTCCCTCTGCCGGAGCAGGATTTCTCGCCCGAGACCATCGAGGAGCAAATCATCTGCTACGCCGACAAATTCTTCTCCAAAACCAACCTCGAACGCACCAAGACACCTGAGCAAGTATTGCTCAGCCTGCAGAAGTTCGGTGCCGAAGGCATCGCCAGAATGCAGCTTTGGATGCAGCGATTTGCCTAAATAATCCATAAAACGGCGCAAGAAGCCTAAATAAAGCTGAATTTTCTTGCATTCTTGCGCGATTTGCCGTATTTTTGCACACGTTTTCGGAGCAGGCGCGTCTTGCTCTGGCTACTGGATTGTGAATAAGAAAGGTATCATCATATTCCTTCTGACCTGTATGGTCGGTCTCATCGTAGCTTCCGCCACTACGCCTGCGCGGAGCGGGGGAGGCCGTAGGCTCATGCCGGATTCGTTGAGGAAGGATTCTTCGAGAGCCGATTCGTTGAGGAAGGATTCCTTCGGCACGGATTCTTCTGGCGCGGATACTTTTTCGGATACTTTTATTGCAGATACTTTTATTACTGATTTTTTCAGCGCAGATTCGCTCAGCGTGAGTTCGCTCGGTCAGGATTCGATGGCTCCGGCGGACACGGCGCGCTTCATCATCGTTGGCGAGGACACCGTATACCTCGGCCGCGGAGGCCATACGGGACTGGACACCCTTGCTATCGACTCCTCCAAGCAGAGCAAGAGCTCGCTGGATTCGCCGGTAGATTTCAAGGCCAACGACTCGCTGGTCTTCGACTATCGCGAGAACCGCGTGAACTTCTACGGCAAGGCCAACGTGAAGTACCAGAACCTGGAGCTGGAGTCCGACCTCATTTCCTACAGCGTGGACAGCAGTCTGGTTCACGCCCTGGGAACCAAGGATTCGCTGGGAAACGTGGTGGTGCCGCCCCTGTTCAAGCAGGGACAGGACACCTATGAGCCGGACAAGATAGCTTATAACTTCAAGACCCGCAAAGCCTTCATCCACAACGTGTTCACTCAGCAGGGCGAAGGCTACATGACCAGCGACGAGAGCAAGCGCGACTCCAGTGGCACGATGTACGTCGCCAAGGCCAAGTACACCACCTGCGACGCCCGTCACCCCCACTTCTACTTGGCCTTGACGCGCGCTAAAGTGCGTCCCGGCAAAGACGTGGTCTTCGGTCCTGCTTACCTCGTGGTGGAGGATGTGCCTCTGCCGCTGGCCATCCCCTACGGCTTCTTCCCCTTCTCCAGCAAGTATAGCAGCGGACTCATCGTGCCTACTTTTGGCGACGAGACCAACCGCGGCTTCTACCTCCGCGACGGCGGATGGTACTTCGCCATCAACGATAAAATCGACGTCAAGCTGCTGGGCGAAATCTATACCAAGGGTTCTTGGGCGCTGAACGCACAGAGCACCTATCGCAAGCGATACCGCTTCAGCGGCTCGTTCAACGTGGCTTACCAGAACACCGTGGAGGGCGAGAAAAACATGCCCGACTATTCGGTGGGCAAGAGTTTCAAGGTGCAGTGGAGCCACCGCCAGGACGCCAAGGCCAACCCGAAGCAGTCGTTCTCGGCCAGTGTGAACTTCGCCACATCGAGCTTCGAGCGCAACAACCTGACCTCGATGTACAATCCGCAGAGCTACACGCAGAGCACCCGAACCTCCTCCGTCTCCTACAGTCGCACTTTCGCCGATATCGGTCTGACGCTGTCTTCGACAATGAACCTCTCGCAGAACGTGCGGGACAGCAGCATCTCGATGACCCTGCCTTCGCTGAACATCTCGCTGGCGCGCTTCAATCCATTCAAGCGCAAGAAGATGGCCGGTGCCGAGCGCTGGTACGAGAAGATTGCCGTCAGCTACACGGGAACGTTCTCCAACAGCATCTCCACGAAGGAGGACAAGCTGCTCCATTCGAACCTCATCAAGGACTGGCGCAACGGTATGCGGCACTCCATCCCCGTCAGCGCCAGCTTCTCGCTGCTGAACTACATCAACGTGACGCCCTCGTTCAACTTCCAGGACCGTATGTACACCTACAAGGTCAACCGTTCGTGGAACGAACGTACGCAGCGCGAGGTGGCCGATACCACCTATGGCTTCCACAATGTTTATGACTACAACTTCAGTGTCTCGGCCAGCACCAAGCTCTATGGTATGTACACTCCGCTGATAGGCAAGAAGATACAAGCCATCCGCCACGTACTGACGCCCACCGTCAGCTTCTCCTACGCGCCAGACTTCGGTGCCTCGCGCTTCGGATACTACGACACTTACGTCAAGACCGACCGCGACGGCAACGTCAGCACCGTCACCTACTCGCCCTATCAGGGTGCCCTCTACGGAGTGCCCGGCCAGGGCAAGACGGGAAGCATCACGATGGACGTAGGCAACAATATCGAGATGAAGGTACGCACCGCCAACGACTCGCTGAAGAAAATCAGCATCATCGACGAGCTGGGTGCATCCATGTCATATAATATGGCCGCCAAGAGTCGCCCCTGGAGCGACCTCAATACCCGTCTGCGCGTGAAACTCGGCAAGAACAAGACCTACTCCTTCAACGCTCAGTGGGCCACGTACGCCTATGAGATTGACGAGAACGGACGAGTCTACGTCGGCGACCGCACGGAGTACAGCTACGGCCGTTTCGGCCGCTTCCAGGGAATGAGCCAGAACTTCTCCTATACCTTTAACAATCAGACCTTCAAGAAACTGTTCGGCAAGAAGGACGACAAGGACAAGGGACGCGGCCGGGGCGACGAGGACGACGATGATGAGGACGAGGACGACGATGAACTCAACACCGACAGCAACCTCGACCCCGACCTCAACCGCGGCCAGCGGGGCGAGCGCACCCAGCAGAGCGGCGAGCTGGACGAGGACGGCTACCTGAAGTTCCAGCTGCCCTGGTCGTTCTCCATTTCCTACGGCGTCTCCATGCGTGAGAACACTGGAGGAACTTTCAACACCAAACGCATGCGTTACGGCTACAAGCTGACCCATACGCTGAACTTCTCTGGCAGCATTCAGATTGCCGAGGGCTGGAACATCCAATGGTCCTCCGGCTATGACTTCAACTACAAGAAACTCTCGATGACCACCGCCTCGCTCTCCCGCGACCTCCATTGTTTCAATATGTCGTGCAGCGTGGTGCTCTCGCCCTATACTTCCTTCAATTTCACCTTTGCCTGCAATGCTTCCACACTGGCCGATGCGCTGAAGTGGCGCAAGCAGAGCAGCTACAGCAACCAACTGACGTGGTAATCCGCAAAAAAACGTACACATATTTTATTATGAAACACTCATTCTTCATTCTTCTGGCCTCCGTTCTCCTCCTGGGAGCCTGCGGTAAAGGCAATGAAAACCACTACACCGACATCATCTATCCCTCCACCCGATATCGCATGGTGATGGCCGATCAGACTGCAGACAGCCTTGTCTTTGCCTCCACGGACTCGTGGACCCTCAGCAACACGGCCGAGGCCTGGTGCAGCTACCCGAAGGAGTTCGCCAGCTTCACCAACAAGTACACTAACACCTGGGTGGTGACGAGTGTGCCACTGACCTTCACGCCGAACACCACGGGCAAGCTCCGCAGCGCCCTCATCAAAATCGACGGCGGCGAATCCTCCAATGCAGCCTACTACTCGCAGGTGACCTTCCTCGGTATCTCCCGCCCCCTGCGCGCGGTGAACAGCAACGACCTCTCGGTCGTGAGCACCCAGCCGCTGACGCTGAAGGCCACTGCCACACGCGACAGCGTTTCCTTCAACGCCTATGGCGACTGGACGCTGAAAGCGCTGGGAGGCACCTGGCTGGCACCCATGGCCACCGAGGGAGCTCCCGGCAGGAAGTTGGTCGAACTGACCGTGGAACCGAACTCCCTCGCTGCCGAGCGCAGGGATACCCTCCTCCTCATCTCTAACGGCGTGCAGGATTCCATTTTCGTTATCCAGGAAGGCCTGAAGCAGACGGAAGATTAACTTCGAAATCTCGAAATCTCGAAATCCCGAACCCTTAACCCCCTAACCCCCACAACTCTATGAAGCTCCTGACTCCGCTTGTGGCACTGGCCCTGGCTGTCGCGCTCCCGTTGCGTGCCAACGAGCCCGACTCCGTCTACCTCTTCTCCTACAATGTTAATCCCTCCAGCGGCCTCTCCTTCGCCTATTCGGCCGACGGACGTACGTGGACTTCGGTGGCCGATGGAGCCGCGTTTGTCAAGAGCGACTACGGCACCTGGGGCGCTGAGAAAAAGATGCACCGCCCCGTACTGGCGCGACTGGCCGACGGCACGTGGCAGCTCACCTTCGAGGTCAACCACAAGACGAACCAGTACGCCGTGGCCACCTCGCCCGACCTCATCCACTGGAAACCGCAGGACTATCCCTACGTAGCCAGCCGCGAGGCTGTGCAGCAGCGCTTCGACGACAGCGAGCGCAGCTACTACCAGAAGGCTGTGGTGGACGGACGGGAGTTCCGCGGATGCGTGAACCGCGTCAGCTTCGCTGAGGTCATGGCCATGCAGCACTTTCAGCAGGCCGCAGCCCAGCGAGGTCGTCAGAACAGCGAGTCGCTGGCCGACGACGCCACGCGTTTTGCCCGCCTGAAGGACCGCAAGCTGCAGGCAACAGTCACCATCGACGCTACCGCCCCCAAGGCCATCAGCGACAAGCTGATAGGCATCTTCTTCGAGGATATCAACTACAGCGCGGACGGGGGCCTCTACGCAGAGCTGGTTCAGAACCGCGACTTCGAGTACTCCGAGCGGGACTGGAATGCCACCACCGCCTGGCACTCGCAGCATCCCATAGAGATTGCTACGGAGCATCCCCTGCACCCCAACAATCCGCACTACGCCGTGCTCACTCAGGACACCCTGTGGAACGAGGGCTGGGACGGCATCGTCGTCGAGAAAGGCAATAAATATGATTTCTCGGTGTTCGTCTCCCCCTCCGCCGCCCCCTCTTCTTCAAGCCCTGTTGGCAGCGGTTCGTCCGCCGCCTCCTCCCAGAAGCAGGACTTCGCCATCCTGCTGGTGGGCGCCGGCGGCAAAGTGCTGGCCCGCAGCGTCCTGAAGACCCGCAGCTCCGGCTGGAAGCAGTTCTCCACCGTCCTCACCGCCACCGCTTCCGACGCGAAAGCGCGTCTGGCCGTCGTGCCTCTGAAGGCCGTGCGCGTGGCCGTCGATATGATTTCCCTCTTCCCGCAGGAGACCTTCAAGGGGCGCAAGAATGGTTTGCGTCCTGACCTCGCCCAAGTCCTGGCAGACTTGCATCCCCGCTTCATGCGTTTCCCCGGCGGTTGTGTGGCTCACGGCGACGGACTGGGTAATATGTACCACTGGAAGGAGACCATCGGCCCACTTTGGGAGCGCAAGCCGCAGCGCAATATCTGGGGCTACCACCAGTCCCGCGGCCTCGGCTACTTCGAGTTCTTCCAGCTCTGCGAGGATTTGGGCTGCGAACCCCTCCCCGTAGTGCCGGCGGCCGTACCCTGTCAGAACAGCAGCACCGGCGGCGGCGGGCAGCAGGGAGGTATTCCCTTCGGACCCGAATTCGAGCAGTACAAGCAGGATCTGCTGGACCTCATCGAGTGGGCCAACGGCGACCCGAAGACTAGCAAGTGGGCCAAGATGCGTGCCGACGCAGGTCACCCCAAACCCTTCAACCTTAAATACCTGGGCATCGGCAATGAGGATCTCATCAGCGAGGTCTTCACCGAGCGCTACCTGCCGCTCATCAAGGCCGTGAAAGAGCGTTATCCCGAAATCACCGTCTGCGGCACCACCGGTCCTTTCTTCGAGGGCTCGGACTACGAACAGGGCTGGCGACTGGCCAAGGACAACAATATCGATATGGTGGACGAGCACTACTACGTCTCGCCCGGATGGTATATCCACAACCAGCACTTCTACGACCAGTACGACCGCTCGGCCTCGAAGGTCTACCTCGGTGAGTACGCCAGCCACGGTCCCGGCCGCAAGTCCACTATCGAGACGGCACTCACCTGCGCCATGCATATCTGCAACCTCGAGCGCAACGGCGACATCGTGGCCATGAGCAGCTACGCACCCTTGTTGGCCAAGAACCGTCACACCCAGTGGAACCCCGACCTCATCTATTTCGACAACACCCAGGTGTATCCCACTGTGGACTACTTCGTGCAGAAGATGTGCGGACAGTCGCAGGGTAATCAGTACCTGCCCTCTTCAGTTCAGTCCGATCTGGGGCCGGAGGCCAATCGGCGTCTGGCCGTGAGCACTGTCCGCGATACCGTCTCGGGAAAGACCTACGTGAAAATCGTCAGCCTCCTGCCGCAGGAGGTGGACATCACCCTGGACTTCCAGGGGCTGGACACCGACGGGAAGACCGCGCGCAAGACCGTCCTCGCCGGAGCCTGGGACAATCAGCAGGCACGGCCCTCAGAGCCCGAGCCCTTTGCCCTCACCTCCCGCCCCTCCCTCCATCTTCCCCCATACGCGTTCGTTGTCATTGAATTCTGACAAGTCCTTGAATCCTTAAATCTTTAAATCCTAAATTTCCCTCATGTTTCCCGTCCTTCAACATCTCGGAATCGACGCACTGAATGCGATGCAGGAGGAGACCATTGCCGCCTATCGCCGCCACCGCCAGCTCGTACTCCTCTCGCCTACCGGCAGCGGCAAGACCCTGGCCTACCTGCTACCCCTCGTTGAGGAACTGCAGCGGTCGGCCGACGCGCCCTGGCCCGCAGCCCTCGTCCTCGTGCCCTCCCGCGAACTCGCTTCGCAGACCGTCGACGTCATCAAGGCGATGAAGTGCGGCCTGCGGGCAGTGGCCTGCTACGGCGGTCGGCCTGCTATGGACGAACACCGCGTGATACGCGAGGTGCAACCGCAGATCCTGGTGGCCACTCCAGGTCGTGCTGCCGACCACCTGCGCAAGGAGAACTTCGACGGCACTGCCGTCCGAACCCTCATCATCGACGAGTTCGACAAAAGTCTGGAACTCGGATTCCACGATGAGATGTCCGAGGTGATAGGCATGCTGCCGAACCTCCAGCGCCGTTTCCTCCTCTCGGCCACGGATAGCCACCAGATACCGTCGTTCGTCGGCGCTGGCTTCCGGAAACTGGACTTCACGGATTCCCAGCCCGGTTCCCCTGCAGCTCAGGCAGATTCCGAACGGCTGACGCTTCACCTTGTCCGCTCGCCGGAGAAGGACAAGCTCCACACCCTTCGTGACCTGCTCTGCCATATCGGTGCCGAACCCTCCATGGTCTTCGTGAACTACCGCGAGAGTGTGGAGCGCGTGGCCGCTTATCTGCAGCAGGAAGGGTTCAGCGTCAGTGCCTTCCACGGAGGTCTGGAGCAGCGCGACCGTGAGCGGGCCCTCTACCGCTTTGCCGGAGGTTCAGCCCTGACCCTCGTCAGCACCGACCTCGCCGCCCGCGGACTGGATATAGACGACGTACGTCATATCATTCACTACCACCTGCCGCTGAACGACGATGCCTTCACCCACCGCAACGGACGTACTGCCCGGTGGGACAGGGAAGGAGATGCGTGGGTCATTGTGGGGCCGGAGGAAGTCCTGCCGGATTATATGGCAGAGGCTTCGGCGCATGATACTTCCCTTCCTTCGGGCGAGGGGCAGGGGAGGGCGGCTGTTCCTAAGCCCCTCTGGACTACCCTCTACATCGGCAAAGGTCGCAAGGACAAAATCAACAAGGTGGACATCGTCGGCTTCCTCTCCAAGGTAGGTGGATTGCAGCGCCAGGAACTGGGGCGGGTGGATATCGGAGATCATTGGGCCTTCGCCGCCGTGGCGCGCCAGCAGGCCGACGCGGTGCTGCGTCGCGTGCGCGGACAGATAATTAAAGGTGTCAAAACCCTCATAGAGAAAGCCCGATAAGTCAAACTTTAGCCATAAACACGACGGAAAAGAAAGAAAAAGCACATTTTATTTGGCTGTGTGCCGAAAAAGGTGTATTTTCGCGGCAGAAAGCAGGACTTCTCCTCCTTAGATAATACTATTCACGAACTTTATAACTCATAAACACCAACTGTTATGAAAAAGTACAATTTCAACGCAGGTCCTTCCAAGCTTCCCCGCGAAGTGATGGAGGCCACTGCTGCTGCATGCCTCGATTTCGAGGGCAGCGGGCTCTCCCTGATGGAAATGAGTCATCGTGCCAAGAACTTCCAGCCCGTCGTAGATGAGGCCGTGGCTCTGTTCAAGGAGCTGCTGGACATCCCCGAGGGCTACAGCGTCATCTTCCTCGGAGGAGGTGCCAGCCTGCAGTTCTGTATGGTGCCCTACAACTTCCTCGAGAAGAAGGCTGCTTACCTCAACACGGGTGTCTGGGCTACGAAGGCCGAGAAGGAAGCCAAGCTCTTCGGCGAAGTCGTGGAGGTCGCTTCCAGTAAGGACAAGAACTTCACCTACATTCCCAAGAACTTCACCATCCCCACCGATGCAGACTACTTCCACATCACCTCGAACAACACCATCTACGGCACCGAAATCCTCACGGACTTCGACAGCCCCGTGCCCATGATTGCCGATATGAGTTCGGATATCTTCTCCCGTCCCATCGACGTGAGCAAGTATGGCATGATCTACGGCGGTGCACAGAAGAACCTGTCCATGGCAGGCGTGACCTTCTGCATCATCAAGGAAGACCTCGTCGGCAAGGTCAGCCGCGCTATCCCCACGATGCTCAACTACCAGACTCACATCAGCAAGGGCAGTATGTTCAACACACCTCCTACTGTGCCCATCTACTGCGCTCTGCAGAACCTCAAGTGGATCAAGAAGCAGGGCGGCGTGGCTGCCATGGAGAAGATGGCCATCCAGCGCGCAGAAATCGTCTACGGCGAAATCGACCGCAACAAGCTCTTCGTAGGCACTGCTCAGGAGGACAGCCGTTCACGCATGAACATCACCTTCGTCCTCAAGCCCGAGTACCAGGAGCTGCAGGATGAGTTCATGGCATTCGCCACCAGCAAGGGCATGGTCGGCGTCAAGGGACACCGCGACGTCGGCGGATTCCGCGCCAGCTGCTACAACGCCATGGACCTCGAGGGCGTCAATGCACTCGTGGCTTGCATGAAGGAATTCGAGGCAATGCACTAAAGACCCGCCCCTCACTCCCCCTTCTAGGGGGTGGAGGGTGGTCACCTTCAAGAATTATATTTATTTAAGCCAACCCTTTAATTTAAATCCCCAATAACCGCAAGTAGAAGGTCATTCTACTCTCCCCCTGCAAGGGGAGCGGGGAGGGGGTCCGACATGATGAAAGTTTTAATTGCAACCGAGAAGCCCTTCAGCGGCGTGGCCGTGAAGGGTATCAAGGAGGTCTTCGACGCCGCCGGCTACGAGACCGTCCTGCTGGAGAAATATACTGAGAAGGCTCAGCTCCTGGAGGCTGTGGCCGACGTAGATGCACTCATCATCCGTTCCGACAAGGTCGACGCCGAGGTGCTGGAGGCTGCCAAGCAGCTGAAGATCGTCGTGCGTGCCGGTGCCGGCTACGACAACATCGACCTCGAAGCCGCCACAGCCCACAAGGTGGTGGCCATGAACACCCCCGGCCAGAACGCCAATAGCGTGGCAGAGTTGGTCTTTGGACTCCTCGTCTTCGCCAAGCGTAACTTCTTCAACGGCACCAGCGGTACCGAGCTGAAGGGCAAGCGCCTGGGTATTCTCGCCTTCGGCAACGTAGGGCGCAACGTAGCCCGCATCGCCAAGGGATTCGATATGCAGGTATTGGCCTACGACGCCTACTGCCCCGCTGAGATCATCGAGGCTGCCGGCGTGAAGGCCGTGGCATCGCAGGACGAGCTCTTCGAGCAGAGCGACATCGTCAGCCTTCACATCCCCGCCACTGCCGAGACGCGTCAGAGCATCAACAAGGCGCTCGTCGCCAAGCTTCCCAAGGGCGGTATCCTCGTGAACACCGCACGCAAGGAGGTCATCAACGAGCCCGAGCTCCTGGAGCTGCTGGCAGAGCGCGAGGACCTGAAGTATGTCACGGACATCAAGCCCGATGCCGATGCCGACTTCGCCCGCTTCGAAGGCCGCTACTTCACCACACCCAAAAAGATGGGTGCACAGACCGCCGAGGCTAACGTCAACGCAGGTATCGCCGCCGCCCACCAGATCGTCGGTTTCCTCGAGCAGGGAATCACGAAGTTCCAGGTGAACAAGTAGCGAAATTTAAAGATTTAAATCTTCAAGGTATCCAATCCTTAAATCATTAAATCCTTAAATATACTAAATGGCTAAGATTAAACCTTTCAAGGGCTTGCGCCCACCTAAAGACCTTGTAGAACAAGTGGAGAGCCGCCCCTACGACGTCCTCGAGAGCGAAGAGGCACGCGCAGAGGCTGGCGACAACGAGAAGTCGCTCTACCACATCATCAAACCTGAAATCAACTTCCCCGAGGGTACCAGCGAGTACGACCCGCGCGTCTACGAGGAAGCAGCACGACAGTTCCAGCTGTTCCAGGACAAGGGATGGCTCGTGCAGGACAAGGATGAGCACTACTACATCTACGCTCAGACGATGAACGGCAAGACCCAGTTCGGACTGGTGATTGGCGCTTACGTCGACGACTACATGAACGGCGTTATCAAGAAGCACGAACTGACGCGCCGCGACAAGGAAGAAGGCCGCATGAAGCACGTTCGCGTGAACAACGCCAATATGGAGCCCGTCTTCTTTGCCCATCGCCCCCATCGATGGCTTCCGCCATCAGTTCTGGGTGGTCAGCGATGCCGCTGATATCGCCACCATCACCGAGGAGTTCCGCAAGATGCCGGCGCTCTACATCGCCGACGGACACCACCGCTCCGCCGCTGCCGCCCTCGTGGGCGCAGAGAAGGCACGTCAGAACCCCAACCACCGCGGCGACGAGGAGTACAACTACTTCATGGCTGTGGCCTTCCAGGCTTCGCAGCTCACCATCCTCGACTACAACCGCGTCCTCAAGGACCTCAACGGACTCACCTCCGAGCAGTTCCTCGATGCCATCCGCAAGAACTTCACCGTGGAGGACAAGGGCACAGAGATATACAAACCCACCCGCCTGCATGAGTTCTCACTCTACCTCGACGGCCACTGGTTTGCACTGAACGCCAAGCCTGGCACCTACGACGAGAACGACCCCATCGGCGTACTCGACGTGGACATCTCCTCCCGCCTCATCCTTGAGGACATCCTGCAGCTGGGCGACCTGCGCAGCAGCAAACGCATTGACTTCGTAGGCGGGCTGCGTGGACTCGGAGAACTCAAGCGCCGTGTGGACAGCGGTGAGATGCGTGCTGCACTCGCTCTCTTCCCCGTCAGCATGCAGCAGATCATGGACATCGCCGACAGCGGCAAGATCATGCCTCCCAAAGCCACCTGGTTCGAGCCCAAACTGAGGTCTGGGTTGGTAGTCCACAAGCTTTAGCCCCCCTCCTCACTCCCCCTTGTAGGGGGAGGGTGATTACCGATCAAGAGAATACACAAATCAGCATTATTTGTTTTGAGTCAGCCTTCTTCCTCTATAGAATCTGCTCCCCTCCCTACAAGGGAGGGGCAGGGGAGAGGGTCTGATTCCTACCTGACCATCGCATCCCCTTCCTCGGGGCAATATACGGAAAAGCGAAGCAAGTTCCTGGCCTTCGCTTTTCCGGTTTCTACTGTTGAGGAAATCAAGGCGCTGCTGGAGGAGTATCAGAAGAAATACTACGATGCGCGCCATGTCTGCTATTCGTATATGCTTGGCCACGAACGACTTGTCTTTCGTGCCAACGACAATGGCGAGCCCAGCGGCACGGCAGGCAAACCTATTCTCGGGCAAATCAACTCCAATGAACTGACGGACATCCTCATCATCGTTGTCCGCTATTTCGGAGGCGTCAAGCTGGGCACCAGCGGACTCATTCAGGCCTACAAGGCGGCTGCCGCCGAGGCCATCGCCGCCGCCACTATCATCGAGAAGACCGTGGACCTCCAGCTCACCATCTCCTTCGAGTACACACTGATGAACCAGGTCATGCGGGTTGTCAAGGAGGAGGACCCCGCTATCGTCTCGCAGTCGTTCGACAACGACTGCCAGATGACCCTCTCCATCCGTGCTTCCCTCATGCCCCGACTGCGTCAGCGCCTGAAGAAAGTGGACGGAGTGATCATCGAACCGTCGAATTCATAAATCCTAGTTGGTCATTAGAAGTGGCCACGAAAGGGCAGCCAGCAAGGCAGCGCCCTGAAAGGGCAGACGGAGACTAGACCCCGTCGGGGCGCTTCCTTGCCGGCTGACGGCTACCTCTTGTAACTGCTGTATATCACCTGAATACTCAGCGGCTTGGAACCACCCACCAGTCGTGCACTGGTGAGCGAGAAGTTGTGCGTCACACTCGTCTGCGAGGTGGTGCCCTGATTGGACGTGTTGGTGGTGATAACCACCGGTGTGAGCACCACCTTGTTCCAGTCCGGATGAGCGTCGTTCCACTGCTGCGAGGTCAGCCCGTAGCGCTTCATGCCGTTCAGCTTCTCCTGATGCAACGTCGAAATCAGCACCGAGAGGTTGGTGAAAGTGTAGTTGTTGTAGTTCGCGTCGAAGTAAGTGGTGTAGCTCGTCAGGCCGTCCGCCACCTGGCGGTTACGGAAGAAGGCATTCAGGGCCTGCTTGCGCACCATCAGCAGCGACTGCGGCATCGGCAGCACGTTCTCGTCCTGCGAGGAGCTGTTCAGGCGCGTCAGGATCAGGCGTGCGCGGTTGATGGAGTCGCCCTCGTGGTTGAGGAAGATTTCGTCCACGGGCAGCGTCACCTCCGTGGCGATACCGGCGGGGGATTTCAGATACGTGTAGGGCAGGGTGGGATCTAGCAGAGCTTCCAGGCCGTCGTTCTGGATGCGTGTGCTCTGGATCACCTCGGGTGTGGCAGAGAAGCGCGAGACGGCCTCGTAGATTGTGTCCTTCTCCGCATCGCGGTAGCGGAAATAAACATTCATCGCTGCCACGTCCAGTTCCAACATCGTTCCTCTGCCGCTATGGAGCTTGAAGTAGAGACCCGGGCAGACGTGATGAATGAACTGCCAGGAGTTCATGAACCACTCGGGGTGCTCGTGGGCGGCACGCAGGATGCGGGTGCCGAAGCTCTGGGGCAGGCGCACACGTACGTTATCATAATGATTGGAGCTGGTGCGCTCGGCGTCCGGCAACGTGTAGTCCGCCGACGTGAAAGTCTTCGAGCACAGCGGTGTGGCGCCCTCGGGGAGGTAGTCGTCGATATTGATGTCGGAGTAGTAGGTCTGGTCTTCCCGCAGGATGTGGTTCGGGTCGAGTTCGTAGACCTGGATCTTCATCGGGTTTGTGGCAGAGCCGTAGTAGTTGGAGTAGTAGATACGTACGTCCACGGAGTCCGCCTCCAGCTCGCCGTTGGCATTCTTGATGATGCGCTCGTAGGCGGGCAGCGAGTAGTTCTCGATGGTGTAGAACTGCGAGAGGAATTCAGCGCGTACGCTGGTATTCGTCTCGGGGTCATAGACTTCTCCCAGGTAGCTCTTGGTGCTGTTGGCGACCACGGAATCGAGGAGGACGGAGCGTGAGTGGAGGTCGTAGGCACTTTCCGACGACGTGATGATGTCCGCCCAGTCGGTGATTCCCACGGACCCCGAATCTTCATCGCAACCAGTGCACACGGCTGCGAGTATCGTGCAAGCCATAAAGGCTGTTCTGTAGTTCATCTTCTTATTCGTTCTTTAATCGTTATCTCGAATTAAATCTTTATTTTCTTATTTTCTAATTTTCTTATTATCTTAATATCTTAATTCTTTAATTTTTATAATCTTATAATTTTATAATCTTATAATTTTAAAAATCCTTCGCCGGCTCCTCGACCTTACCCTCGCTCCACACCGAGTCAAAGAAATTGACCACGTCGGTGCCATTGCTGCGGTCGGTGATGTCCACGGGTCCGAATACGGGCAGTCCGTGCTCTTCGGCGTAGCGGTGCAGCTCTTCGTTGTAGGTGCCGGGGGTGAACATCACTCCGTCCGAATAGTCCAGTGCCAGGTGGTAGAGATCCATCATGGAGAGGTTCTTCGGATAGGGTTTCAACTCGTCGCCGCTCATATTCTTGAAGATGATGTTCGCCTGGAACTGGTCTGTGGTCAGCAGCTTCAGTTCCTCGCCGCCGGGGGTGAAGATGATGCGGCTGTCGCGGAACGAGGGTTCCTCGCGGTAGCATGTCTTGATGAACAGCGGGGCGATGGTGGAAATCCATCCCTGGCAGTGGATGATGTCCGGCACCCAGCGCAGCTTCTTCACCGTCTCCAGCACGCCGCGCGCGTAGAAGATGGCACGTTCGCCGTTGTCCGGGTATTCCACACCCTCCTCGTCGCAAGCCTCCAGGCGCTTCATGAAGTAGTCGTCGTTGTCGATGAAGTACACCTGCATGCGTGCCGAGGGGATGGAGGCCACCTTCAGGATCAGCAGATGGTCCGTGCCGTCGATGATCAGGTTCATGCCCGAAAGTCGGATTACTTCATGCAACTGGCTGCGGCGTTCGTTGATGGCTCCCCATTTGGGCATGAAGGTGCGTATCTCGCGTCCCTTTTCCTGAACGAACTGCGGAACCCTGCGACCGAGCAGTGAGAGTTCTGCTTCGTCGATGTAGGGGAAAATTTCTTGTGTGATAAAAAGGACTTTCTTCGTCTTCATGAGCGATGCGATGTTGTATTTTCAATGCAAAGATATATAAAAAAACTGGTAAAAAAGCAATAAAGAAGTGAAGAAAGTCATTAAAAGTACCTTTTTTTGCGATTTATTTGCATTTTCTCTTCTTTGTTTGACAAATTATGTGTTATTTTGCGCTGCTTTTCAGACAAAACACCGATAAATAGATACCAAAAACGTAAAATGAAAGTAATAAACACCATTCAGGCACTTCGTGACGAACTGGCAGCCGCCCGTGCAGAGGGCAAGACCGTGGGCCTCGTTCCCACGATGGGTGCACTCCACGAAGGCCACGCATCGCTGGTCCGACGCAGCGTGAAGGAAAACGACGTCACCGTCGTCAGTATATTTCTCAACCCCACACAGTTCAACGACAAGGGCGACCTTGAACGCTACCCTCGTACCCTCGAGGCTGACTGCGCCCTGCTGGAGCAGTGCCGTGCCACCATCGCCTTTGCCCCGTCTGTGGAGGAGATATATCCCGAACCGGACACACGCCAGTTCTCCTATCCTCCCACAGACACCGTCATGGAGGGAGCCCACCGCCCCGGACATTTCAACGGCGTCTGCCAGGTAGTGTCCAAACTCTTCTCCTACGTGGAGCCCGACCGCGCTTACTTCGGCGAGAAGGACTTCCAGCAGATTGCCGTCATCCGTAGGATGGTAGACGACCTCGGCTTCAAGCTGCAGATCGTGCCATGCCCCGTGGTGCGCGAGCGCAGCGGACTGGCCATGTCCAGCCGCAACACACTGCTCACTCCCGAAGAGCGACGCGCAGCAGCGCGCATCTACAGCATCCTTGAGGAAAGCAAGGACTACGCCGTGGACCATGAACTCGAGGAGGTGCGGGAACGAGCCATACGGCGCATCAATGAGGTCAGCGAACTCGAGGTGGAGTACTACAGCATCGTAGACGGAAACACTCTCGAGGACGTACACTCCTGGGACGACTCCGACAGCATCGTAGGATGCATCACTGTCTACTGCGGACAGAAACCCATCCGCCTCATTGACCACATACGCTACAAGTAATCGCAGTTATCCAACGGCTTCAATATGCAACAACCATGATGATAGAAGTTCTGAAATCCAAGATTCATTGTGCCACCGTCACCGAGGCTAACCTCCACTACATGGGCAGCATCACCATCGACGAGGATCTGATGGACGCTGCCGGGCTCATCGCCGGAGAGCGCGTCTACATCGTGAACAACATGAATGGCGAGCGTTTCGACACTTATATTATTAAAGGAACGCGCGCGAGCGGCTGCATCTGCCTCAACGGTGCTGCCGCACGCAAGGTACAGGTGGGCGATGTCGTGATCATCATGGCCTATGCCCACATGGAACTGGAGGAAGCCAAGACCTTCCAGCCCCGCATCATCTTCCCCACCGCGGACAACCACCTCGTCTGAACTCACATCCGTCAGTGTCCCCACAGCCTGCTGCCTCCTCGCAGCAGGCTTTTTCTTTCATTCCAGTCTACTTGTTTTTTTATAAAACGCTGAGGCCTGGAGGTCTGCGTATTGCAGGTCAATCTACTTCATTATTAGGTTTAACATACCATTACTTTCCAGCCTAATGGTCTCTGCGTTTAAAATAAAAAACTTCATCTGCGTTTATCATGATTCTCTTGTTTCTGGCTCAAAGATACCATTTTCAGTAGAATCCAACTATTTTTTTTCAGCAGAAAAGTGTAATCGCTGTTGTTTGTTGGTCGTTTGTTTGTTGATTGAGTGTTATTTCAAAGAGCTCTTGGTCATTCGGTTCGGATTGTCGGTTTTCGGATGTCAGATGTCAACTTGGCTCTCGCGACCAGCCTCATCTCCGTCGTCCATCGTCCACTGTCCTTTTCCTCTCGTTTGACGGTGCAAAAGTACAACAAATATTTGAATTCACCAAATGATTATGAGAATATATGCAAGAAATATGCAAAATTACATGAATATTTCTCTTTTAACACGAATTTCCATAATTAGTCATTAATTTCTTTCTATTGAAAATAGTGACGTGCAGGAGTCTTGTGATAAACCAGCTTAGCCTGTGGGTGCAGTGCCCATGAAGCAGCGGCGGAGATGCTGCGGTGCGGTGTGTCTGGCCTGCTGCTCTATGCTGAACAGCTGCAGCAGCTGCCGGCGGGAGTCGTACTTACTGGTGATTGCCTTTATTTCGGAAATACGCTGCAACGGAAGCGTATTCTTCCATTCGTCGCCGGCGGTCAAGCTCACGTAGCTCTTCGCGACTAAGTCTTCGATAGGTTGCATAAGTGAAGTTTGGGTTGTTGGGCTGCTGTGCGGTGGTGAAGTCGTCCTCCCATCGCCTGTGGCTGAGGTATCGCACTGCGTACATCATCTGTCGTTGGCAGGCAGTGCAATCGGCTCGGTATGCTGCTATGCCGTTGTAGGCGGCAAGTCGGTCGGCAGCGCTCAGCCGCTGCCAGGCGCGCTCGGCGCTGTGACGGTCGCGCTTGTAGGCGTAGGCATCCCAGAACTGCTGGAAAGAGGGGGCTACGGGGGAGCCCTCCTCTACGGTAGCCGCAGTCCTCTGAGGTTCCGCTTCGTCTACTAAGAGAGATTTGTGGTTTTCGCCGTTTGCGCAACGCAACGTAGTTGCGGAAAACTCTTCTCTTTCTTTATCTTTCTCTTTATAAGAAAGGGGTGTGGGGGAAACATTACTTTCTCTTTCTCCTTCTTTCTCTTCTCTGGGTTGTCCGTTTATTGTCCGAGTTTCGGTGGGTGTTGTATTGTAATACACATATTTACAGATAGTTATCCTTGTCCGTTTTTTGTCCGCTTTTAGTCCAATCATACCACGCTCCTCCATTTCAGCCAGCAGTCGCAAGCAAGTGGTATGTGGTATTCCGAAGCGGTTAGCATATTCATTTATGCTCACCTCCGCTCGCCCTTGTTCGTCGGCTTTCATGAGGAGGTAGCAGAACAGGTGCCATCGCCTGGCGTCTTCGAAGACCCAGGAGCTGAGGGCTTGGCGGTGAAGGTGAACGTAAGTTGGCATGGTTGTTAAATATTTTTTAAATTTTTGAAACTATATTCCTGTTGACGGTAGACACTATTTAAGAGTATCATTTCTGCTGCAAAATTACAGGAAATTCTTGAATAAAACAAACTTTTTTCTATTTATATTTAATATACGGGATAAAATGATGAAGAATAGCATAAACAGACTGAATCTGACCTTCGCAGATTGCGAAAGAGTCAGTAAATAGAGTGCAGAAGGAAGATTATAATCCATTTGGAAATAACGATTCCAAATAATGGGACAGAACCAACTTATCACCAATTAGTGATGAAGAGTACAATGAAATTATGAGAATGAATCCTATTCGGAATTCATCATGCATTTTTAATATAATCGGATTCAAGTTTCGGTTGTATGAGTAAGCAGTATTGAACGGCCTGCGCTCTGTCCAAAGGGGTGCTGCCCTGCAGGTTGATCATTTTTACGAAACTAGAAGGTTTAATTCGTTTCTTGAATTCGTGGGTTTAATTTATGTCTTAAATTCATGGACTCATTCGTGTCTTGAATTCATGTTAAAAGATATAGAGTCATGGTTTTTTTACACGAATTCGAGACACGAATCTGTATTGGTGGTAGATACAATAGAACCTTCCTTAAATCAAGGTTAGAATCTTCTTGTTGAAGAAATTCATGCTTGATTTAAGGAAGGTTACTATTTCCCGGATGGGGAGTGGGAGTTACTTCTTCTTGGGAGCGGCGGCTTTCTTGGCGGGTGCCTTCTTGGCAGCGGCTTCCTTCTTGGGAGCAGCGGCTTTCTTGGCGGGTGCTTCCTTCTTGGGAGCAGCTGCCTTCTTAGGTGCGGCCTTCTTGGCGGGTGCCTTCTTCTCCTCTTCCTTTTCTGCGGGCTCGAACTTGGAGAGTCGTGCCTGGAGTCGTGCGATTTCGGCATCCTTGACGGTGATCTCGTCGGCCTGGTTGCGAATGGTGGTCAGGAGGGCGTTGAGCTCGTCGTTCTCGATGTCGAGGGGATAGAGGGAGTTGACGCGGTTGATGAAGTCACCGAGTATGTTCATGTAGTTGGTGAAGGCGTCGTAGGGGCTGTCGTAGATGCCGCGGTAGAAGCCTACGCCCATATTTTTGGTGGTCATGAAGCGGAAGTTGTTGGAGGCCTGTATGCGGTCCCAGTCCTGTGTGATGCGGCGGTCCTTGCAGATGAGCACGCGCTCGGCAACGCTGTAGAGTTTATGGAAGGCCTCGCGCTGCATGACGTTTCCGAGCCAGCAGCTGGTGTCGCGCTCCTCGTCGTTCCAGCTCATGGGGTAGGGCACTTCGATGGGTGCCACGGACTTGCTCTTGGCGATGATCTCGGAGGGGGTGGCGAAGGTGATGCCGCGGTCCTTGGCCACGGCGGGCAGTGCCTTGATGAACTCGAGTATGTTGGAGCTCAGGGGCTGGTAGATGCCTAGTGCGCAGAGTTCCATGAATATGTTGATGACTTTCTCCTCCTCGGGCAGCTGGGCTATCCAGTCCATGTAGGTGTCGGCGAAGAGGGGGTACTCGCTCCAGGAGGAGTCGTTGAAGCGCAGGGAGATGTCATCGGAGAGCTTGTAGTCGCGCAGCAGGAGCTTGAGGTTGGGGTTCTGTGCGCAGTGGTAGAGGAAGTGTGGTGACTTCCAGCCGAGGATGTGTTTGGCGCCCTCGGCGATCATGCCTTTGTAGCCCATAGAGGCCACGAGTCCACCGATGTCGTCGCTGTAGATGAGTGAGCTGTTGCGCAGCACGGTGGGTTTCTTGCCGAAGAGTTCTTTCATCTTCTTGGCCTGGCGGGCTACCTCGTCGCGGAAGACGTCTTCGTTGGCCAGGGAGCTGAGGCCGTGGCTGTAGGGTTCAGCGAGGAACTCGGCGCAGCCGGTGTCGTTGAGTTCCTGCAGGAGTTCGATGACCTCGGGGGCGTATTGCTCGAGGAGCTCGATGGCGCAGCCGCTGATGGAGAATGCTACCTTGAAGGCTTTGCCGTAGAGTTTGGCCATCTCGATGAAGGTCTTGATGGCGGGGATGTAAGAGCGCTCGGCGGTCTCGGTGATGCCGCGCTCGTTCTCGTAGTCATCGAAATAGTAGTGATCCTTGCCGATCTCAAAGAAGCGGTAGCGCTTCAGGTGTACGTTTTGGTGGATCTCGAAGTATAAGCAGATTGTTTTCATAATAGATAGGAGGCCCCTCTCCCGACCCCTCCCCTGTTAGGGAGGGGAGTGGCTGGCGCTTCGTGTGGTCAGGAGACTGTGTGGGGCATTGTTTTATTGTTGAAACTTTTAAAATTATTAATTTAATCCCGCAGGCCTCCCCTCCCTAACAGGGGAGGGGTAGGGGGAGGGGCTTCGTGTGGCCTCCCCTCCCTAATAATGGAGGGGCAGGGGAGGGGCCTTTTTTAGTAGCGCGCCAGGCACTGGTCATAGAGTCGTCGTATGCGCTCTCCGACTTTCTCCCAGGTGATGCCGTCGACTTCCTTCTTACCTTCGACCTGGAGGTATTCGTGGAGGGAGTCGTTGGTGCAGAGGGAGTACATGGCGTCTGCCATGGCATCGATGTCCCAGTAGTCTGTCTTGATGCACTTGTCGAGAATCTCGGCGCAGCCGCTCTGCTTGGAGATGATGCTGGGCACACCGCTCTGCATGGCCTCGAGGGGCGATATGCCGAAGGGCTCGGAGACAGATGGCATAACGTAGACGTCGCTGTCGCGGAAGATCTCGAAGACCTGCTTGCCTTTCATGAAGCCGGGGAAGTGGCAGCGGTCTGCGATGCCGTAGGCGGCGGCCATGTCGATCATGGCGTTCATCATGTCGCCGGAGCCGGCGAAGCAGAAGCGTACGTTCTGTGTGCGTTCGAGGACTCGCTTGGCGGCTTCGATGAAGTACTCGGGACCCTTCTGCATGGTGATGCGTCCGAGGAAGGTAATGACTTTCTCCTTGCGGTCCTTGTAGGGCAGTCGCTGGTCCACGATCTCCTGCAGCTCGGGGGCGAGGGGATAGACGGCGTTGTGCATGGCGAAGCACTTGGCGGGGTCCTGACCGTAGTGGTTGATGACGGTCTGACGGGTGAGCTCGGAGACGCACATGATGCAGTCTGCGTTGTCCATACCGTTGCGCTCGATGCCGTAGACGGTGGGGTTGACGTTGCCGCGGGAGCGGTCGAAGTCGGTGGCGTGTACGTGGATGACGAGCGGGCGTCCGGAGACCTGTTTGGCGTGGATGCCGGCGGGGTAGGTGAGCCAGTCGTGGGCGTGGATAATGTCGAACTGCTCGGTGCGGGCTACGACGCCAGCGATGATGGAGTAGTTGTTGATTTCCTCGGTGAGGTTCTTGGGATAGCCTCCGGCGAACTCCATGCAGCCGAGGTCGTTGACGTGCATGTAGTTGAAGTCGGCGTAGAGGTGGTCGCGGAAGCGGTAGTAGTCGTCGGGCGACATGATGTTGCCGATGCGCTGCTGGACGTAGTCGTAGTTGACGTCGCGCCAGGCGATGGGCACGCAGTTCATGCCGATGATCTTGGCGGCCGAGCGGTCTTCGTCGCCGAAGGGACGCGGCAGGCAGAGCAGGGTCTCGATGTCGCCCTGTGCCTTCAGGCCTTGGGATATTCCGTAGTTAGCGGTGGCGAGTCCACCGAAGACGTGTGGAGGATACTCCCATCCGAACATTAATACTTTCATAAAGCTGTTTTATGATTTGCAGATTTCCGATTTAATGACTTGCGTCGTCGCCGGGGCGGCAGGCGGAATCGTTAAACGTAAAATCCTTAAATTAATAAATGAGAGTTATTCCAAATTGTATTTATCGAGCAGCTTGACCACACGCATGATCTCTGCGACGTTCATGGCGAAGGACATGGCACCGCGTCCGTGGAAGGGCGGGTTGCCGTCGAAGACCTCGGGCAGTGTGCCGATGCAGTGGTAGAAGAGCTCTTCCTCGTAGCCCACGAGCTGCCGCTCGACGAAACTGACGCGTGAGTAGCCGAAGACCTTGAGGCATGCTTCGAGGTAGAAGCCTGCGAGCCATGGCCAGGCGGTGCCCATGTGGTAGGCGTAGTCGCGCTGCACCTGGGGACCTACGTACATTGGGTTGTAGCCTCCGCTCTTGGGCGAGAGTGTGCGCAGTCCCTTGGGTGTGAGCAGTTCCTTGGTGCACATGTCGAGGACGCCTTTCTTCTGCTTGGCGTCGAGGGGCGAGAAGTCGAAGGCGCAGGCGAAGATCATGTTGGGTCGCACGCTCCAGTCGATCATGGTGCCGTCGACGTAGTCGAGGAGGTAACCGAAGTCGTTGAGGAAGGTGTCGATGAAGCTCTTCTTGGTCTTCTCGGCGAGCTGCTCCAGGGGTTCGGCCTCGGCGGCGTCGTTCATGGTGCGGCATACGTTAGCACTGAACATCAGTGCGTTGTACCAGAGTGCGTTGAACTCCACGATGTAGCCTGAGCGTGGCACGATGGGACGTCCGTTCTGGCTGCTGTTCATCCAGGTGATGGCCTTGTCGCGTCCGTTGGAGTAGACGAGTCCATTGTCGTGGACGTAGAGGTTGGGGTGCTTGCCGGCGATGAGCCAGTTCATGATGTCGCGCAGCAGCTGTCCGTACTTCTGGATTCCTTTCTCCATGCCTACGAACTTGGAGTACTGCTGTATGCACCAGACGGCCCAGAGGAGTACATCGGGGTGCTCCATCTCGTAGATTCGCACACTGAGGGGCTTGCCCTCGATGAACTCTCGGATACCTTTCTCTGCGGTGGCCATGACTTGCTCGAAATGAGCCAGTTCGTTGTTGGTCAGCGTCAGGCCGGGCAGGGAGATGAACATGTCGCGTGCGCGGCACTTGAACCAGGGGTAGCCTGCTAGGATGTAAGTCTCGCCCTCGCGGTAGTTGAGGAACTGGTGGGCGCTGTTGACGAGGCAGTGGTAGAAGTTGTCGCGCGGAGTGCGGATGTTGACTTCGTAGTCAGCGAGTTCCTTGAGCTTGGCGGGGTTGCACTCCTTGGTGCCTGCCGCGAAGACCACGCTCTCGCCCTTCTTGATGTCGAACTCGAAGTAGCCGGGCACGTAGAGGTCCTCGTTGGAGGCGTAGCCGCGCTCGGTCTCCTTGGGATAGTCCACACCGCGGTACCAGTCGGGACGGAACACCCACTCGGATTTCTTGTTGAGCTGCATGAAGAGCTCGGGATAGCCGGGATACATGCAGGTCTTGATGCCGTTCTTCACTTCCTGGTAGTCGCGGTTGGCGCGTGGGTTTTCGTGGGTGAACTCGCGCACGCTGCGGAAGGCGAGCCAGGGCTGTAGGCGCAGCGTCGTCTTGGAATGTGCGTCGAGCAGTGTGTAGCGCACGAGGACTCGGTCCTCAAAGTGCTGGAACATCAGCTCTCGCTTCAGGATGACGCCGCCGACTCGGTAGATGGTGGTGGGCACTTGCTGGCAGTCGTACTCGCGGATGTACTTGTGGCCGCGGGGACTGTAGTTGTCGCCCTGATACTTGTGGAGGCCGAGGTTGAATTCTGCGCCGTGCTGAATGACGGTGCAGTCGAGGGAGGAGAGGAGAACGTGGTTCTCATCGTCCAGCTCGGGCACGGGCACCACGAGCAGACCGTGGTACTTGCGCGTGTTGCAATCGAGGATTGTCGAACACGAGTAAGCGCCGGAACGGTTCGAGCGCAGCACCTCTTTCTTCAGAGCTTCCTCCAGGTTGGTCATCAGGGTCTTGTCAAACTGTAAATAGCTCATAAGTAGTTTATATTAGGTATGTTTTTAGTGCCAAAAAGGGCGTTTTTTGCTTAAAGCGTCCCCAAATATAGCAATTAATTGCCATTCGTAAAAATATTTTGGAAGAAAAATGGTCTCGGAGTTTGCCAAAATAAAAACATTTGTGTATTTTTGTGCCGTAAAACATAATAATTACCCCTTGAAATGGCAAGAAAAGCGCTAACCATCAGCGATGTGCTCCCAAAACTCGCACCAATTATGTCCCTGTTGACGGAACAGCAGAAGGAAATGCTGATTCATCAGTCGAATATCCAGGTCTACCGGAAGAATGAATACATCTATTCGGAAGGCGAGGTGCCGCATTATCTGTTCTGCCTGATTTCCGGAAAGGTGAAGATTTTCAAGGAGGGCGTAGGCGGCCGGGCGCAGATCGTGCGGATGGTCAAGCCGGTGGAGTACTTCGGCTACCGCGCAGCCTTCGCCAACGAGAACTACGTGACGAGCGCTGCCGCCTTCGAGGCTGCGACGATCGTGCGCTGCCCGCTGAAGGCGGTGGTGGCGCTGCTGCAGGAGAATGCCCGCCTGGGCTGGTTCTTCATCCAGCGGCTGTCGGCCAACCTGGGGCAGGCGGACGAGCGTACGGTGAGCCTGACGCAGAAGCATATCCGGGGCCGACTGGCGGAGTCGCTGCTGTTCCTGAAGGAGAACTACGGACTGGAGGAGGACGGCAGCACGCTGAGTATCTACCTGAGCCGCGAGGATTTGGCCAGCCTCTCGAACATGACGACCTCGAATGCCATCCGCACGCTGTCGACCTTCGCCACCGAGCGCATCGTGGCCATCGACGGACGCAAGATCAAGATTATGGACGAGGCGAAGTTGCAGCGAATCAGCAGGATAGGGTAGTTCGGGAGTTTAGAGTAGTTTTGAGTTTTGAGTTTAGGGTAATAAAAAAGAATAGCCGCCTGATTGGGCGGCTATATCTTTAATTCATTGTATTCTGAACATTGTTAGTGAAGAGGAGGAGACTCGAACTCCCACGTCATAATCGACACTACCCCCTCAAAGTAGCGCGTCTACCAATTCCGCCACCTCTCCATTTTGTGAGGTCGAAAGACTCAGCTTCTCAGTGCCCAGAACAGGACTCGAACCTGCACGTCTCTCAACACTCGCACCTGAAACGAGCGCGTCTACCATTCCGCCACCTGGGCATTGCAGTAGAGACCGCTGTGGTCTTTCACTCTCTCTGTTGTTTCATTGGAGCGGCAAACGAGACTCGAACTCGCGACCCCGACCTTGGCAAGGTCGTGCTCTACCAACTGAGCTATTGCCGCATGAAACGTTGTTCAGAATATCAATGAACTCGTGCAACCTTTCCTGATTGCGGGTGCAAAGGTACATCTTTTTATTGAACTGACAAAGCTTTTGGGCTTTTTTTTTCGATAAAAATGCATTTTTTCTATCAAAAAGGGTCAGTCCATGCGGTTTTTGTAGTCTTCGTAGGTGTATTCGCGCAGTATTTCGCGTGTGCCGTCGAGGTGCTGCAGGACGATGGATGGGTGGTGTACGCCGTTGAAGGTGGTGGTCTTGACGGTGGTGTAGTGGATCATGTCCTCGAAGATAATCTCATCGCCCACGGACAGCGGACGCGGGAAACGCCAGGTGCCCATGAAGTCGCCGGAGAGGCAGGAGTTGCCTCCGAGGCGGTAGAGAGGCCCCTCTCCAGAGCCTTCGCCAGAGCTCTCTCCAGGCCCCTCTCCATCTCCCCCCGTTGGGGGGAGGGCTGCGTTTCCGCTTGTTATTAGTTCTGCGGGAAGTGGTTCTGAGTCAAAAGTGGCACCCTGCTGCTCCGCGGATACGGAGTCCTCCCCCCGACGGGGGGAGTTCTTCGAAGTATCGAAGCGACCAAAGGTCGAGCGAGAGAGGGGCTTTCCTCCCCCGCAGTTAGAGAGGGACCAGGGCCTGGCGTACTTTACCTTAACGCTCGGATGGTAGGGCATCTCGAGGCAGTCGGGCATGTGGCAGGTGAAGCTGACGTCAAGAATGGCGGTGCGGATGCCGTGGTTCTCAACGATGTCCACGACACTGGCCACGAGGGGTCCGGTCTGCCAGGCGAAGGCTGAGCCGGGTTCGAGGATCATCTGCAGGTGGGGCCAGCGGGAGTGGAAGTCGCGCAGGGTCTGGACGAGGAGTTCAACGTTGTAGTCCTGGCGCGTCATGAGGTGGCCGCCGCCGAAGTTGATCCAGCGGAGGCGCGGGAACCAGGGGGAGAACTTATTTATAATATGTACGAGCGTGCGCGCGAAGGCTTCGGCGGAGCTCTCGCAATGGCAGTGGATGTGGAATCCCTGGATATCGGAGGGGAGGTCAGCGGGCGCGGGCAGGTCCTCGGCGAGGACTCCGAAGCGGGAGCCGGGGGCGCAGGGATTGTAGAGCTCGGTCTCTATCTCGCTGTACTCGGGATTCACGCGGAGGCCGAGGGAGGGGGAGGGATGATGCTCGCGCGAATACGCGTGACACCCAACCGAAGTTACCGGGGAGGGGGAAGAGGAAGATGAGGGGGCCGGGGGCAGGGGGGAAGAGGATGAGGAAGGCAGGGGGGAAGAGGAGGAGGAAGGCAGGGGGGAAGAGGAGGAGGAGGAGGGGACCCATTGGTGGACGAGGGGGGCGAAGCGGCGGTATTGGGAGAGGGAGTTGAAGATGATATGGGAGGAGCAGCGGAGGATGGTGGAGAAGTCGTGCTCGGTGTAGGCGGGGCTATAGGTGTGGGCGTGGGAGCCGAATTCCTCGAAGGCCAGGCGTGCCTCGTCGGGGCTGGAGGCGGTGGTGTGGCGGATGTATTCGCGGAAGATAGGGAATGTCTTCCAGAGGGCAAAGGCCTTGAAGGCGAGGATGATTTCGGCGCCGGAGCGGTCTGCGACATCGCGGATGAGGGCGAGGTTGCGGCGCAGCAGGGATTCTTCGAGGAGGTAATAGGGGGTGTGCATGGTGCGGGAGGGGGAAGGTGGAAGGGGGAGGAGGAATCCCTCGGGGAAAACCCGAGGGCACACTTACGGAAGGGGAGGGGAAAGGGGGATTTAAAGGGGGGGATAGGGAGGTAAGGGTGATGGGGGGGGTAAGGGTGATAGGGGAGGAAGGGTGATAGGGGGGTAAGGGTGATAGGGGGGTAAGGGTGATAGGGGGGGCCGAAGCTGCTGACGAACTGGAGGCAGAGGTGGGTGGGTGTTTCGTCCGGGCTGCCCCAGGACACTTCCTTGATGGGCACGATCTTGCCGCGGCTGTTCTTGGCAAACTTCTGGCTCTCGCCGTCCTGGACGAGGTTCATGTAGGGCTGGTAGAAGGGCTCGCGGGTGATGTCGCCGTAGTGGATCTGGAACTTGGCACCGTTGACCCAGTCCGAGTTCTTGTTGAAGTGATGTATGATGGTGCCGATGCGGCTGGCGAAGATGTTACCGTTGGCGTCCTCCCAGCGTCGCTGCAGCAGGAGCACCATTCCCGGGGTGTCCTTCCCAGGAATCGTCTTCACGCGGCTGAAGCCCGTGCGGCGGATGCGGTCGGGCTCGTCGGAGAGCTTGACCTTGTAGTCGAACTGGATTGCCTTGGGCTTGTCGGTGAACGGGATGCCGAAGTCGAGTTTGCCGTATGGATTGGAGCTGGAGGTGATGGGTTCTATCATCTTTCCTAAGTAGATAGAACCTGCTGCGAGCACTTGGATGTTGACGAGTCCCAAGACCTTGACTCCGACGATGTGGCTGACGAGCTTGGCGCAGCGTCCGTTGCCGCGGGGTTCGGGGTGGACAGAGACGTTGGTCTTGACGACGCCTACAACCTTGGCCATGATGTTGCTGCTGGCCCAGGGTGAGCCGCCCTGGTTGACGTAGGGCTTCTTGCCGTCCCAGGTGCCGGTGGGGCCTATTTCGTAGAGGGTGCGTGTGTTACCTCCGATGATGGCGCTCTCCTTGATGTCGCGGGTGATCCACTGGTCGAAGTCGGAGTATTTCAGCTGCGTCTGTCCCAGGGCCGGGCTGGCGGTGGCGAGCAGGAGCCCGAGTGCGGCAAGCAAGCGGGAGAAGCTGGAGACATGATTGTTCTGATGGATGGGTGATTTCATTGTTCTATGTTGTCGAGCTGTTCCTCGCGGATGGTGAGGTCGAGCAGCTCTTGAAGGGTTCCGTTGAAGATGTTGCAGTCGACGACGTCCTCCTGGCGGGAGCCGATACCGCTGACGTGGCCTACGTCCGTGTACTGCCAGAAAGTCCACTGGCCGCGGTATTTGAGTTTGTCGACATAGTAGTGTGCAATCCAGTAGGGGTAGTCGTTGAAGACGGAGTCGTTGAGGTTCTCCGTCTTGAAGGAGTGTCCTGTGTAGATGATGGGTTTGACTCCGTAGTGCTGCTCGACGACGTCGAGCCATTTCTTGACGGCGGTCTGGAGCTCTTTCTTGGAGAGGTTGCCGCGCGTCTCGACGTCTAGCACGGGTGGCAGGTCGCCGGCCTCGAGGTGCACCTGGCGGAGGAAGAAGCGGGCTTGCTGGCGGGCGTCTGTCCGGGGACTGAAAAAGTGGTAGGCGCCGCGCAGAATGTCGTTCTGGCGTGCCTGGTAGAAGTTTTCGTTGAAATAGGGGTCAATGAGGTCTGTGCCCTCTGTGGCCTTGATGAAGGCGAAGCGTACGGGCTGCCCGTTGATGTTGGCATTGCGCAGCTTGGCCCAGTCGATGTGCTCCTGATAGCGGCTGACGTCCACGCCTCGCACCTCAAAGCCGTCGGGGTTGACACCCTCGCCGTAGATGGCGCTCCAGCGGAAGGAGAAGGGGTCCACGAAGAAGGTGATGAGGACGAAAATGTAGACGGCAATGGCGCCGAGGATCCCGGCGACGATGGCCCAGAGGGGCACACGGCGCACAAGGGCAGAAGACTTCTTCTTGCGCAGTCTTCTGCCCTTGGCTGTTGGTGTTCTCTTGCGAGTGTTACTTGGCTTGTTCAAGCTGCAGGGTCTTGGTCGGCTGGTCGCATACCTCGGTGGGGCCGAAGTACTGGATGGGTCCGGGGTAGACGTAGCTGGTCTGCTTAGCCCACTCGTCGCGGTGTGCGGCGAAGAACTTGAAGGGAGCGCCGTCGAGTTCTACGAGTGCTTTGCGGATGACGGGCTTGTCGGCACCGTTGCGGCGCTCGATGTTCATCATCATGGTGATGGGCACACCGCCTGCAATCCACTCGGCAGCGGGAGCCGTGGTGTTGCGGATGATGCTCATGTAGCCGGTCTTGCCAGCGGCGATGAGGCGGCTGGCGTTGAAGCCCAGGCTGTAGCAGTAGTCGGCATCGTAGTTGGAGGGGGCGGCGCAGCGTCCTTCGTATCCGAAGAAGTGGTGCTGTGTGCTGAACTTGGGTGCGCGGTGGGTCTCCTTGAGTTTCTTGGCGACCATGCGGCTGAGCAGCTTCTCGGTCTCGATGAGGCTGACCTGCACGTTGCCGTGGGGGTCGCGGTCGAGGCAGAGCTGACGTGCGACGTCCTCGGGCAGGCTCTCGAGCACGGCGCGGTTGTCCTTGGCGATGCTCTTCTTGACGAAGGCGATCTGTGCGTCGGCGCTCTCGAACTCGCGGGGTTCGCCTGTGGCGGGGTCGGTGAGGACTTCGTTGAGCTCGCGGATGAGCTTCTTGATGGCGGGGATGAACTCGATGAGTCCCTCGGGAATCAGCACGGTGCCGAAGTTGTTGCCTTCAGCGGCGCGGGCAGCGACGATGTCTGCGATGTAGTTGACGACGTCGTCCAGGCTCATGCCCTTGGCCTCCACTTCCTCGCTGACGAGGCAGATGTTGGGCTGTGTCTGCAGGGCGCATTCCAGAGCGATGTGGCTGGCGCTGCGGCCCATGAGCTTAATGAAGTGCCAGTATTTGCGGGCGCTGTTGCAGTCGCGCTGGATGTTGCCGATGAGTTCGCTGTAGGTCTTGCAGGCGGTATCGAAGCCGAAGCTGGTCTCGATCTGCTCGTTCTTCAGGTCGCCGTCGATGGTCTTCGGGCAGCCGATGACCTGCACGCCGTACTTCTTGGCAGCGTAGTATTCGGCGAGTACGCAAGCGTTGGTGTTGCTGTCGTCGCCACCGATGATGACGAGTGCCTTGATGCCGAGCTGGCGCAGGATCTCGATACCTTTCTCGAACTGTTCTTCCTTCTCCAGCTTGGTGCGTCCGCTGCCGATGATGTCGAAGCCGCCGGTGTTGCGGTACTCATCGATGATGTCGGAGGTGAGTTCCATGTAGTTGTGGTCCACGAGTCCGCCGGGGCCGAGGATGAAGCCGTAGAGCTTGCTCTCGGGGTTGATGCTCTTCACGCCGTCGAAGAGGCCGCTGATGACGTTGTGTCCGCCGGGTGCCTGGCCGCCGCTGAGGATGACGCCCACGTTAATGGGCTCCTGCTTTTGGGCTTCGCCGGCCACGAATTCGATGACGGGCAGTCCGTAGGTGTTGGGGAAGAGTTCCTTGATTTTGGCTTGGTCGCCGACACTCTGGGTTGCAGCACCTTCTTTGGCGCTGACGGGACCCTGAAGGGCCTTGGGGAGCTTGGGCTGATAGGCAGCCCTCGCGATTTGCAATGCGCTCTTGGTCATTTTGCTTGTTGGGTTTATGTGTTTTGGTTAAATTTGAATTCCTATATATTATTAGAGGATGGCACTCGGACGGGTATCCGCCCGAAAACGTGTGCAAAGATACGGCATTTCTCGGAAAAACACAAATTTGAGGGCTGTTTTCTTGGAGGAATCGGACAAAAGGAGTACTTTTGTGGCCGAAATGAAAAGTGAACATGCCATTTTCAACCGGACAGAGCGTCTGGTGGGTTCCGACGGGATGAAAGCCATCTCGGCGGCAAAGGTCATTATTTTTGGAATTGGAGGCGTAGGCAGCTGGGTGGCAGAGGGACTGGTGCGCAGCGGAGTGGTGCACCTGACGCTGGTGGACAGCGACCGGGTGGGCATCACGAACGTGAACCGACAGTGCCCCGCCACGGTGCGAACCATCGGAGAGGTGAAGGTTGAGGCGATGAAAGCCAGGCTCTTGGAGGTAAATCCTAAAGTAGAGGTTGAGGCAATAGAAGGTGTGTACGATTCCACCACGCGTGATACCTTCGGGCTGGAGTCCTACGACTATGTCATTGATGCCATAGACTCGCTGGAGTGCAAGGCAGCGCTTATCCTGCACGCTACGTCGCTGCCGAAACGTGTAAAGTTCTTTTCGTCGATGGGTGCCGCACTGAAGATGGATCCCACGAAAATACGCGTCTCGGAGTTCTGGCAGGTGGAGGGCTGTCCGCTGGCACGTGCCCTGCGCCAGCGCTTCAAGCGCAACCGCGAATTTCCGCGTAGGAAGTTCCAGGTGGTGTTTTCGCCGGAGGTACTGCCCAACCGCGGCGACGTCCTGCCGGTGGAGGACGACGTGGAACAGCAGGTGGACTGGAATGCCCGCAAGGCGCAGGTCAACGGCACCGTGGCCCACGTGACAGCCATTTTTGGTTTCACGCTGGCCGGTCTGGTGCTGCAGGATATCTGCGCGGGGGCATAATGCCATGCAGCACGCTGGATGAGGCAATCCAACGTGCTGCATGAGGTAATTCAGCGTGCTGGATGAGGCAATCCAGCGTGCTGGATTGAATTACTTACCCTTGAGTACAGGCCATCCTTCGGCATCCCATTCCACTTCGCGCTGAATGAGGATGGCTTGTCCGTGGTGGCGTGTGCTGTAGCCGTGGCAGATGAAGATGTCGGTGTGCTGCAGGTTGCCTTGCGCGTCGGTGCCCGTGGGGACGTGGTAGAAGGCGCTGTGGCCTGCTGCCTCGAATTCCTTCTTGTCGCCCTCGATGACGAGCGTGCCGCCGCCCTGCGCCATGTCGCGGCCCTGGCGGTCGAGGTAAGGTCCTTGCACGCTGCGGCTGCGTCCCACGACGACTTTGTAGTTGCTCTGCATGCCGCGGCAGCAGTAGTCGTGGCTGGCGAAGAGGTAGAAGTAGCCGTCGTGGCGCGTGATGAACGGAGCCTCGATGGCGTTACGGCCGGCGTGACGTGAGGTGGGGTTGGGCTCGGCGCTGAGGGTGTCCCGCAAGGCCACGCGGCGGGCGATGGTCACGGGTTTCTGGCCTTCGGCCACGTGCATCGTCTCGGGGTCCAGACGAACGAGCTGTATGCCATCCCAGAAGGAGCCCCAGGTGAGCCACGGCGAGCCCTGCTCGTCAAGGATAAAGGCGGGGTCGATAGCATTCCATTGGTCGCGGCGCTCGCGCGAGCAGACCAGACAACCCTCGTCCTTCCAGTGATATAACAGAGTGTCTGTATAGTCTAGGGTGGGGGAGGAGGCGAGGCCGATAGCCGAGGTGTTGCGTCCGAAAGTGGAGCAACTGTAGGCCATCCACCAGCGGCCGCGGTAATGGATGACATCCGGAGCCCAAGTGTGACCGCGGAACCCGGGCACGCTGTCGGCCGTCCAGGCTGGGATGTCCAGAATCTTCACTTCCGGGTGAACGGTCCACGTCTTGCGGTCGCGGCTGGTGGCCAGCTGCAGGCCGGTGGAATAGAGGTAGTAGGTGCCGTTCTCCCACGCCATCACTGGGTCGTGGACCATCGGGGTGTCCGTCTGGAAGGCCTCGCGGCGGGGCCAGCGACGGCGCTGAGGAGCATCTTGTGAAAAAACGAAAATCGCTACCAGAGTCAGCATCACAAGGAGACTGAAGAAACGTTTCATACGCGTGGTACTATTAAATATAAGATTGCAATTTCCAATAAGACACACGGATAAACGCAAGGTTTAATGCGTTTTCGAAAGAAAAAGCGTCCCGCTGTGCGGCTTTCTCGTTTTTTTGTCGTACCTTTGCGCCCGCAAATCGTAAAATTGTAAAATACAAATGATAACAGTCTCCAATCTGGCCATCCAATTCGGCAAGCGTGTCCTCTACAAGGACGTCAACATGAAGTTCACTAACGGTAATATCTACGGCGTTATCGGCGCCAACGGTGCCGGCAAATCCACCCTGCTCAAGGCCATCAGCGGCGAGCTGGAGCCCAACAAGGGCACCATTGAGCTGGGTCCGGGCGAGCGACTGAGCGTGCTCTCGCAGGATCACTTCCAGTACGACGACCAGACGGTTCTCGACACCGTGCTCATGGGTCACACCGTGCTCTGGGACATCATGCACGAGCGCGATGCTCTCTACTGCAAACCCGACTTCAGCGATGAGGACGGAATCCGGGTGGCGGAGCTGGAGGAGAAGTTCGCTGAGATGGGAGGCTACACTGCCGAGAGCGACGCTGGGGCACTGCTCAGCGGACTCGGTATCAAGGAGAAAAAGCACCAGATGCTCATGCGCGACCTCTCGGGTAAGGAGAAGGTGCGCGTCATGCTCGCCAAAGCGCTCTTCGGCGAACCGGACAACCTGCTGCTGGACGAGCCCACCAACGACCTGGACCTCGACACCGTGCAGTGGCTGGAACAGTACCTCTCGGAGTTCGAGCATACCGTGCTCGTCGTCAGCCACGACCGTCACTTCCTCGACGCCGTCTGCACCCATACCGTCGACATCGACTTCGGAAAGGTCACCCTCTTCGCCGGAAACTACAGCTTCTGGTACGAGTCCAGCCAGCTCGCGCTGCGTCAGGCTCAGAACCAGAAGGCCAAGGCCGAGGAGAAACGCAAGGAACTGGAGGAGTTCATCCGCCGATTCAGTGCCAACGTAGCCAAGTCCAAGCAGACCACCTCGCGAAAGAAGATGCTGGAGAAACTCAACGTGGATGAAATCCAGCCCTCTACCCGCAAGTATCCGGGCATCATCTTCACCATGGACCGCGAGCCCGGCAACCAGATTCTGGAGGTCGAGGGACTGAAGGCCGTGGCCGAAGACGGCACCGTGCTCTTCGACAACGTCTCCTTCAATATCGAGAAGGGACAGAAGACCGTGTTCCTCAGCCACGACCCGCGCGCCATGACGGCGCTCTTCGAAATCATCAACGGCAACCGGGAAGCACAGGCAGGCACGTTCAAATGGGGGCTCACCATCACCACAGCTTACCTCCCGTTGGACAACACCGCCTTCTTCCAGTCGGATAAGAACCTGGTGGATTGGCTCATGCAGTATGGCGACGGCAACGAAGTGTTCATGAAGGGTTATCTGGGACGAATGCTCTTCTCCGGCGAGGAGGTGCTGAAGAAAGTCAACGTACTCAGCGGTGGCGAACGTATGCGATGCATGATTGCACGAATGCAACTCAAGAATGCCAACTGCCTCATCCTCGATACTCCCACCAACCACCTCGACCTCGAAAGCATTCAGGCATTCAACAACAACCTTAAATTATATAAGGGCAACATCCTCTTCGCCTCGCACGACCATGAGTTCATCCAGACCGTGGCCGACCGCATCATCGAGCTGACGCCCAATGGCATCATCGACAAACTGATGGAGTACGACGACTATATCTCCGATGACCGCATCCGCGAGCAGAAAGAGAAACTCTACGGCGAACAGGACAATTAACCTTTCCCCCTTCCCCCCGGGCGCCCCCTCTTCCCCCGCCCGGCGCCCCCCCCTTCGCCTCCGCGCCCCTCTTTCCCGGCGCCCTTTCTTTCCCGGCGCGCCCCCTTCGCCCCTGCCGTGAGTGTGCTCGGCGGTTTTCCCGCCGAGTTCCCCCTCCCGCTTTGGCACGCTCTTTGCAGCACCCTTATTGAACTTAAAAAAACTGAAATTATGGCAGAAGAACTGAAAGATAAAGAAGTCCTCAACCAGGAGGACACAAAAAACACCCAGCAGGAACAGCCTGTAGTCGACGAGGAACCCGTTCTCGACGAAAGCCCCTCTGAGGAAGCCGAAGAAGAAACTCCTACGGAGAAGACCCCCGAAGAGCTCCTCGCCGAGGCCAGAGCTGAAATAGAGGAACTGAAGACACAGGCCCTCTACCGCCAGGCAGAATTCGAGAACTACCGCCGCCGCACCATCAAGGAGAAGGCAGACCTTATCCTCAACGGCTCAAAGTCAGCCGTAACAGCCCTGCTGCCTATTGTCGATGACCTCGAGCGGGCCCTGCCCTCCATGAAGAAAGCCGAGGACGTGACAGCCGTGGCAGAGGGAGTGGAGCTCATCCTCCAGAAGTTCCTCAAAGCACTGGCAGGGCTCGGAGTGAAGCAAATCGAGACCGAAGGTCAGGATTTTAACGTCGATCTCCACGAGGCCATCGCCCAGGTGCCCGGAGTGCCCGACGAGCAGAAAGGACGCGTCATCGACTGTGTGGAGAAAGGCTACACGCTCAACGACAGTGTCATACGTCACGCCAAAGTGGCAGTCGGCATGTAATTCTGGCAGACCCCTGTCATTAAACCTTAAACTTTAAACCTTAAACTAAAAACTACGGGCTTAGCCCGTGCACAATATGGCAGAACAGAAACGAGATTACTATGAGGTCCTTGGCGTCGCGAAGAATGCTACCGAGCAGGAAATCAAGGCGGCGTACAAGAAAATGGCCATCAAATACCACCCCGACCGTCAGGGCGACAAGTCCGAGGCCGAGAAAAAGGAAGCGGAAGCCAAATTCAAGGAGGCCGCTGAGGCTTATGATGTGCTTCACGACCCACAGAAGCGTCAGCGCTACGACCAGTTCGGCTTTGCCGGTGTCGGTGGTGCCGGCGGCTTTGGCGGACAGGGTATGTCCATGGACGATATCTTCAGCCAGTTCGGCGACATCTTCAGCGACCTCTTCGGCGGAGGAGCATCCTTTGGCGGAGGATTCGGTGGAGGCTTCGGCGGCTTCGGCGGACGTTCCGGAGCGCGACGCCAGCAGCACCGCGGAGGTGACCTCCGGTTAAAGGTAAGACTCACCCTGAAGGAGTGCGCCACCGGAGTCACCAAGAAATTCAAGGTACGCAAGAAGGTCACCTGCTCCCACTGCCACGGCAGCGGAGCCGAGAATGGATCGGCGGATTCACAGACCTGCCAGACCTGTCACGGCAACGGCTACGTCCTCCACTCGCAGCGCTCCGTCTTCGGTATGATGCAGACACAGAGCGTCTGTCCGGACTGCCAGGGCGAAGGCAAGATCATCAAGAACAAATGCCATCTCTGCGGAGGCACTGGCGTGCAGACGGGCGACGAGGTCGTGGAAGTCAAGATTCCTGCTGGCGTCCAGGATGGCATGGTGCTCAACGTACCAGGCAAGGGTGATGCCGGAATGCACAACGGCATACCGGGCGATATCCAGGTATTCATCGAGGTGGAACAGGACAAGGACTTTGTCCGTCAGGACAACGACCTCATCTATAACCTCCTCATTGACGTGCCCACCGCTGTCCTGGGAGGACAGGTGGAGGTGCCGACGCTGGAAAGCAAGGTGATGCTCAAGATAGAACCCGGAACACAGCCCGGAAAGGTACTGCGCCTGCGCGGAAAGGGGCTGCCGGCCCTGCAGGGCTATGGCTACGGCAACGGAGATCTCATCGTCAACATCTCCGTCTATATCCCCGAGACCCTCAGCCGCGAGGAGAAGGAGGCCTTCGAGCGTATGCGGCAGAGCGACAACATGAAACCCACACAAAGCGTCCGACAGCGTCTGTTCAATCACTTCAAGAAGTTGTTTGAATAAATGGATTATCAGCAAACTATTGACTACCTCTACCACGCAGCCCCGTTGTTTCAACATATCGGGGCTGGTGCGTATAAGGAAGGTCTTGCCACCACACGCACCCTGGACGAACACTTCGGGCACCCGCACTCCCGCTACCACACCATCCACGTAGCAGGCACAAACGGCAAGGGCAGCGTATCGTCGTCCCTCGCTGCAGTGCTCCAGTCGGCAGGCTACCGCGTAGGTCTCTATACTTCGCCGCACCTGGTGGATTTCCGGGAGCGCATCCGGGTGGATGGCGAGATGATTCCGGAGCAGCGCGTAGTGGATTTCGTGGAGCAGGAACGATCGTTCTTCGAGCCACTGTACCCTTCGTTCTTCGAACTCACCACCGCCCTGGCATTCCTTTATTTTGCCGAACAGCAGGTAGACGTCGCCGTCGTCGAGGTCGGTCTGGGAGGCCGTCTGGACTGCACCAACATCATCCGCCCGGATCTCGCCGTCATCACCAATATCAGTTTCGACCACCAGCAGTTCCTCGGCAACACCCTTCCCGCTATCGCCGCCGAGAAAGCCGGCATCATCAAACCCGGCGTCCCCGTCGTCATTGGTGAGACCAATGGTCACCAGGATGTCCGTGCCCTCTTCCTCAGTACCTTCACCACCGTCAATTCAGCTACCTCTTCCGTTAGTGTGCCCGGCAGTCTTCCCGCCGAGGTCTGCCCCCTTCACGGCGAGGTCCTCTCGCTCCGCTTCGCCGACGAGGAATCCTTTCCTCCGGTGGAGAGCGAGCTGAAAGGCAGCTACCAGCGCGCAAACCTGCGCACTGTCCAGTGCGCCCTGTCCGAGCTCTGCCGCCAGCCCTTCTACTCCCGCATCACCCCGGATTCCATCGCCCGCGGCCTTGCTCAGGTTATGGAACTCACGGGCTTCCGCGGTCGCTGGCAACAGTTGCGCGAGCACCCCGCCCTCGTCTGCGACGCAGGCCACAATGCCGCCGGAATTCAATATGTCGTCCAGCAGCTGTCCGAGCAAACCGCTCCGCACCTTCATGTCATTATCGGAATGGTCAGCGACAAGGACTACCACACCGCCGCCGCCGCCTTCGTCCACCTCGCCGAGGCCCGCAGCGCCCGCGGCCTCCAGACCACCTTCTATCTGACGCAGCCTTCCTGCGCCCGCGCCCTGCCCGTCGCAGCCTTCCAAGGCGCCTTCCAGGACGTCGCCCAGACAGCCATCCAGGACGCCTCCCAGACAGCCTTCAGTGTGCTCTCCTTTCCCTCCGTCGCTGCTGCGCTCGCTGCTGCGCTCTCTGCCGCCGCTCCCTCCGACTTCATCTTCGTTGGCGGCAGCTGTTATGTGCTGGCAGATCTCTTCGTTGCCCTGAGGTGATACCACTTCCCCTACAAAGATATCCAAAAAAGAGGAATCTCCATTATATGGAGGATCCTCTTTTCTTATTATAGGATATCTATTCCTCAGACGTTCATCGCAACTGGCGGGCTGCGCGCTTCAGGACCTTGACGGTGCGGTCTGAATCGAAGACGCCGTAGAGACCCTGTTCCTCCTGAGCCGGGTCTGCCATATAGGGATCGCCGGGCTGCCACCAGATGTGTTCGTTGCGCGCCTCGCCGTTCCACCCCCAGAAATTGATTCCGCAAAGTACGTCGCCGAGGCTGCAGCTCTGGATCAGGTGGTCGAGGATGAAGCAGTAGTATGCATCGCGGGCCCGGGTGGTGGAGCGGTGGGAATACTGGTTGCCGTCGCGCGGATAGCCGAACTCCTCGATCACCAGAGGTTTGCGGAGGTCGCGGGCGAGGGCGGAGTGCAGACGGATATACTCTTCGGTGTGGCGCATGACGGCGTCGAGCTGGGTGCGCATCAGGGCTTTCTGTTTCGGCGTTGCCACCTCGCCGCGCTTGACCCAACTCCAGTTCTGAGGCCAGATATGGATTGTCAGGTAATCGATATTCGGATCCGTGTGGAGGCGGGTGTAGAGCTGGAAGTCCTCTTCACACCCCATAGTACCCTCGCTGCCTACACTGACGAGGTGGTTGGGATCCAGCTGCTTGATCAGCGCTGCCGTCTCGGCCACCCAGCGGGCCAGCGGTTCCTTGGATTCGGCAGAGAACGCCCGCGGTTCGTTGCCAATCTGCCAGGCCATAATCGCGGGATCGGAGGAATAGGGTAGGTGAGTGAGGCTGTTGGTGCGGCTGACGATGGCGCGCACGTGGTTCAGGAAGAGCTCCTGGGCGCGACGGTTCTGGGAGAACTGTGCAGCGTAACGGCACCACTCGGGCCATGCCATTGAGTCAATATGCTCGGTGGCATCGCCGTTAGCCCAGCGAAGATATGAGGCGTAGCCTCCGCTCCACGACCAAGAATTGTTCAAGTAGAGGACTGCCTTCATCCCGCGTTTCCGCAGTTCGCCGAGGGCGCGGTCGAGCGCGATGAGCAACGTCTGGTCGTACTCTCCGGGCTGAGGCTGAAGGATGGGTTGAACCTTGCGGGCGGTGGGGATGCCGTCGGCTCCTACGAGTATTCTTAGATTCTTGATACCCAGCCGACAAAGGTTGTCAAGTTCACGTTGAAGTCGAAGTGAATCGCCGCCCTCGCCAGTACTGGCCAATTGAGGCAGATACCAGGTATTTGTGCCCACAAAATAATATGGCTGACCGTCGATGGTCAGCTGTCCGCCGGTGGTGCGGACAAAGCCCTGCTGAGCAAAGGACATCAGGGGCAGCAGACAGAGCAGCAAGAGAATCTTTTTCATAGGAGAGCCTCCGGATTTAATGATCTACCTGAACTTCAAAATGTCAGTACTGTTCGTTCTCGTTGGGGAAGTCCGAGTTCTTCACGTCGGTGACGTACTGGCCGATAGCGTCGGTCATCACTTCGAAAAGGTTGGCGTAGCGACGCAGGAACTTGGGGGAGAACCCCTGGTTCATACCCAGCATATCATGGACCACGAGTACCTGGCCGTCGCATGCGCCGCCGGCTCCAATACCGATGACGGGAACAGGAATGCTCTCAGTGACTTCCGCTGCCAGTTTGGCAGGAATCTTCTCCAGCACAATAGCAAAACAACCTACCTCGGCCAGAGCTTTTGCATCAGACCGGAGCTTCTCGGCCTCATTCTCCTCCTTGGCGCGGACTGCGTATGTGCCGAATTTGTTGATGCTCTGCGGGGTGAGTCCGAGATGACCGCAGACGGGTATGCCGGCTTCGAGAATGAGCTTGATGGCGGGGATGATTTCTACGCCACCTTCCAGCTTGAGGGCGTCGCAGCCCGTCTCCTGCATGATGCGGACGGCGTTGCGCACCGCATCCTGTGGGTCGACCTGATATGTGCCGAACGGCATGTCGCAGACGACCAGGGCACGTTTGACACCGCGGACTACGCTGCGGGCGTGATAGATCATCTGGTCGAGGGTGATAGGAAGGGTGGTGACGTTGCCGGCCATCGTGTTCGAAGCGCTGTCGCCGACAAGAATAACATCCACACCTGCACCATCTACGATGCGGGCCATGGAATAATCATAAGATGTGAGCATGGCTATTTTTTTGCCGCTCTGTTTCATTTCAAAGAGACGATGCGTTGTGACCTTTCGAGTATCGTCTACGAGGTAACCTGCCATAATTTTTGTCTTTTTATACAAATTTTGGTGCAAAAGTACATAATTCTGCGCATCTTTTACTATATTTGCACCCAAATTTTACACTCTTGAGCAAAAATACTGATATAAAAGCGCCCAAATCGCAGGAAACAGCACTTGACCACGTGTTAAAATACACGGGAGTGTTTGGCGGTGTGCAGGGGCTGACAATCCTGATGAGTATCGTTCGGAACAAGCTTGCTTCGCACTACCTCGGGCCTGTCGGCTTCGGACTGATGTGTATCTACCAGAATATAGCGGAATTCGCGGGGAGCACCACCAATTGCGGTATTCCGTTCTCCTCAGTACGGGAACTCTCGGAACTGACCGAGGGCACAGAGAACACGGAGAACACGGCGCTGCTGAAGAGCCCTGCTCTGACCGGGCTGGTGGCCGTGATTCGCACCTGGTGCCTCTGGACTGCTCTGGCCGGCGTGCTGTTCACGCTGGCTGGTGCTCCGTTGCTCTGGCGCTGGTTCTTCCCTGAAGGTGAGGTAGATGTCTGGTCCATCGCGCTGCTGGCGCCACTGGTGGCGGCACTGAGCATCACTGGTGGCGAGATTTCTATTCTGAAAGGAATGCGCCGACTGCGCCGCATAGCCCTTATCTCGGCTGTCGGAGCCGTGAGTACATTGTGCCTTACGGTGCCCTTCTTCTGGTCTATGGGGCTGAACGGAATCCTGCTCGCCCTGAACTGTTCGACCATAGCGCTGACGGCAATTCATCTGGGTTTCACGCTCCCGCTGTTTCCTTATCGTGTTCACCCCTTTTCGCGCGAGATGTTCAGCCGTGGCTGGGGCATGGTGCGTATCGGCATTCCCTACGTGCTGGCGGCCATCGCGGGCTCTGGTGTTGCGATGGCGCTGCCGGCACTGATGAAGAACTATGGTTCACTGGAAGACCTGGGGCAGTACCGTGCTATCTACGGCCTGATGGTGACATATGCGGGAATCGTCTTCACGGCCTTCGAGGCAGACTACTTTCCACGCCTCTCGGGTGTCAACCGCAATCCCACTCTGCGCAACCTGACAATCAATCAGCAAATCCGCGTCTGTGTGCTCCTCATAGCCCCAATCCTGATAGCTATGATGGTGGCAGCGCTTATGCGTTGTACATTCATGTACCTGGTGGGTCAGGGTGGTATGGCCAGGGAGTTGGGGCCAATCTTGAAAGCCAGTTCGTCTTCTCTGCGCAGAACTACGTGAGCGACGCGATATTGATTACCCCACAACCCGTCGATTATCTCAATGCAACGGTGGACATGGTAATTGCGCTAACAGAATGGGCTTTGAATGAATACAACATCGACCCACAGCGCGTGTATTTGTCGGGATACTCGTTTGGCGGCGAGACGGTTTCGCTGGTGATGGCGAAACGGCCTGAGCTCTATAGCAGAGTGCTGCATATGGCATCCCGGTGGGATGGGTCCGTTGGTGCTTTAGTGGAGCAGGAGATTCCTGTCATGATGGTCATCGGGGATGACGATGAATACTATCGCGTGTCAGATGCGGAACGGACATATCTCGGCATTCGAAGGAAATACGAAGCTAAAGGCTTCACTGACGAGGAAATCGACGAGCTCGTTGTGCTCGATGTCAAAACGGCCGATTATTTCTATGCCGATGCAAGCCAGCATGAGGTGGGGGCTGATCTATTTGCGTCCGATTCAGAAATCATGGGATGGCTGTTCAAGTGATAATTCAAT
>CACXXT010000032.1 GCA_902771725.1 uncultured Bacteroidales bacterium
TTGCGACAGCCTGCAACAATTGGTCATCGGTTCTGCGGTGACCTCCCTTGGCGACTACGCTTTCAGTGCTTGTATCAAACTGACGAACGTCACGGGTGGTACCGCCCTCACGTCCATTGGCTCCAATGCGTTCCGAAACACGAAGTTGACCAAGGCTTTCATCCCCGATGCCGTACAGACCATTGGCAGTGGTGCCTTCATTGGTTGTCCGCTGAAGGAAATCGTCTTTGGCCCTAATGTCCAAAGCATCACCAGCGGTCAGTTCCGCAATTACACTTCAGACATCATGAACGTGGAGCGCATCGTCTTCAACGGCACCTACACCTCAATTCCAAGCAGTTTCTGTACTAATTACCCGAAACTGACGGAAATCGCTCTTGGCGAGAATATTACATCGTTAGGACAATCTACGTTCCAGAGTACGCCTATCATTTCTGTCACACTGCCTTCTGGCCTCACCTCCATCGGTAGCTATGCCTTCGACAACTGCGACCGCTTGAAGAGCATCGTGATTCCTGACAATGTGACCTCTGTCGGCAGCTATGCCTTCCAGAATTGCGACAGCCTAAAACAGGTGACGTTGGGAGAGAAGGTGACGAGCCTCAACGATTACGCCTTCTACAACTGCATTAGCCTGACCACCATCATCGGTGGTGATGCCGTAACGAAAATCGGCAACTATGCCTTCTACAATACCAAGCTGACCAAGGCCTTCCTTCCCGATGCCGTACAGACCATTGGCTCTGCTGCATTCCGCTACTGCCCGCTGAAGGAAGTGGAGTTCGGGCCGAATGTCCAAAGTATCAACTATAACATTTTCAAGAATTATTCCAATGATGTCATCGGCGTGGAACGCCTGGTCATAAATGGCACCTTCACCGAGATTCCCAGCAATATGTTTTCCTACTGGAAGATTAAGGAACTGGTGATTGGCAACAACGTTCAGACCATCGGCGGCAGTGCCTTCAACAACTGCGATAGTTTGCTGAGCGTGACCATTCCAAACAGTGTGACTTCCATTGGTAGTTCTGCCTTTGCCAACTGCGATAAGCTACAGTCCGTAAATCTCGGTTCAGGCCTCCAGAGCATCAACAGCTACGCTTTCGACCACTGCCAGCAACTGGTTAGTGTTTCTGGCGGCAGCGCATTGAAGTCCATCGGGGACTACGCCTTCCAGTATTGCACCAAACTGCAAGCCTTCAACGGCCACAACAGCCTAGGGAGCATTGGTTCTTATGCCTTCTACTACTGCTACAATATGACAGAGCTTACTGGTCTGGACGCAGTGAAGAGCGTAGGAACTTACGCCCTGTACTACTGTTCGGCTCTGACGGAACTGACTTTTGGCACCGCACTGACCACCTTTAATTATCAAAGTAACTATACTGAGCAATACGGACCTTCCGCACTTCGCTACCTGACGCTGCCCTGTGCTGCCATTCCCTTCACATCCAGCGGCTCCAACGGTCTGCCATCGGGACTGCTGATTTATGTGCCCGAAGAACTCCTGGAAAGCTATCGTGCAGAATCGAAGTACGCCCGTTTCCGCTTTATGGCCATCGGTGCAAGTGAGAACTTTGCAATCACCACCACAGAAGGCGGACAGCTGCAGGAGAAGATTGAAGAAGATGCTTCCGCTGACCAAGTGATGGAACTGAAGATTATCGGACCCATCAACGGTACCGACATCGACTACATCCATCGCTACCTCACGAACATCGAAGTCCTGGATCTGGAAGAGGCCGAGATCGTCAACGGCGGCGACAGCTACCACCGCTGGCAGCACGCCGGAAACACTTCCACTCAGTATCAGAGCAGCAGCTACAACACGCAGAACAACGTCGTGGGCAGCTTCATGTTCGCCAACCTGACGGGTCTGCGCAAGCTGGTGCTTCCAGCAGGCGTCACCTCCATCGGCAGCTATGCCTTCTCGGACTGCGGACGCTTGACGGAAATCACGATTCCCGACTGCGTAACCTCCATCGGCAGCTATGCTTTCAGTTACGCTTTCAGTAGCAGCAACTGCCCCCGCCCAAGCACGTTGCACCTGCCTTCGCAGCTGACCAGCCTCGGCTCCTACGCGTTCTATTATATGAAGTCTCCGCAGAGCATAGAGATTCCAGCCGGCGTAGAAACCATCAACGAATACACGTTTGGTTACTGCGGTGTGCGCAACATGACGCTGAACGAAGGCCTGAAGACCATCAGCACACACGCATTCTACTCCAGCAGTGTGCAGAACGTCAACCTGCCATCGACCTTGGAGACCATGGGCGAGTACGCTTTCGGCAGTTCCTCCGTGCGTAGCATCACCCTGCCGGCTTCGCTGAATACGATTCCTCAGCGGGCGTTCAATAGTTGTACTAACCTGAACGCTGTCACCTTCAGCGAGGGTCAGGAGACCATCGGCAGCTACGCCTTCAACGGCTGCACCAACCTGCAGACCATCACCTTCAGCGAAGGACTGCAGACCATCCAGCCCTACGCCTTCTTCGGATGCCAGAACGTGAAGTCGGTACATTTGCCACAGAGCTTGAAGGCCATCGACAATAACGCCTTCGACCAGTGCTATCGCTTGGAAGAAGCCACGCTACCGGACGCTCTCGAGACCATGGGTAACTACGCATTCTGCAACTGCGACTCATTGACGACCTTCACTTTCCCGGAGAACATCACCATCGTGCCGGAATACGTCCTTGCTTATAGCGACAAGCTCCAGACCGTCAACCTCGCCTCGAACGTACGACGCATCTCAGGTTATGCTTTCGACGGCTGTTTCAACTTGAAGTCCTTCGACTTCTACCGCTATACGAAACTGAATCAGATCTATGGCTACTCATTCCAGGGCACAGGACTGACAGAAGTGGATCTTCCCGACCGCATCGACACCCTCTTCATCTCGGCGTTCAGAAATTGTAAGTCACTGAAGCGGGCTAAGATGCCAGCAGGCGTAGATTACGTTGCCTCCGACCTCTTCCACGGTTGCGACTCGCTGGAAGAAGTGGTGATGCACGATGGAATCAACCGCATCAACAGCGACGCTTTCAACGGATGTAAGTCGCTGCCCACGATAGACCTGAACGACGGCATCACCATCATCGGCAACAGTGCCTTCTACGGCTGTTCCATCCTGGAACTACCCAATCGCCTGCTACCTCCCAATATGACGACAATCAACAGCAATGCCTTCTACGGCTGTTCTAAGCTGCAGCTCGATGCCTACCCCTCAGGCTTGACGGAAATCCTGAACAGCGCGTTCAGGGAATGTACGTCCTTGACCAATGGCAACCTGCCGACAGGACTGAAGAAACTGGATAGCCATGCCTTCCGCAGTTCCGGCCTCACCAGTGTTGTCATTCCCGAAGGTATCACGACATTCGGCACCAGCGTCTTCGAGAGTTGTAAGTCGCTTGTCAATGTTACGTGGCCTGCCGACCAGAAGGTGATTCCCAACTACACGTTCTACGGCTGCTATAATATGAGCGACCCGAACCTGCCCGATGAGGTAACGGAAATCAGCCTCCAAGCTTTCTACAACTGTAACTTCAAGACTTTCCACTTCCCGACGTCGCTGCAGACCATTGGACAGCAGGCTTTCGAGTATGCCTACGGTCTGACGGAAATCGAACTTCCCATCTCGCTGCGCACCATCCGGCAGTCCGCCTTCCACGGCACCAAGCTGCGCCACGTGGAGATTCCTGACAGTGTCACTACGGTCGAAGGTTATGTCTTTGATAACTGCGACAGCCTGCGTTCGGCTTATCTCGGTCGTACTATGAATTATGGAGCCAGCACCTACTTCACCTACTTCAATGATTGCGACAGCCTGAAGCTCATCCGCATCTATGCCGGTACACCGCCCACAATGTCGAGCACCTCTTACATCAACCGTTATTACAAGAAATGCATCCTCGAGGTGCCTGCCGGCGTCGATAGTCTCTACCGAGAAGCTAACATATGGAAGGACTTTAAGGAAATCCGCACTTTCCTCACTGGCGACAAGCTCGATGCCATCGACTACGCCATCCTCAAGCGACTCTACCAGCTCTGGGACGGCGACAACTGGACGCACAAGTGGGACCTCGAGACCGATGACCGCTTCATCGGCAAGTGGTATGGTGTGACCTTCGACGGCGATCACATCTCAACAATCAACCTCACGAACAACAACTTGAACGGTCCGCTGACGCACGATGTCTTCGACCTGCCGGCGCTGACCTCTCTCGACCTCGGCAACAACTACCTGACGGCACAGCTCGACACCATACTGGCTCAGGACTTCGCAGACTCGAAGATGACGCGCATCCAACTCTACGGCAACCGCCTCGAAGGTGACCTCTATCCCTTCGCTTCGAAGTTCAGTGCACTCACCTATCTCAGCGTGTCCTACAACAACCTGACTGCAATCTCGCAGCCCATTTCCAAGACCACCCTGCAGAGTGCAGGCAACCAGTTATGGTTCAGCGACCAGTTCTGCGACTACAAGACGCAGAAGCCCTTTGTCAGCGAGAAATATCCCGCTCGCAGAGTACATTTCGGCGAACCCATAGAGATTGAGTGGAACAGCCTGCAGACCTATGACCACAGCAAACAGGACTACAGCCGCAGCCACACCAACCTTTTCCGGATGTACTGCAATTCCAATGGATCCTGGACCTACGACAGCCAGACCTACTATGCACGAAGCAACGACCACTACATCGTAGGCACCGGAAGCGTGCTCTATCCCTCACGAGACGAGCCCATGCTCCTGACGCCGTCTACATCCAGTGCCTACATGACACCTATCGTCGTTGAGTTCTACTGGGACGACGGTGACATCAATGCAGACCTGACAGTAGACGTCACCGACCTTCAGAACCTGGTCTACTACGCTGTGAACAACAGCAAGCCCAGCGGCAAGGCATTCAACTACACTGCAGCGAATGCCATCAACGACAAATACATCGATGTCCGAGACATTGTGGTATGTGTCAACAGCATCCTCGACTACAACGAGCCTGATACGCCCGCAGGCGTACGCCCATTCCTTAATAATAATTATGCCGAGTCACGCAACGGCATAGCACTCGAGAACGACCGGCTGCGCATGGCCAACACGGACGAAGTGGCTGCACTGCAGCTCACCATCCTGAACCAGCCGGCCGAAGATCTCGCGTTGGCATCAGACATCAGCGGCTTCCGCCTGGCTAAACGACAGATGGGCGAAAACACTCGCGTAATTATCTACAGCCCAGATGGGCGCACCATCCAAACTGGCGAACACAACCTGCTGACAGGCATCTCACCGGATGCCATCGTCACCGATGCACGCCTCAGTGACCGTGAAGCCGACTACCTCGAAGTCGCCATCCTCGACCAGGTGACCGCCATCGACGCAATCGACATTACTGCCGGCGACATTGAAGTCTACGACATCAGCGGCCGACGCGTACTTTCGTTGGAAACCGCTCCTACGGGCGTCTACGTCATCAAGAAAGGTAACAAGCAGTTCAAAATCAAGAAATAAGATACCGATATGAAAACATACAATAGATTCCATAAGGTACTTGGCGCACTGCTGCTTGCGCTGGGTTTGAACGTTGCAAGTGCCATTGCCCAGACGAATGTGCTTCGCATAGGCGAAGTGACATTTCCAGCAGGCAAGACGGCCATAGTTCCCATCGAACTGGAAAACCAAAGCGACATCGTGGGTGTGCAGTTTGATATCAGGACACCCTATCCGCTGAAGGCGTTCGTGGATGAAAACAACGGCGAATCGCTGGTGAAACTCAATCCCCAGCGAGCTACCGACCACGCTTTCACCATCAAGCAGACCTACAGCAGCGGAACCGTCCGCCGGTATCGCATCATGCTCTACTCCGAGACGAACGAGAAAATCAGCGGTAGCAGCGGCACCCTGCTCAGCCTGCAGATGGACCTCCCGGAAACGCTGACAAACGGAGAGGTTCTCAGCGTCTCATTCTACGAGAACACCGACAACTACTATGCCACAGATCATGGCGTGACGATTCTCTCCGACCGCGCTGGCAACAACGTTGCATCGGGCTCGGTCAACGGCAAAATCACCATCGAGGTTATTCCGCGTCCCGACCTTTTCCCGTCCGAAGTGAAGGTGGCGCAGACGCTGGCACGCCCGGGCGACCAGCTGGACTTCAGCTGGAACGTCACCAACCAGGGCGACATGGGCACCGGTGCTGGATGGACCGAGAAACTGTTCCTCGAAAACGAGAACAAGAGCCGCGTCTATGTAGGCACCACCGCCTACGAGGGTACACTCGAGGTGGGAGCCACGGTGCAGCGCAGCTTCTCGCTCAACCTGGACGAATTCCCGGGCATCAGCGGAGCTTGCAGACCTGTCGTGCAGATTCTGCCTGCTGCGAACTGCGGAGAAATTCCCCTCACCCAAGACAACAACACTGCCGCCGGCAGCGCCTACAGCCTCAACGTACGTAAGTTCTTGAAGCTGACAGCCTACAAGAACACGATTCCCGAGAAGAACACCAACAGCAGCTATGCCTGCGAACTGCGCCGAACGGGCGACCTCTCCATCACAGAGACCTTTGCCGTCATAACCCGAGACAGAGCCGGCAATACTAACCGGCTGAAGGTCAACTCCAACGGCAGCGGCACCGTACGTTTCGACAAGAACGTTTCCAAGGTCAACTTCTACGTCTATCCCATCAACAACCAGGACATCAATGTTGATCCTGTTGTGGACATTATTGTCAACGAGAACAAGAACAACGGCTACGACACCGTCGTGGACAGCGTACTCATCGATGATGACGACCTCATTCCGCTCACACTCGAAACGGACCAGGGCGAGTACAACGAGGGCGATGTGATGAAGGTCACCGCCAGTGTGCCCCAGCACTACTACCCCGGCGACATCTATGTCTATCTGACAATCGAGCAGGGCAAGCGGTTCAAGCTGCCGCAGCGCATTGTTATCCCCGAAGGCGAGACATCCGCATTCGTTTATGTCAACGTCCTGCAGGACCAGACACCCGCCAATGACATAAATGTCACCATCACAGGTACCGCCGAACGCCACGTCAAGGCCTCCACCGTGTTCACCTTGAAGGACGACGACACACCAGCCATCTCCATGACGCTCTCGCCGACAACCGTCAGCGAGGGTGCAGGTCCCTCCGCCATCCTCGGCACCATCACCCGCACGGAGGTGACGAACAACAAGATTACCATCAAACTCTCTGACGACGGCTCGAACGATATTTATTATTCCCAGACAACGCTGACCATGCCCGCCGGCACCACGACCATCAACTTCCCGTTGGGCGTTCGTGACAACGCCATCGTCGACGGCGACCGCATCGTCAATATTCGCGCTGCCGTTTACATCACCGACTGCAACTGCTCTGCCATCGGCGACAAGCAGGCCTCTGTGGAGGTACCCATCACCATCACTGACGATGATGGCCAGGCCCTGTCCCTCAGCCTCAACCGCAGCACCATTCTCGAAGGCGATGAGACGGGAGCCACGCTGACTGTCACCCGCAATACCACTGAGAACAGCGAACCACTGACCGTCAGCCTCGAGAGCGATGCCACGGATGTCAACATTCCGGCAGCCATCACCATTCCTGCCGGACAGACCAAGGGTACTGCCGTCATCACGGCTCCCTCCAACAGTACCGAGGAGGGCGACCGCACCATCAGCATCATCGCCAAGGCGACGGACTTCAGCAGCGGTTCCACATGGCTCCTCATCAGCGACCGCACCCTGCCCGATGCCATCATCGAGAGCGCTACGCTGAATCTGCCGACGGGCAGTCCCGCAGGTACCATCGCCGCTGGAGGTTCCTATTCGGTGACGATTGTCCTCAAGAACATCGGAGCAGCGGCGCTGCCATCTGGAATCCTGGTTCAGGTGCTGCAGAACGGCACGGCCGTCAGTAGCATGAACACTCAGCAGGCCATTCCGCAGGGCGAGACGCTCACGCTGACTGCTCACCTTCAGGCGAGCGACGTTCCTGGCAACTACACAGTCCAGGCTATCGTCAATCCCAAGAACGCCGTGGCCGAACTGCTCTACGTCAACAACTCGTCAGAGCAGCAGACGCTGACCGTCAGTTCGCTTTACGCATTCACCATTGCAGCCGACAAGAGCGCCTACAAGGACGAGGATGTCATCACTCTTTCGGGCGCGGTGACTGCTACTGGCAATTCTTCTGTCAGCGGAATCCATGTGGAGCCATACGTCATCTTCAACGGCAAACGCACCGCTTTGGACTGCGTGACCGACGAGACGGGTCACTTCAGTGTCGTCTACGAACGCCCGGAGAGCTTCCGCGGACACTTCATCTATGGTATATGTAATCCTGGCGAAGGACAGACTACGGAGGCGGGCACGTTCGATGTCTATGGACTGGAGCGCGTCTACAGCAACTACATCAAGCACGAACTCTTCAAGGACGAGCCCTATGAAGGCACCATCAGCATCAAGAACCTCAGCCCGCTGGCCTTGAACAACATTCAGCCTACCATCAGCGGTGATGTAGCGAATTATGAGCTGGAGGTTGGCTCCGTCTCGATGCTCAAAGGTGACTCCATAGCTGTCATCAACTACCGCATCTGCGGCCACGCAGCATCCACTGGTAACGATTGGGAGCGCATCGCCATCACCTTCACTTCCGACGAAGGAGCCACGCTGGTTGTCAACACCTATAATTATACACGCCTGCATACGCCTAAGCTGGTGGTATCACCAACCAGCATCAACACGACGGTGACCAAGGGTGTTGTACGCAACTATCCAATCTACGTGACGAACTCCGGTATGGCCGAGACGGGGCGCATCAACATTGACCTGCCTCAGAGCATGGCCAGCTTTGTCAGCCTTGCCACCCCTGCCGATATGCCCAGCCTGCAGCCCGGCGACACAGCACAGGTCATCCTGCGCTTCAACCCCGGCAACTATGATGTCAACGTCATCCAAAAGGGTAACATTGCCATCAACTGCGAGCGCGGCAACGGTGTACCGGTATATTTCAACGTCAAGGTCGTCTCCGAGTCCAAGGGTAATCTGCGCGTCCGTGTGCAGGATGAAAACACCATCTACGGCAACAAGGATGGTGAGAAGCCCTACGTCAAGGATGCCACCGTACAGCTGAAGGACTACAACACGGGCGCTACCATCGTCAGTGGCAAGACACCCGACAGTTCTTCCAATGGTATCCTCTTCGAGAACGTGCCGGAAGGTGTTTATCAGCTCTACGTCACAGCCGACAAGCACGACAGCTACCGCCAGAACATCCTCATCAACCCGGGCGAGACCTCAGACCACACAGCCGTCATCTCCTACCAGGCCATCAGCGTCAGCTGGGATGTCGTGGAAACGGAGGTCGAGGATGAGTACGAGATTGTCACTACAGTCTCCTACGAGACGCATGTTCCGGTGCCTGTGGTACGAATGACCATGCCGGAAGTCATCGACTTCAAGAAGATCGACTTCGGACACTCAACAATGATCAACATCGTTCTTCGCAACGACGGTCTCATCACCGCCGAGGATTGTCATGTCGATATTCCCACGGTGAAAGGCTTTACCCTGACACCCCTCGTGGAGGCTAAAGACTTCAAGATTCCTGCCCAGCAGAGCTACACCATCCCCGTGCGCATCGTCCGCAATGCCGAGAATGTCCAATATGGAGGCTCCCAGACTTCCACTGGCGGTGGCGGCGGTGGCGGTGAAGGCCCCGGTGGCGGTGATGGCCCCGGTGGCGGCGCTGGCGGAGGCGGCGCTGGCGGTGGCGGCGGTGGCAGCACTGGTGGCGGTGGCGGCTCCGGTGGCGGTGGCGGCTCCGGTGGCGGTGGCGGCTCCGGTGGCGGTGGCGGCTCCGGCGGAGGTGGCGGTTCCGACGGAGGCGGAGGTGAAGGTGGCTATGTCCCCTGCGGCCTTGACTTCGGCGGAGGCTACTCCTGGCAATGCTCTCTCTTCAAGAAATCTGCCAGCATGGGCGCCCATACCGGTACTGGCGTCACGAACTGTGGCGGTGGCTCTTCAGGTGGGCCTGGCTGGTACGGCGGCGGCGGCATTGGCGGCGGCGTAGGAAACCCCGGTGAACTGGTACTCAACGGTGCCTCCAGCGGTGGTAAGCTACTCGATTGGTCGAAGATCAACGTCCCCTGTCCCCCCGATACCTGCAACATTTGGGATTGTGTAACGCAATTTATTCCTTACTACGACTGCGTAAAAGCTGGCGTTGAGACCGTAAAGGCAGACTGGGAAGGTGCTAAAGAATCTGGCAAGAGTTGCGCACTGGGGTTCGTTCCTGTCTTGTCAGACGTTTTAACCGTTGTGACATGTATGTCTGTCGCCTTTGACTGCCTTATGTCCGACCTCTACCATGCTCCGCGTCTGCGCAACGCTCCTATTCTGAAAGCCAACAGCAACAAGATTCCGGAGTTGATGCAGAGCTACTTCAACAAGATAAAGCCCTACGTCACCCATGCCCAGTGCTATGTCGATTACGCCAAGGAGTGCTACGGCGCTTCCGAGATGGTTGACAACATCACTGCAGAACTCACGCAGGCCATCGAACTCGTTGATGCCCGACTGGTAGAACTCGATGATGAAGGCCGTCTCATGACCATGGATCCCCTCACGGAGATTCCGGAAGCAGAGACTGACGGGGCCACAGACCCTTATGGCATCCTGCCTCTGCTGCCACAGAAGCAAGCCATCTTCTACGACTTCGACGTACGGCGCTACGTTCAACGATGCATCAACACCCGCAAACTGCTGCTCGGACAGACCGTGGACAGCGACAACTACATCGACAACAGCCGCATCGAGATTCTCCGTGAGCGCGAGGATTCCTGCAAGATGGCACTCGTGGATATGGGCTTCGCCACCTGGGAAGAACTCGTCCAAAGCGCGAATGCCGACTACCTCGAATATGCCGAGGGACAGTCCAAGAACACCTGCGCCACGGTGAAACTCGAAATCGAACAGAAACTAGTCCTCACCCGTCAGGCTTTCCGCGGTACGCTGACCATGGAGAACGGCACTTCGACACAGCTGACGGACATCGACCTCGCTGTCGCTGTCACGAATATGCTGGGCGAGCAGGCCACCAGCCATGAGTTCCAGATTAACTTCGAGAGCATCGATGGCTTCGAAGGCACGGTGACAGGTCCCTGGACGTTGCCTGGCCACAGCAAAGGCGTGGCCACCATCCTCTTCATCCCCACGAAATACGCAGCTCCCGACACACTGACGACCTATAGTTTCGGCGGTACCCTGACTTGGAACGACGGCACCACCACGCAGTCCCGCAGCCTCTATCCTGTGAAACTGCAAGTGAAGCCTTCGCCGGAACTCGACCTCACCTACTTCATGCAGCGTGACATCTACGGCGACAACCCGCTGACAAAGGATGTCATCGAACCCGTCGTACCCGCTGAGTTCACCGTCCTCCTCCACAACAAGGGCAAGGGCGACGCCACCAACGTGCGTATGTACACCAAGCAACCCAAGATTGTGGAGAACGAGAAGGGACTGATGGTCGATTTCGCCATCGTCAGCTCCAGCCTCAACGGCGGCGAGAAGGCCATGGCACTCGACAGCACCATCGTCACTCAGTTCGGCGACATCAAGGCCGGCACCGGCAGCTATGCCACCTGGGATCTCACCTGCTCCCTGCTCGGACACTTCACAGATTACGACGTCCGCGTCAACCACGTCACCAGCTACGGCAATCCCGACCTTTCGCTCCTCGACCAGGTCAGCATCCACGAGCTCATCCACAGTGTCAACGTGAAGTTCGGCGACGAACACTACCGCGGCTGGGTCTGCAATGATTTCGAGGACGGTCATGCCGAACCCGACCACATCTATTTCAGCAACGGCACCGACGAGGCGCTGAAGACCCTCACCGGAATCTCCACCGTCACCGCACTGGGCGACTCCAAGTGGCGCATCACCCTGAACATTCCGCAGCGCGAGTGGTTCTACACCTCCATCGCCGACCCGACAGGAGGCATCGCCAAGATCGTGGGCATCACCGACGAGACCTCTGGCCAGACCCTCGACCCGCAGAACTTCTGGAAGACGCAGTTCACCATGCAGGACGGCTTCGACCCCATCGAGGAAAACAAGCTCCACATCGTGGACTATGCCAACGAACCTGTCACTAAGAGCTATGTCGTAGAATTCGAGCCCACTCCGGAGTTGCGTCTGGCCGTGGCGTCCATCGACACCATTCCAGACGACAAGGATATCGTCACCGACACCATCAAGCACCTGTCCGTGCGCTTTAACAAGCCTATCCAGGCCGGAACCTTCACGCGCGATGACATCGTCCTGCGCTACGAAGGCGAGCAGAAAGACACCAACCTGCCCATCACCAAGGCCGAGGACAGCGACAGTATTTTCTACCTCGATACCAGCAAACTCACGGACAACGGTTACTACACCCTACAGGTGAAGACCGAAGAGATCATCGACCAGGAGAACTTCCCCGGCTACGCTGCCAAGCAGGTCAAGTGGATGTTCTTCAAGGATGCCCTCGTGCAGTACAACGTTGCGCCGTGGCCAGATCCCAGTATGGGCGCCATCACCTCCAGCACCACGGCCTCGGCCGGTACGGAAGGTTATGGATCCAAAGTGACCTTCACCGCCCAGCCTTCCTACGGCTACGCCTTCTCCTATTGGGGTGTACCTATAGGTGTCTCCGTCACTTCTTCCGGTGCTCCCGCCCGCCGCGAAGGCGGTGCCGGATTCCGCAGAGCTTCCTCCACCTCAATCGATGAGAGCCAAATCGAAAAGATCTCCACAGACCCCACCATCGAGGTGGAGCTGAACAAGACGCTGGATCTCGTAGCAGTCTTCAAGCCGCAAAAGTTCAACGTCAGCGTGCAGTGCGATGAAGCCGCAGGTTCCCTCAACTTCGGCACCGGCATCTATGACTACGGCACCGTCGTCAACCTCGAGGCTGCTGCCAAGGACGGCTACCGTCTCCTCGGCTTCGTCATCAATGGTACGGAAGTAGCCAGCGAGGGCGGCAAGTACGAGTACACCGTCAGCGGCAACGACAACATCGAAGTGCGCTTCAAGGACCTCAGCCCGCAGAACATCATCCTGCAGGACACCCGCGACTACGTCCCCGAAGCCATAGAGGTCGCCAACGTGAAGCTGCAGCGCTCCTTCCGCAAAGGCACCTGGAACACCATCTGTCTGCCTTGTGCCGTCGACGACCCGCAGGCTGTCTTCGGCTACGGAACGTTGCTGGCACGCCTGACAGGAATGGAGAACGATGTCATGAACTTCACGCTCGTCAACCGCATGGAAGCCAACATCCCGTACCTCATCAAGCCCGGCAGCCTCCTGAACTCGACCCTCGTGGCCGACGGTCAGACGAAGACCGCCGTCTATGACATCCTGCTCACCAGCATTGAGGAACCCGGAGCCGAAGGTCCCGTCGACGACACCCACCAGGGTGTACAGTTCATCGGCAGCTACAGCGCAGCCCTCGTGCCCGCCGGTGCTGGCTACTACTACATCTCCAGCGACCAGCTCTACTACATCGATGCTGCAGCCCGCGTGCCCAGTGGCCGCTTCCGCGGTTACTTCCACGCAGACGGCGAGAATCTTGTCAAAAAGATGGGCGTAGCCATCGGCGAAGAAACCCACGTGGTGGACATCACCGTGCTCCAAACAGATGACATCTACAGCCTCGACGGCGTACTCCAGCGCAAAGCCGGCAGCGGAGTCAAGGGGCTTGCACCCGGTCTGTACATCATGGGCGGAAAGAAAGTCCTCCTCAAATAGCACACGCTGCTGAATCATTGAACGCCTCCGTGGAGTCCGTGGCTCACGTTCTCGAAACGTTGCCCCGCGAACCTCACGGAGGCGAACTTTGCAGTAACCATAAAAGAGAAAAAGAAGTGGAAAAACACGTAGAGCGTGAGAAAAAGTGATATTTTCTTCTCGCCTTTCAATAATAATATGTAAATTTGCCGCGAATTTGGCCCAAAACGGGTAAATGAACGAACAATAAAAAAACATATTGAATATTGAAAACTATGGGAAAAGTACTGATTATCGGCGCCGGAGGCGTTGCCACCGTTGCCGCACACAAGGTGGCCCAGAACCCCGATGTGTTCTCAGAGATCATGATTGCCTCGCGCACCAAGGCAAAATGCGACCGACTGGCAGCAGCCGTTGAGAAGGCCACTGGATATAAAGGAATACGCACCGCGCGCGTGGATGCCGACAACGTACCAGAGCTGGTAGAGCTTCTCTCTGCCTACAAGCCGGACATCGTCGTCAACCTCGCCCTGCCCTATCAGGATCTGACAATCATGGAAGCTTGCCTGCAGACAGGCTGTAACTACCTCGACACCGCCAACTACGAACCCAAGGACGAGGCACATTTCGAGTACAGCTGGCAATGGGCCTACCGCGAACGCTTCGAGCAGGCAGGACTGACCGCCATCCTCGGCTGCGGCTTCGACCCGGGCGTGACCAGTATCTACACCGCCTATGCTGCCAAGCACCACTTCAGCGAGATTCAGTACCTCGATATCGTGGACTGCAACGCCGGCGACCACCACAAAGCCTTCGCCACCAACTTCAACCCCGAAATCAACATCCGCGAGATTACCCAGAAGGGACTCTACTGGGAAGATGGCCGCTGGGTGGAGACCGAGCCACTGGAAATCCACAAGGATCTGACATATCCTGAGATAGGTCCTCGCGACAGCTATCTGCTGCACCACGAGGAAATAGAGTCGCTGGTCATCAACTACCCCACTATCCGTCGCGCTCGCTTCTGGATGACCTTCGGACAGCAGTACCTCAAACACCTCGAAGTCATACAGAACATCGGCATGAGCCGCATCGATGAAATCGAGTACGAAGCACCGCTGGCCGACGGCACCGGCACGGCCAAGGTGAAGATTGTCCCCCTGCAGTTCCTGAAGGCCGTGCTGCCCAATCCCCAGGACCTCGGCGAGAACTACGAGGGCCAGACCTCCATCGGTTGCCGCATCCGTGGCATCGGAAAGGACGGCAAGGAGCACACCTATTATGTATATAACAACTGCTCCCACCGTGCTGCCTACGAGGAAACCGGCATGCAGGGCGTCTCCTACACCACAGGCGTCCCCGCCATGATCGGCGCCATGATGTTCCTCACCGGCAAGTGGGTGAAGCCCGGCGTGCACAACGTCGAGGAGTTCGACCCGGATCCCTTCATGGAACAGCTCAACAAGCAAGGCCTGCCCTGGCACGAGCTGCATGACATCGACCTGGAACTCTAAAAACAGCATCTCGGCATCACGAAATATCGAACTATCGAAATAACGAAATATCGAAATAAATATGGCAAAAAAAGTAGAACAAGCCCCATTGAACGATCTGGCTGCACGCCTGCAAGCCCTGCAAATGGCAACCGCCAAGATAGAGAAAGACTTCGGCAAGGGAAGCATCATGCGCCTGGGCGGTCAGGCTTCCGAGAAGATTGACGTTATCCCCACAGGCAGCATCGGCCTCAACCATGCCCTGGGCGTAGGCGGCTATCCTCGCGGACGCATCATCGAAATCTATGGTCCCGAATCTTCCGGTAAGACCACCCTCACCATCCATGCTATCGCCGAGGCTCAGAAAGCAGGAGGCATCGCTGCCTTCATCGATGCTGAGCACGCCTTCGACCCCAGCTATGCCAAGAAACTCGGAGTCAACCTCGAAGAACTCTGGATTTCCCAGCCCGACAACGGCGAACAGGCATTGGCCATCGCCGACCAGCTCATCAGCTCTGCCGCCGTGGACCTCGTCGTCATCGACTCCGTGGCTGCACTGACCCCAAAGGCTGAAATAGAAGGCGACATGGGCGACAACAAGGTCGGACTTCAGGCACGCCTGATGAGCCAGGCCCTGCGCAAGCTCACCGCTACCATCAGCAAGACCAAGACCTGCTGCATCTTCATCAACCAGTTGCGCGAGAAGATTGGCGTCATGTTCGGAAACCCCGAAACCACCACTGGCGGCAATGCCCTGAAGTTCTACTCCAGCGTACGACTGGACATCCGCAAGGTCACCACCCTGAAGGATGGCGACGAAGCCATCGGCAACCAGGTCCGCGTGAAGGTCGTCAAGAACAAGGTGGCACCACCCTTCCGCAAGGCAGAGTTCGAGATCAGCTTCGGTGAAGGTATCTCCAGGACGGGCGAACTCGTGGACCTCGGCGTGGAACTGGGCATCATCAAGAAGTCCGGCTCCTGGTTCAGCTACGAAGACTCCAAGATTGGTCAGGGACGCGACGCCGTGAAGAAAGCCCTCCGCGACAACCCCGAACTCTCCGAGGAAATCGAAGCCAAAATCACTGCAGCCTTCGACAGCGGCAAGGAACCGGCCGAGCCCAAGGAGGAAAAAGAAGACTAAGAACACAACACCACAGGGGGGATATGCTGCTTGCAGGATATCCCCTTCCTATTACTTTCAAAGCTAAATCCCCTTAGGGCACAGATCTTATACCATGGGTTTATATATACATCAAAACCACCTTACTAACCAAAAGAACCACGAAGACTATGAGAAGGACATTCATTACCTATATTTTTTTAGTCATCGTCTCCCTGATCAGTGCGCAAACGCTGAAAATTGATGCCGGGCAAGAGGTGGCACGTGTGTCGCCACTCATCTATGGTGCCGGAGCAGAAGATGTCAACCACGAAATCTATGGTGGGCTTTACGACCAACGCATCTTTGGCGAGAGCTTTGAAGAAGATGCCGTCAGCCAAATGGAAGGGTGGCGGCAGTTCGACAATGACTGGACTCTTTCTGGCGATATCCTGCAACTCATCACCAACGGCCATGGTAAGATTATCTACGAAGACCAGCTACAGAGTAAGGGGTTCTGTGAAGTGGAGGTACGCCTCGATGGACAACGCCCCATCGCAGGTTTCATACTCTATGTTACCGACCCCGGTAATGGAGCCGACCGCTTCAACGGCTACGAGATTGCACTGGACTGCGACGACCGCACTTTCGTCTTTGGCAAACACCAGCAAAACTGGCAACCCATAGCCAACTTTAGCGTAAGTTTCGACCCCAAGGCCTGGAACCATCTGCGCGTGGACTATGATGCAGCCCACTTTGTGGTGACTCTGAACGACAAAAAGATCTATGAATACACCGACAAGACAAATCCCCTGCTCCGCGGGCAGCTCGGTCTACGCTCCTTCGATGGCTCTGCCAGCTTCCGCAACCTGAAGGTGAATGACATCCCGGTCATCTTCCATGCCGCCGTCTCCGGAGTATCGTCAATGTGGGATCCCGTGGGCGAAGGCACTTTCTCGCACGACCGTTCCACTGCCTACACGGGACTCTACTCCCAGAAGTTCACAGGCACATCCGGCACCGGAGTGAGCAACATGGGGCTCAACCACTGGGGCATCGGTCTCAGTCAAGGTGAACAGATGCAAGGCTGCATCTACCTCAAGGGCGCAGTCGACAAGGCCATTGCCGTACTGCAGAGCAACGACGGGCAACACGAATACGCCCGTCAGGAACTCACAGGAATCACCTCTTCCTGGCAGCGTTTTGCCCTTTCACTGACGCCCGACACCAATGACCCGAATGCACGCTTCGCCATTCTCCTTGCCGATGACGGCTCCCTATGGGCAGATCAGGCGATGCTCTACACCCAGCACTTTCCCTATCGCAAGGACATCACCGACGCCTTTCAGCAGCAAGGCCTGACCTTCCTGCGCTATGGAGGCTGCATGGTCAATGCCTCCGGTTTCCGTGTAAAAGACCAGATGGGACCCATCGAGCAACGTCCTCCCTACGAAGGATGGTGGTATAAGAACAGCTCCAACGGATTTGGGATCAAGGAGTTCGTACATTTTGCCCGGATGATAGGAACCGAACCATGCTTTGGCGTGAACATCGAGGACTCGCCTTCCGATGTGCTCGACCTGCTCCGCGAGCTGGAACCATACAACATCCACTATCTGCAGATTGGTAACGAGGAAAACATCAACACCGATGCCCTTTCAGCCTACCAACACTACATCGACCGATTTCTCCTGTTTTACGATGCCATCCACCCTTCCTATCCCGACATCCAGTTCATCTCTGCTGCCTGGTGGCGAAGCGACAACACCCCACTGATGGAACATACCTTCAAAGCCCTCGACGGCAAATGTGCCCTTTGGGACTATCACCCTTGGACCGAGACCTTCGACCAGGCGCGTTCTGCGGCTCAGGAAGTAAAGAAGATGCAGCAGTTCTTCCTGCAATGGAACCCGCAGACCACCATGCGGTGTGCCATCCTCGAGGAGAATGGCAACATCCACAATCTCCAACGCGGCCTGACCCACGCCATGATGCTCAACGCCGTGCGACGCACCAATGGCTTCGTGCCGCTGGATAGTCCCGCCAATGCCCTGCAGCCCTACCTGCAAAACGACAATGGATGGGATCAGGGACAGATATTCTTCGACACCCGGAAATCATGGGGTCAACCACCTTACTACGTCCAGCAGATGGCAGCACGCCACCACCAGCCCATCGTCGTCCAGTCCTCCGTCACCAACAGCGCCCTGGATGTCACCGTCACCCGTAATGAGGAGGGCGATACCCTCGTCGCTCATATCGTCAACACCGGAACCACACGCCGAATGCTGACACTGAACCTCCTGCAGCCTGCCACCATCCGCAGCATTCATGCCACCAGTATTAGCGGCTCTGCTGACGACCGCAACCTGCCGGACAATCCCGAAAAGATTGTGCCCGTTGAGGAAGAACTCGACGCCAATGCCCGCGTATCTATCAAAGGATACAGCTACACCATCCTCAGAATTGTAATTGACAAGGCCGACCACGTCCAGCCCCTCTCCGCCGATGCCGGATCCCATGAAGTCTATGACCTTCAAGGCAGACGGGTACCCTTGCCCGCAGAAGTAATTGCCAAGCAACGCCCAGGGCTCTACATTGCCAATCACCAAAAGACCATCCTCAAGTAATGCACCGCAACATGAAAAGAATACTTATCTTCATCGCAGTCGCCCTGCTGGGCATAAGCACCTTCGCACAGGGCACCATTGATGCCGTGCCTTTCACCAGCGTTCACTTCAACGATGTCTTCTGGCGCCAGCGCCTCGACACCATACAGCAGCGCACCATCCGCTATGCCTTTTCCAAGGTGGAGGCTGCCGGACAGATCCGCAACTTCGAGTATGCCGGCAAGATCCTCTCCGGCCAGGCCAAGCAGGGTGACCTTACCTTCCAGAGCGGACAACCCTACGACGATGCCGAGGTCTACAAAGTCCTCGAGGGAGCCTCCTACGTCCTCATGGTCAGCCCCGACCCTGAGCTGGAGAAATACATCGACGGTGTCATCGACAAGATATGCTCCGCCCAGGAGCCCGACGGATACCTGCAGACAAACTGGACCATCCACAACCCGCTCCACGAGTGGTACGGAGGTGTGCAGTGGATGAACGACTGGAACCTCAGCCACGAGACATTCAACGTGGGCGAGCTCGTGGAATGTGCCATCGCCTACTACCAGGCCACCGGTAAGGACAAACTGCTGAAGTGCGCCATTCGTGCTGCCGACAACCTCTGCGACAAATTCAACAAGGATGGCATCCGTATGGCACCTGGCCACGCCGTGGTCGAGATGGCCCTCGTGCGTCTCTACGAACTCACCGGCGACCGCCGCTACCTCGACGAGTGCAAGTTCTTCCTCGACTGCCGTGGCATTCGTCAGTTCGACCCCTCCAGTGACGACCTGCGCGTCAACGGCAAATACTGGCAGGACCATCTGCCTGCCACACGCCAGCGCGAAGCCGTGGGACACGCCGTTCGCGCCCTCTACTTCTATTCCGGTATGGCCGATTGGGTGCGCTACTCCGATGACCGGGCCTATCGCACAGCCATTGACGCCATCTGGAAGAACATCGTTTCCAAGAAGTTCTACATCACCGGCGGTCTTGGAGCACGCGACAACAACGAAGCCTTCGGCGAGAACTACGAACTACCCAACACCTCTGCCTACTGCGAGACCTGCGCCAGTGTGGCCAACTGCATGTTCCAGCTCCGTATGTTCCGCCTGACGGGTGATGCCCGCTACATCGACGTCCTCGAGCGCTCGCTCTACAACACCGTGCTCGATGGTCTCTCGCTCCACGGCGACCGCTTCTACTACCCCAACCGCCTCGAAACCAGCGCCCGTGGGCAGGAGCGCAGCGAGTGGTTCGGCACCTCCTGCTGCCCCACCAACCTCTGCCGCCTCATTCCCTCCGTTCCAGGCTACGTCTATGCCACAGGCCCTGCCCACGACATCTTTGTTAACCTCTATGTGGGCAACACCACCGACATCACCCTCGACGGCAAATCCATCCGTCTCACCCAGCAGACCGACTATCCCTGGGAGGGACGCGTGCGCCTGACCATCGACGCCACGGACGCAGGCGAGTTCACCCTGAAACTGCGCATCCCCGGATGGGCACAGAACCGACCCGTAGACTCCGACCTCTACACCTACCTCGACAGCGAGGCAAAGCCCGTACAGCTGATGGTCAACGGACAAACGGCAGAACTGAATCTTGAGAACGGCTACGCTCTCCTTCCTCGCACGTGGCAGGCAGGTGATGTCGTAGAAATCACCTTCCCCATGGATGCCCATCAGGTGCGCGCCCACAAGTCCATCACCACCAACGTCGGTCGTCTGGCTGTGGAACGCGGTCCTCTTGTTTACTGCGCCGAATTCCCCGACAACGGTGGCTCACTCACAGAAGCCTTTATCCCCGAGGGAGCAACACTCAGCGTGGAATCCCAGCATTCCGACTTGCTGCCCGGTTTGCGCGTCGTACGCGCGGGCAGCGTAACGCTAGTACCTTATTTCTATCGTGCCTACCGCGGCAACGGCGAGATGAAGGTCTGGATACCTACAGAGAAGCCCGACGTCGTGCCCGACACCTGCGTCCTCGATGAAGTCATCGTCTGCGATGCCAAGTCCGAGCGCGACCACAACCTTCGCGGAGCGCACATGCGCACAGGCTCCGACCTCGGCTGGCGCGATGCCACCGACGGTGGTTGGATTTCCTACAATATGCAAGTAGACCCCGACCGCCCCTGCGAAGTCATCCTCAAGCACTGGGGCAGCGATGGCGGCGACCGCCGTTTCAACATCCTCTGCGACGGCGAACAGTTCGCCTACGACCATGTGGACAATTTCCGCCCCAATGAGTACTACGAGAAGAACCACGCCATTCCCTTCCATCTGACCAAGGGCAAGACACACGTCACCATCCGCCTGCAAGCACTCCCGGGCAACATCTGCGGCGGCATCTTCGGAATCCGCACTGCCCTGCAGCGTGAGGTGCCGGCCGATGCCATCGTGCAGGACTTCATGAACACCACCGATGCAGACCTCAAAGCGCATTCCTACAGCAGCAACGGACAGACAGGCACCGCCCGCGGCCGCATCTGGGCTGACGGCAGCGGCACCACAGGCCTCTCCTTCACCATGAAGGTATCACCTGTGGGCACCAACAGCCTCATGCTTTACTATTGGGGTGACGAGAGCGACCTCCGCAACTTCAACATCCTCGTCGACAAGACCAAAATCGGCTCCACCCGCCTGCAGCACAACAAGCCCGGCTACTACTTCAACCAAGTCTACGTCATTCCAGAGGAACTGACCACCGGCAAGCAGCAAGTGCGCATCCAGCTCACCAGCACCAGCGGCACCAAAGTCGGAGGCATCAACTATGCCTACACCTTCGCCGTCATCCCCACTGCCATCCGTCAGCCCCATGCCGCCCTTCCCGCAATGCCCAAAAGCATCCCCACCGGCACCTTCACCCTCACCGGTCAGCGCCTCTCCTCCCTCCCCTCTTCCGCCATCCCCGGTATCTACATCGTCGATGGCAAGAAGCAAATCGTCAACTGAGGCCCAGACCACCTGCTATTTCCTCTTCTTCGGTTCCGGAAGAGCACGGCACGTCACGCGGACGAGTTCCGAGAGATAGTCGCGGTCATCCACGTCGGCGATGTAGAAGTAATCCTTCGCCCCCTCGTAGGGTGGTCGCAACTCTTCCAGCCGGAGCAATGCTCGTGCGGCTTCCGTAGGCTTCAGATAAAAACGGTTGTCGCAGATGAGTCCGAAGATCTTGCCGTCGCAATAGATACCGTAGTCACCAAACATCTTCTTGGTGACTATTTCACCCGCACCACCACACTGGTCAGCGATAAATTGTACGAAGTCTGTATTACTTGCCATATTTTGAATCGTTTATGGGACGAGATAGACTGTTTTACCTCAGGATGGCGGTGAACACCCAATTAAAATTGTCTTCGTATTGTTTATCCTATTATGAATAGTATTCTTTCATCAGTTTACGGACATAGTTGCCGAAGAAAAGCTTCTCGAAAAAGTTGGGCTTCTGAAAGACGGTGCGGAGGACGACGTCGAGGGCGGCGAAGCGACCGGCCAGGGCATCGAAGGCGGCATGGTCGTCCTGCCCTGTGTATTCCTTGGCGAAGGCATCCCAGAAGCGGTGGAACTGCTCCAGGGTCATGTGGAAGATGTCCTGCACCCGCTTCATGGGAGCGTAGATGTGGCAGATGAGGAAGAGGTGGCCGATGTCAAACATGGGGTCGCCGTGGCCAAAGCGGTCCAGGTCAATCCAGTAGTTGTCGGCTCCGGTCTGGATGATATTTCCCGGCTGGAAGTCGCCGTGCAGGCAGTGGCTGTCTTCCGCGATGCTCTCAACGAAGGTGCGTAGCCGTTCCCTGTTCTTGCGGCTCACAAAGGAGGATTGCTTGATGGCCAGTAAGGCCTGGTCCCGTCGGCTGGGGAACAACTGCGTGTTGCACTGGGTGGCGAAGAGTTCCCGGCCCTTGCTGCACAACAGGCGGGCCATCTCCTCGGTACGTTGCGGCTCGTCGTGGCAGATGCGGGAGAGCGACCGCTTGCCCTCGATGCGCTGTGAGATGGTGGCGTAGGCCTTACCGACACGAACGATGCGGTACGTCGCGGGGACTACGATGCCCAGATCCGCCACAGCCCGCGAGATGTCGTATTCGCGCTTCACAGCCTCCCAGGTGCTCATTCGGGCACTGTTCACCTTGAGGATTTCGCCGGGGGCGGCGGGGTTGACGTAGGTCTTCCCGTTGCCACCTTCGCCTATCTGCGTGTAGTCGTCTAAATTGATACTCTGTATTTCTTCGTTCATTATCTTTTCTTATACATTTTTTCTAACTTTCCTGTGCAAAAGTACCATTTCTTGTCTCAAGAGCCAAATAATAAAGGTAGAAAATGATAGAAAGTGAATCCTAAAAGACCAAAAAACATCTAAATCAGCCTTCAATGTTAAGAAGAAGGCGGAATAAACTGGCCGAAGTAGTATCTACGCTTGTTCGACAATCATTCAAACTACTTTTTCAGTTGAGGTCATAGAATACAACAAATTATCGAAAACACCCTCTTCATATCTTGGAAAAATGTTATTTTTGTATTAATAACATATTGGAAAAGTGTAAGAAAGTCTAATTATTTGTATTGGAAAAGTGTATTTTCTTTGGCATTTGTGCTTGTATTTAAGTAAAATATTGTATCTTTGCACCCAAGGGAATGTCCAGATAAAAGGCAGAGTTATTTACTATCCCATCTACATGATAACCTTTTTTGAACAGGTTCAAGCTGAAGAGAAAGTATACAAGTTTGATCTTACTGGGCTTTAATATGCGATTGCATGCAAAATAGAATTTCAAAAACTATGCTAACTATGCTAACCTTGCTAATATTAAAACTCGCCCCTTTTATGAATGAATTATAACTCGTATTCTTGTTCATTTCTCTTTCTTGAATGACACATAAAAATTGTATTGGTAATACATATTTATTTCCATAGGCGTTATTTTTAATTGTCCCACTATTCACTATCATCGTATTCTGCCCCTTCCTTTTTGCACTTTTCTACGTCTAGGATCAGGTCCGTACCTTCCCTGTTGAATTGCTTTAGCAACCAAGGATTGATAACTTTGACGGTTGAGGGCAGATGAAGGGTCAGGGGAAGTACTGGAGAGCGGACAAAATTATTTTCGGCGATGGTCACCACCCCCTCCGGGATTGTATATTCTATGACGTTTTCGAAATCTATGGTGAAGCACAGCAGGCGCTTCCCGTCCTTGCTGTATCGCACACCGTGTTCGTCTATGTAACTTTCTCTCAATGCCTTCATCGTGCAGTGCGTCTCATACACCTCCTCAGAATAAGGATACTCCCATTGAATGATGATTACCGTGAAAGGAATGAAGAAACGATGACCGTCAAATAATTTATGCCATGCCCTTGCATACCGTGCACGTCCTTCGGCATCCAACTCCTCTAATTCCTGCATGAGATCAGAACAGCCAACGTATTGATCGTCGTACTCTTCATTCGTGATGTCATTCTCCATGTAGTTCACACTTTGATCGATCGTCCATGGCAGTTCCACCTCTTGCAAGAAGCAGCAGTTCCTGAATGCCGCTTTATGCAAGTGCAACGTTCCCTCTGCCACCCGATATGATTCCACATTAGGGCATCTCAGCAGCGTTTTTCTATCAGCGGAATACACACCGCCGCAATCATCAGTGAATGTTTTTATCATATCGTAATATTGCGTCTTTCTAATATATTAATTAATATATACATTATCTCCATATAGCCTTCTCCTGCCAGTTTCTTCTAATAGTCTATCACTACCATTATTCAGTTTACCATTCTTACTCATACCTCATACCATTAATGAGCGGTGCAAAGTTAATCATTTTTTTCCAAATTATTACTTTTTCTTAGATTTTTCTACGCATACTAGTTCCTCCGAATTCAAAACTCACACTTATGTGCACCAGATGTTTAGAATGGCATATGTAGCGATCGTGTTTTTGCTCATGACTTCATTCCTGTTGGCCACAGGGAGACAACGTTTGACTTGATACACTCTTTTCGTTCTGAGATGAAAGAATTATACTGCTATGACTAGGTGGTCTGATTGCCATGCACAACACTTGAAGACCGGAGAGGATTTGAATGCCATCCTCACCAGTCTTAAGATACAAGAACTCACAGTTGTCCTAATTTCACAATCTGAACAACTAGCCTATCTCACGCCACTTGGAAGACAACTCGCTAAATTCAGGAGCTTCTATGAAACCAGGCCTTGACATCAATGCGTCATATGCTTAATTAAAAGCCTGGCTTAGGATTCTCGATCATTAAGAAAGTTTTCATAGTAGAGAAGATAAACGTATCCAATAGCCAGAATAACTACAATTAGAATAAATTTAATTAACGGTTCGTCTACCTTTATGGTCAGCAATTCCATAATAAGTAATACGACAAGAAACGCGATTGTGCCCTTAGGGGCGTTAGTTTTTGCTTCTATTTTTGTTTCACCACGTGAAATGGTATTGACAATTTTCTCTGCGCTTCTATTACTGGTCTGTGAATTCAGTATTCGCATGAAATTCGGAAGTTCTATACGCATTTTACTCATAATAATAATATTTAATGATTAATAATTGAACATTGATATTCATTAAGATTAAAGCCATACTCTGAAAAGAGTGAATCCACTTCAGCAAAGTCTATCTCCTCCTTAAGAACACCTGCAATATAATTAATAATGACATAAGTCTGAATGATTTCACGAGGAAAGAGGCTTTTTACATGCCGCCTGTAGTCTTCTTTTGCATAAGGATATGTAGGAGAGCATGCCAACTCAAAGTCCAACAGCTCCAAAGCCCATGTATAGTTCTGTTCATGAATGGCATTATGCAAAATGTCATGATCATGTAGTATTCGCAGATTACGAATGAGAACATGGGCAGCTATCATGTGAGCCTTCTTGTAACCTCGTTCATTCATTTGCTCCCACTTTTCCACCTCTACCCGTATCTGCTCTTGTGTCATAAAGGCGGCATCACATATTCTGTATGGGCATTCAACATCGTACTGCAAAAGGTAGGGCTTCATATTTTGACCATTCGGCAATGTGAGCTCAACATCTAACTCCAAGACGTACTCCATGTGATTCGTCTTGATGCCCAAAGCCTCTATTTCTTGACCTATCTGAAAATCACGTTCTGCATCTTTCCTCAAGAGGAGTCCTAATGTGTCATCTCCAAACTCTCTTGTGTTGAGGAAACTAAGTTGTGTATAACTTAAGCCATTCCCTTTACTGACGATGTATCTACCATTATGAGTACGACCAACAATAAAGCTGCGACCATGATGTGGTGAAAGGCAATACATATCCTTATCTCCACATAAAACGCGAAGATAAGGATAAATACGATTGCCACCATTATTTTCAAAAATTATAGTAGCAGGATATTCACTTGCATAAAAATGTATCACGATATATTGGAGGTCAGGCATTCACTAATTCGTCAAAACGTCTTTTCACACGATCGACAAGGTCTTGTGAGATAACTTCACCACGCATATTCATTTTAATAATATCAAGTACACTTTCTAGAATGATTATATTTCTATCTTCCATCTTTACTGATAAGTTTGATAATTTGTTTGATTGCGGGTGTGCTGAAAATCAGCACACCCTAAATTTTACTGCAACCATTAAGTACAGCTGCACTTCCAATTAACTCTACTTTACAACCCCCTATAAAGGATGCCGCAACGGACTTCCATAGCATCGGGGCAATGATTCATCTTGCGGTTGTCAGAGACCGTGCTAATTAACAAATCTACGTTCATCGTTGTATCATTTGTTTATGGTTATAGTGATATTTCTTGGGGAACCACATTTACCCGCCTACCATTAATCTCATATCGCTATAGTCTTTCGACTGTTCACGTTTTATCTTGACTCGAGCGTAATCTGGCAGTTCTGCCAGCCTTTCAATTAGTGTCTTGCCATGAAGAGGATCATAACCCTGTTTCATTTTTTTTGCCAAGGCGTATCTTGTTTTCGCTACAAAACAATTAACCTCAGATGCTTTCAGAGGAGTTCCATGTTCTATAAAGTTGTTGCCAGGACAGAGATTACAATATGCACAATAGTCATAACGACCACACTCTTCATAATCATTCAAAGTAAGTTTGCGCCAATACATAAGTTCCTTGCTTCCTACAAGGATTTCAGAAATTCTGTTTTCCCTCAAATTGCCAAACAAGGTGTGGAAAGCGCAGCAAGGAATAACATTTCCTTCTGGGGTTATGCATAGAGAGTTACCCCCTGCACCACACGGATTTTGGTCCATCAGTTTTTTCTGACCTCCATAGTTGGGTGCTTCTTTACCTACATAAAGGGGAACGTTCTCATCTCTCAATACGATTTCCAATTGCTCTGGTGTCATACGCAGGTATTTGCTGACACATCGATCTCCTTCTATTGAATCAGTTAGACTGATTTCGTATTGCGGGATAGCACCATATTTCTTGGCTATATCTCCCACTAAGTAATAGGATTTCACATTGGGACGCATCACACAGCACTTCAGATTCATTGGCACACCTAACGCTGACAAATCACGAATGACAGACATGGAGCGCTCCCATGAACCTTTGATTCTAGTGATATAGTCGTGGACTTCAGGAATACCGCTATAGATAGAGATTCCTACCAGACGAGGATAGTAGTCTGCTAGTCGTTGTACTTCGTTTACCAGTCTTTGTCCATTGGTGAAGATATCAAACGCTATACCTTTATTATATAAATAGTCTATCAACTCCCAAGCAAAGGACTTCGAGAACGGATCGCCTCCTGTAAGGCAGACTTTGATAAGTCCCTGTTCACATAGGTCATCAATAATCTGTTTGAATTCGTCCAAGGTCAATTCTTTCCTATCGCCGCGCGTACTGATTTCCTCGTCATTTCGCGTAGCACCTTCGTTATAACAATGAATGCACTTCTCACTACAACGATAGGTCAACTCAAACATGACGCTGGTTATTCCACCTGCTTTTTCAGTATACGCTTGTTCAGCGTTGGAAACGGCATAAGGAAGCTTTTCTTGAATGGTTCGTTCTGTTTGAGCTTCTTGTTTGCAATGATATTCACTAACGCGATGTCGATAATCGGCTATCACATCATCTGTTATTTCAATGGATGACACGATTCCATTCTGTTCCAATTGTTGGAAGAATGGAATAAGGCTTCCCATAGAAATGTTTAAATCTTGGGATATGTCTTCGAGATTCAAAGAACCATTTTTTGGCGTTTCGAGAATCTTTCCAATTACTTTTGCCGAATAACTTTCAAAATAGTAGCTCATTCCGGCAATCAGATTATAGTAGATTGCGACCTCTGCTTCTTCATTGAAGCGCCCACAGGTCCAAACAGGACGATAATAGGTTATATTTAAGTGATTTGAGTTCATTTTAGGGTCTGCGGTTTTTAGCATTTCATATTAAAGAATTGCCATTCATTGAAGCATTTCAAGATGTTTGTCAAATATCTCGTATTAACCTTAGTTGCCCCATAGCACATTGGCTACACTTAAAGCCACCATTGCTATATTTACCATGATGTACGGAAAAACATTCAGGACATACTCGGTAGCCACACTGATCACAAACCCACCATGACCAACTCCTGGTATATTCTTTACCATAACATTGATAGGGAATCCAATACATATCTTTAAAACATTATTCCCGTAGGCTCTCTCGGAAAGATTATCATATGAATTCAAGAGCATATACAGGAAGTGTGAGCCTCTCAGCTTTATCCTACCGAAGGCTCTGGTAAAACCTGTAAAGAGATAAATGAAACAGCTCACACTCTTGATGGATATATAGAGAGCAGACCAATAACTGGCTGCACATGAATATAATCCAATCAAGAGGAAGTTGTTCGCACTATCATCTGCTTTACGTTGAAGTTTACCAGACTTTTCGGTACAGATGAAAGCCAAACGCTTCCTATGATATGTCTGTCTTCAGGGTTGCCTCAAAGGCTTTTGTCCCGTTAGACGCGGCAAATATAGGAAGAATTTGCGAATCGACGTTCTTTTGTGAGCTGTTTTTTTCATTTTCTACAGAGATTTGAAGTGTTTTGCGGGGCAAAGATAGGTATATGGGGTGAATTGTACAAGCTATGGTGCGTCCATTTCCTCCATTTCGGTCGCATCCACCCTCTTCCTATTCGAAAGCATTCGGTTGAAGACCTGTGTGATGAGGTTCTGACATCTGGCGGTGATGGTAACCCGTACTTCTACGGAATCTATTTCGGGATATTCCTTGGCGAGTTGATAGGTGAGCTCATCCATTTGATGGGCAAAGGCTTCGCCGGCTTCGTTCCACCCAAAAGAGGGTGATGGATGCAATGGCGGGAAGAGGGAATCGTTGTAATGAGCGATGGTGGCGTTATAGATTTTGTTGATACGTTTCTGCATCGTTTCCTCAAAGCCTTCACGGAGCTTAGCTTTTGGGGTGGACGTTTGGGCTATATAGATGGTGTCACGTCTATCTTCCTTTTGGACGGACAGGGGTGAGGAAGGAGATTGCTGAATATATATAGTATCGTGAATTGGCTCTTGGAGGGAGGCGATACGGTTGGAAATATTGTTAAACATGAAGAGGCAAGAGGGAATGGCAACAAGAAGAGCAAGAATCAAGCCAAGCAGACGGTGTCTGAGGCGCAATCGGCTATCATGGCGATCAAGATTGTGGAGGATGAGGGCTACGGAGGTAGGACGTTCTTCGGGTGATTCCTGACAACAAGCCTGCTGAAGGCGCTGAAGGTAGGATGGGAGCGGGGCTTCTTGGTGGATGAACTGGAGGATGCGTCCTATGGCGTAGATATCCGTCCTTTCATCTATAGAACCTTCAGGCTGCAGTTGTTCCGGTGCTGCGAAATCAAGTGTCCGGCCAGGGGTGTCAGGGAAGGTATCAGTGAGGCAGCAACCCAAATCGACAAGCTTGATGTCGTGGTTGATGTGCGAGAAGAGGATATTGTCGGGTTTCAGATCAAGGTGGAGCACTTGATGCTCATGTAAGTAGCCAACGGCAGAAAGTAGCTGTCGAAGGAATCGGATAAGATTGTCTTTCTGACGGAAATATTCCGGTGACTGGCGGAGCAGGTCTGTCAGGGTGTCGCCATCGACATATTCCATGAGGATGCCATCGGTACCAAAAGTGATGTAGCGGACCAGATTGGGGTGTTCGAGACGGTAGCCTGTCTCGAACTCTTTGCGAAATGCTTCCTGATACAGGATATTGCCAGCGAACTCAGGCTTCAGACGCTTGAGGAAGTGAAGTTTTCCAAATAACTTGGCGCGGAAGGCATCGCAGGTAGCGCCATTTTGAGAAATAGGTTCAAGACTGGCTGGGTCAAATCTGCTGTTTACGAAACCAGAGGAGTCCATGAATTGTGGATACAATTATCGTTTCTGAATGCTAGTAATACCACCTGTACGGCCTGCTGTGAAGGCTCCGAGGTCTTGTTCGTCGCGCCAAACGTGGGAGATGAGCAGGGGATGACGTGGTACGAAATGGTAAATCTCAAGGTAATCGCCTACGAGGAGCGAACTATTCTCACTGTCAGTGACATAGAATTTATGGTGTCCATGGTACTCCATCGTCACAGTGCGGTCGGGGAGATAGTTGATGGTTATGGTGTCGCCAATCTCCACATCGTCCGTTCGGAGCTCACCCGTGACAGTGTCAAACCCGGAGTTGTGGATAGCATCTGCCTGAGACAGGGCTTCCCAATGGTCGAAGCCCAGATATTGGGCAATGATGTCGAGGGTGGAGGTGTGCGGAGTTCGCTCATCGTTGGTGAATCCCAGTAAGCGTTTTAGAGTAGTTGCACCTAATCGTACTCCCATTCGGCTCTCGATATCAAGTGCCAGCTGTTCGCAGTCGGCAGGGATGCGCAGGTCACTGCCAGACTTGGCGCGTAGGAGTTCAATGATGTGGAAAGGTAGTTGCATAAGTCTATCAGAAGAGGAAGAGGCCGAGGTTGGTGTTGCGGCGTTTTTGTGCCAGTTCTTTCTCCATTCTGGTGGTGGCGGACTGGAAGAAGAGGGAGATGAGGAATTCGTCGGTACCTTCGGCACGGATTTGGCGGAGGGCATTGATGTATGCCGCACGGTCTGCCACATCGATGATGACCATCGGATGACCTGCGTGGAGAAGGATCCAGTTGGAGAGGAGACGTCCGGTGCGGCCGTTGCCATCGCGGAAGGGATGGAGGTACTCGAAGAAACCGTGGAAACGGGCGGCGATGATCATCGGATGGATGTCGCGGCTGAGTGCTGCGGCGGTGGATTCCATCAGGGAAGGGACTCGGGCAACGAGCACTTCGTGATCGCCGAAGACGGTGTCACCGGCAGCCATGTCTTCATGGGTGTATTCTCCAGGAACGGCACCTGGGACGCGATAGGCAAGTGTGTGCTCCGTCACCAGTCTGTTGGTCTCACGAAGCAGCTGCTCGTCAAAGGGTGCGTCGAGGTGCGACGTGACATACTGAAACGCCCGGAAATGGTCTGCCATTTCGGTACATTCCAACAGCGAGTGGCCTACGGGTACCATGGCCAGACCTTGCTCCTTCAGGATTCGGGTGTCGTCCACCGTGAAGGAATTGCCTTCGATGCCGCAAGAATGGGTGGAGAACAACACCTCGTGCCACTCCATGTAGTCGGCAGGTGTCATTCTCGCCTTGATTTGCGCTTCGTATTCGCTTCTTACGACTTCGTATCGTTGAATTTCCTTCTCAAACATTCTTCGTCACCTATTTCTCGCTGCAAAAGTAGGGAAGTTTTCGGGAATGAGCAAAGAAAATCATTGGAAAAACGCGGTCTAGAGCTCAAAAAACATCAAAATCTGCATTCAATGTTAAGAAAAAGGCGGAATAATATGGCCGAATCTGTATCAACGCTTGTTCGACGATCAGAAGAGGAAGAGGCCGAGGTTGGTGTTGCGGCGTTTTTGTGCCAGTTCTTTCTCCATTCTGGGGGAATTGATGCCAGAAATATGCGATTGCATGCAAAATAGAATTTCAAAAACTATGCTAACTATGCTAACCCTACTAACGAAAGCCATCAAAGTCGGCCTTTTCACCACAAAAATTAGCAAGGTTAGCATAGTTAGCATAGTTTTTGAAATTCTGATTTGCATGCAAGAGGAGAAATGGTGAAGAAAAAATTCCGTGAGGAGGGGGGAGGTACAGCAGGAGAGAGAATGGAACGGGCTGGAGAGGCGGGTGAAGCAGGGTGGAGAGGCGGGTGCAGCAGGGAGCAAGCGGTTTTGCCACGGGTGGCAAAACCCAACACATTAGGAAGTTTTGCCGGATACGTCCTAATGTGTTGGCGAGAAGATGGTAATGTGATAATTTAACCCAAATCGGTCATTTGGCCGGGGCGAGGGAACTTCACGCCGGGAGTCAGGAGGAGGAGAGGGGTGTCGCCGCTGAGGTCATACTGAAGCTGCTCGCCAATCCAGATGGGGTGTTCATCGTCAAAGCCGCCCATATCTGTGACGGTGTTGGTGGCGGTGAAGAGGAGACGCTGGCCATCGTAGAGGGCGATTTGCTCTCCGTCGATGCGGTAGCCGAGGCGCTGCAACAGGATTTGCTGGAGCGCGTAGGGGTCTATGGTACGGACGACAGTAGCCGAGTCGTTGTCGAGGAATCGCAGCTGATAGAGGCGTTTGACGGACACCCCCGTGCCTTCCATGGCGCTGCTGGTGAGCCAGAGGTCGCCCGACTGGGAGTCATAGCGAGCCTGAGGGATGCGCGCATTAGGGATGTTGGGGAGGGTGGTGGAGGTGGCATCCTTGTGAATGACGATGCCATAGCCCTCGGTGGAGGTCGTGTCCGCTTCGGCGATGGCTTCGACACTGATGCTGTTGGCTGTGTCACTCAGAATCTCGAAGGTGTGGAAGCGCTGCGCCTGCTGCATCGCCTGGAGGACGACAGCAGGTGCGGAGTCATCAGGGAAAGGTGCGTCCAGAGTGCCAGCTACAGGATGGATATCGGCACCTGAGCTCTGGCAGGCAGTACAGAAGGCGGATGCGCCACAAAGGAAGATGGCGACGATCGCAGAGAGATAAAGTTTTTTCATGATTATCCATTTAGAGAAAAGCGACTCCTTTATTCTGCCAAGAGGAAGGCCTTGAAGTCGGCGAAGTCGGAGGAGAGGGAGATGCTCTGTTTCTTTCCGCGCATGAAGGCTTGGAGCTTCTCTGGGATGGGAAGATCGATGCCGAGGATGCGATCCACGGTGTCCTTGAACTTGGCGGGGTGTGCCGTTTCGAGAAAAACGCCGATTTCATCGGGACGTAGTTGCTCCTTCAAGGCACGATAGCCGCAAGCTCCATGGGGATCGAGGACGTAGCCGGTACGAGCATAGCAGTCGCGCATGGTGTCGGCAATCTGGTCGTCGGTGTAGGTGGCGGAGGAGATGAAGGAAGAAACTTCAGCCCCTACAGCCCCTTCCCCGACCCCTCCCCTGTTAGGGAGGGGGGAGTGGGTGTTTGCAGAAGTATCCTCATTCCCCGCCCCAACAGGGGAGGGGTCAGGGGAGGGGCTGTCAGGGGAGGGGCTTGAGGGAAGAGGATTCGCGATGTTGCGAGATTTCAGAATAGCTTGCACATCTGGGCGGCTGTAGAGGTCGAGGATACGGGCGAAGTTGGAGGGGTCGCCGACATCCATGGCATTGGCAATGGTCTGCTTGGAGGGCTGGGGAGTATAGACACCGGTCTGCATGTACTGATAGAAGACGTCATTGGCGTTGTTGGCGGCAATGAAGCGGTGGACGGGGAGCCCCATGACGTGACCGAAGAGGGCTGAGCAGATGTTGCCGAAGTTGCCGGAGGGGACGCAGAAAACAAGAGACAAGGCCCCGGCCCCTACAGCCCCTTCCCCGACCCCTCCCCTGTTAGGGAGGGGGGAGTGGGTGTTTGCAGAAGTATCCTCATTCCCCTCCCTCGCTCGGCTCGAAGAGACGCTTGACCCTTCAAGAACAGGGGAGGGGTTAGGGAAGGGGCTAGTTTTGACCAGCTGTGCGTATGCCCAGAAATAGTAGAAGGCCTGGGGGAGGAAACGGGCAACGTTGATGCTGTTGGCAGAGGTGAGACGCATGTGGGCGTTGAGGTCAGCATCCATGAAGGCGGACTTGACCAGGCGCTGGCAGTCGTCGAAGACGCCGTCGACCTCAATGGCGGTGATGTTCTGACCCAAGGTGGTGAACTGGCATTCCTGGATGGGAGAGACCTTGCCCTTGGGATAGAGGACATAGACGTGGATGCCATCGACGCCAAGGAAACCGTTGGCCACGGCAGAGCCGGTGTCGCCGGAGGTGGCAACGAGGACGTTCACGGATCCGGCCCTAGCCCCGGCCCCGACCCCTACAGCCCCTTCCCCGACCCCTCCCCTGTTAGGGAGGGGGGACTGGCTGCCTGCAGAGGTATCCTCATTCCCCGCCCTAACAGGGGAGGGGTTAGGGGAGGGGCTGGATGGGCTGGATGGGCATGAGGGACTGGAGGGGCTTTCATACTGCAGCAACCTCGCCATAAACCTTGCACCGACATCCTTGAAGGCGAGGGTGGGTCCATGGAAGAGTTCGAGGGCATAGATATTGTCCTCGACGTGGACGACGGGGGTGTCGAAGGAGAGGGTGTCGTAGACGATGCGACGGAGGTCTTCTGCAGGAACATCCTCGCCGAAGAAGGCATCGGCAACGCGGTAGGCTACTTCCTGGAAGGTGAGGTCGGCAATCTCCTGCCAGAAGGAGGCTGGGAGCTGCTTGATGACTTCGGGCATATAGAGGCCACGGTCTTCGGCAAGGCCGCGGACGACAGCGTCGCGAAGGGTGGCGCGGGAG
>CACXXT010000033.1 GCA_902771725.1 uncultured Bacteroidales bacterium
TCTCCACGATGAGGGTGTACTCGCCGTCGGGGTACTGCGTGAGGTCTGTGTTCAGCGCCACGACATTGCTCGTCTGCACTTCCTTCCGATACACCACCTTGCCTGCGGCATCCGTCAGGGTAACCGTGTAGGCTCCCGTCAGCGTCTTCAGGCTCACGAAGAGTTCCCTGGCCGAGTACTCGCCCTTCAGCGTCTCCTGCTCTGCAGCCTCATCCGCCTGCGCTGCCCGCCGGGCGGGGCTCTTCGGCCGCGGCTTCACCACATGCGTGAAGTCCAGCCACTTCTTTTTCACTTCGGAGCTGGTGGGCAGGGTATCGCCCCTCAAGTAGATGGTTTCATCGTATACTGTGCACGAGAGTAAGATTTCAGTCATCATTCCTGTCGGATAAATGCCAAAGAGACTCGTCAATGGATTGCCTAAACTTCCGACACCCTCCATCCAGAAAGTCTCGACTTCCTCTGTACTTTCTTTGGACTTAATGTATGTGCATTCGCCCTTGAAGTCATTACTACTGCTCCTTTCCTTACGGACTATCATCATCGTTTCTCCATTTATCGCGATGTCCGAACCCACGAACGACGCAAAGTCATAGAGGAGCTCGAAATTCTGAGTCTTCGGATAAACACAATACACCTTACGTCCTTCTTCGTACAAGGCTCCGATGTAAAGCGTGTCGGGCGACGGATGATTTTCGATTATCTCGCTTCTTCCAAGCACCTTACAAGTCTTGCCGCCAATGACCGTATCATTATAGAATTGATAATCATATTGTTTCACGACCTTGTCCGCAGACATAATTCCCGTCCGCCAACTCTTGTACTCTTCGATGAAGGGGCGGTAGGTCACGGAAGTTGAATTCACATCGTCATTGGTGAAGATAACCTTTCCGTGTTCTTCACAGGAACTAAAAAGAAGACCGTCTCCATTAGTAGTTATGATGCCATTTGGATTTATTATTCCGTTCGAACTTCCGATTCCATCTATCCATATTCCACCATATTCAAACCAAGTACTGAGCGTGCGATATCTTGTAAACAGCGTTCCGTTCACATTGATAATCTCTGTTCCTTCCAGGAATAAGTTTTTAGCCACTTCTCCATGATAGGGAGCTCCATAGTCGAAGAACAGCTCTTCGGTTCCGTCCCTTAAACAAAAGATTATTTGGTTAGTCTCTCGCCATAGTGAATGGACGTAACTGGTGTCCGAAGACTCATAAAACAGTTTCACATATTTCTTCCCGTCAAGTAGCGAGTCACCTCGAACGACATATGAAACTGGTGTCCTGATAGTTTTGTCGGTCGTTCTGTCCCAAGTTTGATTGATGTAGTTCCATCGCTTTCCTTCAGAAAACATAGGATGGTAAGCTGCCTTCTCCATCTTTATTTCTTGACTTGGTAGAACAGGAAAATCGTCATGAGTGAACAGTACTTTCCCGTTCAGGGTGCAGCTATCTAATCTCAGATACATCGATGGCGTCCATCTATACGAATCATAAAACGATGCGTTGCTACCGATACCTTCTACCCAACAGCCGATATAACCCGTTTTTTGTTCTTTATATTCCATTCCAATACAATGACGGCGAACGCCATAAGCTTCCACATAATCTTTGGGTGCTCCGCATGCGCTGTTCCTGCCCAAGATATGTTGGAATTTTTCTCCTATTGATAAATTGAAGTCATAGAGCAGGGGTGATTTGAAATCATTAGTTGTCCACAATATGTGTACCTGCTTATTGAACTCAATTAACAGGGCAAGGTATTGATCGGTCCCTTTATTGTCCAAATTATGACCATATAGCTTATATCGCTTTATTCCACTAATGATAGTATCATCGACCAAGAAATAGCTGAATTCATAGCTTAGTTCGGGTTGACGTAGGTTCTTATAACTTTGATGCCAAACCTTTCCAGACTCCAGAAGAGGGTGGTATGTCTCTGAGGCAGCCGTTCTTTCGAAGTCCCTGCGGATGAAGGTCTCTTTGCCATTTATGATACAGGATAGAAATACATTATCAGTAGAGTGTGACCCATTCCATAATAACTTACATCCAATTCCTTCAACCCAAATATCTTTGCGGTTACCTTCTCCTGACACATACAATCTTTTGCGGAGTTGATTATTGACATCTATAGAATCAATTTTTGTTACGACCCATAACCCTCTTGGGTGGGGTAGTTGTGCCAAGAGGGAATCAGTAATAATCGTATCTCCAACTTCAGCATTGAAGTCACATAACAATCTCGGTCTGGGATTATTTTGAAAATACAGATAGACTTTCCCGTGGTCCTCATAGCAAGCAAAGTGATAAGAAGCAGTTGTATTCTTAAATAGTTGTTGCTGCATCCACATCTTTTTACAATTGTGGTTGTTGATAACAGTATCTCCGTTGATGAAGAACGAAACGGAATAGTTGAATTCATCTCTCCAATTCTGGGACTCACAGCTAACCCAAACCTTCCCCTCCTCGAAGAGGGGGTGGTAGTCAGCAGAACCCTGTGCCTGCACAGCCAAGGCGAGCAGGATAGTGATAGCAAAAGTAATCATTCGTTTCATAGTCGTATAGTATTTAGTTGAGATAATTCGTGGGAAGCCCCTCTCCAACTCCCCCTAAGGGGGGAGGGCTCGTTTCTGGCAGTTTTCTTTTCAGAGGACTTGATGTCCTCCCCCCCTGGGGGGAGTTAGAGGGGGGCCAGAAGCCTGTGTCAGAGGCTGTCGAGCACCTGCTCGAAGGGGAGGTCGGGGTCGGGTTCGCCGAAGACCTCTTTCTTGAGCTTGAGCTTGCGGTGCTGCACGGCCGAGATGCTGACGCCGTAGATGTTGCCGACGGCTCGGTTGGTGAGACGCAGGCGGGTGAGGATGCAGAGCTGGACGTCCTCCTCGCGCAGGTCGGGGTAGCGCTGGCGCAGGCGGGCGAAGCGGTCGCCGTCGATGGCGTTGAGGGTGCGCTCCACCTCACTCCACTCGCGGGAGGTGAGGACCACGTGGCGCTCGGCGCTTTCGCCGAGTTTCTGGATGACGGCGGAACGCTGGAGGATGAAGTCCTTCAGGAATTCGATGACGCCATCGCGCTGGCGCAGCTGTTCCTGCTGGGCAAGAGCCTGCTGCTGATGGTGGTGTAGTTCCTGCTGGTGCAGCTGCTGTTCCTGCCGGCGCAGCTGGGTCTCAGCTTCCAACTGACGGCGGGCAGACAGCAGGCGCTGGCGGACGACGTAGGCCGCCCCGGCAGCCAGCAGCAGCAGCAGGATGATGCCGCCCCATAGGGTGCGGCGCTGGAGGCGTGAGTGGTAGGCCAGACGCTCGCGCTCGAGTTCCTGGGCGAGGGAGTTCTGGTAGTATTCGCTCTTCTGCTGGAGGGAGCGGTAGTAGAGTTCCTCGGCTCCGGCAAAGGCGGAGTCTATGGCTTCCTCGGCGGCTGCCACATCCTGGCGGTGCAGCGCCAGCTTGGCAAGGCTACTCTGGATGACATAAGCGGTGCGGAGGTCTTCATCAGGACGCATGGAGCGATAGACGCGCTCGGCAGCCACGAGGGAGTCGCAGCTGACAAGGCAACGCGCCAGCACCTGCTGGGCGCTGGTGAGCAGATTGTCGGGGGCACAGGCCACAGCCCGGCGTGCACACTGTAGCGCCTCGGAGTAGTGCTCCATGGCCCAATGGATGTTGGCGAGGGTGGTGAGGGTCTGTGCCAGCTGCTCGGTACCCAGGGAGTCGCTGGACGACTGCGCCAGGTCGTAGGCACGGAGCGCATAGGCCAAGGCCTGATCGAAGGAGGTGTCGGTGTTGTAGGCGAGCTGGCTCGCGTACGTACCTATATTATCAAGTATGATGATGTGGTTGCGGGGGCTGTCGGGGTGGCGCTCGTAGGTGGCGAGAGCCTGACGCGCCATGTCGAGTGCAGCCTCGGTGTTGCCCCAGGCGAGGGACTGGGCCAGCTGAAGCTGAGCGAGGTAGAGGGTATGCAGGTCGCCGGACTCGGTTGCCTGCCGGATGGCATGGTTCAGCAGTTGTTCGCAGCGCTGAATGCTGTCGGCATCGTAGGCAGCAAGGGCAAGATCGTACGCTGTGCGCGCATCGAGGGCAGCGATATCAGCATTGCTGCGGGGCTCCTCGGAGCCTCGGTGGCAGGCGAATAAGAGCATCGCTGCGAACAGAAGAAGAAGGTTGCGAACGGCTTGCATGCAGTTTTCATTTGAAATCTGCGGCAAAGGTACGGCTTTTTCCGATACGTTGTATCACTTACCCCATGGAAATTTTTGCGGCGAGGGAATTTTGGATTGAATTGATTTTGAACGCTTTTCCATAGTCGACAATGCAGGAGGGCATGGAAAAGTTTTTGCGGAGGGCATGGAAAGTACGGTTTTTACTCCCCATTTCGGGGTAAATTGCGGGGATGATGTAGCAGGATTTCCTCGCGCAGACGATGTCGGTCGATGTGCATATAGATCTCGGTGGTGCCTATCTCCTCGTGCCCCAGCATCTCCTGAATGGCACGCAGGTTGGCACCTCCCTCGAGGAGGTGGGTGGCAAAGCTGTGGCGGAAGGTGTGGGGCGAGATGGTAGTGCGGATGCCTGCGGCAGCAGCCAGCGTCTTGACAATGTGGAAGACGGTGATGCGGCTGAGGCTGGTGCCGCGGCGGAAGCTGGCGAAGACAGCGTCCTCGTGACCAGGACGGAAATCGATGCGCTTGCGGTCCTCGAACCAGCGTTTGAGCTCCTCGATGGCGCGAGGGGAGATGGGCACCAGACGTTCCTTCTTGCCCTTGCCATGGACGCGGATGAAGCCTTCGTCGAGGAAGAGGTCGCCCATACGAAGACCACAGAGTTCGCTGACGCGCAGCCCGCAGGAGTAGAGCGTCTCGATGATGGCACGGTCGCGCTGCCCCTCTGCCTTGCTGGTGTCTACGGTGGTGATGAGGAGATCGATTTCCTGCACGGAGAGGACATCCGGAAGATGTCCGCTTCGTGCAGGAGACTCGAGCAGTTCCGTGGGGTCCACGGTGATTTCGCGTTCCAGTTCGAGGAACTTATAAAAGGTACGCACTCCCGCGAGTGTGCGCGCGATAGAGCGAGTGGTGATGCCGAGGTCCATGAGCGTGGCAACGAAGGTCTGCAGCTGCTCGAGTGTGACCTCGCGGAAGCCGATGCCCTCCTCCTCGAGGAATCCCAGCAGCTTGTCGAGATCCTTGAGGTAGGCGTCGAGGGTGTTGCCGGAGAAGCCACGCTCCAGCAGCAGGTATTGCTTGTAGCGACGGAGGATGGCGGGAGGGAGGACGGAGGGCATGTGCAGGCTGTGGACTTATTTACCGATGAAGACCTTGCGGAAGGAGCCGTCGGCACGCTGTTCGATGCAGACGCCGAAGGGTTTCTTCATCCGTCGCCCGTTGAGGTCGAAGTATGCCTTGGGGGCTGCGGGATCCTGCGCAGCCACTTCCTGAACGGGAGTGTTCTCGCGCTCGATGGTGAAGATGTAGGTGTTCAGGCTGCGTCCGGGCATGCTGACCATGACCTCATTCGTGGCTTCGCTGATTTCGATGGGCGACTCCTGGCAGAGCTTGTCGGTCTCGTTGCCGGTGGAGAGGACGTGGGTGCCGGCGGTAACTTTGACAGGGAGTTTGATGCGCAGGTCATAGGGCGTGGCGGTGGTGTCGATAGCCATGACGACGAGCACGGAGTCGCCGTGCATGTAGGCGGAATACTCTGTGGGGGCTTCCTGACCGGAAGTCATCGTCGGGGTGCAGCCCATGCGGGTGGAGCCGGTGACGTGCTTGGAGAAGTGGGACATGACGAAGGCACGCGGCAGGAGCTTGTTCTTCGTCTTGTTCTCGGCACCATACTTGGCCTCGCCAGTGCTGACGAAAGCCCAATGCGCGCGCATGTACCAATATATATATCCCGTGCATCCGGCCAGCATACATTCATTCAGCTCCTCGGCGAAGAGCAGCTGCTCGTGCCAGCTGGGGAGGCGGTCCTTGAGGTAGTCGGTCACGGAGTGCTCTGTCATCCACACTTCCTTGCCGTACTTGGCAGCGAGGGTGGCGGCGCTCTTCATGTTCCCCAATGGCGGATGACCGTAGAGGTGTCCCGCGATAATGTCGATCTGCTCGCGGGCTGTGGGGTCTTTCAGGAGTGGGTCGGAATAGTCGGGTCGGAAGCCGAGGGGCTCGGCACTGATAAGGCGCACCCCAGGATACTTCTCGCGGTCGAGCATGTGGGCATAGTTCTTCACCAGCTTGAGCTGCTGCTGGGGGCTGTAGAGGCAACCGGAATAGTTGACCCACCAGTCGGGCTCGTTCTGGATGGACACGGCATCGACGGCAACGCCCTTGGACTTCATGTACTTGAGGAAGGTGTTGAGCCAGGGGAAGAACTTCTCGTAGCAGTCTTCGCGCAGCTCGCCGCGCTGGGCGTCATCCTTCTCGGTGTTGCCGCCAGAGGCTGAGCCGTTGGTCTTGTAGTCACCGGGAGGAGACCAGGGCGTGCCGAAGACGATGCCTCCACGCTGCTTCACCAGCTTGGCGGAGGGCACGGAGCCCTGCCAGTCGTAGGGCGTATCCCATCCGATGTCGGCAGCGGTGATGTCGCCCTTGAAGTTCGGAGAAATCTCCATACGCATGATGTTCAGCCCGATCTTGGACGTGGGTCCGTAGAGCAGGCGAACGGGTTGGGTGTCGGTGCCAAAGGGACACATGGCACCATCGCAGCACGCAGCACCGAAACCGGTCACAGTCTGATAGCGGTTGCGGTTCACTGTCACCGTGACGGTCTTGGCTTCAGCAGCCGTTGCCGCAGCGAGCGCGAAAATGAGAGTTAGAATCTGTTTCATGGGGAAAAAGGGGTATGACTTTCGGCTGCAAAGGTAAATATAAATATCCGTTCGCCAAAAAGTTTTGGAAAGATTAACGCTGAATGAAACAAAAAAGAGATATTATCAGAAATAATGCAGAAAGAAAGAGCGCACCTGCCGTAGGATGACAGGTGCGCTCCGTGTGGTGTTAATAAATAGGATGCCTCAGGGCTCAGGCGTTCTCTTCTTCCTGAATCTTCTTGCCACGGAGGAGGTAGGCAGAGGGAGCGGCAACGAACATGGAGGTGATGGTGCCGATGACCACGCCGAGCATCATGGCGAAGGCGAAGCTGCGGATGCTGGCGCCGCCGAAGACGAAGATGAACAGCAGGACGATGAACGTGGAGACGGAGGTGTTGATGGTACGCGTCAGGGTGGCGTTCAGCGACTGGTTGAAGAGGAGCTGCTTGTCGCGCTTGGGATAGAGACCGAGGTTCTCGCGGATACGGTCGAAGACAACCACCTTATCGTTGATGGAGTAACCGATACAGGTCAGCAGAGCACCGATGAAGGTCTGGTCGATTTCCAGCGAGAAGGGCATCCAACCCCAGCAGGCGCTGTACATTCCGAGGATGAAGATGGTATCCACGGCCAGGGCAATGATGGCACCGGCGGAGAACGTCCAGCTGCGGAAGCGGATGAGGATGTACACGAAGATGACGATCATGGCGAGGAACACGGACCAGATGGCATTGCGGACCATGCGGTCGGCGATGGAAGGTCCTACCTTCTGGGAGCTGATGATGGAGCCGCCGGCACGCTCGTCGCGGTTGATGAAGTTCTCGAGGGTGAGGTCGCTGCTGAGCTGACCGCCAGCCTTCAGAACCTGGAAGAGCTTCTCCTCGATTTCGCTGTCGACTTCGATGCCGTCCTCTTCGATGCGGTAGTTGGTGCTGATACGCACGGTCTTGCCTTCGGTACCCAGGGCGATGACGCTGGTGTTGGACTCAGGGAAGGCATTGGCCATGACGGGACGAATGCTCTCGGGCGACACTTCCTGCTCGAACTGCACGACGAAGTTACGACCGCCGGTGAAGTCGATGGAGCGGGAGAAACCGCGGGTGAACATCAGAGCGAGGGAAGCCACGACGATGACACCGAAGATGGTGTAGGAAGTCTTCCAGGCACCCATGAAGTTGTAGTTGGTGCTGGAGAGGAACTTGCGGGAGAGAGGAGTGGTGAAGGTGAGATCCAGCCACTTGTCCTTGTTCATCAGACCCTCGAAGACGATGCGGGTGAGGAACACGGCGGTGAAGAAGCTGATGACGATACCGATGATGTAGGTCGTGGCGAAGCCGCGGATTGGACCTGTACCGAAGTAGTAGAGGATGATACCCGTCAGGATACTCGTCACGTTGGAGTCGATGATGGCGCTGAAGGCGTTGCTGTAGCCTGCCTGCATAGCCTGACGCACATTCTTGCCCGCGCGCATTTCCTCTTTAGTACGTTCGAAGATAAGCACGTTGGCGTCCACAGCCATACCCAGCGTCAGCACCATACCGGCGATACCGCTCATGGTCAGAGCTGCCTGGAAGGAGGTGAGGATGCCGAGGGTGAAGAACAGGTTCAGGATCAGAGCACCGTTGGCGACCATACCGGCACGGAAGCCATACATAGCAATCATGTAGAACATCAGTGCGATGAAGGCGACGATGACGGAGATGAAGCCCATGCGGATGGACTCAGCACCGAGGGTAGGACCTACGATTTCCTCGCTGACAATGTTGGCGGGGGCAGGCATCTTACCGGACTTGAGCACGTTGGCCAGGTCGCGGGTGTCCTCAGCGGTGAAGTTTCCGGTGATCTGGGAGTTACCGCCAGTAATCTCGTTCTGCACGTTAGGAGCGCTGTAGACGAGGTTGTCGAGCACGATGGCGACGGGGCGGTGGATGTTGGCCTTCGTCAGGGCTGCCCAGCGGCGGGCACCTTCGACATTCATCTGCATGCTGACGCAAGGACGGCTGTTCTGGTCATACTCGTCCTTGGCATCGGTGACGACATCACCTTCGAGGGGAGCACGTCCATTGCGCTCGGTGACCTTGATGGCATAGAGCTCGAAGACTTCTTCGTTCTTGTCGATACCCTTGACACCCCAGAGGAGCTTCATGTCCTCGGGCAGTACAGCCTTGGCCTCAGGGCTCTGGAGGAGCTCGTCGATGGCAGCCATGTCGCGCTTGTTGGCATAGCCGACCACAGCACCGTTGTTCTGATTGATGACCTGCAGGCGAGCCAGCAGGGGATGAGCCTTCAGAGCCTGCTCGTCGGTAGCTGCGGTGGCAGCCTCGGTCTTGGCAGTGGCATCCTCGCCCTTGGCGATGGCAGCGAGGGCTTCGTCAGCAGAGGGAGCTGCGGCGCTGTCGGCAGGAGCAGCCTCTGCGGCCTCAGCAGTCTCAGCAGTCTCCGTGGCCTCAACAGCCTCTGTAGCCTCAGCTTCTTCAGTACCACTCACGCCAGCAGCAGCGAGCTTGCTGTCGAGAGAGATGAGGAAGGGAGCGGCCTCGGTGGTGATGTAAGTCTCCCAGAACTCGAGGTTGGCAGAACCTTGGAGGAGCTTGCGCACACGCTCGGGCTCCTTGATACCGGGAAGCTCGACCATGATGCGACCTTCCTGACCTTCGAGAGCCTGGATATTGGGCTGCACGACGCCGAAGCGGTCGATACGGGTGCGGATGACGTTGAAGGAGTTGTCGATGGCGGCCTTGACCTCTTCACGAAGCACGTTCTCGACCTCGCGGTCGGTGCTCTTGGTGTTCACCTTGCCACGCAGCTGCTGGGTGGCGAAGAGTTCAGAGAGGGAGCTGTTGGGTGCCAGAGTCTTGTAGTCCTTCACGAAAAGGGAGATGAAATCGCCCTGACCCTGCTTGGCTTCCTGCTTGGCCTGTGCGATAGCCTGCTTGAAGTTGGGGTCTTCCTTGTGGTCGGCCAGAGCCTCCACGACATCGGGAACACTGACTTCGAGGATGACGTTCATACCACCCTTGAGGTCCAGACCCAGACCGATACCCATTTCACGGCACTGCTTGAGGGTCCAGGCGCCGAAATAGACTTTCTCGTTCTGCAGTGAGTCGAGATAGTGCTGAGCTGCAGTTTCGCCCTCTACTGCTGCAATCTTCTCGGCCTTGCCTTCATAGTGGCTGACCACCCATGAGAAGCTGAGGTAGAAGATGCAGACGAGGGCAAGCAAGACAGCGAATGCTTTTACGAAACCTTTGTTTTGCATTGTTGTAGTTTGTTATTTAATGAGTTGTTTACACGTTTAAGCGCGCAAAAGTACATCTTTTTTTCGAAACGGGCGGTCTCTTCGGGCAATTATTTAGCTCAAAGAGGCAAAAAACAGGCGTTTTCACCTATTTTCGCGTTAATTTCGTAAGAATAGGATAGTGGTCGGAGTACTTTAGGCTCTTATCGACATGCGTGGAGTGACTCTCCCAATGGTCACCACTGAACAGGATATGGTCGATGCGAACGGGGAAGCCCCGGTCGTGGAACGTGAAACCCGTGCCGGTGCCACTTTGGCTGTAGGCATTGGTGAGCCCCTTCGACACTTTGCGCAGGGTGTAGGAGACCGGCGTGTCGTTGAAATCACCCATGACAATGACCGGACGGGGCAGCCACTGTTCGATAAAATGCTGAATGGTGTCTGCCTGGGCTGCGCGCAGGGGGGCTGCGATGGAGAGCAGGTTCACCATGGGCGAGAGTTCGCGGCGGAGGGTGTCGCGGATGTGTTGCTCGTAGGCGTTGCGGGCATGATTCTCAAGTGCATCGCGGTAATCATCTTTCACAATTTCCGAGAGGTGGTTGCTCTCGAAATGGTTGTTGATGATGAGGATGGTATCCTGACCATCGAGGAGCTTGGCGTAAATACCACCGTTAGTGCGAGTTGGATAAGAAAGGGTATCGGCTTCTAGAATGGGCAGTCGGGACAGCAGGACCACGCCATTGTGGTGGTAGTTGTGGTAGCCCAGTTCTTCCATATTATTCAGAATTGTAGTCAGGCTGGCTCCACCGCCGCTGGACTCCTGGAGGCAGATGATGTCGGCATCGGAGAAGTAGATCAGGTTGGCTACGGCATTGTTGCCCTCGTCATCCCGAGCCTCCTTACCACCGAAACCACGGGTGTTGTAGGAGAGCAGGGAAAGACAACTGTCGCCCTCGGCCAAGTCCTTGGAGAAATTCAGGGGGCAGTAGTCCCAGAGGAAACTGTAGCACACGGCCATGCCTGCCAGAGGCAGCCAGACACGCTTAATCTTGAAAATCAGCCAGAAGATGACAAAGGCGAGGTTGACCAGAGCAATAATCGGGAACATCAGTGGCAACAGCGTCAGACGGGGATAGCTGGCAGGGGGCAGATAGGTGACGGCACAGGCAAGCCAGAGCACCAGAATGCTCGCCACGTTGATTCCCGTGAAGAAATACACGGTTATGTTCTTCAGCCACTTCATGCGTCTGTGTCAGTTCCCGGTGCTGCAGGGTCAGTCCTTGCTGGCATCGAACAGGATTTTCTTCTCTTCGCTGGTGAGGCTCTCGTAGCCGCCTCGCTTGACCTTGTCGAGGATGCGGTCCATCTCCTCTTCCCGCTCCTTTTTCCGATAGTTCCATTCCATGTCGGCACTGTGCTTGCCGCCCATGCGTACGTTCATCTTTGGCTTGCTGCGGAAACGCTTCTCGATGCTGCCCCTGAGATCTACGAACCACTGCCTGACAGACGCCCACACGCTCTTGCGCGAGGTCGTGTTGGTAACGTCCTCATAGCGTGTGAAATAGCTGTCCGAGCCGCCGAATCCGCCATAGCCTCCTGTGCCTCCTCCGAAGAAACGGCCACTGCCTCCACCCGGGTGCTTGCGCCAGTAGAGAATCAGCAGCAGACCGAAGAGCATACCGCCCAGATGAGCCACATGGGCAACGCCGTCGCCAGGATTGCCAAGGGCACTCATCAGTTCTATCACGGCATAGCCCATGACGAACCATTTTGCCTTGATGGGGAAGGGAATGGGAATGATGAACATTCGCTCCTCGGGAAACATCATACCGAAGCTGAGCAGGATACCGTAGACAGCTCCCGACGCACCCACCGTCGTCCAACGGTTGAGGAAACTCTCCATGGGCACTGTCATGCCGCCTCCGATGTTCACGGTGTCGTAGGCGCCGAGACCCTGATACAGATATTCCAGGTACTGGGCGCCCTCCTGCATGAGGCCGGCACCCAGCCCGCAGACGATATAATAGAAGAGGAAGCGCTGCGAACCCATCACCTGCTCCATGATGCGGCCGAACATCCACACCGCAAACATGTTGAAGAAGATGTGCTCCAGTCCTCCATGCACGAACATATAGGTGAACAGCTGATAGAGCTTGAAGTCCGAAGCCAGGAAGAAATGCAGACCCAGCAAGTCGTCGAAGTCGATGCCATAGCGCACGAGAACGACCTTTGCCAAGTACATTAGCAGGTTGATAATGATTAGGTTTTTTGTAACCGGAGGCATATTCAGATTCATAAATACTGTCTTTGTTTGGTTTGAGGCCGCAAAAATACGCATTTTTGCTGGCAAATCGGGCGAAATGCAGCTAAAATAACGTGAAAAGGTGTATTTTTTACGAAAAAACTTTGTGGAAAAGAGTTCTTTCATTACATTTGTCCCACGAAATGAGCCACAAACGGCTTTTTCTATTCCCACAAGGACGTTTTTCTATAACCCTTTTAAAAACTTTTATTATGAACAAGACTGAATTAACAAATGCAATTGCCGCAAAGGCAGGTTTGACCAAAGCAGACGCCAAGAAGGCTCTGGAAGCAACCATCGAAGCTATCTCCGAGGCTCTGAAGGCTGGTGACAAGGTTGCTCTCATTGGTTTCGGAACATTCGCTGTTGCCGAGCGTCCCGCTCGTCAGGGTGTGAACCCCCAGACCGGCAAGGCTATCCAGATTGCTGCAAAGAAACTGGCCAAGTTCAAGGCTGGTGCTGAGCTCGAAGCTGCTCTCCAGTAATCGCCTCGCACATCGTGAAGAACACGAGAAAAAGTGCCGTCCCGACTGCGGGGCGGCATCTTTTTTTGCACCAAGGGGAGGGAAAGTACTGCTTTTGAGGCACAAAAGGACAAAAACTTCAGACTTTAAACTCTAAACCATAAACTTTTTCGTACCTTTGCGCCCGAATTTTCGTTATATTATATAATTAGGTATGCAAATCGAACAGAAAATCACCCAAGCGGTGCTTGCCGCTATCAAGACGTTATATGGTCAGGATGCTCCAGAACAACTGGTGCAACTGGGCGCTACAAAGAAGGAATTCGAAGGGCAGCTGACGCTCGTCGTCTTCCCATTCCTGAAAATAAGTCGCAAGAAACCCGAGGACACAGCTCAGGACATCGGTCAGTACCTCGTGAAACAGCTGCCTGACGTGGTGGCTCGATTCAACGTCATCAAGGGTTTCCTTAACCTCGTCATTGCAGATGCCTGCTGGATCAGCCTCCTCAGCGAGATACAGCAGGACGAGCACTATGGCATGCAGCCGGTGACAGACCAGTCGCCACTCGTGATGATTGAGTATTCCTCGCCCAATACGAACAAACCACTGCACCTGGGTCACGTGCGCAACAACCTGCTCGGATGGGCGCTGGCACAGGTGATGCAGGCCAACGGCAACCGTGTGGTCAAGACCAACATCGTCAACGACCGAGGCATCCACATCTGCAAGTCCATGCTGGCATGGCAGAAATGGGGCAACGGCGAGACTCCCGAAAGCACCGGCATGAAAGGCGACCACCTCATCGGCAAGTACTACGTGGCCTTCGACCAGCACTATCGTGCCGAGCGCCAGCAACTGATGGACAAGTACATGGCAGAGGGCATGGACGAGGAAGCTGCCAAGGAGCGGGCCGAGAAGGAGAGCCCCCTGATGCAGGAGGCGCGCCAGATGCTCGTCAAGTGGGAACAGAACGACCCCGAGGTGCGTGGACTCTGGAAGCGCATGAATGACTGGGTCTACGCCGGCTTCGACGAGACCTACCGGGCTCTGGGCGTCGGTTTCGACAAGATTTACTACGAGAGCCAGACCTACCTCGAAGGCAAGGAAAAGGTGATGGAAGGACTGGAGAAAGGATTCTTCTATCGCCGCGACGACGGCAGCGTATGGGCAGACCTCACGGGCGAAGGCCTCGATGAGAAGCTGCTGCTCCGCGCCGACGGCACCAGCGTCTATATGACCCAGGACATCGGCACTGCCAAGCTGCGCTTCCAGGACTTCCCCATCGACAAGATGATCTACGTCGTAGGCAACGAGCAGAACTACCACTTCCAGGTGCTCTCGATTCTGCTGGACAAACTCGGATTCAAGTGGGGTAAGGACCTCGTGCACTTCTCCTACGGCATGGTGGAGCTCCCCAACGGCAAGATGAAGTCGCGCGAAGGCACCGTCGTGGATGCCGACGACCTCATCGCAAAGATGATTGAGGATGCCCGCACGATGAGCGAGGACAAGGTGAACAAGCTCGAAGGCATCAGCGAGGAAGAGGCTCAGGAAATCGCACGCATCGTGGGTCTGGGCGCCCTGAAGTACTTCATCCTCAAGGTGGACGCCCGCAAGAACATGCTCTTCAATCCAGAGGAGTCTATTGACTTCAATGGCAACACCGGTCCGTTCATCCAATACACCTATGCTCGCATCCGCAGCATCCTCCGCAAAGCCGCAGATGCCGGCATCGTCTCGAAGGAACCCCCGTCCGCAGAATTAAGCGAAAAGGAAATCGCCCTCGTCCAGCAACTGGCAGCCTTCGGCGCCGCTGTCCGTCAGGCTGGCAGCGACTACAACGTCAGCGTCATCGCCAACTACTGCTACGACCTGGCCAAGGAGTTTAATGGCTTCTACCACGACTTCCAGATCCTGAAGGAGTCCGACGAGCAGAAGCGTGCCATCCGCCTCGCCCTTTGCGCAGCTGTGGCCAAGGTCATCAAGAGTGGCATGGGATTGCTGGGCATCGAGGTGCCGGAAAGAATGTAAAAGGAGAATTATGGAACTGCCAGCACAAGCTCTCTGTGTCGACGCTGCCTGCAGCGGCAACCCCGGTCCGATGGAGTACCGCGGGGTGCATCTGCCGTCGGGCAAACAGGTGTTCCATTTCGGACCTGTCCACGGCACGAACAACATCGGGGAGTTTCTGGCCATCGTCCATGCCATGGCGCTGATGAAGCAGAAGGGGGTGTCCATGCCCATCTATAGCGACAGCCGCACCGCCATCATCTGGGTGCAGAAGCGCAAGGCGAAGACCACCCTGGCGCCCACGCCCGAGAACCAGCCGCTGCTGCAGCTCGTGGCACGTGCCGAGAACTGGCTGCGACAAAACGGCACCCCCTACCCGCTCTACAAATGGGACACCGACAACTGGGGAGAGATACCGGCAGACTTCGGCAGAAAATAACAGATCAGTATGAAAGAGTTCCTGAAAGTACTACGCCGCTTTGCACTACCCTACAAAGGGTACATCATCGGAGCCATCATCGCCAACCTCCTCTCGGCGGTGATGAATGTCTTCTCATTCATGAGCATCATGCCCATGCTGAACATGCTGTTCGGAATGGACACGTCGGCGTATGACTTCATGGCATGGGACGGTCCTGGCAGCCTGAAGGATATTGCCATCAATAACCTTTATTACTATACCTCGCAGCTCATCGGCACGTATGGCCACAAGACCACCCTGCTCTTCATCGGCCTGTTCCTCGTGGTGACCACGTTCATCAAGACGTTCTGCTACTTCCTCTCGTCGGCAATCATGGTTCCCCTGCGCACCGGCATTGTCCGCGATATCCGCATCCTCGTCTACGACAAAGTGCTGCATTTGCCGCTGGCATTTGTCAACGACGAACGCAAGGGCGACATCATCGCCCGCATGAGCGGCGATGTGACGGAGGTGGAGAACAGCGTCACCTCCTCGCTGGACATGCTCATCAAGAACCCCATCCTCATCATCTTCTACTTCGCCACGCTGATCTTCATCTCCTGGCAACTGACGCTCTTCACCATCGTCGTGCTGCCCGTGCTGGGGTGGATCATGGGAGCCATCGGCCGAAAGCTGAAGGCCCAGAGCCTCTACGCCCAATCCAAGTGGAGCGAGACCATGGCACAGCTGGACGAGATGCTGGGCGGCCTGCGCATCATCAAGGCCTTCACCAGCGAGGAGCGCATGGTCGAGCGCTTCCGCCGCGTCAGCAACGAATACCGCGATGCCAGCAACCGAGTGACCATACGCCAGGCTTCTGCACACCCCGTCAGCGAGTTCCTGGGAACGTGCATCATCGTACTCGTTCTCTGGTTCGGAGGCACACTCATCTTCAGCGACCACTCACCCATCGACGCGCCCACGTTCATCTTCTATATGGTCATCCTCTACAGCGTCATCAATCCGCTGAAGGAGCTCTCCAAGGCAAGCTACGCCATCCCCAAGGGGCTGGCCAGCATGCAGCGCATCGACAAGATCCTGAACGCCGAGAATCCCATCAAGGAACCCGCGGTGCCAGCCACCCTCAACGGGCTGAACGACCACATCGAATTCCGCAACGTGCACTTCTCCTACTCCAACAACCCGATGGAAATCATCCACGGCGTGGATCTCATGGTGCCTCGCGGCCAGACCATCGCCCTCGTGGGGCAGTCCGGCTCCGGCAAGAGCACCCTCGTGGACCTGCTGCCCCGCTACCACGATGCGACGGGTGGCGAAATCCTCATCGACGGCACCGACGTGCGCAGCTTCCGTATCCACGACCTGCGCTCGCTCATCGGAAATGTCAACCAGGAGGCCATCCTCTTCAACGACACCTTCTTCAACAACATCGCCTTCGGAGTGCCCGATGCCACGATGGAGCAGGTCGTCGAGGCTGCCAAGATTGCCAACGCACATGAGTTCATCCTCGCGAGCGAGAACGGCTACGACACCTACGTCGGCGACCGGGGATGCCGTCTCAGCGGAGGCCAGCGTCAGCGCATCTCCATCGCACGTGCCATCCTGAAGAATCCCCCCATACTCATCCTCGACGAAGCCACCAGCGCCCTCGACACCGAGAGCGAACGTCTGGTGCAGGAAGCGCTGGAACGACTGATGAAATCCCGCACCACCATCGCCATCGCCCACCGGCTCTCGACCATCAAGAATGCCGACCTCATCTGCGTGCTCCACGAGGGACGCATCGTTGAACGAGGCACCCACGAGGAGCTGCTGGCCATGGGTGGGTACTACAAGCACCTGAACGATATGCAACAGCTGTGATGAAACGCCTCGCTGCCCTTCTGCTGCTATGGATGCTGACCTTTGCCATCGGCAAGCTCGCTTTCATCGCCCTCTGCCATGGTACAGAGGCCATTGCCCTCAGCGATATGGTCGCCGTCCTATGGCATGGGTTGCCCATGGATCTCTCCACGTCTGCCTATCTGCTGCTACTGCCCTGGCTCTGCTGCTGGATTACCTACGACTGGGCAGCCGCCTGGCGCGTGCTGCGCTGGGTGCTCCTCGCTTTCCACGCCCTGGCAGCCCTGGCGGTCGTCGCCTGCATTGTGGGTGACATCGCCCTTTATCCCTTCTGGGGTTTCAAGCTCGATGCCACCATCTGGACATACATCGACAGCCCCAAGGACGTCGTTGCCAGTGTCTCCTTCAGCTTCGTCGCGCTCGCCGTCCTGGCATTCCTCGCCTGCGCCGCCTTGCTTTTCTGGCTTCTGTGCCTGGTCACGAGGCGTCCTCGCCTTGCTTCACGTGGTAACCGTTCCAAGAAGCAGCCCCTCGGGCGTCGCCTGCTGGGTGTCCTGTTCTGCAACATCGGCTATGCTTTGCTGGGCGGCCTGCTCTTCGTCTGCCTGCGAGGAGGATTGTCCGAATCCACCATGAACGTCGGCAATGCCTACTTCAGCGAACGCCAGTTCCTGAATCATGCGGCCGTCAATCCGGTCTTCAGTCTCGTGGCATCCTCCCAGAAGGTGGAGCGCTTCGACCAGTTCTATCGTTTCATGCCCTCTGCCGAAGCCGACCGCCTGCTCGCAGGACTCTATCCCTCCACTACGCCTTACGCCGCTCCTTCGGACTCCTCCTCCATTCTGCCTGATTCTGTCGCCCAGGCACCCGTGCTCCTGCGCACCGCACGTCCCAACGTTCTGCTCATCTTCTGGGAAGGCTGCGGCGGTCAGCTCACCGCCAGTCTGGGAGGACCCGACAGCGCTGCCGCCATCACCCCCAACCTCGACTCCTTTGCCCGTTCGGGCATCTTCTTCTCGGAACTGCGTGCCAACAGTTTCCGCACCGACCGTGGCACCCTGAGCACTCTTTCCGGGCAACTCTCCTACCCCACCCATTCGCTGATGAAGATGGCCTCCCGTGCCAGCCACCTCCCCAGCCTGGCGCACAGCCTGGCAGCAGCAGGCTACTCGACCACGTTCGTCTATGGCGGCGACGTCAACTTCACCAACATGAAAGGCTACCTGCTTTCCACCGGCTTTCAGCACATCCTCGCAGACGTTGACTTCAGCCATGCCGAGCGCACTTCCGCCAAGTGGGGCGTCTCGGACAGCATACTCTTCCTCCGTCTCTTCGAGCGGCTGACGGCTCCGAAATCCGACCCATCCCTGCCGAATACTCCATGGTTCACCACAGCTCTGACACTCAGCAGCCACGAGCCGTGGGACGTCCCAGCCTCCTACAGCCGACCGGCTGATGCCGACGAGAAGGTGGCGTCGTTCCGCTACACAGACCACCACCTTGGTCACTTCATCCATCGCCTGCGTCAGACTCCGCTGTGGAAAAACCTGCTCGTCATCATCCTGCCCGACCACGGGGTCCTGGCTGCAGGCGTAGGCAAGCGCGAGGAACCTCGCTTCTTCCACATTCCGATGGTTTGGACAGGAGGCGCTGTGACGGATGCCCGAAGGGTGACGGCGCTGATGAATCAGAGCGATCTCCCGGCCACACTGCTTGCCCAGATGAACCTGCCCCACGAGGAATTCCCCTGGAGCCGCGATGTCCTCTCGCCTGCGTACGCGCGAACCTTTTCTTATAGTACATTCAACGACGGCTTCTACCTGTGCTCTCCCACCTCTGCCGTCTTTTTCGACAACAAGTCCGGTCAGACCACTTCCCTGGGCGACCCCCTGCAGACCGACAGCCTCACCCTCCTGGGCAAGGCCATCCTCCAGCGCTCCTACGACCAGCTCGAAGAGCTCCACTGAATGCTTTTCCGCTTGCTTTTCGGCAGAAAAAGATGTTTTATGGGCACTGAAAGAAAAAAACTTTAAACTTTAAACCCTCAACATTAAACTTTTTCGTACCTTTGCGCCCGAAAAACAATGTGGATAGATTTGGGCTGCTTGCAACCACACAAAAAAATGCTAAAACCAACCTGCGCGGTTGGACGCATCTTACCCCAATGACATCCCCATTCAATTCATAAATTGTTTAATTCCAAAATTGTAAATTGAAATGGGTTATTTATTTACTTCTGAATCCGTGAGCGAAGGTCACCCGGACAAGGTGGCCGACCAGATTAGCGATGCCGTGCTGGACAACCTGCTTGCCTTCGACCCACAGTCGAAGGTAGCCTGCGAGACACTCGTGACCACAGGTCAGGTGGTGCTGGCGGGCGAAGTCAAGTCCGAGGCCTACGTAGACCTGCCCGAGATTGCGCGCCAGACCATCCGTCGCATCGGCTACACCAAGGGCGAGTATATGTTCGAGGCAAACTCCTGTGGAGTATTCTCTGCCATCCACGAGCAGAGCCCCGACATCAATCGGGGTGTGGAACGCGAAGACCCCATGAGCCAGGGTGCCGGAGACCAGGGAATGATGTTCGGCTATGCCACCAACGAGACCGAGAACTACATGCCGCTGGCGCTGGATCTGGCACACCGCATCCTGCGAGAGCTGGCAGACATCCGTCGCGAAGGCGTGGAGATGACCTACCTCCGCCCCGATGCCAAGAGCCAGGTGACCATCGAATATGGCGACGACAACCGCCCACTGCGCGTGGACACCATCGTGGTCAGCACGCAGCACGACGAGTTCATCCGCCCGCTGGACGGTGACCAGGCCAAGGCAGACCGCGAGATGCTGGCACAGATTCGGCGCGATGTGAAGGAAATCCTGATGCCGCGCGTCATCGAGAGCATCCAGAGCGACGAGGTACGTGCGCTCTTCGACGACCACATCACCTACCACGTGAACCCCACCGGCAAGTTCGTCATCGGAGGACCCCACGGCGACACGGGTCTGACCGGGCGCAAGATCATCGTCGACACCTATGGCGGCAAGGGAGCCCATGGCGGTGGAGCCTTCTCCGGCAAAGACCCCTCGAAGGTAGACCGCTCCGCAGCCTACGCTGCTCGCCACATCGCCAAGAACATGGTCGCTGCCGGTGTGGCAGATGAGATGCTGGTCCAGTTGAGCTACGCCATCGGCGTGGCAGAACCCGTGAGCATCTACGTCCAGACCTATGGCACCAGCCACGTACCTCTGACCGACGGCGAGATAGCACGTCGCATCTCCACCCTCTTCGACCTGCGCCCACGCGCCATCGAGGACCGCCTGAAGCTGCGTGCTCCCATCTACGAGGAGACTGCAGCCTATGGCCACATGGGACGCGAACCCAGGCGCATCATCAAGACCTTCCACAGCCACTACGGCAAACCCGTAAGCATGGAAGTCGAGCTGTTCACGTGGGAGAAGCTGGACTACGTAGAGAAAATCAAGGAAGCTTTTAAAAAGATCTAGAAAATCTAGATCATCTAGAAAATCTAGAAAATCTAGAAAGTCTAGAAAGTCTAGAAAGTCTAGAGCTTCTAGAAAAAAGAAAGAAACCATGCGCATAGCAGTCTACTGTGCTTCGAGCACAAAAATACATCCGGATTACTTCGCCGACGCACGTGCCATTGGCGAAGGGCTGGCACGTCGCGGCATCGGTCTCATCAATGGCGCAGGCCACATGGGACTGATGGGCGCGTCGTCCGATGCCTGTCTGGCAGCAGGCGGAGAGGTCACGGGCGTCATACCCGCCTTCATGATCGAGCAGCACTGGCACCATACGGGTCTCACCCGCCTGATTGAGACTCCGGACATGCACATTCGCAAGCAGACCATCGCCGAACTCTCCGACGGCTGCATCGCGCTGCCTGGCGGCTGTGGCACCCTGGAGGAACTGATGGAGGTCATCACCTGGAAGCAGCTGGGACTCTATCTGAAACCTATTGTCATCCTGAACACCCGTGGCTACTACGACCCGCTGCTGGAGCAACTCCAGCGAGGCATCGACGAACATTTCCTGGGCGAGCGGCATGCTGCCATCTGGCGAGTGGCAGAAACACCCGACGAAGCCATCGACCTCGTGCTCTCCACACCCCTCTGGGATGCATCCGTGCGCAAGTTCGCTGCCATCTAAAGTAAATCCCAAATCCGTAAATCTTTAATTCTTTAATCCTATAATTCTTTAATTCTTTAATTCTTTAATTCTATAATTCTATAATTTTATAATTCTATAATTTTTTAATTTTCCCAACTTGGACACCCTATTCTACAAAGGCTTCTTTGAGCGCGACTCGCTGCTGCAAGCGGACTCGCTGCTCTTCCATCCTCCCGGCATCATCCAGGAGGAACAAATGGGAATGCCCGTAGAACTCCGTCCGCAACTCCTGTATGACAACAACGCCTTCACCCTGTTGCTGTTCTGCTGTTTCCTGATGCTGGTGGCTGTCGTCGTGCTGCGCCGTCGCAGCGTGGGCGATCAGATCAGCAATTTCTTCTATCCCCAGCTCAACCAGAGCAGTTCGACCACTCCCTCTGGCAAGCCCAACCGCAACCTATTCGGCAGCTGGGTTACCGATGTCCTGCTCATCCTGCTGGGCAGTATGCTCCTGGCCACACTCTATTTCTTCTATGCAGCCGACCATCGGCCTCTGTGGACGCTGCCCCTGACGTCGCTGCAATGGGTGGGCATCTACTCGCTGGTGTTCCTGGCCTATTGGGGTCTGAAGCAGCTATTCGCCACCACAATCAATGCCATTTTCTTCCCTCGCAACAAACGCCGGCTGTGGGTGCAGGCTTGCAGTTTCCTCTTCAACGTCCAGGTCATCCTCCTGCTGCCCCTCGTCTGGGCTGCCTTTTTTCTCAAGTTGCCACCTGCAATTGTCATTTACAGCTTTCTTTTTCTGTTACTTTTTGTCAAAACGTGGGTTCTAATCAAGGACTACACCTACTTTTTTGGCAAATTTTATGGCACTTTGCATCTTTTTGTGTACTTTTGCACCCTCGAAGCGGTACCCCTTCTCGTTCTTTGGACAGTATTGGGCCGTTTGACAAACTATTTGACAACCACTCTTTAGAGGACACAAGATGATCAAGAAGATACTGGTTTCACAACCAAAACCCTCTTCCGAAAAGTCGCCTTACTTCGACATTGCAGAACGTCACAACGTAGAGATTGTTTTCCGGCCTTTCATTAAAGTTGAAGGAGTTTCTGCCAAGGAATTCCGCCAGCAGAAGATTTCGCTGACGGATTTCACTGCTATTGTCTTCACTTCCCGCCACGCCATCGACCACTTCTTCGCTCTCGCCAAGGAGCTCCGCTTTGCCGTGCCCGAGGATATGAAGTATTTCTGCATCACCGAGCAAGTGGCTCTCTACATTCAGAAGTATATCCAGTACCGCAAGCGCAAGATCTTCTATGGCAGCACGGGCAAGTTCGCAGACCTCATCCCGACAATGGCCAAGCACAAGACCGAGCGCTACTTCGTACCCCTGTCCGACGTCCACAGCGACGAGATTGCGCGCATGCTCGACGAGAAGAAGCTGAAGCACACCGAGGGCGTCATGTATCGCACCGTGCCCAACGACTTTGTGGGCGACGAGCCCTTCGACTACGACCTGCTGGTCTTCTTCAGCCCCAGCGGAGTCCAGAGCCTGCTGCATACCTTCCCCAACTTCGAGCAGGGCAACCTGGCCATTGCCAGCTTCGGTCCCACCACCGCCAAGGCCATTCGCGACGCCGGTCTGCGACTGGACCTGGAAGCTCCCACGCCCAAGTATCCCAGCATCACGGGGGCCCTCAATGCCTTCATCGAGGAAGTCAACAAGAAAAAATAGAATCTCCCAGAGGCAATGAACGCCGTTCATTCCTTTCCCAAAAGCGAGCGTCTCTGCAGCCGCAAGGCCATCGAGGCTCTCTTCGCGAGCGGAAACCGTTCCTTCACGGCTTTTCCGCTCCGCGTGGTTTATAGAACCGCCGAAGAGACCCAGCTCCTCATCTCCGTGTCCAAGCGTCATTTCAAGCATGCCGTGGACCGCAACCGTGCCAAGCGCCAGATCCGGGAGGCATGGCGCCTGAACCGCGACATCCTCACGGCTGCAACCTCTGACGACACCGTTTCTTCCCCAACCCCCGCTGGCGCCTCCCCCGCTCCCACCCTCCACCTCGCCTTCATCTGGCTAGCCGACGAGCCACAGCCCTCTGAACTCGTCCACCGCAAGCTGAAGCACCTGCTCCATCGAATTAGAGAACAATTAACGGAATCTCGAAATCTCGTGATATCGTGATATCGAAATCTCGTAATCTCGAAATATCGAAATATTGTAAAATTCCTCCTCCTTGCTTCGCCGTCTCTTCATACTCCCCATCCGGTTCTACCAGCGGTTCATCTCCCCGCTGACACCTCCCTCATGCCGCTACACCCCCACGTGCTCGCAGTACGCCGTCGAGGCGATACAGAAACATGGGGTGCTGAAAGGACTGTACCTCGCCACACGGCGTCTGCTCAGCTGTCATCCCTGGGGTGGTCATGGCTACGACCCCGTTCCCGATGAGTTCTCCTTCTTCCGCGAACCCGGTCACCCCCAATACCGCCACTGACTCCATGCTCCCCTACCTTAATATCCATACGCACACGCCTGCGCACGAGGACGAACAGACCTTCCCCTCCTTCGGCCTGCATCCGTGGCATCTCACCGACGACTGGCAGTCCGAACTCTCTGCGCTGGAGGCACGCATCTCACCACCCTGCTTCGTCGGAGAATGCGGCCTCGACCACCTGTGCTCCACGCCCTATCCCCTGCAGCTCGCAGCCTTCGAGGCCCAGATCCAGCTCAGCGAACGCCTCGCCCTGCCATTGGTTCTCCACTGCGTGCGCGCCATCGATGATGTGCTTCGCCTGAAACACGGCACCCGCCAGCCCTGGATCTTCCATGGCTTCCGCGGCAAGCCTCAGCAGCTACGCCAGCTCCTGGACCATGGCTTCTACGTCAGCTTCGGCTTCCGCCACAACACCGAGAGCCTGCGCGCCTGCCACCTCCACCGCCTCTTCCTCGAGACCGACGACACGCCATCCCCCATAGCACCCCTCTACGCCACCGCTGCCACCCTCCTCGGCACCACGCCCCAAGCCCTGAACCGCCAGCTCTGGCAAAACGCCACAGCACTCCTGGAGCCACCAACCCAGTGAAACTCCGCATAAACGAAAGGACTCTCTTTTACAGAATAGCCAATATGCATCGAACCGCCGCCACATCCGGAGAAAAGAAGAATTCATCCAGTTCTATGAGATGGACTCACTACATAGCAGGAATGATACTTGCCATCATGTTCATGGCAGCCTGCAGTCATACTTCGCAGACGCCCCTGCTGACGGCAGCCGAGGCGTTCCTGCCTGCAGAGCCGGACAGCGCAGATGCACGCCTGAAACAGGTGGACGTGCGGCAGCTCAGAGGAGATGAGGAAGAAGCTTGGTACGCCCTGCTGCGCACAATGACTGATGCCATGCAGCGCAAACAGCCCCTCAACGACACCCTCGCCAACCGAGCCTACACATACTACGGTTCCGCATCCGACCTCGGCACATCCTCCGACCCCACACTCGTGCGCCGCTTCGCCCAGTCAGCCCTCTATATGGGTGACTGCTATGCAGCCAAGGATAGCACCAAAGCCTGTGAGGACTGCTACCGCCGGGCCATCCGCTTTTCCGAGAAAGCCAAGGACTGGCACACCTGCTATATAGCATACCAGAGACTGGCCGGACAAGTACATTGGAGCAATCCCGAGGAAGCCCTCGAGCTCATGAACAAATCTATTGAGATTTATGGGAAGGGCAATGATAACACTAAGAACCTTCTTTCCCTATATAGTTGTGCATCAGATTACGCTGCTACATTAAGTAGGTTCAACAATGGTGACTTTCAAGAATCTTTGGACTTTGCATACAAAGTTCTTAAGATTTCGGAGGACAGCTGCTGGGAAGACCATCTGCAAGTGGCACAAATGCTCTTGGCCAAAATCTTTTGGCTGAAAAAAGAGTATAATACAGCTCTCGAATGGGCAAAGAAGTGTCCTCCACCAAATTTGAGCACAAGTTCAGGAATTTCTCTAAACGAATTTTTAGCCCGTTACTACCTCTACTGTGATTCACTGGAGCAATCTAAAGAACTCTACAAGGCTCCAACTCAGATAGAAGATAAGACAGATGCCTACCTTTATGCAAGTGCGTTAGCTGAGATTTATATAAAATTGCAGGAACGAGATTCTGCGGTCATATTTATGGATTCTGCTCTCAGCTGCGCCGAGTCAATGTATTTCGATGCTCTCCAAGCCAAAGATGACTACTATCAGGACAACCTTCTGAAGGAAAAGGAGAAAGACGAACTCCTGTACAAAGTCAAACTGAAGACCTGGCTCCTAGGTGGAGGATCGGCTTGTGTCCTTATTCTTTCCCTGTTCATTATATGGATACAAAAGGAACGGAAACGCCGGACCGAAATTGAATTGCAGTTACTGAAAGAGAAGCACGAAAAGGAGGAAGAGAAAGCGCGTCACCTGAAACATGAGATGCTTCTCATGCAAGACCGGCAACAAGCACTGGAGGATAGCCAGCAAAAAAAGGCTGCTGTCATCAAGCATCTCCAAAGGTATATCATCGAAAGGTCTGGCATCACCACCAAACTGAAAGATGGAGCATCAGCACACCAGATGACTCCAAAAGATTGGAAAACCGTAGAACAGTTGCTGGATGAGATTGACGAAGGGCGCATCTCCAAGATCCGGACAAGCTACAAAGACATCAGCAAAGACGACATACGCCTGTGCGTGATGGTCCGAATCGGCATGTCTAACCCTGCCATCGGCCATATCTTTGGGATTACGCCATCCGCTGTACAGCACAGGAAGCTCACCTTGAAGAAGAAAGGATTCGGCATCGCAGATCCTGAAGTCACTTTGGATAAGTTCCTCGAATCCCTCTGATTTCAGCCCCAGATTCAGTCCGATTTTCCATAGTCATGCCACTCCCTTTCCATAGTTGAGGAAAAATTTTTCGGGCCAGCCCTGCCCAAATACCGCGTAACATCCTGATAACCAACCGCAACCAGAACCACCAACTTTTCTTCACTTTTCCATAGTGCATCCTTGGTGCTATTGCAGATTATGCGTACCTTTGCACCGCAAAAACCCTTTAATTTTATAAAGCATTATGAAAAAGTATCTATTCACTCTCGCAGCAATGCTGCTCTGCATGACTTCTGCCGTCATGGCGGATAGGAAACCCGTTATTATTATTAAACAAGTACCTCCCATCCAGCCACAAAGTCCTCAGACTGGCTCTTCTACTATCATCACGGGTGACTATGATGCAGAAGAGCTGACCCTCTTCTTTGAGGAGTATGATGGCGATGCTACGATTACTATTATGGATGCCATCACCCATCAGGTAGTCAGCATCGAGAATGAGGCCATTACCTCCCCGGCAGCGGTCAACATCGACCTCTCGTCTCTACCCAGTTCCACCTATTATATATTTATAGAGCTGGACAATGGGGATGGTTACTACGCTACCATACAGATTTGAACTTTCACTGGAAAAATCAAGCTGTAAGATGAAACATGCCATCTTGATACTTGCGCACAAGGACTTCGATCAGGTACGTCACCTGATAGAGTACTTCGTCCGGGACTGCTATGTCTATGTGCACATCGACAAGAAGGCCGCCATCACTCCCGAAGAACTTCATTCGATAGACAGCATGCCACAGGTGCGTGCTGTCTATCGGAAGTACAAAGTGCATTGGGGCGGCTTCAGCATCCTCAAGACTGAGATGTTTCTGCTCCGCCAAGTACTCAAGGATGGCAACTGCGACTATGTCCACCTCATCAGCGGACAGGATTATCCCATCAAACCGCTGGATGAATTCTTGAAATTTTTCGAGGAACACAAAGGAAAGGAGTTTATTCGGTATGCTAACATCCCGAATGCTCAATGGGATCATTATACTTTTTCTCGGTTTAAGTATTTTTATCCATATGAATATATTAATACTGATAGTAAAAAGGCCATAGAACTATCAAGGAAATTTGTAACATGGCAAAAAAAATTAGGCATAAAACGCAGAATTCCAGACCACTTTGATCAACTATTCGGAAGTACGCAATGGTTCTCTATCTCAAAAGAGGCTACAGAGGCTATTGTATCATATACCAAAAGGTATCCCTCATTTTATAGAAGGGCTAGATGGACCTTTGCATCAGAAGAATATTATATTGCTACATTATTGATGAATTTAACACCTCGAAAAAATGTAGAGGCTACTGATTTGAGATTAATCCGTTGGAGAGAAGAAAATGGTAATTGCCCTGCTAATTTAGGAAACGAACACTTTCACCTATTAGCAGAAAATAAATTATTTTTCTTTGCCAGAAAATTTGAGGTAAAGATATGCCAAGAACTGCTAAAGAACATTGATGAGTATCTGCTAAATGATAATAATTGTTTAGTAACACAAAGAGGAACTTGGATTTACAATGGTTTCCAAAAATATAAATATAATGATATTTTTGCATATTCCATATATAAAATATGTAATAGTTTGGAAATTACCTCTTTATTAGATATGGGATGTGGAGCAGGTTTCTATGTAGCTTCACTTAGAAGATATGGGATACCAACAACTGGATATGATGCAAATCCATATACACCTTTCCTCTCAAGTCTTCTACTACCTGAGGGGGATGCCCCATGCGGTATTGCAGATATTTCAGGAACGTTTGAATATGACGATCCATTTGATATGGTGATGTGCTTGGATGTTCTTTCCCACATTCCATTAGATGTGGTGGACAAATGTGTGACAAATTTAGCGCATTTATCTAACTCCTATATCCTATTGGCAGAGTTTTATAACAATAATGATGAGATGACTAAGACAATGTTGCGGTATGAGGCTTCATTCATTCCTTTTGGATATCATAAGCACAAGTTGGGTACTTCCCTTTTGAATGAAAAACGTTCAAAAACTAAAATAGAGTCTTTACTTCTTTATAAACCTTAAAATGAGAACAAAATGAAATTAGAAAAGTATTCATTATCACAATTAGCTCAAGTACATCCTGTTTTGAGCTATCAAGAAGAGATAAACCTAACCGGAGGTGCTAAACGGATTACAGATGATTTGGCTCTTCTTAGCTACTCCGAAATGATGTCTGTCTATGGGACTCTCGAAAATTTTCCTGCAGATGTATATAATACAACGGCCTCTGGAGCTGAAAATCCATCTGTTATGGATATGATGGACATTTTACGAGAAAGTGCTTTTTTTGACCATTCTATCTATTCTATAATTGAGAGCGGTACTATAGACTGGGGTGCTCTTTATTCTAATGAACATGCAGTTGAAGATATAGATAATTATTTAGCTGATAAAAGTTTTGTAGTAGCTTATTCTACTGCGATAGAGATAGATGGAATACCATGGACTGATGAGAGACCGTCTACATTACTTAAGAACTTTTCAAACTCGATTGGAGCGGAAATCGCCGACAGAGCTTCACTTAACGATAACCAACAGAGTTATGTAAAGTCGCACTTATATTCCACTCTCTCGGATTATATGACTAATAATGGTAACTACTTATATGAGACGGCTTATGTTGAGTATAATAGTGTCAACGAGCATGGATGTGAAATTAGTTTCATTGATAGTAGAACCAGCGAAATTCTTCTTGTCTTCACCTTGTCATATTAGGTGATAAAAGCAATGGAATCAATGCTTTATTGAGAACAGGCAATATGAAGTTAAGACTCTATTTATTTTTTTCAATTAATGTTGTTGCGCTTAGCATTTTTTCACAAGTGGCCTATGAAGCTCATGTCGTAGATGAATCTTCAGGAGAGCCTTTGTTTTTCGCATTGATAAAAGGATCAAATAACAATTGCATTTACTCAAATAGTGAGGGCTTTTTCAAGATTCTTGCGTCCCCGAAGGATTCATTACATTTTAGCTATACTGGATATGAATCAAGAACCATCCAAGTAAGTCAATTACCTCCAATAGTCACCTTGAAGCCTCTCATAATGGAGATTAAGGAACTGACTGTAATCCCTTATGAATCTATATTCTCTCGAATGTGCAAGCAGTTAATTAGAAATAGAAAGGGGAACTATAATCGTTCCTCCTTCATATATAGGATGAATATAAATTCTAATGAATCAAATGAATTGTTCGAAGCCTTGTTAAATGCTCGCTCCTCGACGTCACTGGAAGACTTGGAAATTGTTGCGGGTCGCCATGGAAAACTAATAGGCAACAAATTGGTCAACTCTTCATTCAGCCACACGAACTTACAGGATATTATCAAAATTTCACCCTTCGACTCAGGGAAAAAAGGTGACTTTGATGTTTTAGCCCCGATACTTCTAAACTCCTACTGTGTAGATAGTATCCATTATACGCTTAGATATGAATACTTAAATGATGAAAAGAGTGGAGAGTTATATAAGTTCATCTTTGATAAAAAAGATAGTGCAATTACCCGTCCGATGTTAACCGGAGAACTTTATATTGATGCGCATACATTAGTTCCAATTGCATTTGATGGCAGTATCGAAAATATTCAGATTCAACAAATTGGTGGAAATAAGGATTCATATGCTTTTTCGCCCTTCGCCCCCAAAATAGCCTTTAACATAGGCTTCAAAACAGATTCACTATCTGTTAATATCAACCATATTTGTGTTTCTTTCAATTATAAGGATCTCACATGTAAGTCATTTGTACTGAATGCAGATTCATCATACCTCGGATACCCTTCTAAGCCCCTTAGAGAAAACTTATTAGATGCCATTGAACATACAAAAACACGGGCGGATTTGTTTAGTAAAGAAGTATTTGTGTTTCATACTAAAGAAGAAGATAGTGTTGTTGACAAGATGGATAATTGGGCCATGAATAATAATAGCATGGTATCATCCACTCGCCTCGACAGCCTCACCCAGCGCCTGCGCCTCTTCGGCGAGCGCATACCGCAGGAGAAGGTGTACGTCCACCTCGACAACACCTCCTACTTCCTCGGTGACACCATCTGGTTCGCGGCCTACACGCGCCGCACCAACAACGACCATCCCAGCCGCATATCACGCGTACTCTATGCCGAGCTGTGGAACCACGACGGC
>CACXXT010000034.1 GCA_902771725.1 uncultured Bacteroidales bacterium
AGAAGTGGGTGCATCCCGACATTGTAGGCGTACAGTTTGAGGAATTCAAGAACGATGCCACATTATCATTACTTAAAGCCACAGAACCTAAAGAAACAGTCCATCTGTATTCCTATGAACTGAAAAGGAAAATTGAATCAGATTATCAATTGAAACAATACTATTTCCAAGCACTATCTAATTCCAATTGGGCAAACTTCGGCTATCTGGTTGCCTTTGAAATTAACGACGGACTTGACGAGGAAATGGAGCGACTGAACAATGCTTATGGCATAGGCATCATTCAAATGCAAGATGGCAATTGGACGAATCTTTATCCTGCACGTGAAAAGGCTCTTGACTATAACACGATAGAGAAGCTGAACAACCTGAACCGTGATTTCTGCACATTCATTGACAAAATATCGAAAGTGCTTAATGCGCCAGAGAAGTATATCAAGGAAGCGAAAGACTCTTTTGAATCCATTTGCGACAAGATATTTGAGTCGGACGACGAACAGGAGAGATATTGTAAAGAACATAATATACCCTATTAATTTTCATGAATACATTATAATCTGAGAATAATTTCGTAACTTTGCACCAAAATTAAGAAAATATGAAAATCAAGGATTTCAATATTGACAACCTGTATTACGAATATGCTTTCAGCGCTTCGCTCGACGAGCATGTGAATATCATCGTAGGCAACAACGGCACGTTCAAGACAACGCTGCTGCGGCTGCTACGTCATGCCATCGCCTATGAGAAGAACGGACAGTTCTTCCAAAGCCATCTGACCAAAGTCCATTTCACGGATGACCTGACTATGGAGTACGTGGAGTTTGAGAATATGCTCAGCAAAGACAGGGACGGCGAGGACACGCTGAAGAACGTCACTTCGTGGACTCCCTTACGGGGCGGAGAGAGGATTACTGAATCAGAATACAGAAAAATGTTGAAACTGGATTTCATTTCTACCTTTGATGTGAAAGGCGACGGCAAAAGCACACAGGACAGCTATCTTGACATTCGACTGGAGAAGTTGCAAAGTGATTACGGCTATTACCTCTCAGACCTGGTGAAGGAACTGACCGAACGCATCAACTCAAACAGCAGCATCACAAAAGCTGAACTTGAAAAGATAAACGAGCGGAAGAATCTGTTCATAAGCCTTGTGAACGAGTGTTTTGGCGAGACAGGAAAAATGCTTTCAAAAGACTCTACCAAGCTCGTTTTCCTAAAGGATAATGCCATTTGTATCTCCCCAAAAGAGCTTTCTTCGGGCGAAAAGCAGCTTTTGATTATTCTGCTTACCGTCCTGCTGGAACGTGGTGAGGAATTTGTCCTTATGCTCGATGAGCCTGAAATCTCTATGCATATCAGTTGGCAATACAAGCTGATAGATATGATTCTTCAGTTGAATCCCAACGTACAGATTATCCTATCGACCCATTCTCCGATGATTTTTGCCGACGGATGGGGCGACAAGGCCATCTATATGAAGGATATAACAACTAATACAAGAAAGTGATGGCGGACGTATATCAGGAACAAGCACGTTTCTTCGCCAATGTGCCACTGATGCAGAGTGGTGTCGTGGCAAGCGTCCATTTGGAGGATGTGGATGACAAGATGTTCTGGGATGGGATGCTGCAGAGCCTACATCCTGGTAGATACTACTATATCACACAGAGCCGGTGCCCAAAGGGGTTCGACACGAAGGGCTGTGAGCAATGTCTGAAATACCGACCTTATCTGTCGAAGCATTTCTTTGTTTGTATAGACAGCGACATGCGCTATCTGATGCAGGAGTCCGGTTTCAACGCAAGCGATTACATCTGTCAAACTTACACCTATTCATGGGAGAACCACTATTGCGAAGCCTCTGCATTACAGCAACGCTTTGAAACTGTCTGCCCAATCAAAGCTGCAACATTCGACTATCAGCAATTCTTGACGGCACTATCCAATGTACTATATAAGCCACTGTTGCTGCTGATCTATTGTCTCAGAAACGACAAGCCGGATTTCAACATGCGAATGTTTTCCGCTTGTCTGCCAAACCAATGCCGTCGCTCAGAACTGGCTGACAATGGGAAACTGCTGGTCGAAAGAATCGCCAAGAACTTCGAACCTCATCTGAATAGTCCATTTGCCCGGTCGATTGACCTTGAAGTTGAGAAGACATATTGTCAGGCCCTCGGCGTAAACGAACAGAATACCTATCTCCACGTGAGAGGCCACAATATCTTCGACCTTGTTGCATACATCGGCGATTTGCTCTGTCGAGGAACGTCCTCATCGTTCAGAAATGATGTCCTGCTATATGACCTTCCATCACTGGACTATTGGGAGATCAAGACTGTGGCATCTGATATCGCAGAAATAGTAAAGCCATAGAAACAGCTGATGGCTGACGTATTTTATCTAGCAAGATTCATTATCGAAGCTTGGAAAGAGACAAACGATTTGCACGTTCAGGACGAGGGAGTTGGCATAGCTGACATTACCCACACACATTCGAGGATGAAGTCGCACTCCACAATGTTTTCAAGGTTCTGAGCCAACTTCATCGTTTGTGTGTAGGTGTAGTAGCGCTACGTCATCACCCGCGAAACCAGCTTCTGCGGATGTCCGCTCCTCATTCAGTAATAATCGTCTGTAAATCGGGAATGATACCCTGCGTCAGGAATCAGGAGCCAAAGTAACACAGTAGAGCTACCACAGCCCCTTCCGTGTGACAGGTGCGCTCTTTTCCAAGTTAAAAAATGTTTTTTTGATGCCTAATCCTCTTGTAGCGGCCTAGCCTCCCATCCGTAGTCCTGATAGTAGCGGGCGTTGAGATGACGGCGCAGGACATATTCCTGGAGTTGCCGGCATCGCACCGCCTCGCGAACCTCTTCGTTGGAATGGATGTTCTGGAAGATGTCGTAGTGCGGTCCGAAGATGCGCTTGGCACTGGGCTCATAGGCGGCGCCATCCAGCGTCTGGTCGAAAGCAGTCACCACGGGTTGCTTGCCCTGGAGGCTTACCGTCATGGCTGGCATCCACGTGAACTTCTAACAGCTGAACATAACTGATTAACAACGACAGAGCGCATCCACTTATGGCGGATGCGCTCTTTTATGCTCAAGAAAGCAGATGCGGGTTCAGCGAATCACACGCTTATGAGTCGTCGTTGTGCCGTCGGACATCACGCGCTGTTCGATAAACAATCCTCTGCGTGGCGGAGCCGACATGGCAACACCTTGAAGGTTGAAATAACGGACAGCCGAAGTTGCCTCACGAGTCGCAGGGACGTCGAGTGCCACGACCTTCGAAGCAGGCACCTCGGCAAAAGTGAAAACCATATCGGCACGATCCAGTGTGCCAGAACCCCAGATCCAGTCGGCATCGAAGCCACGGGCACGGATCTGATAGTTCTTGTTGCCCGGACAGTTGATGCGATACATGGAGACCGCCGTGGCGAGACCCGACTGCGAGGGTTGCTGGTTGGCGGTATAGTTTATGGTCAGCAACGTAGGCGTCTTGCTCTGTCCGATGCGGTCTTCGCCATCGCCCGTGGTACTGTTGACAGATGCCATGTAGGTTCCTGTTGCACAGTTGCGCAGGTAGAATCCTCCTTCCACGGTCGTAATCTCCCAGAGCTGAGCCGGGTTGTCCCATTGGAAAGCCGTGGTGGCCCCGAGGCTGCCTCCTTTCGTGAATGTCAGGTATTTCGGAACCCCATTGAGGTTGGTGCTCGAGTTATAAGGCACGGTGGCATAGTTGATAATACGATAGACGTATCCTTCGCGTGGCACAAAGGTCTTCGTGCCAGCTGCCGTACCGCGTCCCGGCATCGCATATTCATTGTTCACAGAGACGACTGCCGAGTAGTCCGACTCGCCATCGTCCGTGATGGCCTTGAGACGGAAAAAATAGACTTGTCCGGCAGTAAGACCCGTGATGGTCACAGTCTGTGTGCGTCCGCCCAGGCGCCTTATTTCCGCAAAGTTGCCACCATCCTCAGACTGCTCCACAATGATATTCTTCGGTACCACTTCGCCGTTCGTCCAACTGAGACGCACGGAGGTCTTGCTGACGAGCTTTGCCTCCACGTTCTGCGGCGGAACGAGGAAAGTGGTCTTGACAGCGAGGCTGTTCACATAATGCTCAATATTGGTGTAGCCGTCACCGAGGGTGTTGGCGTTGGCATCGTTGCGCTGTAGATTCAGTCCATGTTCGCGCTCCCAGTCGTCGGCCATGCCGTCGTTATCACTGTCGGTCGGCCGGGTACCGCCAGCGATAGTGCCTATGCCTCCCACATTGTCTTCATTGGCAATGAACTCCCCTTTGGTTCCGAGGGAAGTCAGCTGCTCGATGTAGCGACGATCATGGATGTCACGCACACGCGAGGCTCCAACGTGCTCCACCACGGCAGCATACGCCTCGGCAGCGCTCTGCAAGTTCATCGGGTGCTGCACGTTGAAGTAGGGTTTCTGCATGGCGGTGGCGCTGTGGTGGTCGGTGATGAGCCGTCCGTTGAGCTGACCGTCCTTGTTGCCGTCGTAGTAGTTGCCCGTGGAGTACAGGTGGTCTGTTTCCGTCCAGTCGTCAAAGTACTTGTCCCCCGTGGTGCTCGGACCGGCGATGAAATAGTTGTTCATCACATCCTGATAGTTGTCGGCTGCAGAGTGACCGCCAATGATACCCATAGCGTAGTTGTACACCACATTGTTATAATACTGCAGGTAGCATTTCATCTTGGGGTTGCGACTCTTGTTGTCGATCCAGAGGCAGTGGCTGATGGTCCAGTTGCGGGTGCCGTCGGTGATGCTGCCAAACCGTTGTGGCTCGATTCCCTCGGCTATGATGCAGTTCTGCCACGTCACATTGTTGGCATCCTTGATATGTACGTTATCCCAGGGTCCCCACGACACGCTGCAGTGGTCCATAATGAAGTTCTCGCAGTTGTCCAGTGTCAGTGTGCACTTGCTGCTGTTGACACTCTTGCCGCCACGCATGCGGATGTAGCGCATGATGACATTCTTGCTCTTCGATGCGATGACGCGTCCGCCATAGATGGTGATGCCCTCGCCAGGAGCCGTCTGACCTGCAATGGTAAGGTTGCTTGCCAGAGTGATGCTGGCATTCGTGATGTCGATGACCCCACCGACATCGAATACCACAATGCGACCGCTCTTGCTCACGGCATCGGCCAGCGAGCCGGCACCCGAGGCATTGAGGTTAGTAACATGATACACCGTGCCACCACGGCCACCCGTAGCATAGGCTGCAAAACCTTCTGCGCCAGGGAACGCCAACTGCTGCGCATGAGCCGTCGCGCAGAACACGAACATCAGCACGCTTGTCAGTGTCGAATAAATGGTTTTCTGCATAGTAATAGGAATGATTATTGTCTCATTCAAGTGAATTGTCTTCCGCAAAGGTACTGCTTTCCCCCCGGACGGACAAAGAAAAGAGGAAGAAAATGAGGGGTGGATGCGATTTATGGCGTAAAAACAGCGTGGTATGACAATTAATTGATACCTTTGCAGCACAAATCGTAGAAATATAGGCAGATGAAACAGATAGAAAGAATCCAGTTGATGGAACGACACCTGGAGGATGCACAAAAGGCGGTGGCAGCACTGGCCTCAGCCCTCGACGACTACGAAAGGGCACAGGAGGCGGTGGCAGCACTGAGTGAATACTATGGCAGCAAAACTTGGAAAAAAGATCTCAAGGACGACGAGGAAGGACGCCTGCCACAGGAACTGAAACGAGGCGTGCTCAGCGAGGACGGTATCTGGAACGTGCTCGAAGAGTGGCGCGAACTGCAGGAACGTCTGCACCGATAGCACTTAGCAAGGAAAATAAAAAGATGCTACAAGGGTAAATGATTTGTCAAAAAAGCGCCTTTTCTACACCTTATTATATATGTTTTGGCTCGCAGCCGATATTTTATTCAGATTTAATTTGGCCATACTGCAATTTTGCCCTACCTTTGCAGACGTAACGAAAAAACGAAGTGATGCCCTCAACTCCAGACCTACTGTACATCGATGTCCTCCTGTTATCCTACCGCCTCGGACGAGTTCGCCACGGAGAGGAAAGGGCAGCCTTGCTGGCAGCAGCACAGGCGGCGCAGGACAGCATCGGATTCATGCAAGCCCTGGAGAATTTCGGCATTACCCATGGTTCCAGGCTACACCATCTTGTGGGTCAGTTTCTGGCAGCACCTTCCTACTACCGGAATCACTACTCCACGATCCTTGGCATCCCTGAAGAGGGGACAGCGAGAGAATCTTTCCTCAGCAACGTGAAGGTGCTATACTTAGTAGAGCCGGTGCTGACGGACAAGCAGCAGAAGTTCTTCTTCGATGCCTACTGGTGGTTCTCCGGCAATCATGAGTACACTTACGACGACAAGAAAAAAGGTCACGTCATAGGAGTCTATGCCACAGAACCCAAGGACAACGCCTCTACCCTCGCCCGCTTCGAGGACTACCTCACCAGGCTGCAGAACCACAAGACACAGCTGATGCGCGAACGTTGGAAGGATTTCCCCATTGGCATTGTGCTGGCCATCCTCAGACGTACATTCTTATCCTAATAAACAAGCCAAGAACGAACATGATACATCTCGAAAGCGATTACAATAACGGTGCACACGAAGCCGTGCTGCGCCATTTCCTCGATACCAACACCGAGCGCTCGCAAAGCTATGGCGACGACCGCTACAGCGAGCACGCCCGCCAACTGATCCGTGCAGCGTGTCAGGCAGAGAAGGCTCAGATCTTCTTCCTCGCCGGCGGTACCCAGACGAACGCCACCATCATCGACAGCGTGCTTCAACCCTACGAAGGTGTGCTCTGCTGCGAGACGGCTCACATCAACGTCCACGAATCCGGAGCCGTGGAGTTCACGGGGCATAAGGTGCTGGTTGTCAGGCCCGAGAGCCCAAGAGACCAGCCCGATGGCAAACTGCATGCCACAGACCTACGTCGCTGGCTGGAGGCCTACTACGCCGACGAAACGGCAGAGCACATGGTGCGACCAGGCATGGTATATATCACCTTCCCCACGGAGCTTGGAACGCTCTATTCCGCCAGCGAACTGACAGCCTTGCACGACATCTGTCAGGAATACAATATCCCCCTGTACGTGGATGGTGCCCGTCTGGCCTATGGACTGGCAGCCAGTGAGGACATCGACTTGCCCCTGCTGGCGCGCACGGCAGACATCTTCTACATCGGTGGCACCAAGTGTGGAGCGTTGTGTGGCGAAGCCGTGGTCTTTCCCCAGGGCAACGCTCCTTCACATATGCTCAGCCGCATCAAGCAACACGGTGCCCTATTGGCCAAGAGCAGGGTCGTGGGTGTGCAGTTCGAAGCGCTGTTCAGCCCAGAGAAAACTGATTATCAAGAGGTTCATTCAGCCAGCAGCTCGCTCTACTCCGCCATCGGCAACGGTGCTGTCCGTCTTGCCCAGCGCTTGCGTAACCTCTTTGTCGACCGTCTGGGCTACACACCCTTCATCGATTCGCCCACAAACCAGCAGTTCTACATCATTCCCAACAGCGATCTCGACGGACTCCGCCTGCACGTCGGTTTCGAGGTGTGGTGTCCTGTGGACGCAGAACATACCGCTTGCCGCTTCGTCACCAGCTGGGCAACGACTGACGAGGAAATCAGTGAACTGGAACAAAAACTCATCTGAAATCCAAACCTAGACATCAATACATCAATAATGAAGAAGACACTACTCCTGTTGGCACTCGCCCTCTCGCTGAGCGCTAACGCACAACAAGCCGTAAAGGCTAAGAAAATAATCAGCCACACGCCCACCACCGTGCAGCGATTAAGCGAAGCAGCCCAGGCCGACAACACCCTGAGCGAAGCAGACAAGGATTTCGTCATCGCCGTGCTCGACAGCGCCGAGCGCTTGGAGAACAAGGCTCATGGGGCCTACGATGCCTTGATGGCATACGTGCAGGCTAAGCAGCTCACACCCAAACGGCGTGAAGAGGCACAGAAGATGGCAGAAGGCTACATGCAACTGCGCACGAATCTAGCCAACTACCTCCACAGCGAGCTGGAGAGCCATCGGGAGAGCCCCGGTTCAGCCAAGATTCTGGTAGCATGCTCCAGCTTCTTGGAACCTGAATACATCTATCAATACCTCTCCACCTATCCTCATGCCGACCTGCCGGAGCTGGCAGAAATGCGCCAGCAAGTGGCTTCAGTAGCAGCTAAGGTTCCTGGTGCAGAACTCATAGATTTCGAGCTCCCTGACGAAGTAGGAGCCAAGCATCGGTTGAGCGAATACATTGGCCACGGGCACTACGTTCTCGTGGACTTCTGGGCCAGCTGGTGCGGTCCCTGCCGCCAAGAGATGCCCAACGTCCTTGCTGCCTACGAGCGCTTCCACGAACGTGGTTTCGACATCCTCGGACTATCCCTCGACAACAATCGCGAGGCTTGGCTCAAAGCCGTGGCCGACCTAGGCATGACCTGGCCCCAGCTCAGCGACCTGAAGGGTTGGAAGAGTCTGGCAGCTCAGATGTATGACGTCCGTGCCATCCCCTTTACCCTCCTCTTCGATCCTGAGGGAAAGGTCGTCGACACCAATCTGCGTGGCGAAGCACTCAGCAAGAAACTGGAAGAACTGATTGGGAAGTGAGAGGTGGTAATTGAATGTTGAAAGTTGAATGTTGAAAATTAGGAAGTAACGTGCAACCCTTTGAAGTACATATCCTTGGTTGTGGATCGGCATTGCCCACCCGCAAGCATCTCCCCTCAGCACAGGTGGTGAACCTGCGAGGCAAGTTGCTGCTCATCGACTGCGGCGAAGGCGCACAGCTCGCCTGGCGCCACACGGGACTCAACTGGCAGCATATCACCCACGTGTTCCTCAGCCACGCCCACGGCGACCATGTCTTCGGCCTGCCGGGACTGCTGTCCACCATGGGACTTCTGGGAAGAACGGCCCCCTTGTTCATACACGGTCCTTCCAACTTGCAGACTTTCATTGAGTTTACGAGAACGCATTTTTGCGCCGACATCGACTACGAGATCCACTACCAAGCCATAGACACCACGCAGCATCAGCTCATCTTCGAAGACCGCTCGATGGAAGTATGGTCCCTGCCACTGCAGCACCGTGTGCCCTGCTGCGGCTATCTCATCAAGGAGAAGCCTGGACTGCCACATATCCGCAGGGAAATGATAGATTACTACCAAATTCCCACCTGGGCGATAGGACGCATCAAGGAAGGCGACGACTGGACTACAGCAGAGGGTGAGCTCATCCCCAACAGCCGCCTCACTACCCCAGCCGACCCCGTCCGCAGCTACGCCTACTGCTCCGACACCATGGCTATTCCCCTGCTGGCAGAGTGGTGCCAGGACGTCACCCTCATGTACCACGAGGCCACCTATGCCGATGCCGAAACAGCCCTGGCAGAGAAGTATGGACACAGCACAGCACGCCAAGCAGCCACCTGCGCTCGCAATGCCCACGCCCGTCAATTACTCATCGGGCACTACTCCGCACGCTATGAGAACGAGCAAATCCTGCTCAACGAGGCAAAAGAAGTGTTTGCAAACACCATTTTAGCCAACGAAAAGCTCAGAATAACTCTTTAACAGAGGATTTATTGTCTTTTTTCATTAAAAAATTTGCACGATTCGAAGAAAAAGCATACATTTGTCCCGAATAAACGATAAAAAAGGCTTCAATATGAAGAAAAACATACTCCTTTTGGCACTTTTTGCCATCGTAGCCGCCATGCCCGCTCGCGCCGAGGAGCCTGCTCTGGAAGCAGACTTCGATGCCGAAGCGCCCACAAGCATCATGGCAGAGACCGACGCTGAGTTCCAAGACATCCAAATTGCCGTCGATGGCACCCAGGTGCGCATCTGCGGAGCAGAAGGACTGACACTGGAGGTGTTCAACCTCACGGGCGTCAAAATCAGCACCACCAAGATTGACAGCAACGACAAAGTCGTCAACCTCAACCTCCAGCACGGATGCTACATCCTCAAGGTGGGCAAAGTCGTCCGCAAGATATCCATTCGGTAATTCAATTCATCCATAATCAAAATCCTTTCCTCACATCTTGCAAGAAGGAACTAAGGGTCGGGCACCACAAGGTTCCGACCCTTATTTAAATAGAGCATATGAAACCCACGCAGCAGACCATCCAGCAAATCCAGCGCGCCATCCGCAAGGTGGCTGCCAAATTCCCCAAGGACGCAGAACCCGTGCTCACCGACATCCATATGCAGGTGAAGCCCGACAGCGCAGAGTTGCTGACCTACAACGATGAGATGGAGGAACTCGACCGTGCCGTCATCGAGCAATGGCTGGAACCCACGGAAGAAGACCTCTACGAAGTCGCTGCGAGTGTCATCAAGCTATGTCTGGGTCAGCTGCGCAGCGAGATAGACCAGATGAGCATTCTCCACCCGTTCTCCTTCGTGCTCATGGGCGAGGATGGCGAGACCATCAGCGACCTCTATATCGTGGACGACGACACGATGATCCTGGACACAGAGCTGCTTAAGGGACTGGATGAGGAACTCGATGCCTTCCTCGAGGATTTGATGAAGGATTAATCCCACAATCGGTTATCAGACCGACATCTCGCATCTCAGACAAGGAGATACAAAAACGAATTACACGAATTATACGAACGTCTGCCAGTAGATGAATGAGCAGAACAGCATTCGTATAATTCGTGTAATTCGTTGTCTCTGAGCAGGCTCTGAGATGACTCTACCTTGGAGCGTCTTGATTATCCGGGAACTGCCTGTTGCGAGACATTCCTTGTCCCTCGCGCTGACGATTGCCCTGGTGATTTCCCTGACGGCTGCGCATTCCTCCTTGTACCATGCGGCGATGGAAATCATCCTCAGCCTTCATCACCTTGAACACCTTTGAAGCAGGAACAGCCTCGACCAGACGCTTGTAGTAGGTCTGCTCCAACTGAGCCGACTCCACCTGCAGCTGCTTGATTCTGGCGATGGTGGCAGCGCAGGTAGCATCGTCTTTCTGTCCTTTCTTCAGTTCATGTATCTGCACACCGATGTTGCGCTGCTTCTCTTTCATTTCCTTGTAGAGGGGGAAGAAGAGTTTAGCCTCCTCCGGAGTCAGTCCAGCCTGACGGGTCAGCTCTGCTTCCATGCGTTGCTGGAACTCCTTGGGGTCGAAACGAGGCTTGCCCTGTTCGGGTGCCTGCGCCCAAAGTCCTATCGTGAACAGCGCCGTCAGCGCCAAGATAACCATTCTTTTCATCTTCATTACTCTTTTGGATTAAAAATTCCGGGAGGGAGTGTTCGCTACCTTGTGGCCTGTTTACTTCCTTGTGGCCTGTATGCTTACGCTTCCTTGCGTTCAGTACGCCTCTGTGAGATAGTATGCAATGTGCTGGTTGTCGACCAACTCGTAGTCGAGTATGGCATTGATGTCCTCCTCTGAGTATTCGAGAGCCGGCGTCTCGGTCTGGGCAGCCAGCTGAGAACCATCGCCCGCAGGATTACGCACTCCGTAGAGCCAGGCTCCGCCCACGCAGACTGCCACGGCTGCCACTGCAGCAGCATAGCGGAGGGTCCGACGCCAGAGCGGAAGTTTCACCAGACGAGTCTGTTGCTCAACCGGTTCTGACAGGAGGCCCTCATCTGCCAGACGATTCATCATCCGCTCAGTGAATCCCTCGAAATAGCCTTCGGGAACCTTGAACGGACAGCGACCGCTGTCGTGAGTTCTTATGATTTTCTCTTCCTGTGTCATTGTTTTATGTTCTTTATTCGATGCTTTGACCGCTGCGGAGGCAGAAGGTTTAATCGCGATCGTGGAAAAAGTCCGAAATCTTTTTTACGGCATGATGATACGAGGCCTTCAGGGCACCCACACTGGTACCCAGGAGCTGGCTCATGTCCTCGTACTTCATTTCGTCGAAGTACTTGAGGTTGAAGACCTGGCGTTGCCTGTCCGGGAGTGCGGCAATGGCTTCGTGCAACAGGAGTTCCGTCTCGTCGCCGTCGAAGTAGGGATCGCTCTCCAGTCGCGCAGCAACCCCAACTGCCGCCTCGTCGTCCAAGCTCGTCTGCAGATGGTTCCGATCGAGGAAGTTCAGGGTCTCGTTGTTTGCAATACGAAACAGCCAGGTCCCCAATTGCGAGTCGCCACGGAAATTGTCCAGCCCGGTCCATGCCTTGATGAACGTATTCTGCAACACATCGTCGGCATCGTCGTGGGAGAAGACCATACGCCTGATCTGCCAGTAGAGCTGTTCCTTGAAGTGCTCCACCAGTTCTGCAAAGGCACGCTCGCGTGTGCGTTCGTCGCGCAATTGCTCTATGATTTGCTTCTCATTCCACATAAATATGACTCGCAGACGTAGGCTTGCTGCAAATTTCGGCTGCAAAGATAGTGTTTTTTCATCGAAAAGCTGTAATTTTGCGCCCGATTTTCAAGAAAAAGGCATTTTTCGCCGACAAAAAGCCCGAATCTTACTGAATTCGCAAATCGGCAAATCCGCAAAAAACTGCAAAAGTCATACATCCGTAGATTCATAAATCCCGTAAATCCGCACAACATGCAGGCATTTCAAACCATTCTTTTGCTTCTGACGAGCAACATTTTCATGACCCTTGCCTGGTATGGACATCTCCGCCTGCAGCAGGCAGGTGTCAGCACGAACTGGCCTCTCATCGGTGTCATCGCTTTCTCCTGGGGCATCGCTTTCATCGAGTACTGCTTTGCCGTTCCCGCCAACCGCATCGGTTTCGCCGGCAACGGTGGTCCCTTCTCGCTCGTGCAGCTGAAGGTCATCCAGGAGATTATCTCGCTGGTAATCTTCACCCTCATCGCCGGTTTCCTCTTTCAGGGGCAGAGTCTTCACTGGAACCATCTGGCCGCTTTCGTCTGCCTGGTTCTTGCCGTCTACTTCGTGTTCAAGTAATAAAAGGCACGGATTGCACGGATTACATGGAAAGGTCTCGCCGTTTTTTTGGGGGGGAGATTCGCGCAAATATGCGCGACACCCGACCTTGGGTGCGAAACGAACCTTCCGTGAAGTCCGAGTAATCCGTGAAATCCGAGTAATCCGTGAAGTCCGAGTAATCTGCGGGATCTGCGTGATCTGCGTAATCCGTGAAATCTGCGTGATCCGCGCCAGAATTCCAGACTTGCTTACGCAAGGGCGCTCAGTGCATCTTCGCCGATGCTCTTGAGTCCCTTTGTGCGGATGACGTCCTGAGCGTGTTCGTTGTTGTCCGTGCGGAAGATGAGGATGCCCTTGCCACGCAGGAGGAAGGAGTACATGTAGGTGATGCTGATGTCTGCCTCGCTGAACATCTTCACAGCGTCGGCAGCCCTACCCGGCTCGTTGTCGAGTTCCAGGGCGAAGACTTCGCTCAGCGCCACAGCCACGCCAGCCTTCTTCAGTTCCTCGCAGGCACGCATGGGTTCGCTGCAGATCAGGCGATAGATGCCATACTCGGCAGTGTCGGCAATGGTGGAGGCAATAATCTGAATGCCTGCTTGTTTCAGGGCATCGAGCACCTTAATGAGTGTGCCCGAACGGTTCTCGATGAAAATGGAAAGTTGATGGATTGTCATGATTGCATTAACTATTTAACGATTTACGATTTTTGGATTTGGTCTGCAGGGACCCGAAAGGTCTCATAGGTATCACAGGGTCTCACAGGTCTCACAGGTCTGAAGGTCTCACAGGTCTGAAGGGACTCCTGAGCCTCCCCCGAGTCTCACTGCTCTTCTACTGGTACACCTTTCGCTTGTCGACCACACGCACAGCCTTTCCTTCGCTGACGGGCAGCGTTCCCTTCGGCACGAGTTTGACGATGGGCGTCAGGAGTATCTCGTCCTTCAGTTGGCGGCGTATTTCGCGCTCCAGGTTCTGCAGTTTCTTGTAGTCGTCGGTGGGTTCTGCCAGCTCGACTTCCACGGTCATGTTGTCGTTGTCCTCGTCGGTGGTGAGGGTGATGAGGTAGTTGTTGCCCAGTTCCGTGAACTGCATGAGGATCTTCTCGATCTGTATGGGGAAGATGTTCACGCCGCGCAGCACCATCATGTCGTCCGAGCGCCCACGCATGCGGTCGAGGCGGATGTGGTTTCGGCCGCAGGGACACGTGCGACCCAGCACACGGGTGAGGTCGCGCGTACGGTAGCGCAGCAGCGGCATAGCCTCCCTGCAGAGGGTGGTCAGGACGAGTTCTCCGATTTCGCCGTCGGGCACGGGCTCCAGGGTCTCCGGATCCACGATTTCGACGATGTAGTAGTCTTCCCAGAAGTGGAGTCCGTTCTGCTCCGGGCATTCGAATCCCACGCCAGGTCCGCACATCTCGCTCATGCCGAAGGAGTTGTACGCCTTCACTCCCATCATGTCCTGGATTCGCTGGCGCTGCTCCTCGCTGTGGGGTTCAGCTCCGATGGCGAGCACCTTCAGCTTGGTGTCGCGGCGAGGATCTACGCCCTGCTCCTTCATCACTTCGTACAGACGTGTGACGTAGCTGGGCACGGCGTGGATGCAAGTGGTTCCGAAATCCTTGATGAACTTGATCTGTCGCAGCGAGTTGCCGGCAGCAGCAGGCACGGTCAGCATTCCCAGCCGCTCTGCCCCGTACTGGAATCCCAGTCCGCCCGTGAACATTCCGTAGCCGCTGGAGTTCTGGAAGACGTCGTCGGGTCGCAGCCCCACCATCCATAGGTTTCTCGCCACCTGATTCGCCCACTCGTCCAGGTCCTTCTGCGTGTGGAGGATGACGGTGGGGTTGCCCGTGGTGCCGCTGCTGGAGTGCAGTCGCACACAGTCACGCAGAGGCACGCACGCCATCCCGAAGGGATACGTCTCGCGCAGGTCCTGCTTGGTGGTGAAGGGCAGTTTTCTCACGTCCGCCAGACTCTTGATGTCCTCTGGCGTGATGCCGAGTTCCTGGAATTTCTTGCGGTAGAACTCATTGTTCATGCAATGTCGCACGGTCTTCTGCAGGCGTTCCAGCTGGAGCGCCTCGATCTGCTCGCGCGTCATCGCTTCATACTCTGGGTTGAAGTACTTGTCCATTTTAATATCTTAGAGTTTACGTTTGTCTATGACGTGTGCGCTCTTTCCCTGACTGCGCTCGATGGTGTTGGGCGCCTTCAGCTGCACCTTAGCAGCAATGCTGAGCACACTCTTGAGCTTCGATGCCAGCTTCTTCTCCAGCTGATCCACGGCAGCCGGGGTGTCGAAGACGCCGGTGAAGTATTCCTGCCGGATCTCCACCTGCACCTGCAGCGTGTCGAGGTTGTTCACGCGGTCCACGACCAGCATATACCTCGGTGCGAACTCGGGCATCGAGAGCACCACACTCTCCACCTGCGATGGGAAGACGTTGATACCGCGAATGATGAGCATATCGTCCGAACGTCCTTCGATGCGTCCCATGCGCACGCTGGTACGTCCGCAGTCACACGTGCCAGGCAGCAGCGAGCAGAGGTCGCGTGTGCGATAGCGGATGACGGGCATGCCCTCCTTGGTCAGCGTCGTGAACACCAGTTCTCCGGTCTGTCCTGCAGGCAGGGATTCCAGCGTCACGGGGTTGATGATTTCCGGGTAGAAGTGGTCCTCGCAGATGTGCGATCCGTGCTGCATCTGGCATTCGTAGCTCACGCTGGGTCCCATGACCTCCGAGAGACCATAGAGGTTGTAGCCTTTCAGCCCCAGGCGCTCCTGGATTTCCTGGCGCATGTTCTCCGTCCAGGGTTCAGCGCCGAAGGCTCCCACGCGGAGCCTGATATCTTCCTTCTTGATGCCCAGCTTGTCCATGGTCTCTGCCAGGTAGAGGGCATAGGAAGGTGTGCAGGCGATGCCGGTGATGCCCAGGTCGCGAATGAGCTTCAGGTGCTTCTCCGTGTTGCCCGTTCCGGCAGGAATCACGCTGGCTCCGATGTGTTCCACTCCATAGTGCGCTCCCAGTCCGCCCGTGAACAGTCCGTAGCCGTAGCTGACGGAGAACAGGTCGTCACGCGTGACGCCGTAGGCCGTCAGGCAGCGAGCCATGCACTCGCTCCAGACGCCGATGTCCTTGCGCGTGTAGCCCACGATGGTGGGGTTGCCCGTGGTGCCGCTGCTGGCGTGCACACGGATAATCTGGCTCTGCGGTGCAGCCTGCAGCCCGAAGGGGTAGTTGTCGCGCAGGTCCTTCTTGGTCGTGAAGGGCAGCTTCCGGATATCTTCTATGCTCTGGATGTCATCCGGGCGGATGTCCAGCTCCTGAAGTTTATGTCGGTAGAAGGGCACATTGTGGTAGACGTACTCCACCATCTTGTGGAGACGCTTGCCCTGGAGCGCGCTCATCTCATCGCGGCTCATGCATTCCTTGTTGGGATTCCAAATCATGTTGTTCTTGTGTTATCGTGTGACATTTTGCTGCAAAGATAGGCAAAAGTTGAGAGTTGAGGATTGAAAAGTTGAAAGTTTTTCTTCCTTTTGGCTGTAATTTCGGCACTTTTACCTATTTTTGTGCCACTAAACGACTAAATCCCCCGCAAAACGCATGATAAACCAACAACTTCTCCAGCCCGAGAGCATCGTCGTCATCGGCGGCTCGAACAATGTCCACAAGCCCGGAGGCGCCGTGGTGCGCAACATCCTGGGCGGCAACTTCAGCGGCACGCTGCGCATCGTGAATCCCAAGGAAGACGAGGTGCAGGGCGTGCGAGCCTTCCACGATGTGAGCGAGCTGCCTCCCACCGACCTCGCCATCCTCGTCGTGGCAGCCCGCTACTGTCCCGACTACGTCGACTTTCTCGCGCGCGAAAAGCGCGTGCGCGCGTTCATTATTATCTCTGCCGGCTTCAGCGAGGAGACCCCCGAGGGAGCAGCCCTCGAGCAGCGCATTCTCCAGACCTGCGAGCTGTACGGCTGCGCACTCATCGGTCCCAACTGCATCGGACTGCTCACGCGCTGGCACCACAGCGTCTTCACCAAACCCATCCCACGCCTCACCCCCAAGGGCGTGGACTTCATCAGCGGATCCGGCGCCACGGCCGTCTATGTGCTTGAGAGTGCCGTCACCAAAGGACTGCCATTCAACTCCGTGTGGTCCGTAGGAAACGGGCATCAGATAGGCATCGAGAGCGTGCTGGAGTACATGGACGAGCACTTCGACCCGGAGCGCGACTCGCTGGTCAAGCTGCTCTACATCGAGAACATCGCCGACCCGGACAAGATGCTCTACCACGCCACCTCGCTCATCCGCAAGGGATGCCGCATAGCAGCCATCAAGGCAGGCAGCAGCGAGAGCGGCAGCCGTGCCGCCAGCAGCCACACCGGAGCCATCGCCAGCAGCGACGCTGCCGTGGAAGCTCTCTTCCGAAAGGCCGGCATCGTGCGCTGCTTCTCGCGAGAGGAGCTGGCCACCGTGGGCTGCATCTTCACCCTACCCCGCTTCACGGGCAGGAACTTTGCCATCGTGACGCACGCCGGAGGCCCCGGCGTGATGCTGACAGATGCCCTCTCCAAAGGCGGCATGAACGTCCCCGCCCTCAGCGGCGAAGCGGCCGACGAACTGAAATCCCGCCTCCTGCCCGGTTCCAGCGTTGCCAACCCCATCGACATCCTCGCCACTGGAACTGCCGAGCACCTGGGCATCGCCATCGACTACTGCGAACAGCGCTTCGATGAAATCGACGCCATCATGGTCATCTTCGGAACACCCGGACTGGTGCAGCTCTACGAGGCCTACGACGTCCTCCACCGCAAGATCCAGGAATGCCGCAAGCCCATCTTCCCCATCCTTCCCAGCGTGAACACCGCAGGCCCCGAAGTCCACGAATTCCTGAGCAAGGGACACGTCAACTTCTCCGACGAAGTCACCCTGGCCACGGCACTCACGCAGGTCATGAAGACCCCGCCGCCAGCCGACCAGAACGTGGTCATCAACGGCGTGGACGTACCCCGCATACGCCGCATCATCGACGGCATTCCAGCGGGGACTGATGGGGCTGATGGGACTGATGGGTGTGCTGTGGCAGACGGGGCTGCCTTGGGATACCTCTCTCCAGCCCTCGTTCATGAGCTGCTCGCCGCCGCCGGCATCCCCACGGTGCCGGAATTCGTCAGCGACGACCGCCAGGCCCTCTTCGACTTCGCCGACCGCTGCGGCTATCCCATCGTGGCCAAGGTCGTCGGTCCTGTCCACAAGAGCGATGTCGGAGGCGTGGCGCTGAACATACGCAGCCGCGAAGTCCTCGCTGCCGAGTTCCAGCGCATGATGCAGATCGAGGGAGCCACGGCGGTCATGGTCCAGAAGATGCTCAAGGGCACGGAACTCTTCATCGGCGCCAAGTACGAACAGCGCTTCGGCCACGTCGTCCTCTGCGGCCTGGGAGGCATCTTCGTCGAGGTGCTGCGCGACGTCAGCAGCGGCCTCGCTCCCCTCTCCTACGAGGAAGCCACCTCCATGATCCACAGCCTGCGCGCCTACAAGATCCTCAAGGGCACCCGCGGCAAACCCGGCATCAACCAGCGCAAGTTCGCCGAGATCATCGTCCGCCTGTCCACCCTCCTCCGCTTCGCCACGGAAATCAAGGAGATGGACATCAACCCCCTGCTGGCCGACGGCGACGACGTCATCGCCGTGGACGCCCGCATCCTGGTAGAAAAGTAACAAGAACAACAGAAAACGACTATGAGAAAGACCCTCACCCTCTGCCTGGCAGCAGCCCTCGCGCTGGCCACCGCCACGGCTGCCGACCACTACCGCAACCCCGTCATCCCAGGCTTCTATCCCGACCCCAGCATCTGCCGCGTGGACAGCGACTTCTACCTGGTCAACAGCACCTTCCACTACTTCCCCGGCGTGCCCCTCTGGCACAGCCGCGACCTCGTGAACTGGGAGCAGATAGGCCACTGCCTCTCCCGCAACAGCCAGGTGGACCTCAGCGGCACCCTCTCCGGGAGCGGCATCTACGCACCCACCATACGCTACGCCGACGGCACCTTCTACATGATCACCACCAACACCACCCACGGCGGCAATTTCCTCGTCTACACCGACAATCCCCGCGGCCAGTGGTCAGACCCCGTATGGCTGGAACAGGGAGGCATAGACCCCTCGCTCTACTTCGAGGACGGACACTGCTACATGGTCAGCAACCCCGACGGAGGCATCTGGCTCTGCGAAATCAACCCCAAGACCGGCAAGACCCTCTCCCCGTCGCGCAACATCTGGAACGGCACCGGCGGACGATGGCCTGAGGGACCGCACCTCTACAAGAAAGACGGATGGTACTACCTCCTCATCTCCGAGGGAGGCACAGAGCACGCCCACATGATCACCATCGCACGCTCGCGCAAAATCGACGGACCCTACACAGCCAATCCCGCCAACCCCATCCTCACCCATTGCAACCAGCTCGGGCAGAACAGCCCCATCCAGGGCACCGGACATGCCGACCTCGTCGATGCCCCCGACGGCTCCTGGTGGCTCGTTTGCCTCGCCTTCCGACCCCAGACGAACATGAACCACCTCACCGGTCGCGAGACCTACCTGGCACCCGTGCGATGGGATGAAGGAGCATGGCCTGTGGTCAACGCCAACGGCACCATCGCCCTCGACATGACTGCCGACCTCCCCGTGCCCGTCAGCTCCCAGCGCGACTTCACCACCGACGTGCGCTTTAGCAACCGACAGCCCCTCGGCCACGAATGGGTCTACCTCCGCAACGCACTCATGGAGAACTACCAGCTCACCTCCGACGCCCTCCGCCTCCACGGCACTACCGCCACCCTCAACAGCCCCGACCTGCCCACCTTCGTAGGACGGCGCCAGCAGCACATCGACTTCCAGGCCACCACCCAGCTCCGACTCCTCCAGGCCAGCGCTGGCGACCAGGCCGGACTCACCGTGTTCATGGATCAGTACTCCCACTACGACATCTCCCTGCGGCGCGAGGCCGGCGGACGGAACTCACTCGTCGTCGAATACTGGCTGGGAAGCATCCACCACGAGGCTAAACAAATCCCCCTGAAGAGCGCCAAGCCCTACCTGCGCGTGCGCGGCACCCGCGACCACTACCACTTCGACTATTCCGAGGACGGCAAGCACTTCACCGAAGTCGCCCAGGCCGACACACGCTACCTCAGCAGCGAGACCGCAGGAGGATTCACCGGCATCGTCCTCGCCCTCTACTGCCAGGCTGCCACCGCCGCCTCCCGTCCCCAGGCCGACTTCTACTCCTTCAGCTACCAGCCCGCTGATTAGGACCCGCTCCCACCTTGTTCCCCCCTACGCCTGTACGCGCGCCTGCAGATAGCTGTGAGCGCGCGTACAGCTATCTGTGTGGCGCCGAGGCGCAGGCTGCGTGCCATCAACCCACATTCGCCCTCGCAGCTCCGCAACTGCATGAACCGCCCTTTGGAATCAACGCAGCATCACACCATGATTATAAATCTTCAATATGTCAAAGAACTCTTCTTAGATGCTACAAAGGTACTACTTCCTCATGACATTTGCAAATGTTATGAGGTTATGTTACGGAATTATCACACCGAAGACTACAATAATCAACAGATACACAATCACTTAACATACTACTACCTACCTCTTACACACACTTAAAACTATGTCCTCATAACCTCATAACCTCATAACATCATAACATTTATGTATTTGAACTTGCAAGCAGATAACATCACATTTATTTTATCTATTATATATTTATATATATTATATTATATATATAATATATATAAATATATAATAGATAAAATTAGGTTACACTATTTAACCACTTTCTATGTCTCTCTCCAAGAACATGAAATTTGCAAATGTTATGAGGTTATGAGGTTATGAGGTTATGAGGTTATGGAGTCATTCAGCCGAAAGAGCAGAAAAAGCACGTTTCGGCCATAAAATAAATTATAATTGTGCCGAAACTATTTGCCTAATGATGGGACTGGCTACATAGGCATTTTGTTTATAAGCGCTATAACCTTATTTATTCTGTAAATAGCTGTTTCTTGAAATAGTCGATAGCCTGCTTCAGAGGTTCCAAATCATTCTTGATGATACTGAATACTTCATCGGCATCTACTTCGAAGTAATGATGAGCCATGATGTCACGTGCTCCCATAACTTTTTTCCAATCAAGTGAGGGATAAGTGGGTAAAAGTTTCTTTTCTGTAAGTTTGTCAAGTGTTTTTACTGCTTCACCCAAAGCAATGATAACCATGCAGGCAGCATCAAGCTTCTCCATGCCAGATGGAGATAGAAGATAATCGTCAACGCTATGAATATTCAATGAACGCTCCTCTAGCCTTGTAATCGCTAAAGAAATATTATTGAGGGTCTCATAGACCATCTGCATCTGTTCAGTAGACTCGAATTCCATACTTCTGAATTTGTTGTTTAAAGACAGGGTTCATGTTCTCTCGCATGCGAACGACATCAACAGGACAGCCCAAGAGTTCTTCAAGATAGACTTTCACCCCTGCCCGGTTAAACAGGTTGGGCACCATCTCTACACAGATATCGACATCGCTGCCTTCATGCTGCAATCCTTTGGCAAGAGAGCCAAAGAGCAGCATGGAGTGTACACCGTAGTGCTCGCCAAGATATTGGCGTGTAGCACGTAACTTTTCTATAGTCTGAGCTCTGTCTAACATGAACTTTATGCGGTTTTCACGCCGCAAAGATAGGGAAGTTCTGTTAATCAGCCAAATAAAACCGTATTTTTTTCACTTTCGGGCACAAAAAAGCCCTGCATATAAGTATGCAGGGCGGTATGATGCCAGTTGGCATGACATCCTCATGTGCGGCTCTATTTGGCGTAGCACTCGAAGATGCGGCTGACGAGGTCGCGGGGGAGCTTGGGAGTCAGCAGGCTGACGAGCCAGACGACGGGGAAACCGCCCACCATGGCGATGGCTCCGCAGTTGATGGGGTTGATGGGATTGCCCAGCAGCATGTTGACGACGGTCAGTCCTACACCCCAGACGAAGCATGCCCAGACGGCAGCGGGAGTGACGCCGCGCCAGTACAGACCAAGCATGAAGGGAGCCAGGAAGGCACCGGCGAGGGCTCCCCACGAGATGCCCATGAGCTGGGCGATGAAGGTGGGGGGATTCAGGGCTATCATCAGGGAGATGACGATGAAGAAGACGATAAGCACACGCATGACGACGACCTTTCGGCGCTCGATCTTCTCGGAGACGGTGTCGTCGATGGTGCCTTCCTCCACCTCACCCGGCAGGGATTTCTTGTCGCGATAGATAAGGTCCAGCGTCATGGTGGAGCTGGAGGTCAGCACGAGGGAGGCCAGCGTGCTCATCGAGGCGGAGAGGACGAGGAGGACGACGAGGGCGATGAGGGCATCGGGCAGGGTGACGAGCATGGCGGGGATGATGCTGTCGAAGGCTATCTTGCCGTTCTCGGCAATGACGGGGTCGTAGAGCCGGCCGAAACCGCCGAGGAAGTAGCAGCCACCGGCGACGATGAAGGCGAAGATGGTGCTGATGATGGTGCCGCGACGGATGGCGCGCTCGTCGGTGATGCTGTAGAACTTACCCACCATCTGGGGCAGTCCCATGGTGCCGAGGGAGGTCAGTACGACCACGCCGAGGAGTCCCCAGGGGTCGGGTCCGAACCACGAGGCGAAGCCTCCGTTGCCGGCACCTCCGTCGGCAGGCATGGCGGCCAGCTTCTCCACGGCAGCAGAGAAGCCGCCCTGAGCCGAGAGCACGGCGGCGATGACGGTGATGATGCCGAAGAGCATGATGACGCCCTGGATGAAGTCGTTCATGGCTGTGGCCTTGTAGCCGCCGAAGATGACGTAGACGGCGGTGAAGGCTGCCATGGCGACCACGCAGTATTCATAGGGGATGCCGAAACCCATCTCGAAGAGGGTGGAGATGCCCTTGTAGACTCCGGCGGTGTAGGGGATGAGGAACACGAATGCGATGACGCTGGCCACGACGCGCATGCTCTGGCTGTCGAAGCGGGTGCCGAAGAAGTCGGGCATGGTGCGGCTCTCGATGTGCTGCGTCATCAGCTTGGTCCGACGACCCAGCAGCAGCCACGCCAGCAGCGAGCCGATGACGGCATTGCCAACGCCAATCCAGGTGCTGGAGAGGCCGTACTTCCAGCCAAACTGACCGGCATAGCCGACGAAGACGACGGCGGAGAAATACGAGGTGCCGTAGGCAAAGGCCGTAAGCCACGGTCCCACGGAGCGGCCGCCCAGCACGAAGCCGTCGACCGAACTGGCCTGCTTGCGGGAATAGATTCCCACGCCTACCATCACGACCAGGAAGATGATGGTCAGGAGAACTTTGATAAACACGGTATGTTATTTACGATTAAACGATTAACTGTTTTCTGTTTATTCCAGACTTTCTGGGGGGCTTTCAGGTGGGAAGGGGCTTCTTAGTTGAAGCGGATCTGCATCTGGCACATCAGGGCGTGGTTGCTATCCTTGACGAACTGACCGCCGGCGACGTAGGCCGACTTATAGACATACTGCACCTGGAAACGGCACTTCTGGTAGAACCAGTACTGGAGACCGGCGATGACCTTATGCTGATCCATGCCGAGATCCGTGTTGAAGTTGAAGAAGTCGTAGCTGCCTACGAACTCCAGCTTGGGGGTACCCAGGGGCACGGAACCCGTCACGTAGGCACCACGGCTGACGGCATCGGCGTCGTAGCCTTCGAGGTACTCGCCGTGGACCTTGAAGTCCTTGCACTTGTAGTCTGCGCCCACGGTCCAGCGGTTGCGCTTGTAGTTCTGTCCCTGCTGGATGGTGGGGTTGTAGAGGGAGGCGGCTACGGCATGGCCTCGTCCGATCTGACCCGTGGCGATGAGGTTCAGCCCCGTCAGCGGACGGAATTCCAGTCGTCCGATGAAGTCCTTGGTGTTGTTCTGATCCTTGCGGTTGATGCCCTGTCCGTTCATGATCTCCAGTTCGTAGCGCAGGCGGCCGTTGTTGGTCTCGCCGAAGAGGGCGAGTCCGAGGTCACGGCCGTACTGGACGCCCAGGAGCGGGTCGCTGCCACAGCCGGTGAGGAAGGTGACGGCTTCGGAATAGACGTCGATGGCTTCCATGGAGGTAGGAGAAAGGGGATTTTCGAGTGAGAGACCATTCTTGAACTGTCCCAGTCGCACGGTCAGCGCCTTGTTGCGGGTCAGTCGGTAGTCTGTGTAGAATTCCTGTACGACACTCGAGAAGTCGTGCATGAAGAGGAACGACCAGCGGTCGGTGATGCGGGCGTTGGCCCAGAAGAGTACGCGCTTGATGTTGAAGGTGTTGGAGGTCTGCCCCTCGTGGTGCGAGAGTTCATAGCCACCTTGCGCGTAGCCGTGGAGTTGGATGCGACTGGTGAGGTCTTTAGCCCAGTCGGGAGCGGAGTCGCCGACAGCACGGCGAAGGAGTGTGGGTTGATTCTCAGCGGCGGCGGGAGCCTGTTGTCCCATGGCCGCTGTGCTGCTGAAGATGGCCAGTGCCACCGCCAGCGTCGCCTTGGCGAATAAGGTTCTCTGTTTCATTGTTGTTTGGTGTTGTTGAAAAATTTTAAAAGGTCCCGGCGGACGGACCGCCGGGCACGGGGAATTGCTAAGAGATAAAAGAGGTTCAGCGGGGGTTGTTCCGGGCGAAGACGGCCATGCGCTCGTCGAGCTGGGCGTACTGGTGGTCCTCGATGAAGGAGGTGCAGACGCGCAGGCCTTCCTGATGCGAGCCGGTGGTGATGAGGCAGATGGCGGAGACACCATAGTACATCAGTTCGCGCGCGAGCTCGCCGCTGGTCATGCCCTGGTAGCCGATGGTGAAGTAGAAGCCGTCGGCCACGGGGCGGTCGAGGTCGCGGTCGTAGACGATGTGGAAGCCGTGGCGCAGGAAGATTTCCTTCAGCCGGCGGGCTCGTTCGCCGTAGACCTTTACCTCCTCGCGGAAGTGGTATTCGCCGTCGGAGGCGGCACGGAACATGGCCGCCAGCGCATACTGAGCAGAATGGCTGGTGCCGCTGCTGAGGGCGTAGAGCATACGCGTGGAGAAGACCAGGCCGAAGGGCAGTCCCTCGTAGCGGGCGCTGAGGTCAGGGAAGTGGCGATGGAAGAGTTTGTCGCCGATGCAGACCACGCCGATGCGCTCGCCGGCGTAGGAGAACGCCTTCGAGCCGCTGATGAGCAGCATATAGTTGTCGGTGTAGCGGGCCACGGTGGGCTGGTAGGGCGGCTGGAACGGCACGCTGAGATCCTCGCGGAAGTCCATGGCGAAGTAGGCGAGGTCTTCCATGACGATGCAGTCGTACTGCGTGGCGAGCTCACCTATCGTCTGCAGCTCGCCCTCGGTGAGGCACACCCACGAGGGGTTGTTGGGATTCGAATAGACGATGGCGCAGATGTTGCCCTTCCGGAGGTAGCTCTCCAGCTTCGCGTGCAGGCGGTCGCCGCGGAAGTCATAGACGTCGAAGGTCTCGTACTTCACGCCCATGACCTGCAGCTGCATCTTCTGGACGGGGAAACCGGGGTCGATGAACAGCACCGTGTCTTTCTGCTTGTCGGCCTGCGAGCAGGTGAGGAACGAGGCGAAGGTGCCTTGCATGGAACCCGTCACAGGCACACAGCCCTCGGCTGCGATGTCCACGCCGATGAATGCCCGGACGAAGCGCGAGGCTTCCTGCTTCAGAACAGGATAGCCCTGGATGTCTGGGTACGAGTGGGCGATGCCGGCCTGAAGCGCCTTCACCTGGGCATCCACGCCCACCTGCGCTGCGGGCAGCCCGGGTATGCCCATCTCCATCTTGATGAACTCCACCCCACTCTGCTTCTCGGCCATCGCTGCCACCTGCTTCACCTCGCGGATGGTAGCCTTGGCGAAGTCCTGGATGCCGAGCTGGGCAATCAGTCCGTCTACGAGCTCTTTACTGATGGGAGTGGAAGTTCCGCCTCCCTTGGTTGTTTCTGATGCCATGATGATAGCTGTTGATGGTTGTTCTTCTTGGCGGGTAAGCCCCTTATTTATTTGCATTTACGCCTGCATCGAAAGCTTTCAGGTTGGCTTCTACCACCTGTTCTCCCTTGCGGGCAAACACGGTAGCGATGGCTTCCCTCAGACTCTCCACGGAGAGGATGCCGATGAAGGGAGCGGCCATTCCGAGCAGCACCATGTTGGCGCCTCGGGAATTGCCGCAGTCCTTGGCCACCGACTCGATGTCGAGCTTCACGCTGGGCAGCGTGTCGAGTTCCTGCTGCAATGCTTCCTCGTCCGGGTAGTTGGGGATGTTGACGAAGGGTTTCGAGTTGGTCACTATCTTGCCTTCCTTGCTCAGATAGGCCAGATAGCGCATGGACTCCATCGGCTCCATGGAGATGATGAGGTCTGCGCCTGCCTCGGCAATGAGGTCGCTCCAGATGGGTTCTGTGGAGAGGCGCAGGTTCGACTGCACGTCGCCGCCGCGCTGGCTCATGCCGTGCACTTCAGCCTGCTTGAGGTACAGTCCTGCCTTCGTTGCTGCCTCGCCGATAATAGTTGCAATGGAGAGGATGCCTTGTCCCCCCACACCGCAAAGGATGATATCAACTTTCATTTACGATTTACCAATTTACGATTTACGAATTGCTGTCGGTCTTCTTTTGCCTTGCATGTCGTGCGAACGTCTGAATACATTCGCGGCGCGGAATGATGACGGAGACGCCGTTGTATTCAATCTCTTCGCGGAGGATGCGGGTGATCTCGGGCATATTCTTGGGCAGGGGAACGACGACACGGACATGCTCGGCTTCGACACCCAGACCGAGGCAGATGGCCTCGAACTTGTTGGTGCCTGCGGAATCCTGACCGCCAGTCATGCCTGTCGTGAGGTTGTCGGAGATGATGACCGTGATGTTGGACTTGTCGTTCACGGCATCCAGGAGTCCTGTCATACCGCTGTGCGTGAAGGTCGAGTCGCCAATGACCGCCACCGCCGGGAAGAGTCCCGCATCGGCAGCACCCTTGGCCATGGTGATGCTGGCACCCATATCCACACACGACGAGAGGCTCTGGAA
>CACXXT010000035.1 GCA_902771725.1 uncultured Bacteroidales bacterium
TTCTAAATATGATAAATATTTAAAAATATATGATGATATAAAATCTAAAAAAGGAATTGAGCCAAATAATTTTGTATTTGCAAGAAATTTAGCAGGGAAAAAAGCTGTTTTTTTTGATGAAATACGCGGCTACTAACGAGAATAATTGTATTTTTGCAGCACCAATGTGGCTTTTTAGCCAATGAAAACTCCTAATAAACCTAAGAAATGAATACTATCACAGTCGGAATAATCGGTTTCGGACGCATGGGGCGCTGCTATCTCAAGGCGTTTCAGGCAGACGAACGTTACCGTGTGACCTATATATGCGACCACAATGAAGATTGCCGCGAGCTGGCCCGAAAGTTGCAGCCAGGGGTGCTTACCGTGGCGGATGAGGCCGAGGTGCTGGCAGCGGAGGATGTGCAAGTCGTGGTGCTGTGTACTTTGTGCGACGCCCGTCCCGCGGAGATCCGTCGCGCCCTCGAGGCCGGCAAGCACGTAATTACCGAGAAGCCCCTCGCCGACCATATCCAGAGTGAGTGGGAACTGGTGGAACTGGCCGAGGAAGCCGAGAAGCGTGGTCTGTTCTGCACCGTGAATATGTATCTCCAGAATTCCTGGTATCACCACACGATGCGCGATATGGCCGAGAGTGGAGAAATCGGCGAACTGGCCATCATGCGTATCTGCCACATGACTCCCGGACTAGCTCCGGGCGAGGGTCACGAGGCAGAGGGACCTTCGTTCCACGATTGCGGAATGCACTATGTGGGGCTGGCCGAGTTCTTCACACATTCCACTTTCAAGACTTGGCACGCGCAGGCACTGCGTATGTGGTCTTGGAAAGACCCCTGGTGGCTGCAGGCCCACGGCACGATGGAAAATGGTGTTGTCTTCGATATCACCCAGGGCTTTGTCTACGGGCAGCTCTCGAAGGACCAGACGCACAACTCCTACGTGGAACTCATTGGAACACAGGGCTTCTGCCGAATGACGCACGATTTCAAGACCGCTGTCGTGGAGCTGCGCGGAGTGACACGCACCGAGCGCATCGAGCGTCCCCACGGTGGTAAGAATATTGATGTGTTGATAGGCGAAATGGCCGAGAGCATCCTCACCGGCCAACGCCATCCGGATATGCCGCATTTCCGCTGTTCCGCCAAAGCCTCTGACTTCGCTTGGCGCTTCCTCGATGATGCTTGGCAGCATGATATGCCGGCCATCGGTACCAACGAGGAGCTGGAGCGCATTCGCGAACGGCGCCGCAACATGACCGACGGCTACGGACTCCTGCCCCGCAACAACAAACACATCTCCTGAGTCCACGGAGTTGCTTGAACTCTATAGGCTCTATCACCTCCAACGAAACCCCTAACCCTTTAACCTCATAAAAAACCAAACACTATGGCAGACCTCACAAGAAGAGATTTCCTGAAGCGCGGCTCCGCTGCGCTGGCGGGCATGATTGTTGCCCCCACCATCGTTCCCAGCTCCGTCCTGGGCGCAAAAGTCGGTAAGAAAGCTCCCTCCGACAAACTGAACATCCTCGGAGTCGGCGTCGGCGGACGCGGTTCCGCTGACATTGCCGAAATGGCAAAGACCGAGAACATCGTTGGCCTCTGCGACTGCGACTGGAAGTATGCAAAAGCCGTGCTGGACCGCTATCCCGATGCAAAGAAGTACAACGACTACCGTAAGATGTACGATGAAATGCTGAAGTCGGCAGATGCTGTCATGGTGGCTACGGCTGACCATACCCACGCCATCATCGCAGCCGATGCCATTCAGGCCGGCAAGCACGTGTATGTAGAGAAACCCATGACGCTGTATGCCTACGAGAGCCGCCTGCTCACCCGTCTGGCTGCCAAGTACAAAGTGGCCACGCAGCAGGGTAACCAGGGAGCTTCCAGCTCTGGTACTCGCAAGGCCATCAACTGGCTCTGGAACGGCGAGATTGGCGAAGTGACCCGTATCGAGGCTTTCACCAACCGTCCTATCTGGCCGCAGGGAATGAGCACTCCCACCGAGATTCAGCCCGTGCCCAGCACCATGAACTGGGAAGCCTTCATCGGTCCCGCCAAGATGCGTCCTTATAACGAAGCCTACACACCCTGGAACTTCCGCGGATGGTGGCCTTTCGGTTCTGGTGCCCTCGGCGATATGGCCAACCACATCCTTGCCGTGGCCTTCACAGGCCTGAAGCTGGGTTCTCCCACCGCTATCCTTGGCAGCAGTACGATGCTGATGCCCGACTCCTGTCCCAGCGCTCAGAAAGTCACCTACCGCTTCCCCGCCCGCGACAATCTGCCCAAGTTGGGTCTCCCCGCCTGCGAACTGACCTGGTACGACGGTGGTCTGCGTCCGAATATTCCGTTCGACATGCCCGAAGGCAAGCACTTCGACGGCAATGGCGTTTGCATCTTCTACGGCACGAAGGACATCATGGTCGTCGGAACTTATGGCTACGACCCGTTCCTCGTCAGTGGCCGCGAACCCAAGGTGCCCGAGCTCTGCCGCATCGTCAAGAACGACAACCACCAGCAGGACTGGATCCGTGCCTGCAAGGAGAGTGCCGACAGCCGCGTGCCTGCAGCTTCCGACTTCGCCATCAGCGGTCCTCTGAACGAGAACATCGTCATGGGTGTCGCTGCAGTGCGTCTGCAGGAACTCGACCAGTGGCTGAAGTGGGATGGCGAGAGAATGCAGTTCACCAATATCTCGCCCGATGCCAAGCTGCACGTCTCCAACGCCATTGAGTTCTCCATCCACGATGGTCATCCCTCCTTCACCACCGCCGACAAAGTCGAGATCAATGCAGCCGAGTACGCTGCCCGTCTGATCAAGCCTGTCTACGAGAACGGCTACGTGCTTCCCGAACTGCCCTAAAGAAAACGACTATGAAGAAATTATTGTTATTGATTAGCTTTGTGGCCGTTGCTGTGAGTGCTTCGGCACAAAAGGACAAGACCGTCACCATCGTCTGCTCCCAGGGCTTCCAGGGACCGGAACTCTGGGACCGCCACGAACTGCCCGTTGACAAGAAAGGTTATTTCCCAATCTTCGACGGAAAGACCTTTGCCGGCTGGCGCGGCTACGGCAAGAACTACATTCCCAGCAAGTGGAAAATAGAGGACGGCAGTATTCACCTCGACAGCAAGGCCAAGGGCGAGGGCGGCGACATCATCTTCGCCCACAAGTTCGGTCCTAATTTCGAGTTCGAAATGGAGTGGAAGATTTCCGAGGGAGGCAACTCCGGTATCTTCTACTTGGGACTGGAAACCCTTAACGCCGAAGGCACGGGCGTAGAACCCATCTACATTTCCTGCCCTGAGTGCCAGGTGCTGGACAACGAGCGTCATCCTGATGCCAAGCTCGGCAAGGACAACAACCGTCAGGCCGGATCCCTCTACGACATGATTCCCGCCAAACCCCAGAACGCCAAACCCGCAGGACAATGGAATAAGGTACGCGTGCGCGTGGAGAACGGCACCGTCACTCACTTCCAGAACGACGTTCAGGTGCTCCAGTACAAGCTCTGGACGCCCGAGTGGACTGCCCTGCTGCAGGACAGCAAGTTCAGCGAGAAGGCCTGGCCCACGGCTTTCTACCTCCTCAACAACTGCGGCGGTCCCGAGCACAAGGGATTCATCGGTATGCAGGATCATGGCGATGACGTCTGGTACAGGAATATTAAAGTAAAGGAATTGTAATTATGAAAAAGACATTTATAGGCATCATTTGCGCCCTGATAGGCGGCGTAGTCGGCTTCTTCATTGGCAAGGGCGGCTGCTGCGGTCAGAAGTGCGAGGCTGGCGACCAGCCCGCAGCAGGCGAGAGCCCCGTGGCTGTGGTGGCCGACGGACCCAATATCGACATCACAGCCCTTCCTGTGGATGAGGAAGGATTCATCGTGCTCTTTGATGGTCAGACACTCAACGGCTGGCGCGGTTACGGAATGGAAGTTCCTCCTACCAGCTGGGAAGTCGCTGACGGAGCCATTCACCTGAAGGGTTCCGGCACCGGTGAGGCTCAGGCTGAAGGCGGCGGCGACCTCATCTTCGCCCACAAGTTCCAGAACTTCGAGCTTCAGTTGGAGTACAAGATCTCTGAAGGTGGTAACAGCGGCATCTTCTACCTCGCGCAGGAGGTCAAGGATGCTGAGAGTAAGGAATACTTGCCCATCTGGCAGTCCTGCTCCGAATACCAGGTCCTCGACAATGCCAAGCACCCCGACGCACAGCTCGGTGTGGATGGCAATCGCCAGGCTGCTTCCCTCTATGATATGATTCCCGCCAAGCCGCAGAACGCAAATCCTGCAGGCGAGTGGAATCAGGCCAAGATCATGGTCTACAAGGGAACCGTCGTTCATGGTCAGAACGGCCAGAACGTCCTCGAGTACCACCTTTGGACTCCGAAGTGGACCCAGATGCTGCAGGACAGCAAGTTTGCCGAGGGCGGCGACTTCCCTTACGCTTTCAACCTCCTGAACAATATGGGTGGTGAGAACCATGAAGGCTATATTGGCCTTCAGGACCATGGCGACGACGTCTGGTATCGCAACATCCGCATCAAACTGATGGATTAAGATGAAAAACGTTATGATCCTACTGGCAGCGCTGCTTCTGGCGCTGCCAGTTTCTGCCAAATCCAAGAAGGAGATGGCACTGCAGCTCTATAGCATCCGTGAGGTGATCGGTTCGCCCGAGAACTACGCCAAGAACCACGTTGAGGTCTTCAAGAAACTTGCCGCATGGGGCTACACTGCCGTTGAGGCTGCCAGCTACGACCAGGGTCGTGGCACCTTCTATGGGGTCTCGCCCCAGCAGTTCAAGGCTGATTGCGAAGCTGCCGGACTGGAATGCCTAAGCAGTCACACCACCCACGGACTCTCTGACGAAGAACTCAAGAACCACGATTTCACGGAAGCACTGAAGTGGTGGGACAAGGCCATTGCTGACCACAAAGCTGCCGGAATGAGCTACATCGTCACCCCTGGATGGGGCGTGCCCAAGAACCTGAAGGAAGCCCAGACCCTCTGTGACTACGCCAACGAGATTGGCAAAAAGTGCGCTGCAGCAGGCCTGAAGTACGGTTACCACACTCATTCCCATGAGTACCAGAAGGTGGAGGACGTGCGCTGGATGGACTACATGATGGAGCACACCGACCCCGCCTACTACTTCTGGCAGATGGACACCTACTGGTGTGTTATGGGTCAGCAGTCACCCGTTCAGTACTTCAAGAAGTTCCCCGGCCGCTTCCGCATGCTTCATATCAAGGACCTCTATGAACTCGGTCAGAGCGGAATGCTCGGTTTCGACGCCATCTTCGATGCTGCCGACACCGCTGGTCTGGAGTACTACGTAGTGGAGATGGAAGGCACCGACGGTACCATCGACATTATGGAAGGAGTGCGCCGTTGCGCCGAGTACCTCCTCAAGTCCAAGTTCGTCCGCAAGAGCTATCGTAAGTAGCGCTTCCTAATCACAGGAAGAATGATTATCACGGCACCGGCTGCCGCTCCAATACTATCGGCAATAAAGTCCAGCCATTCACCGGAGCGGTAGGTGGTGCCATATTTTTGTACCAGTTCCAGCAAGCCTCCCAATAGGGCAGGGTAGAGGAATCCCCAAAATAGCAAACCGCATACGGAAGGCTGGGGACGATGGTTGCGCCAATACTCCCATCCGACGACCAGCGCCACACCGAAATACATAATCATGTGTGTCCATTTGTCGGCCAGCGGAACATCCTGGGCAAATTCCGGTGCTCCGATAGGAAGTGTAGACAAAGCCACCACGACTATGGTCAAAAGGAGGCTCAGAGGGTACTTTTTAATATAATTCGTAAGCATAATCTGCAGTTTGTTTGAAATTTGTGGCAAATGTACGATAATTATTTGTAATTTTGCGGCGAATTATGGAAAAAAGAGCAAATTTCGGCAGTAAATTAGGCATTATTCTTGCTTCAGCAGGTTCTGCTGTAGGCTTGGGTAATGTTTGGCGTTTCCCCACAGAGGTCGGTGAGAATGGCGGCGCTGCCTTCATACTCATTTATATCCTTTGTGTCATTCTGCTGGGTGTTCCCTTGATGGTTTCGGAGTTCGTCATAGGTCGTCATACCCACAAGAACACTGCCGATGCCTATCAGCAGTTAGCTCCACATACTCCGTGGGTGTTCCAAGGCTATTTGGGAGTCTTTACTTCCTGGTTCATTCTCTGCTACTATTCAGTGGTAGCAGGTTGGACCTTGAAATATTTGTTCTCAGCTATTGTAGGGAAGGTGGGCACCATCGAGGATAGCGCAGCCTATTTCACGGCGTTCACGTCTTCTCCCTGGTTGCCTATAGTGTGCATGGTGGCGGTGATGTTGATGTGCCATTGGGTCATTGCTCGTGGTGTTCAGGCAGGTATCGAGAAGTACAGTAAGTTGATGATGCCGCTCTTGCTGCTCATCATTGCTGTGCTTGTGGTCTGCTCGTTCTCCATGCCCGGCAGCGAGGAAGGCCTGCGCTTCCTTTTCAAACCCGATTTCTCCAAGCTGGACTCCTCGGTGGTGCTCTCTGCTATGGGGCAGGCCTTTTTCTCACTTTCCATCGCCATGGGATGTCTTTGCACTTATGCCAGTTATTTCCGCGACGATGCCAAGTTGGTGAAGACGGCAGGCAGCGTGGCTGTCATCGACACCACCGTGGCCATCATGAGCGGTTTCATCATCTTCCCTGCCGTCTTCTCTGTGGCAGAGGTCGCTCCGGATGCAGGTCCCGGACTTGTGTTTATCACTCTGCCAAATGTGTTCCAGATTGCTTTCGGTCATGTGCCTTTCATCGGTTGGCTCTTTGCCGTGATGTTCTACCTGCTCCTTTTGCTGGCGGCTCTGACGAGCATGATGTCCATCCACGAACCCACCACCGCCTTCCTTCTGGAGCATTTCCATCTTCATCGTCGCACCGCCACCTGGATGGTCACCCTCTCCTGTATCTTCATAGGTGTGCTCTGCAGTCTGAGTTTCGGCCCTCTGGCCGATGTGAAGTTCCTCTTCGGGATGACGTTCTTCGACTTTTTCGATTTCGTCTCGGCAAAAATATTCCTGCCTGTGGGCGGCATCATCATCTCGCTCTTTGTGGGCTGGAAACTCGACCGCCAGTTGGTCTATGACGAGGTGACGAACCATGGCACCGTCGGTTTCCGGGCTTTCCCCGTCTATCGTTTCATCCTGCGTTGGTTGGCTCCTATCGCCATCAGCCTCATCTTCCTCAACGAACTTGGAATCCTCTAATCCCACCTTCCATCGTGGCAATTTTGCCACCCGTTTGGGCATCGTCCTTGCCACCGCAGGCTCCTCCGTGGGTCTGGGCAACATTTGGCGTTTCCCTGTGGAGACGGGTGCGAATGGTGGTGCAGCCTTCATCCTCATCTATCTCCTCTGTGTCATCTTCCTTGGTGTCCCCATGATGACAGCCGAGTTCATCATCGGTCGTCGTGCCCACACCGATATCGCTTCCGCCTACCAGCGGCTGGCACCCCGTCAGCCGTGGTACATCACGGGATATGCCGGAATGCTTTGCGTGACACTCATCCTTTCCTACTACTCTGTTGTGGCTGGTTGGGTACTGAAATATGCGGTGGATGCTGCCACGGGAACCCTTGCTTCCGTCAGCGACACCGCTGCCTATTTCTCCGATTTCAGTACCTCCACGTGGACACCTTTGTTTTTCGCTCTCGTCTTCCTGCTGCTGACCCACATCATCATTGTCCGTGGCGTGCAGAATGGCATCGAACGGTTCTCCAAGCTGCTGATGCCCTTGCTGCTCATCATCATGTTGCTGCTGGCCATCGGTTCTTTGACGATGAGTGGAGCTGCTGCTGGAGTGGAGTTCCTGCTGAAACCCGACTTCTCGAAAATTGACTCCTCCGTGGTACTCTCGGCTTTGGGGCAGGCTTTCTTTTCGCTCTCGATAGCTATTGGCTGTCTCAGCACCTATGCGAGCTATTTCAAGCCCGACGTACCGTTGATGAAGACGGCGGCCAATGTGGTTGGTATCGACACTGTCGTGGCCATCCTCTCCGGCTTCATCATTTTCCCCGCCGTTTTCTCCGTGGCCGGTGTCGCGCCTGATGCAGGTCCCGGCCTCGTCTTCGTCACGCTGCCCGAGATCTTCAATTCCCTCTTCAGAAGTGTTCCTTGGCTCGGCTATGGCTTCTCGTTGATGTTCTATGTGCTGTTGGTGCTGGCGGCACTGACCAGTACGATTTCGATGCACGAGGAGGTCACGGCGTTCTTCGTCGACCGCTATGGCACCAGTCGCCGCCGTGCCGCCGTCTACATGACAGCCACTACCATAGTCCTGGCCACCTTGTGTTCGCTCAGCTTTGGTCCTCTGGCAGACTTCCGTCCCTTCTTCGGCCGTGGCTTCTTCGATGCCTTCAACGACGTCACCGCCCTGTGGATCATGCCTCTGAGTGGTATCGTCCTCAGTATCTTTGTCGGTTGGCGTCTGCCCAAGTCCCTAGTCATAGAAGAACTGACGAACCACCACACACTGCACTATCCAGACTGGCTCTTCCATGGTTTCTTCTTCCTCATCCGTTGGGTGGCGCCAATCGCCATCTGCCTCATCTTCCTCAATGAACTGCTCAGCTAGCAGCCGCAGTTTCTGGCGTCGATGAAACGCAGTTCACGTTCCAGCATCTCCAGTCGTGGCATAGCAAATCCTGCTTTCCGTGCTTCGGTTATGGGGCGTGAGTACAAATATTCCACTTCCATGGGTCTGTGGAAGTCGAAGTCCAGACGCATTGAGGGAGAGTAGGGTACCATCTCGTCTGTCATCTTCATCATTTTCTGTGCGAAACTCTCGTCCAGTCCTTGTACGTCCAACGCCTGTGCTGCGCCGATGACTTCCATCATCTGTTCGTAAATCAGCTGTCGTGTGCTGCTGTTTGCCAGTAGTTGGTCTGTCTGTGTCTGTAGTGCCACAGTCATGCCGTTGAAAGGCATATTCCAGACTGCTTTGCGCCAGCGTGCCTCGTAGTACTCCACTTCGTGGGCATCGATTCCAGCATCTATGAAGTCTGCCAGTACGGCGTCTGTGCGCTCCTTTTCAGGACAGGAGTAGTTGCCCAGGTTTATGCTGCCATAGCACTGATGACTGATGCGTCCTGGTTGGGTCTTTGCCGAGCAGATGAAAGCCAGCCCGGCCGCCAGCCACAGCCCGGGAAACCACTCTTGCACATCAGCCTCCAGCCCGATGCCGTTCTGAATCAGTACCACCAGCGTGTCAGCCTTCAGCAGTGGGGGCAGCAGCGTTTGCAGCAGCCTTTCGTTGGTACTTTTGAGCCCAACAAGTATCACGTCCGCCTTAGACATTGCCTAGACGTCACTATAGGCATTTACTTGCGGCAGTATGAAGTCGCCGTCGCAAGAGTCCACGTGCAGCCCGTGGGTGCGTACATAATCATAATCCCTGTGGAGCAGGAAGTGGACATCGTGCCCGGCACGAGCCAGTTTGGCGCCATAGTAGCCGCCGATGGCGCCTGTTCCGATGATTGCGTAGGTCTTTTTGATAGCATATTTGTATTTTCATCTGCAAAAATACTAGATTTCGTCCATATTTCCGAAACTTTATTCCAAAAAGATGCTGAATGCGATACAAAAAGTGTAACTTTGCCCTCTGAAACGCTTCCAACCTATGACACTCGCCCCATTCGCATCACCCCTTTATGTAATGGCGAAGCCTGTCGGCAGTCTCTGTAACCTCTCGTGCGACTATTGCTACTACCTTGAGAAGGGTAATCTCTACACCGCCGAGGGCAGGAATCGCTATCTGATGAACGATGCGACCCTGGAACAATTCATCCGGCAGTATATTCAGTCACAGACTCAGCCCGAGGTGCTCTTCACTTGGCACGGCGGTGAACCGCTGATGCGGCCGCTCAGCTTTTATCAGCGGGCCTTGGCTCTCCAGCGCCAGTACGCCGACGGTCGCATCATCGACAATTGTCTGCAGACCAACGGCACACTGCTGACCGACGAGTGGTGCCGTTTCTTCCGCGAGAACAACTGGCTCGTCGGTATCTCTATCGACGGACCTCAGGAGTTCCACGACGAGTACCGCCGGTCGCGAGGGGGGCAGCCTTCCTTTCAGAAAGTCATGAAGGGAATAGCGCTCCTACAGAAACACGGGGTGGAATGGAACGCCATGGGAGTCGTCAATGATTTCAATGCAGACCACCCCCTCGAGGTCTACCACTTCTATAAAGAAATAGGTACACGCTACATCCAGTTCGCACCCATCGTCGAACGTATCCAGCGCCACACCGACGGTCGCCATCTCGCAGCTCCCCACACGACCATCAACTCTAACCCCTCACTTGCCCCCTTCTCTGTCACCCCGCAACAGTATGCGCATTTCATCTGCACGCTGTTTGACGAATGGGTGCGGCACGATGTAGGTGAGATCTTCGTCCAACTTTTCGATGCCACTCTTGCCCGGTGGATGGGCGTGCAGCCCGGCGTTTGCTATATGGCAGAGTCCTGTGGACACGCAGCCGTCATGGAGCATAACGGCGATATCTATTCCTGTGACCACTTCGTCTTCCCCGAATACCTTCTGGGTAACATCCACCACGACAGCATTACTGGTATGATGTACAGTCAGCGCCAACGCGATTTCGGACGTGCCAAGTTGGAGCAGCTGCCCACTCAGTGTCGCACTTGTCCCTGGCTTTTTGCCTGCAATGGCGGATGCCCCAAGGACCGTTTCCAGATCACAGCCGATGGGGAGCACCACCTTAATTACCTCTGCTCTGCCTATCGCCGCTACTTCGAACACGTAGCACCCTACATGGATTTCATGAAGAACGAATTGCAGCACCAGCGGCCGCCTGCCAACATCATGAACCAGTTCCCGAAATCAGAACACCTCTAAAACGCATGAATATGAAATCTCCTTCCCATCACATCGAGATGAGTTCCCTGCTCGTCCTGTTCTTCGCCTTGCTCGGCAGCCTTCCGCTTGCAGCGCAGCCTTCTCTTCCCTTGGGCGCAGCCGTCTCCTGGGACCGCCACACCCTGCTCTTCGACGGTCACCACGTGTGTCCTGTTATGGGCGAAATCCACTACAGCCGTGTGCCTGCCGACGAGTGGGCTACAGAGGTGCGTAAGATGCATGAGGGAGGTGTAACCATCATCGCGGCCTACGTTTTCTGGAACCACATAGAGGAAGTTGAGAATCAGTTCGACTGGAGCGGACAGCGCGACCTGCGACGCTTTCTGGAAGTCTGCAAGGCCGAGGGACTGCCCGTGGTGCTGCGTCTGGGACCATGGTGCCACGGCGAGGTACGCAACGGTGGGCTGCCCGACTGGCTGTTCCAGAAACAGTGTCGGATGCGTTCGGAGGATCCTGTCTTTTTGACCTACGTCACCCGCCTCTACCGTCAGATTTTCACCCAGGTGCAAGGACTTCAGTGGAAGGACGGCGGCCCCGTCCTCGCTGCCCAGTTCGACAACGAGTATCGAGGGCCAGCTTCGTACCTGCTGGCACTGAAACGCATTGCCCTCACCATCGGCTTTGACCTCCCTTTCTATACCCGCACGGGATGGCCGGAACTCACTACCCCAATGCCTTTCGGCGAGATGCTCCCCCTCTACGGCGACTACGCCGACGGCTTTTGGGACAAGAGCACCCAGGAAGGTGTCGGAAACTACTATAAGGCATTTAATTTCAAGGGGCAGCGTGTTGCCACGTCCATAGGAACAGATTTCCTTACCTATTCTAAAGATTCTACATCAAGCATTCTGCATTCAGCATCAGCCACTTACCCCTACTTCACCTGTGAACTCGGAGGCGGTATGGCCACTGCCTACCATCGTCGCCCCTACGTCTATCCGGAGGATGCCTATTCGATGGCGCTGGTGAAGCTGGGCAGCGGCAGCAACCTGCTGGGATATTATATGTACCACGGCGGGACGAACCCCGAAGGCCGTCTGCACACCCTCAACGAGTGCCAGACCTCTCCTTTCACGGCCAACAACGACCTGCCTGTTTGTACCTATGACTTCCAGGCTCCTTTGGGTGAGTTCGGTCAGACCAATCCTCAGTACTACCGACTGCGCCCCTTGCATCTCTTCATGCAGGACTTTGGGGAACTGCTGGCGCCCATGGAGGCTTCCTTCCCCGTTCAGCAGGACCTGCGGCAAGGTGATGACACCCAGTTGCGTTGGTCTTTCCGCTCCGATGGTAAGTCCGCTTTCGTTTTCATTAACAACTACGAACGTTTCGCCAACCTCACAGCCAAACGTGGAGTTCAGTTCGAAGTCTGCGGTGTGCGTTTCCCCCAGAAACCTATCACCATCCCTGCTGGCTGCGCTGCCATCTTCCCGGTGAATGTTGCAGGAATCCACTACGCCACCGCACAGTTGGTCTCCTGCCGCGACGACAAGATTTGTTTGATGCAGGTTCCTGGCGTTCCCACCACCATCGTTTTGCAGAACGGTCGGACGTTGAACAACGTGAAACCTCAGGGGCTTTCCCGTCCTGTCTCGGGCAACATTTATCTGCTCAGCCGTGATGAGGCTGAAAACCTCTTCTTGCCCACGCACGCCAGCCTGCCAGCCACCGACATCCCCTTTGTCCGTATCTTGAAGGCAGCCACCCCGCGTGTCATCCAGAAAGGCAAGGCCAAGGTCGCTGCCGCTCCCACCGAGGAAGACTGGCAGCAGGCTGCAGTCTACCGCATCAAGTTTCCTGTGGCAGCAGCAGATTCTTCACTCAGCACCCCTCACTCTTCACTATTGAGTATCACCTACCGTGGCGACTGTGCCCGCCTGTTTGCCAATGGCCGCCTCGTGGCCGACAACTTCTACTACGGCCGTCCCTTCCTCTATGGCCTATGGCGCCTGCCCACCGGCTGCACGGAATTGGAACTCCGCATCCTTCCCCTTCAGCCAGATGCCCCCATCTACCTCCCTCGCGAGGCTGACCGTACTCCAGGCGAGGCTCTCTCCTCCATCTCCCTCATCCCCTGCAAATAACTCCCCCATCATTCCCCCTTCCTCATCATTATAGTTCTCATTCCCTTCTTCACTCCCCATGCAGCGTTCCCCTCTCTCCCTCCTCATCATCCTCTTGCTCAGCGTAGGCAGCGGCAGTGCCTCAGCACAGGAACTCCTTGACCTCTCTGGCACCTGGCACCTTCGCTCCCGCCTCTCCGCCACCGCCGTCACCCTCCCCGGTTCTCTCCTCACCAACGGCCTCGGTGACGACCTCTCTGTGGACACCCGCTGGACAGGCTCGCTCTACGACAGCAGCTACTACTTCAACCCCTTCATGGAGCCCTACCGCCACGCCGGCAATATGTCCTTCCCCTTCTTCCTCACCCCCAGCAAGCACTTCACAGGCGAAGCTACTTACAGTCGCACCGTCAGTGTTCCCAAGAGCTGGCGCCATCGGCAGGTCACGCTCTTCCTGGAGCGCCCTCATATCGAGACCACCGTTTATGTCAACGGCCGTGAGGTAGGGCACCAGATGTCACTCTCCGTACCTCATCAGTACGATGTCACTCCCTATTTGCATTTCGGCCGTGACAACGAAATCGCCATCCGCGTCTACAATGGCATCGAGAACGTCTGTGTCGGGCAGGACTCCCACAGTGTCACAGACCAGACCCAGGGCAACTGGAACGGCATAGCAGGGCGCATAGAGCTGCGTACGACACCTTTTATATATAGGCAGCGCGTCACCACCGACCTTGCCACCTCCAACGCCCATATCACCCTCAACGACCAGACCTTTGACGTCCACGTCCCCGGTGCCCAACCGTGGAGCGAGCATTCGCCGCGCCTCTACACCGCCACCGTCAACTATCAGGGGCGTCCCTTCCGTGTCACCTTCGGTTTCCGCGAGGTCGCTGTGCGCGGTCGTGACATCCTCCTCAATGGCCGCCCCGTCCACCTGCGCGGCACCGTGGAGAACTGCTGTTTCCCCGAGACCGGTTTCCCGCCCACCGACACCGCTTCCTGGGAACGTATCTTCCGCATCTGCAAGGACTACGGCCTCAACCACATGCGTTTCCACAGCTATTGCCCGCCTGAAGCCGCCTTCGTCGCGGCTGACCGCCTCGGATTCTACTTACAGCCCGAAGGTCCTTCGTGGCCCAACCACGGTGTGAAACTCGGCAACGGTATGCCCATTGACAAGTACCTCGCCGACGAGTGTCGTGCCATCCTCGACCGCTATGGCCACCATCCCTCCTTCATCATGCTTGCCGCCGGCAATGAACCTGCCGGGAACTGGGTTCGCTGGGGTGCCGACTTCGTCCGGGAGATGAAGGACTACGACCCCTCACGCATCTACTGCACCGCCAGTGTCGGAGGTGGATGGGAGTGGGACTACGGCTCGGAATACCACGTCAAGGGCGGAGCACGCGGACTGGAATGGAACCGCCGTCAGCCCAGCAGCGATGATGACTTCGCTGAACAGATAGCACATCCGAGGAACTACAAAGGTTCCGAACCCAATACCTCCCCCCTTCTCTCCCACGAGCAAGGCCAGTGGTGCGCATTCCCAGATTTCAAGGAAATACCACAGTACACCGGAGCCTACCGCGCCGCCAATTTCCAGATCTTCCGCGACCTGCTCGCTGCTCATGGCATGGCCTCGCAGGCCGAACAGTTCCTGATGGCCAGCGGCCGACTGCAGGTGCTGGCCTATAAATACGAAATCGAGCGTCATCTACGCACCCCTGGCTACGCCGGCTTCCAGCTCCTCAGCCTGAACGACTACAGCGGCCAGGGCACCGCTCTCGTAGGACCGCTGAATGTCCATTGGAGTGAGAAAGGCTACTGCACCGCTGCCGACTGGCGCGAGTTCTGCAGCGACCTCGTTCCCCTCGCCCGCTTCCCCCGTTTCACCTTCCAGACCACCGACACCCTCCGCATCCCCGTCAGTCTCTATGACGCCACCTCCTCCCTCTTCCCCTCCTCTGCCACAGTGCACGGCGGTTCTCCCGTCGTGTCCTCCTCTTCTCCCTCCCCTCGCTCCCTCACCTACACCATCGCCCTCGGCTCCCGCATTCTCCAGAGCGGCTCTTGCATGGATGGCGATGTCATCACCTTCCTCCCCTCCGCCGTTGAGCATGCTGCCAAGCTCACACTCACCATCACCGCCGATGCCTCCCATCGGAACCACTGGGACTTCTGGATCTACCCAACCGTAGCCAGCGAATCCGGTGCCTCCATTACTATCTGCGACTTCTCCTCCGCCGCGATTCCCTCGAAGCAAGAAGTGGGCAACGCTTGGTCCCTTCTCGACTCCCTCCTCGCCGCCGGCCACGATGTCCTTCTCCTTGCCGGCGACAAAATCAAGTACGGAAACGATGTCGTCCACCGCTTCCTGCCCGTCTTCTGGAACACCTCGTGGTTCAAGATGAAACCGCCCCACACCACGGGTGCCCTCATCCAATCCCAGCACCCCATCTTCCGCGACTTCCCCACTGACGACTGGCAAGACTTGCAGTGGTGGGAACTCACCAACCGTGCCCAGTGCATCAACCTCGCCGAGTTCCCTGTGGACTATCAGCCCATCGTGCAGCCCATCGACACCTGGCACCTCTCGCGCAAGCTTGGAATGCTGCTCGAAGCCCGCGTCGGCAAGGGACGCCTCATTCTTACCACCTTCGACCTCTCTACAGACCTCGACCGCCGCATCGTTGCACGGCAGCTCCGCTATAGCATCCTCCGCTATATGCAAAGCTCCGATTTCAACCCCACTCTCAACCTCTCCCCGGATGTCCTCCATCACCTCTTCGAGCGTGAAGCCCCGGCTGTAGATATGTTCACTCGCGAGTCGCCTGATGAACTCAAACCGAAATTCTCCAACCAGAACTGATATGTACAACAAAGGCTTTCTTTATTTTATCTGCTCCGTATCTGCCATGGGCGGTCTGCTCTTTGGCTACGACTGGGTGGTTATTGGCGGTGCCAAGCCGTTCTATGAATTGTACTTTGGTATTGCAAACTCGCCAGTGATGCAGGGCGTGGCGATGACGACGGCACTCATCGGTTGCCTTGTGGGTGCAATGGTGGCAGGTGCTGCTGCCGACCGCTATGGGCGCAAGCCGCTTCTGACGCTTTCGGCGGTGCTGTTCACGGTGTCTGCTATCGGCACAGGTCTGTTCAATGACTTCACCTTATTTAATATAGCGCGCTTCGTGGGCGGCGTAGGTATCGGTGTAGCCTCGGCGCTGGCTCCTATGTACATTGCCGAAGTCAGTCCTGCTCATATCCGCGGGCGCATGGTCAGCCTGAACCAGATGACCATCGTGCTGGGAATCCTGGCGGCACAGGTGGTGAACCTGCTGTTGGCCCGCGACACCAGTGTGGCCGAGAGTCAGGCGTGGAATGTGTCGTGGGGCTGGCGCTGGATGTTCTGGGCCGAGACGCTGCCCGCTGCCCTATTCCTCATGATGAGTTTCTTCATTCCAGAGAGCCCTGTTTATCTTAAAATGAAGAAAGTGGACTCTTCCCCTCAACCAGTCCTGGAAGGAAGAACTGAATGCTCTTTTTGGACAGGTTTGGGGAAAGAACCCGGTCTTCGCCGTGTACTTACCTTGGGCCTGGTCATCGCGGTCTTCCAGCAGTGGTGTGGCACGAACGTCATCTTCAACTACGCTCAGGAGATATTCGTGGGTGCCGGCTTTGATGTGGACGGTATGTTTATCAACATCGTCATCACGGGTATTGCCAATGTTGTCTTCACCTTCGTGGCGCTCTATACTATTGAGAAGTGGGGACGGCGGACACTGATGCTGCTGGGTGCCGGCGGGCTGGGTGTCATCTACGCTGTTCTGGGCTACTGCTACTACCAGCAGCTGACGGGCTTCGCGATGGTGGCGCTCGTGGTGGCTGCCATCTCGGTTTATGCCATGACGCTGGGGCCTGTCACGTGGACCCTGCTGGCAGAGATTTTCCCCAACCGCGTGCGTGGCTTGGCCATGGCTATCTGTACGTTCGCCTTGTGGGTGGGTTGTTGTACGCTGACATTCTCCTTCCCCTCGATGAACGCGGCGCTGGGCAGCAGCGGCACCTTCTGGGTGTACTCTGCCATCTGTGCCTGTACCTTCGTGTTCCTCTATCGCAACTGTCCTGAGACGAAAGGCAGGGAGTTGGAGGAGTAATAAGAGAATAAAATAATAAAAGAATTAAAGAATATAAGAATAAGAATTTCAATACTTATCAATACTTAGAAAAAATGGTAAAAGCTTGGCGTGAACTACTCACCATCCCTACTTATGAGGTGGGTAAACCTGAGAAGAATCCAATGTTCCTGGAGAAGCGTGTCTACCAGGGCAGCAGTGGTGTGGTCTATCCCTATCCCGTGATCGAGAAGATTGCGGACGAGAAGGTGGACCGTGAGTACCTGGCGGTATGGATAGAGAACGAATACATCAAGGTGATGATTCTGCCTGAACTGGGCGGTCGTGTGCAGATGGCCTACGACAAGATTCGTCAGCGCCACTTCGTCTACTATAACCACGTCATCAAACCCGCCCTGGTGGGACTGACGGGGCCGTGGATCAGCGGCGGCATCGAGTTCAACTGGCCGCAGCACCACCGTCCGTCGACTTTCCTGCCCGTGGATCATAAGATTGAGGAGGGCGAGGACGGCAGCGTCACCGTCTGGTGCAACGAGATGGAACGGATGTTTCATCAAAAGGCACTGGTGGGCTTCACGCTGCGACCGGGGTGTGCGTACCTGGAAATCAAGGGTCGCCTCAGCAATCGTACACCGCTTCCCCAGACGTTCCTTTGGTGGGCTAACCCCGCAGTAGAGGTGAACGACGCGTACCAGAGTGTCTTCCCGCCTGACGTGAATGCTGTCTTCGACCACGGCAAGCGCGCCGTCTCGAGTTTCCCCATCGCCACTGGCACGTACTACAAGATGGATTACTCCGCCGGCGTGGATATCTCTAACTACCGGAACATCAAAGTACCCACCAGCTATATGGCCGTGAACTCGAAGTATGACTTCGAAGGAGGCTATGAGAACGACACCCAGGCCGGTATGCTGCACGTCGCCTCCCACCATTTCTCACCTGGCAAGAAGCAGTGGACCTGGGGCAACGGCGACTTCGGAAGGGCTTGGGACAGGAACCTGACGGACTCAGACTTTGGTGAAGAGGCTTCCTTCCGTCCTTATATCGAACTGATGGCAGGTGTCTATACCGAGAACCAGCCGGACTTCACATGGCTGATGCCCTACGAGGAGAAGCAGTTCACGCAGTACTTCATGCCCTACCGCGAGTTGGGTGTGGTGAAGCAGGCTACCAAGGACTTCGTGTTCAATATTGAAGAAATTAAAGAAGGAAAAGAGGAAAGAGAAGCAACCAAAGAGGTGATGTCTGCAGTCCGCTTCAAGGTGCTGGCCACATCGAAGCAGACGGTACGTCTCACCATGAGCGGCTCATTCAGGGAGACTCTCTATGAAAAAGTGGTCACACTTTCGCCCGAAGCCGTCTTTGAGCAGGTTGTCAATGTGGAGGACATTCAGTTTAGTGACCTCTACTTCACCATAAATCCACCGGATGAATTGCCGATGACTCCGCTGTTGGAGTGGATGGCAGAACTTGATGAGGTGCGCCCCATCCCCGATTCTGCCGAGGCTGCATTGCCGCCAGTGGAGTGCAAGACCGTGGACCAGCTCTACCTGACGGGTCTGCACCTGGAGCAGTACCGTCATGCCACGTGGTCGGCACTCGACTACTACGAGGAGGCGCTGCGCCGCGACCCCAACGACGTGCGTTGCCTGAACCAGATGGGACTCTGGTACCTCCGCCGCGGACGCTTCCAAAAGGCAGAGGAATACCTGCGCCGTGCCGTGAAGATATGGCAGCGCCGCAACCCTAACCCCTACGATGGCGAACCCGTCTTCAACCTCGCGCTTGCACTGAAGTTCGGGATGAAGGAAGACGAAGCCTACGAATGGTTCTGGAAAGCATCGTGGAACAAGGCGTGGGCAGACGCAGCCTTCTTCGAGGCTGCACGAATCAGCATCTCTGACGAGCGCTTTGTCGATGCCCTCGACGAACTGGAGCGCGCACTCATCAGCAACAGCCACAACCATCAGGCACGTGCGCTCAAGGCCGCCGTGCTACGTAAGCTGGGGCGCAAGGACGAGGCGCTGCGCTGGATTGCCGAGTCCTACAAGATCGATCCGTTCAACTACGTCTGTATGGTGGAAGAGCACCTGCTCAGCGGTAGCGAAGAGCCCCTGCAGCGCATGGTGCAGCTGATGAACGGTCAGGTGAAGAACTACCACGAGACCGCTCTTGAATACATGGCCGCCCAGCTCAACGAAGAGGCTCAGCTGGTGCTGAAGCTGGCTCTGAAACCTGAGGTCGAACCATCGCCCCTTACCTATTATTATCTGGCTTTCACATCAAACATCGATGAAGCTGACCTGTTGCTGGAGAAGGCTGCAGCGGCCGATCCGGCCTGCTGCTTCCCCAACCGCCTGGAGGATGTGAACGTGCTCACCGTCGCCATCGAGATGAATCTCGAGGACGCTCGTGCGCCCTACTACCTCGGCTGCCTCTACTACGCTGCCCGACAGTATGACCTCGCCGTCGAGAACTGGGAACTCTCGGCGAAGCGGGATCCGCAGTTCCCCACCGTCTGGCGCAACCTGGCGCTGGCGCGCTTCAACAAACAGGGGCGTCAGGACGAGGCTGTGGAGTACATGGAGCGTGCCTTCCACCTCGACGAGGACGATGAGCGCGTGCTCATGGAGTTGGACCAGCTCTACAAACGCCTGCAGCGGCCTCATGTCCAGCGCCTGACTTTCCTCCAGCAGTACCCCGAACTCATCCAGCGTCGCGACGACCTCGTGCTCGAGGAAATCACTCTGCTGAATCAGGTAGGACGCTACGAAGAAGCCATGCAGAAGCTGGACCATCACATCTTCCACCCCTGGGAGGGTGGCGAAGGCAAGGTGCCGGCACAGTATCAGTTCTGCCGCGTGGAACTGGCGAAACGCTTTCTAACAGAAGCCTCAGAAACCCCAGATGTACCTGAAGCCTCAGGGAAGATTCAGCGGGCTATTAAACTACTGACCGAGTGCCTGGAATATCCCCACCACCTCGGTGAAGGCAAGCTCTATGGTGCTCAGGAGAATGACTTTCACTATCTCCTCGGCCTGGCCTATGAACAGCAAGGCGACCTCGACGAGGCCCGCAGCCACTACGAACTGGCCACACAGGTCCTACCGCCGTCTGGCCGCCCTCGCCTCCTCCTCTCCCGCCTCTGCAGTTTCTCCCTCCGCCTCCCCCTCTTCGGTTTCTCCCTCCGTCTCCCCCTCTTCGGCTTCCTCTTCGGCCGTGGGTCCTGTGGTCGGCGGTTTGTCCGCCGACGCCCTCCTCGCTCGCGCCAACAGCCTCTGCTACAAGCTCCTGAACTACGGCCAGCAGCACCTCTTCGACAATGTCGTCATGGACTACTTCGCCGTCTCGCTGCCCGACCTCCTCATCTGGGACGGCGACCTGCAGGAGAAGAACACCATCCACTGCAACCTCATGATGACCCTTGGACATCTGGGGCTGGGGCATAAGGAAAAGGCGCTCCACTTCCTTGGAGAAGTAGAACGCCTGGATGTGAATCATCCAGTGCCGCCTGCTCTGCGTTCGCTGATGGAGCTGGGGCTGTAGGGTGAGGACCTTGCTCCTCAGAGCACGGCCACCTTCTTGCGGTTCTGGATGAAAACGCCCCGCTGGCGGGGTGCGCTGCCGGGCAGCCGCTGTCCGGAAAGAGAATACCAATTGGTGTCTGCATCACTGCTCATGGCGGTGGTGCGGACACCTGTCGTTTCCACGCGTTCCAGACGGAAGTAGTCGCACTTGAACCATCCGCTGTTGTCCGTGGCCTGACTGCCGTCGTTCTTGTGGTTGCTAGTCTTGATGCCGAAGGTCAGGTCCTCGCCCTCCTGCAGCACCACATAAACTTGCATTTCGCGCAGCACGACGGAGTTGCTCTGTCCGCCCGCATAGCCTGCGTAGTTGTTCACCTCGCCTGCCGTGAGCAGGTTCGTGTAGTCGCTCTTGTAGCCGTAGTACTGTACGAACTGGTTGGCGAAGAGGCGGCAGGTGGTCTTCTTGCCCTCCTCCACCCAGAGCATACAGCGAACGCGGTAGGTGCCGGGTTCCAGTTCCGAGGCGGGAATGGTCTGCGAGAGCTCGAAGTCAGCTGGCATCGGATTGGAGTTGAACCAGCAGACGTTGCCCCCGTGGAAATTCGTGGCATCCTGGTTCACCCCATAAGAGTCCAAGCCGTTGGAGCCTTTCTTCATCACGCCCTTCTGAGTCCATCCGCAGGGCACTCCGCGTCCGATGTTGCCGGCCTTGTTCTCCTCGCAGTCGTGGTTCAGTTCGAAGTCATAGTTCTGGATGAGGCGCTCGGTCAGCGAGAGGTCTGTGTTCGAGGGCAGCGAGACGCGGATGTCGCTGACCACCACGCCCGGATCCATCAGTGCCACGCGCAGTCGCACCGTGCCGGCTTCCTTGGCCGTGTAGGTCGTGGTGGCATCGTTGTAGCCCTGTAGCACGGTCTGGTTCCATTTGCCCTCTGTGGCCACGGTCTTCAGCGAAATGATCTTGGGCGAACCTCCGTCCAGGCTCAGTGCCACGCGCAGGTCATAGTCTCTGTTGACGGGGAAGGTGGGCAGGCAGCGCACGGCGATGGTGTTCTCTCCGGCACTGACAGGAACATTGTATTCCACGTAGGGCGCCCGTGTGGCTGAGTATTTGGTCATATCCAGCGGCCATACACTGACGCTGTGGTCGCTGACTCCCAGTCCCTCCAGTGCCACCACCGTCTCGCTGGCTGCCGTGTAGGCCGTGGCGGGCAGTATGGTATCTGCGGGTTCCTCAGGTAGTGGTACCACGAGGCTGGCTATGCTGCTCTCGGTGGCGGCGGTGGGGGTCTTGAACTGGTCCAGCCCGCGCGGTGCTGAACTCATGATGCCATTCCACTTGCCGCGGGCTATAGCGCCGTTGTAGCGTGAGGTGAGTGTGGCGATCTGGCGATAGGCAGTTCGTGCCTCGGTGGCGTAGGCCAACGCCTGCTCTCGCTGTCCGCAGGCCGCCAGCTCCAGGCTCTCTGCTGCGCGGAAGGTCTTGACGTTCATGTTGTAGGCACCCTTCACGGGATACTCCACGAGTTGGTAGTAGGCATCCGTGAGGGTGGCAGGAACGGCGGCCTTCACCTCGTCCACTCGGGCGGCCAGGGCAGCGTAGTCAGCTATGCGGCGGTCCTTCTCGGCGCGGGTGTAGCTGATGGCGAAGACGTGCTCAGGTTTGCCTCCTGCTGCCAGCCGGTAGTACTCGCGCTTGATGGCGGCGATGTCGTCGGCCAGCTCCTCGCCGAAGTTCTCGGCAGCCCAGTGGCGGCTGTACTCATAGGCGTGTTCGGGCGTCCAGGAATTGATGTCCCAGGCCAGATCCATGCAGAATTCCAGCTCTGCCTCGGCAGGCTTGATGTCGCCCACATTGATTACCCACAGCGTGCGCACGCCCTGCTCGTAGGCGCGGGAGAGCTCGTAGCTGATGAGCGATGGCGAGTGGGAGCACAGCCACAGGTAGTCGTGCGGAGTGCCCCAGTACGACACGTGATAGTATACGCCGTTGCCGCCGCTGCGTGCCTGTTCCTTGGCCACCGGCAGCTGCCGGATGTACCCGTGGTTGTCGTCCACCCAGCAGAGCGTTACGTCCTCCGGTACCTGCAGTCCGGCGTTGTAGGCGTCCAGCACCTCCTTGTAGGGGATGAAGAGCTGTGGCACCTGTGTGGGGTCGCCCACGTGTTTCTGGATGAGTGAGCGCTGGAAGGCGATGATGTCCGTCAGTCCCCGTACCTTGTCCTCTGTGGAGGGGTAGCCGGAGATTCCCCAGTCGTGTACGCCGCGCATGCCCAGTGTGTACATCGCGTCGTAGCCCACGCTTTCCTGCGTGCGCTCTTCCCAGTACTGCTGTATTTTCTTGGTGTTTGTCACGTAGTTCCAGTCTTCGTTGGTGCCGTTCCAAGGAGCGCGGCGCCATTCCCATTCGTTGTCGCGCAGCATCTGTTCGCAGTGGCTGGAGCCGAGCATGATGTCATATTTCCGTGCCACGGGCAGGTTGTCCTTGTTGTCCCAGAAGGCGCGGGAGCAGGAGTGCATGGCAGGCCACAGCGTGTTGGCACGCAGACGCAGCAGCAGTTCCATCACGCGTGCGTACGTACCCGGTCCTATATTATTATACTTCTTGTCGAGGTTCTTGGCCGCCCAGGGCGTCAGTCCCCAGTCCTCGTCGTTGATGAAGATGCCACGGTAGCGCACCGAAGGCTCGCTGGAGATACTCTTTGTTCCCACGGCAAAGACCGACTCGTGCTGTGCTGGTGTCACGTCAGCCCACCAGATGTAGGGCGATACACCCATCCCGCGTGAGAGTTCCAGCAGGCCGTAGGCGGTACCTCGGTGAGTGGAACCGTAGACCACCAGTGCGCGGGCAATTCCTTCCGCCGGAGCCTCCACCAGCTGCATCCCATAGACCTCCCAGCGGCCTCGCACGGCGTCGGCGTCAATCTTGCCCTGAGATGCCAGTGCGTCAATGAGGGTGGAGTACCCCAGAGTGCCAGCAATGATAGGTTCGCTGCCGGCAGCTGGCGTGTGGGATACTTCGGGCTGCTGGCCCGTCACGGCGGCGATGTCCCCTGCCAGCAGTTCTGCTGCCGTGGTTACTACTTCGGCATCCTCTGCTGCTACGACGAGGGTGGTTTTTGCTGTTGGCGTGGCGATGACAAATGCCTGCTCCGTCGGTTGGAAGGCAATGCGGAGCTCGTCGGCTGTTGCCACTTGCACTGCCATTGTCAGCAGGCAGCACATAAGAATGTTTCTCTTGTTCATATTACTTCCTTTTTTATTGTTTGTGTTATAATTCAGCATAAGTTCTCTGGAATTCCTCGGCCACAGTTTCCAGTTCGCGATACCATGCCTCGCCGAAGCGACGGATCAGCGGTTCGCGGAGGAAGCGGTAGACGGGGAGATTCAGTTCGCGCCCTTTGCGGAAAGCGGCGTCGCAGACCGCCCAGCGGTGCAGGTTCAGCCCGATGAGGCCGCCGGAGAAACGTTTCTCGCGGATGGGGTAAAGGGCGCAGGAGATGGGTTTCATGAAGCGCGAGCGACCCTCGCGGCATGCCTTCTCCAGAGCACAGAGACAGCATCCCTGGGGCAACTCTGGCACCTCGCGGGGAGGGTAGTTGTAATAGGTGAACACGCAGTCCTTGCCGCCCACGATGGATGTCACCAGCTCGCCCTCGGGGTCTGTGTAGGCCACGCCCTGACGGTCCACGACGGCCTGTGCCTGGGCGGACATTGCCGGCCATGCGGCATCCAGCGCGGCCTCGATTTCGCCCACTTCGTCCAAAGTGACGGGGGCACCGGCATCGCCCTCTATGCAGCAGGCACCGCCGCAGGCACTGAGGTCGCAGCAGAACTTTTCGGTCAGTATGGACGTGGAGATCAACACTCCGTCCACCTCAAGTATGGGAATCTGTTTCACTTTAAACTCTAAACTTTAAACTCTAAACTACTCTCAACTCTCAACTTGAAAAACCCTACCACTCGATGGGTTTCTGACCGCAGCGTACCAGATAGTCGTTGCAGAGTTGGAAATGGTGGTTCCCGAAGAAGCCTCGGTAAGCCGAGAGAGGTGAGGGATGAGCCGAGCGGAGGACCAGGTGGCGCTGCGGGTCGATGAATGCTGCCTTCTGCCCGGCATAGCTTCCCCAGAGCAGAAACACCAGGTGCTCGCGTTCGGTGGCCAGCGCGCGGATGGCAGCGTCCGTGAATGTCTCCCAGCCGCGTCGCTGGTGGGAACCGGCCAGCCCGCGGCGCACTGTCAGCGTAGCGTTCAGCAGCAGCACACCTTGTCGGGCCCAACGGGTGAGGTCGCCCGAGGCGGGTGGGGGAGTGCCGAACTCGCTATGGATCTCCTCGTAGATATTTCTCAGCGACGGAGGCAGCACCACGCCGTCCGGCACCGAGAAGCACAGACCCATTGCCTGACCCGGTTCGTGGTATGGATCCTGACCCAGGATGACGACCTTCACCTCTTCGAAGGGCGTCTGGGCAAAAGCGTTGAAGATGCGTCCCCCGGGAGGATAGCATTCCCCGGCAGCATACTCTTGGCGCACGAAAGCGGCTAGTTCGGCAAAATATGGCTGAGCGAACTCAGAGGCGAGTCTGCGACCCCAGCTCTCTTCGATTTTCACGTTCATTTTGTAGGTTTCTGGGAGTGGTTTTGACATGTAGACCGTGCAAATGTAGTTATTTTCTACGAAAAACTCGCTTTTTTGGTGAAAAATAGTAAAAGAGTTTGTCCGAATGGGAAAAAGAGCTTACCTTAGCGTACAGATTACGCACAAAACCGTCTTCTATGAACCCGACAGCTAACAATTTTTGCCTTATTCTCGCTGGCGGTGTGGGCAGCCGACTCTGGCCTGTCAGCCGCGAAAAATGTCCTAAACAATATCTGGATCTCATCGGCAGCGGCCGCACTCTCATCCAGCAGACCTATGATCGCTTTGCACGCTTCATCCGCCCGGAGAACATCTATGTCTCTACGCAGGAAAGCTACCTCCCCCTGTTGCACGAGCAGCTGCCACAGCTGCCTCGTTGTCAGATACTGGCCGAGCCCGTGCGGCGTGGCACTCTGGCACCCGTGGCCTGGGCCACCAGTTCCATCGCCAATTTCTGTCCCGATGCACGCATCATCGTAGCCCCCTCTGATCAGGAGATCTACGACGACGAAGCCTTTGCCTCCGATATACTCCACTCCCTCGAAATCGCCAGCAGCAACGAAGGTGTCATCACTCTCGGGGTCATCCCCACACGCCCTGAGACAGGCTACGGCTATGTCCAAATGGGCGACCCAGCCCGTCGCTCGCCCAATATCTTCAAGGTGAAGACCTTCACGGAGAAACCCGGTCTGGATTTCGCCCAGATGTTCTGCGATAGCGGCGAGTTTCTCTGGAACACCGGCCTCTTCGTCTTCGGAGCGCAGTATATGCTCAGCAACATCCTAAAACACGTGCCCGAGTACCGCGATGACTTCCCCGAACTGGCTAACCTCGGTTCCACCGCTACCATCGACGAGACGCCCCGTTTCTACACCGCTTTGCCCAACCTCTCCCTTGAGTACGCCCTGCTGGAGCACACCGAACACCGCTACGTCCAGCGCTGCCACTTTGGATGGGCAGACTTGGGCACCTGGCAGTGCCTGAGCACCGACGCACTCCACACCCCGCGGATGAACACTCCCGTGCCGCCGGCAGATGTGAAGACCGACGGCCGCAAGAACGTCATGATCCACAGCGAGGCTCTCTTCGACAACGCCTCCGACAACCTCGTCCGCCTATCCAGTGGTCACATCGCTGTCATCAGCGGACTCGAGGGATACGTAGTAGCAGAGCAGGACGGCGTACTGATGATCTGCCCCAAGGGCGACGCTGCCGCCATGCGACGTCTGCAGACCCTGGCGCACCTCGATGAACTGGAGGAGTAACCGCCGCCTCTAGTCGAACTGGAGGAGTAGTCCCCCTTCCGCCGAACTTGAGGAGTCCCCCCTAGCATCGAGCCAGTCCCTTCACCCGTACTTTCTGCTCCGCCTTTAGAGCGTTAAACCCTTCATTTCGCCCCCTGGCTACCCTTCAGGAACAAAAAGTTGCCATTTTTTTTGGCAGTTCGCCAATTTTGCACTACTTTTGCACCCGCAACGGCACATCCCAGCCCTGTCCGTCTGCACTGGACTTGTAGCTCAGTTGGTTAGAGCAACAGACTCATAATCTGGAGGTCCTAGGTTCAAGCCCTAGCTGGTCCACACGGAAAATCAGCAACTTCTCTTAGATACGGAAGTTGCTGATTGCTTTTGCAATTGCCTTCTCATAGAAGAGTATAAACAAGATGGCATCAGGCTAAAGATAGCGTCTCGTGGAGACGTTGTTTGGTGTATCTTCAGCAGCATTATGCAGTAGACCAAACACTTCACGGTTTTTGAGGGTTAATGACTGGAAGTCAGGCATTTATGGTTTTTCAACACCTCACGAACACCTCACAAGACCTCACGAACACCTCACGAACACTCCACGAAATCGTGAGGTGTTGGTGAGGTGTTCGTGAGGTGTTGATTTTTGATAGTGCGCTGATTTGCAGATGGTTAATGCCAAAAAGCGTGAGGTGTTAGGTGTTCTTGGAATTTTTGTGTTTTTTTTGTTCGGGAAGCTATAGGGTGGTGCGTGATGCACTATAGGATGTCGCGCGAGGGAGTATTGGATGCAGCAGGCTGGAGAGGCGGATGCAGCAGGCTGGAGGGCGGAATGCAGCAGGCTGGAGGGCGGGATGCAGCAGGCTGGAGGGCAGGATGCAGCAGGCTGGATGGGCGGATGCAGCGTGCTTGAGGGGGCGATAAAATCACCGCTTTCGGAAGACGTGCCAGGGGGAGTGTGGAGCGGGGGAGTTATTTCTTGCCAAAGAACTGGCGCCAGTCGTCTTTGCGGTGTCCTTTGTCCTTGCGGCTGCCGGACTTCTCCTGGCCACGGGTCTTGCGGCCGTTCTTCTTCGGCTCAGCCTGCTGCGCCTTCTCGAAGCGGCGCTGGGCGCGGGACTTCGTGCGACTCCCAACCGAAGTTGCTGAAGAGGGGGAGGCGGCGGAGGAGGAAGAGGCGGCGGCGGAGGGGGAGGGCTCGGCAAGATCTACGCCTACGCGACGTCCCTTGTGCTGCAGACCTTGCATGGCCTGAAGGACACGTTTGGCCTCGGACTCGGGTACCTCGAAGAAGGAGAAGCGCGGACGGAGGTCTATGCGGCCGATTTCCACTTTCTCGCCCTGGACGTGTCGGTTGATGAATCCGATGAGCTCGCGTGCGTAGAAGCCGTCGGCCTTGCCCAGGGTGATGAACAGGCGGCTGTAGCCTGCTTCGGCCTCGTGGTCGCCAGCGCGGCGGTGTACCTTTCCTTTGTCCTTCCCGTTTTTCTCTTTAGCGCTTTTTTCTTTTTTCTCGGTGGAGACTTCCTCGATTTCCGGGGCGTTGGCGTAGTAGGCGAGGAAGCGTCCGAACTCGCGGCTGACGAGCCGCTTGAGGAGGTCTTCCTTGTCCAGCCACTCGAGTTTGCGACGTACCTCGGGCAGGAATTCCTCGATTTCCTCGTCGTCGACTTCAACGCGTTCGATGTCGTCGATGACCTTCCAGAGCTGCTTGGAGCAGATTTCCTTTGGGGAGGGTAGAGTGCCGCGCTGGAATTCCTTCTGGATGAGGCGTTCGACCTCGCGTATGCGTCCGCGCTCCCGGCTGTGGACGATGCAGATGCTGGTGCCGCGCTTGCCGGCACGTCCTGTGCGTCCGCTGCGATGGGTGTAGACCTCGCTGTCGTCGGGCATTCCGTAGTTGATGACGTGGGTGAGGTCGTCGACGTCAAGTCCGCGTGCAGCGACGTCTGTGGCCACGAGGAGCTGGATGCGGTGCTGGCGGAAGCGCTGCATGGTGAGGTCGCGCTGCTGCTGGGAGAGGTCGCCGTGGAGGGCGTCTGCGTTGTAGCCGTCGCGGATTAGGTGGTCGGCAATCTCCTGGGTCTCCAGACGTGTGCGGCAGAAGACGATGGCGTAGATTTTGGGGAAGTAGTCCACAACGCGCTTGAGTGCGAGGTACTTGTCGCTCGCGCGTACCATGTAATAGATGTGGTTGACGTTCTCGGCTCCTTCGTTGCGACTGCCGACGACGACCTCACGGGCGTCGTGGAGGTAGTTCTGGGCTATGCGCTCGATTTCGCGGCTCATGGTTGCGGAGAAGAGGAGGGTGCGGTGCTGAGCGGGAACGCCCTCGAGGATGGCATCGATGCTTTCTGAGAATCCCATGGAGAGCATCTCGTCGGCCTCGTCGAGGATGACAGTGTGGACGTTGTCGAGCACTGCTGCGCCTCGGTTCATGAGGTCGATGAGGCGGCCCGGGGTGGCCACGATGATGTGGACTCCCTGGCGCAGTGCGCGAATCTGGGGCATGATGTCCGTGCCGCCGTAGACGGGCAGTATGCGCACTTCAGGGAGGTATTTGGAGAAGGACTCGAGGTCGTCTGCTATCTGAAGGCAGAGTTCGCGGGTGGGGGAAAGGATGATGGCGGCGGTTCCGCTCACCACGGGGTCGGGAGCGGGGTTTTCGGGGCTGCTGAGTTTCTGGAGCAAGGGTAGCCCGTAGGCTGCGGTTTTGCCGGTGCCGGTCTGTGCGAGGGCCACGAGGTCCTGGGCGGTTTGGAGCTGATGGGGGATGACGGCTTCCTGCACGGGCATGGGTGTTTCGAAGCCGAGTTCAGTGATGGCGCGAAGCAGGGGCTCGCAGAGGCCGAGGTCTTGAAAGGTCATGAGGGGGAGGGGGATTTAATGAATGGAATGATGGCGGAATTGGATGCCGAGATAAAATCTCGGCGAAAGAGACGGGACGGGGGGGGAGGAGCGAGGGGGGAGATGGGGGAGGAATTGGGGAAATGGGGAGGAATGAGGGATGGATGAAAGGGGGATGGGGGATGGATGAAAGGGGGATGGGGGATGGATGAAAAGGGGAGAGATGATGATAATGATGGGGGATGGATGAAGGGGGGATGGGGGAGAAAAAGAAAGAGAGCCGTGGTGCGGCTCTCTCTTTTTCGCGCTTCAGGATGGGCTTGAACCAACGACCCCCTGATTAACAGTCAGGTGCTCTAACCAACTGAGCTACTGAAGCAGTGTTTTGAGACTCCTTTTTGTGGAGAAAAGCGGTAAAAGGAAGGTTAAATTCACTTTTTGACGCCTTTTTCTCGGAATTGCGGGGCAAAAGTAGTGCTTTTCTCGAAATAAAACAATACTTTTGCAAAAAAAATTGCGTAAGATGACAAAAATAATAGGAATTGGCAATGCTTTAGTGGACGTTTTGGTCCATTTGGCTGACGAAACGCGCTTAAATGCGCTTCAACTTCCCAAGGGCGGCATGTCTCATGTGGACCGTCCTCGATACGAAGAACTGGCAGCTGCCGTGAGCACCCTTTCGCACGAGGTTGCTACAGGCGGAAGTGCCGCCAACACCATCCACGCGATGTCGCTGCTGGGCGATGAGGTGGGGTATGTAGGCACGGTTGGTGCGGATGAGATGGGTCGTTTCTTTGCCTCGCGTGCAGAGGAACGCGGAATCGACGTGCGGCTGAGAGTGATTCGCGGGGGCGACACGGGTGTGGCCACCACGTTCATCACGGCGGACGGCGAACGCACTTTTGCCACGTATCTGGGTGTGGCTCCTCAGATTGAGTTCCATCCGGAGTCGGACTTCATCGGCAACGATGCCATTCTGCATGTGGAAGGTTACCTGGTGCAGGACCATGACTTCATCGAGCAGGTGCTGCGCAGTGCCAAGGAGGCCGGAATGCGGGTGAGCTACGATCTGGCGTCGTGGAACATCGTGCAGGCCGACCGCGAATTCGTGCAGCACCTGGTGCGCGAGTATGTGGATATCGTCTTCGCCAACGAGGAAGAGGCCGCCGCCTTCAGCGGACAGCATGACCCCGAGACGGCCCTGCAGCAGCTGGCAGCACTGACAGAGGTGGCTGTCGTAAAGGTGGGCAAACGTGGCGCACTGGGACAGCGGGGGCAGGAACACTCGGTGGTGGCCGGGCTCACGGTGCACGCCGTGGACACCACAGCCGCCGGCGACTTCTTCGCTGCCGGATTCCTTCACGGACTGATCCACGGATGGACGCTGCAGAGGTGTCTGGACCTGGGCAACCGCACGGCAGCCGAGGTGGTGCAGGTGGTGGGAACTCAGGTTTCGCGCGAGCGCCTGCGCGCGAACATTTAATAATAGATATAGAGATAGATAGAGATAGAAGCTATAGAAGCTATAGAGGACACAGATAATAATAGAAATAACAGAATGAGAAAAATACTTTTCGGATTATTGCTGGGGAGCTGCCTGATTCTGCCTGCCGCAGCACAGGAGTCGCATCCGCAGAAGAAGGAACAGACGGGTTTCGACGTCTCGCGCAACCTCGAAGTCTTCGCTGATATCTACCGCCAACTGGATATGTTCTACGTAGACACGCTGTCTGCCGACACCGCCATCCAGTGGGCCATCAACGGCATGTTGGCAGAAATAGATCCTTACACCTCCTACTACCCCGACGACGACCAGGATGACCTGCGCCGCATGGCTACGGGTCGCTACGCTGGAATCGGAGCTCTGATCCGTGCGTACAAGAAGCTGGACCGCTGTGTCATCGAGGAACCTTATGAGAACTGTCCGGCCCAGGAAGCGGGAGTTCGGGCGGGCGACATCATCATCACCATCGACGGCAAGGATATCAAGGGGTGGCCAACCGCCAAGGTCAGCGAGAACCTCCGCGGGGAGCCTGGCACGACTTTCGAACTCGTGGTGCAGCGCCCCGGCGAGGCCCATCGGCGCACGTTCAAGATCACGCGCCGGCAGATCCAGCTGCCCTGCCTGCCCTGGTACGGAATGGTGGACGAGGCCTCGCACACGGGTTACCTGCTGCTGACGGAGTTCACCGACCGCAGCGCCCGCGAGGTCCGCCACGCCATTCTCGACATGAAGCAACAAGGTATGCAGCGTCTGGTTCTGGACCTGCGCGACAACGGTGGCGGAGCAATCAGCGAGGCCGTGGAGATTGTGGGTTTCTTCGTTCCCCGGGGCAGCCTGGTGGTCAGCACGAAGGGCAAGGTCCCAGCCACCTGCCACGACTACATGACGCCCGCAGAACCCATAGACACGCTGATGCCGGTGGCTGTGCTCGTGAACTCTAACACGGCCTCAGCGGCAGAGATTGTCAGCGGTGCGCTGCAGGATCTGGACCGCGCCGTGATCCTCGGTCAGCGGACCTACGGCAAAGGCTTGGTGCAGGGCGTGCGCGAGGTCTCGTACCGCGGACAGCTGAAGATCACCACCGCCCGCTACTACATCCCCTCGGGCCGCTGCATCCAAGCTTATGACTACCGCCATCGCACCGCCGACGGCGCAGCCACGACCTTGCCGGACAGCCTGACGCACGAGTTCCGCACCCGGCTGGGACGTCCTGTGCGCGACGGAGGCGGCATCCTTCCCGACTCTATTCTGGCAGTGGACTCCGTGCCAACGATGGTTTATGACCTCTACAACTCCGACGCCTTCTTCGACTACGTGACGCACTACGCCTCGACGCATGCGGCTCCGGAGCCCGGAAGCTTCAGCATCAGCGACGAGGAATATGCCGCCTTCTCCGACAGCATCGCCGCCAGCGACTTCACCTACAACGAGCGCACCGCCACCGCGCTGAGCCAGCTGCGCCAGCTTGCCCGCTTCGAGGGACGTCTGGAACAGGCCTCGGCAGAGTTCGAGGCGCTGGAACAGAAGCTGAAAGAGAACGACCTCGCCACCGACCTCCAGCGCTTCCGCCATCACATCCAGCCCTATCTGGAGACGGAGATCATCAGCCGATACTTCTACCAGCAAGGCGCACTGAAGCATCAGATGCTCAACGACAAGGGCGTCCGCAAGGCAGTGGAGAGTCTGAAATGAAAGATGAGATGTCGGAATATCGACATTTCGATATACCGACATTTCGACATCCCGAAATATCGAAGAATCGAAAAATTGAATAAAAGAATAATATATGAGAAAAAGAAGAGCTCAAACCACCAATCAAGCAATCATGCGCGGCGTCATCGCCATGGCGCTGATTGTGCTACTCGTCTGCTACCTGTTCCTGACGATGGTAGGCTGTTCGCCCGCCGGCGAGCGCTTCCACGTGAACGGCCATATCACCGAGGCGGAGGATTCCACCCTGCTGCTGGAAGCCATGACCCTCACGGGTGTCAGGGCAGTGGACTCAGTTCGTCTGACTTCAGCCGGCGATTTTGATTTCGCCATCGTTCCGGACACCAGTTCTGCACCGGAGTTCTACCGCCTGCGAATAGGTTCGCAGGTTATCAACTTTGTTGTAGACTCGCTGGAGGATATCCGCGTGGAAGCCCCCTTCGCGAGAATGGCCACCGCCTATGAGATTGAGGGCAACGATGCCTCGCGCACGATGAAGACCATCTCGCTGCTGAATATCCAGCTGCAGCAGCAGTTCGCTCAGCTGGACAAGGATGCCACGCTGTCTGCCCTGGAGAAAGTGGACCGCGCCCGCAGCCTCGTCGACAGCTACAAACAGACCCTCAAGCGCGAGTATATTCTTGCCGACCCGGCTTCGGCAGCAGCCTACTTCGCTCTCTTCCAGACCGTAGGCGGTCAGATGCTCTTCAATCCGGAGAGCGACAAGAGCGACGTGCAGTACTTCGCCGCGGTGGCCACTCAGTGGGAGATCCTGTACCCCGGTGCCCTGCGCACGCAGAACCTGCGCAACATCGCCATCCGCGGACTGCGCAACACGCGCCAGGCTCGGCCCGTGGAGCTGCAGATCGACGGCGAGAAGGTGAAGGAAATCGGCATTATCGACTTCGGGTTCAAGGACATCCGCGGTCAGGAGCGCCGGCTCAGCGACTTCCCGGAGAATGTCATCCTGCTGGATTTCACCGCCTACAGCCTGCCCGCCAGCCAGCAGCGCAACATCCAGCTGCGCGAAATATACAGCAAGTACCATCGCCGCGGTCTGGAAATCTATCAGGTGTCTCTGGACACCGACGAGCACTACTGGAAGACCATGTGCGACCAGCTGCCTTGGGTGTGTGTCCACTGCCCCGAGGGCTTCGGCAACGACATGGTGCGCCTGTATGGTGTGGAAGCCATCCCTTCGTACTTCCTTATCGGTCGCGGCAGCAATATGAAGGCCCGCGGAGAGGACATTCCTGATATTGAAAAGGCCATAGAAGCCGAACTTTAGCACTTTTTTCCAAAAAAATTTGGTCAGTCCGAAAATAAGTTTTACCTTTGCACTCGCTAAGGCAATCATACTTCAATGCAAGAAGGGTTCCGCGAAGCTGCGGAGTCCTTTTGCTTTTGTCTGATGCCGAACTTTGAAACTGAAAACATTAAAAATAACTCAATAATGGCTTACATGACCCAGAAGGGCTACGACAAGCTCGTGGCCGAGCTCCAGCAGCTGGAAGCTGTGGAGCGCCCGAAGGCTTCTGCAGCCATCGCCGAAGCCCGTGACAAGGGCGACCTGAGCGAAAACGCAGAATACGACGCAGCCAAAGAAGCACAAAGTCTGCTCGAAATGAAGATTACGCAGCTGAAGGCCACCATTGCCGATGCCAAAATCATCGACACCAGCAAACTCAACGCCGACACGGTGCAAATCCTCTGCCGCGTGGAACTGAAGAACGTGAAGAACGGTGCCAAGATGGCCTACACCATCGTCAGCGAGACCGAAGCCAACCTGCGCGAAGGCAAAATCAGCGTGAAGACGCCCATTGCCCAGGGCCTGCTCGGCAAGAAGGTTGGTGAAGTGGCTGAAATCAAGGTGCCCCAGGGAATCATCAACCTCGAGATTCTCGGAATCAGCTACGAAGAGTGACAATGATTTAAATCCTCAAATCCGTAAATCATCATGGCTTCTATTTTCAGTAAGATTGCAGCTGGCGAGATTCCCAGCTACTGCTGTGCACAGAACGATGAGTTCTACGCCTTCCTGGATATCAATCCGCTGGTGAAGGGTCACACGCTCGTGATTCCCCGCCGCGAAGTGGATTACATTTTCGACCTCAGCGATGAGGAAATCGGTCGGATGCATATCTTCGCCGCCAAGGTGGCCCGCGCCATCAAGACGGTGCTGCCGTGTGTGAAAGTCGGTGTGGCGGTTCTCGGACTGGAAGTGCCCCACGCCCACATCCACCTGGTGCCGATGCAGAGTGAGAAGGACATGCTCTTCTCGAACCCCAAGCTGCAGCTGCCGTCCGAGGAGATGCAGGCCACCGCCGACGCCATCCGCAAGGAGTTCGAGCGTCAGTGAGCGACAAGGCCAAGAACCCAGCAGAGATACGAAAGGCAATTGTCGGTCTAAGGACCGAATAGTTTTAAAACATCTGTCGAACGCGGTCGATACCCTTCACGAGGGTGTCGACCTCTTCTTTTGTATTGTAGAGGGCGAAGCTTGCGCGGACGGTGCCCTCGATACCAAGACGGTGCATCAGCGGTTCGGCACAATGATGTCCGGTGCGTACGGCAATGCCGAGTCGGTCCAGCAGGGTTCCCAGATCCAGATGATGGATGTCTCCGACGAGGAAACTGATGACGCTGTCGTCCGACGGGCCGAAAATGCGCATCGCCGGTATTTCCATGAGGCGCTGCCGGGCGTAGCGCGTGAGTTCCTGCTCGTGTTCCATAATGGCGGGGAACCCGATGGCGCTGACGTAGTCCAGCGCACGTGCCAGCCCCGTCGTGGCCACGTAGTCGGGTGTGCCGGCCTCGAATTTGTAGGGTAGCTGGTTCCAGGTGGTGTGCTCGAAGCTGACCTTGCCGATCATCTCTCCGCCGCCCATATAGGGAGGCATCTGGTCCAGCAGCGTTTCCTTGCCGTAGAGCACACCCACTCCCGTGGGACCATAGACCTTGTGGCCGCTGAAAGCCAGGAAGTCACAGTCCAGCGCCTGCACGTCAAGGGGGAGGTGAGGAGCGGCCTGAGCGGCATCGATGAGCACCGGCACCTGGTGGTCATGAGCCATGCGGATGATGTCTGCCACGGGGTTTATGGTGCCGAGCACGTTGCTGACGTAAGTGCAGGAGAGCAGCCTGGTGCGCGACGAGAACAGTCCCTCGAGAGCCTCCAGATCCAGCCGGCCTTCGTCCGTAAGGGGACACACCTTAATCACTATACGCGTGCGCGCCTGCAGAAGCTGCCACGGCACGATATTCGAGTGGTGCTCCATTGCGGTCAGAATCACCTCGTCGCCGTCGTGCAGGAACGCCTGCCCGAAGGACGATGCCACGAGGTTTATGCTCTCGGTGGTGCCGCGCGTGAAGATGATTTCTGCTGTGGAACGTGCGTTGACGAAGCGGCGCACGGTCTCTCGTGCGGCCTCGTGGAGTTCTGTGGCCTGCTGGCTGAGGTAGTGTACGCCGCGGTGGACGTTGGCATTCACGTTGAGGTACTCGTCCGTCATTGCGTCGACGACGCATCGCGGCTTCTGGGTTGTGGCGCCATTGTCGAGGTAGACGAGCGGGCGTCCGTAGACCTCGCGGGCGAGTATGGGGAAATCCCTCCTGATTTCTTGTATATCTAACATCTTTTCTTTCAGTCAAACAAACTTGGTTGTTCACCCGGCGTCGCATAGCGGCTGCGTCCGAGGTGCTGGTAGGCAAGGTCTGTGGCTTCGCGTCCGCGGGGTGTCCGCTTGATGAATCCTTCCTTGATGAGGAACGGCTCGTAGACCTCTTCCACGGTGCCCGGGTCTTCGCCGATGGCCGTGGCAATGGTTCCCACGCCCACGGGTCCTCCCTTGAACTTATCGATGATGGCCAGCAGTATCTTGCGGTCGATGAGGTCGAGTCCGTGGCGGTCGATGTTCAGGGCCTCGAGAGCATACTGCGCTATGGGCAGGTCTATGCGTCCGTTGCCTTTCACCTGTGCGAAGTCGCGCACCCGTCGCAGGAGTGCGTTGGCAATACGTGGCGTGCCGCGCGAGCGTCGTGCAATCTCCACCGCAGCCTCGTGGTCTATGGGCTGGTTCAGGATGCCTGCGGAACGGAGGACGATGCCGCAGAGCGTGTCGGCATCGTAGTACTCCAGGTGGAGGTTGATACCGAAGCGGGCGCGCAGCGGAGCCGTCAGCAGACCCGAGCGCGTGGTGGCACCGACAAGTGTGAAGGGGTTCAGGTCTATCTGTATGCTGCGTGCGCTGGGGCCGCGGTCGATCATGATGTCGATGCGATAGTCCTCCATTGCGGAATAGAGGTATTCTTCCACCACGGGCGAGAGGCGGTGGATCTCGTCGATGAACAGCACGTCCTGCGGTTCCAGGCTGGTGAGAATACCTGCGAGGTCGCCGGGCTTGTCGAGTACTGGGCCGCTGGTGATCTTGAACCCTACGCCGAGCTCGTTGGCGATGATATTCGAGAGGGTGGTCTTTCCCAGTCCCGGAGGGCCGTGTAGGAGGGTGTGGTCCAGCGGCTCGCCGCGGTACTTGGCAGCCTCGACGAAAACGCTGAGGTTCTGCACCACCTTGTCCTGCCCTGCAAAGTCCTCGAAGCGCAGCGGGCGCAGCGCCTGTTCGAAGTCGCGGTCTGGCGAACCACCTTGTCCTTCCCTCAGTGGAAGCGAGGAATTGTCTATTTCATTCATAGTTTCACTTCTTCCAGATTAATGAGTCCGTTGACGATGGCGTAGATGGTCAGTCCTGCCGACGAGTGTATCTGTGTCTTGCGGGCGATGTTTCGGCGATGGGTCATGACGGTGTTGGCCGAGATGAACAGCTGTTCCGCAATCTCCTTGTTGGACAGTCCCCGCACCACCATCCGCACCACTTCCTTCTCGCGCTCCGAGAGGTCGTCGGGGTTCGCCGTCTCGTCGGCCTTGCCCTTCTGGTTGTTGCTGGCGGTCTGTGCGCCTTCTTCGGTGCGTGCCCTGACTTCAATCTCCAGCAGGTGCACCGCCTCGGCAAAGAGTGTGTCCTCGAGGTGGCAGTGGCTGAAGAGGTCTTCCTCCATGATGTAGATGTCCATCAGCGTGTCCGCCAGCCGCTGGGTGTCCGAGTCGCTGGGGTAGTATTTGATGATGATGGACTTCAGCTCGTGGCTGCTCTTGCTGATGCTGCTGTGGTTGTCGTGGTGCTTGTCCGCCAGTGCGCGGTAGCTGGAACCTCGCTGCGGCAGGCGGCCGTCGAGCAGCTGCTGGACATAGCTGTGGATGTGTTCGTTCTCGTAGTCCATGTGCCGCTGCACGGCGGCGGCGTACTCGTCGTAGAACTTCAGGATGAGGAATGCCAGCTGGTTCTTGGCCGAGCAGTTGATGGCCTCGATCAGTTTGCGCCGGATGGCAGGCAGACGGAAGTCCACGAAGTACGTGTGGGAGCGGCGCAGGTAGCGCATCAGTTCTGCCACGCTGACCTGTTCTGCCAGCTCGCTGACGGACAGGCGACCCTCGCTCTGGATGAAATTGACCACGGCGAGGAACGTCGTGGCATCCACGCCACTGCCCTTGCAGGCCGCGGCCACGCTCTGGTCGCCGAAGCCCAGCGAGACTCCGAAGCGCGAGATGACCTGTAGCAGGCGGTAGTCGTCGTGGATGAGGTCGCTCATGTGAGCAGATTCCGTGAAATGCATAAGCCTTCTACTTTATAATGAAGAATGAAGCCCGCCCGCTGTGTGACGTACAGGGGCGGGCGAATGAGTCGGAGTGGGAGAGCCCAGTACAGGGCTACCTGTTCTTAATTGATGGCAGCAGAGTAGAACACCTTGTCGTCGCGCTTCACCACGATCTTGGCGCCGCTCTTGAACTTCTTGCAGGACTCACTGGCATTGACCTTGGTGAGTGTGATGGCTGCACCGATCTCGGACTTCATGTCCTCATCGCTCTTGCCGCGCTCGCGGGTGAAGGACTTCGAGGAAGCCGTGGCCTTGTAGCCCAGCTGGTTCAGCTGGCTGGCGAAGGCCTGGTCGATGGCCTGAATGGCCTGCTGGTAGACGATGAGGTCCGCGGCACTCGGGTCGATGTAGTCCTCGTAGGCCCAGGTGAAAGTATAGGGGCCGGTGGGTTCGGGTTCGTCGTCGCTGCCGCAGGAGGCTACTGCGAAAGGCAGTGCAATGATCATCATTGCTGCCAGGAATTTCAAAAGATTTTTCATTGTCGTTTTGCTTTTTGAATTAATAAGGTTGTACGTATTCTGCCGCAAAGGTAGCGATAAATTCCATTTGCGCCAAAGAAATGACGGACAAAATCCACAAAAAGGAATGAAAATACGGCGAAAAGGACTTCCTCTACCTAAAAACAATGACTTCCCCGGCAACGATTAGGTAAAATGCAGTCATTATTTGTGAGTATATTGCGCAGTAGCTCTTGTCTGCGTCGTTCTTTTATCTTACTTTTGCAGCCGCAAAACTAGAAATGCGTATGAAAACGACATTGCACACACTGGCAACAGCTATGGTTCTGGCACTCGGAACCGCAACGGGCTCCCAGGCTCAGGACGGGAGCGAGAGTTTTGAGAAATACCGCATCGGCGGCTACGGCGAGATGGTGGCTTCCTTCATGGGCTACGGCACCAGCCGCTTCAACGGCACCACGACGGGCAACACCTACGAGCGCCGCAACTCCATCGCCATCCCGCGCTTTGTGGTGGCCGGGGACTACAAGTTCAACAAGCACTGGCAGCTGGGCGCCGAAATCGAGTTCGAGGCTGGCGGCGTAGGCATCGAGACCGAGATGGAAGAATCCGAGAACGGAGAGTACGAGACCGAGATGGAAAAGGGCGGCGAGGTGGCTCTGGAGCAGTTCCACGTCACTTACACCCTGAACCGCTACTTCCACGTACGCGCCGGACACATGGTGCTGCCCGTGGGGCTCACCAATGCGCACCACGAACCTATCCTCTTCTTCGGCACGGTGCGTCCTGAGGCCGAGACGGTGGTCATCCCCTCGACGTGGCACGAGACGGGTCTCTCCGTCTTCGGCCGCTTCGGCCGGGGCTACGGGCGCATGAGCTACGAGGCCTATGTCACCGCCGGACTGAATGCCGACGGCTTCGGGCGCGACCACTGGGTGGCCGACGGCAAGCAGGGTCTCTTCGAGAAGGACAACTTCACCAGCCCTGCCTACACCGCACGGCTGGACTACGAGGGCGTGAAAGGGCTGCGACTGGGGGCTTCTGTGTACTACTGCAACGACGCAGCTGCCAACGCCGACAAGACTTACAAGTATGCCAAGGTGGGTCGCGTGCCCGTGACCATCGTCACTGCCGATGCGCAGTACTCCAACCGCTACGTCACCGCCCGCGCCAACTTCCTCTGGGGCGAGGTCGGGAACTCCAAGAAGCTGAGCGGCGTCTCGCTCTCCAACCTCTCGAACTACCACCACGGTGCCATGCGCCGGACGGCCAAAAACGCCCTCGCCTACGGCGTTGAGGCGGGTCTGAACCTGCGCAGCATCATCGGCGACCGGCGCGTGCCAGTCTTCTATCCTTTTGCCCGCTATGAATACTACAACCCGCAGGAGCGCGGCGAGGACGACCAGGCCGTAGAAGCCCGCTGCCAGGTGAGTAAGTGGGTGGCCGGACTGAACTGGTTCGCACTGCCCAACCTGGTGGTGAAGCTCGACTACAGCACCCGCAAAATCGGCACCGCCAAGGTCTTCGGCAGCAGCCGCTACCACCGCGAGAACGAACTGTCCATCGGAGTGGCCTACGCGGGTTGGTTCTGGAAGAAATGAGAAAATTAGAAAATTAGAGAATAAGAAAATTAGAGAATAAGAAAATTAAAGAATTAAAGAGTTAATATAGAGTTAAAGAGTTCATTAAGAGTGAGTCTAACTAAAACAGTCAATCAACCGAATGAAAAAGTATTTCTTCATGGCAGCAATGCTGCTCACCGGCGCACTGGGCTTCGTGGCCTGCAGCGACGACAAGAATGAGAACAAAGGCGGCGAGGACGAAGTGCAGTCGGCACTGGTCTGCGTGGAACAGATCATCGACGGCTGTATGGACATCGCCAACGAAGTGGGCAACGCAAAAATCGGCGACCCGTACGACCTCTACCAGCACGGTCAGCAGCAGCAGGCACTCTACGCTGTGGAGTCGTGGTACAGCTGGCACAGTATCGATGACTACACCAACAACATCATCAGCATCCGCAACGCCTACTACGGCAGTCGCGACGGCAAGGCTGCCACGAGTTCCCTCTGCTCCCTCATGGCCACGGCAAACCCGAACCTGGACCAGCTGGTGCGCAGCACCATCGAATCGGCCATCAAGTCCATTCAGTCCATTCCCGCGCCCTTCCGCAATAACATCAACGCTCCCGAAGTGCGCACTGCCATGGAGGTTTGCGCCGAACTGGAAGAAGTCCTCGGTAACCTCAAGGGCTACCTCCAGCGCAACGACGCCCTCAGCACAGACGCCGTGCTGCAGCCTATCCTTGAAAACTACGTGAACAAAGTGGTCCTGCCCACTTACTCCGACCTGCAGCGTGCCAACACCGCACTCTACCAGGCCGCCCAGGCCTTCCAGAAGAACCCCGGCAATGCCGCCTTCGAAGCCTGCTGCGAGGCGTGGTTCAACGCCCGCGAACCCTGGGAGACCAGCGAGGCGTTCCTCTTCGGTCCCGTGGACGCCCTGGGTCTCGACCCGAATATGGACAGCTGGCCCCTGGATCAGGAAGCCATCGTCAATATTCTCAACTCCGGCAAGTTCGACAACCTCACCTGGAGCGACGGCGACAGCGACGACGATATCGAAGCCGTGCAGAGCGTGCGCGGATTCCACACCATGGAGTTCCTGATCTTCAAGGACGGCAAGGCACGCACACTCACCGACGGCACCAGCACGGAGTTCGCCAGCCTGGACTACACCAGCAGCAACGCCACCAGCTGGGGCAACTACATGGTGCAGGTGGGCTATCTCCTGCAGAAGGACGCCCAGGAGCTCTACGATTCCTGGACCAAGAGCTACGAGGGCGGCAAGGCCTACAAGGACCTCTTCCTCAGCCATGAAATAGAAACAGGAGACGAAGAAGATGAATAACCCCATACAGAAACTCGTGTGGATGGCTGCCTTTGTCCTACCGCTGGCAGCCTGCAGCGACGACGAGAACGGCCTTTCGGAAGCGGACCTCACGCCTCCGAAAGGCTATGCTCTCTCTGCTGGCACATCCACGATTTTCTCCACCTCCTCCTTCGCCTACGACAGCGAGGCGGAGTGGGTGACGGGTGCGCTGAAGAAGCGTTTCACGCGCGGCGACAAGCTCTACGACGACGCACGCACCAGCTCCAACGGCTATGGCGGAGGACTCGGACCCGTCTACGCAGGCTACAGCTGTGGCAGCTGCCACCGCAATGCCGGCCGCACGAAGCCTGCCCTCTGGGAGGACGCCGAGGGCAGCGGAGCCTACGGCTTCTCGGCCATGCTCTGCTATGTCACCCGCAAGAACGGAGTCTTCTTCCAGGACTACGGCCGCGTCATCCACGACCAGGCCATCTACGGCGTGCAGCCCGAGGGCAAGATCCACGTGCAGAAGCACTTCCAGACCTTCCAGTTCCCCGACGGCGAAACCTACGAACTCTGCTATCCCGAGTACAGCATCACCGACTGGTACGCCGACAGCATCCGTCCCGAAGACCTCTTCTGCTCCGTCCGCGTGCCACTGCGACATGTGGGAATGGGACAAATCATGTCCCTCGACCCGAACGAAATCGAAGCCCTGGCACGCAGGAGCAACTACCCCGAATGGGGCATCAGCGGACGCTGCAACTACATCAACGAGCGCGGCCAGCGCCGGCTGGGACTCGGAGGCAACAAGGCGCAGCACGCTGACCTCACCATCGAGCTGGGTTTCAGCAGCGATATGGGCGTCACCAACAGCCGCTACCCCGAAGAAATCTGCGAGGGACAGCTCCAGATGCAGGAGGGTTCGATGATGGGGCTCCTCTACGACCAGCTGGATATCAGCACCGAGGATATGGAGGACGTGGACCTGTACCTCCATGCACTCGGCGTTCCTGCCCGCCGCAACGTCAACAACTCCACCGTCAAGCGGGGCGAGCAGCTCTTCTACGAGGCCGGTTGCCACCTCTGCCACGTCACCACACTGCATACCCGCACCCGCGGTGCCACCCTCCTCAGCGGCACTCAGCTGCCGTGGCTGGGCGGTCAGACCGTGCATCCCTACTCGGATTTCCTGCTGCATGATATGGGTTCGGAAATCATGGGCGTTGGACTCAACGACAACTACGTCAGCGGACTGGCGCGCGGCAACGAATGGCGCACCACTCCCCTCTGGGGCGTAGGTCTGCAGGAGAAAGTGAACGGTCACACCTATTTCCTCCACGACGGGCGCGCACGCAACTTCACCGAGGCCATCATGTGGCACGGAGGCGAGGGCGAGGCATCCCGCCAGAAGTTTGCCCACATGAACAGCGACGACCGCAAGGCCCTCCTCCGCTTCCTCCAGTCGCTGTAGCACCACCTATATATCATATTTCATTCGTCAACAATACAATAAAGTAACATAGAACAATGAAGAAACTCTTTTTTGCTGCCGCCCTGATGGCACTTGGCCTCCCTCTTGCAGCAGAAGAAACGGAGAACCCCGCCGGGAACGATGAATCCGTCTCCCTGGATATGCAGAACGGTGTGGTCCCCATCGCCGACAACCGCGGCTTCACGCTCCAGAGCAAGGACGGCCGCTTTGTCTTCAAACCCTACCTCATGCTCCAGACCAGCGGCAACTTCAACTGGTACGACAGCGAGGGGCTGGACAAGGCCTACAATCAGGACAACGTGGCCAACAGCGGTTTCGCCATCCCCAATGCCATCCTGGGCTTCACCGGACGTGCCTTCGGCAAGATTGACTACAACCTCTGTATCAACGCTGCCGCCAGCGGCGCCGCCATCCTCCAGCAGGCCTGGATTGACTACGGAATCAACCAGTACGCACACTTCCGTGTGGGAAAGTTCAAGACACCCTTCTCCCACGCCTACCTCACCACCCTGGGCGAGACACTGATGCCCTCGCTGCCGAATTCCCTGACGCAGGCCGTCATCCTGCCCTATTCCCTGAACGCCGTCACCCCCGCCTTTGCCACCGGCTTTGACCTCGGTGTGGAATTCCACGGAATGACCAAGAGCAATATCGGATATGAAGTAGGGCTCTTCAACGGCACCGGAATCAACGTCAACATGGCCACCAAGACCTTCTCCGACGACATCCATATCCCCTCGCTCCTCTACGCCGGACGCCTCACCTACCAGCCCTTCGGCGCCATGCCCACATCGCAGGGCAATCCCCGGCTGCTCGGCGAGAAGAAGATGCTCTTCGGCCTCTCGGCCAACTACAACGTGGAGAGCGAGAACGAGTCCACCAACGACTTCCGCCTCGGAGCCGAATTCGCCATGCTCTGGAAGCGGCTCTACGTCGCCGGCGAGTTCTACTTCATGAACATCGACTTTACCAAACGTCAGAAAATCACCGACAACTACCACTACCTCGGCGGCTACGTGCAGGCAGGCTACTTCGTCACCCGCCACCTGCAGCCCACCATCCGCTACGACTTCTTCGACCGCAATGGCGTGGGTTCCACGGGCACCGACGGTCTGCTCAACGCTCCGGCCGTCGGCCTGAACTACTTCATCCCCAGCTGCAACCTGAAACTCTCGGGAATGTACGAGTTCGTAGGCCGATGGGGCCACGCACGACAGCTCGACCGCGATATAGACGACCTCGGAATCTCCACCCACAAGGCCGTAGTGATGCTGCAGTACTCTTTTTAACGCCGAGACGGCAGACTTTCTGTTAATAAATCAAAAAAAGAGTACAAATGAAGAATAGAAGTCTTATCTTTGCAGCGATTTTCGGGGCTTTGGGCCTCGCAGCGTGCGACGAAGGCGACATCCAGGAGCAGGCTGCGGACGTGCAGGCATCCGGAAAAGTGGCGCAGCTCACGGCACACGTCAGCGGACTGGACAGCTGGAGCTCGCAGTACAGCGTGGTGCTCGCAGCCTTTGCCGAAGGCAGCGACTACGCGGTGGCGCAGAAACCCCTGCCCGAGGATGCCGAAGGCGACGTGCAGACCACACTGAATCTCACCGGCGACGCCCTGACCACCGTGGAGCTCTGCGTGACCAACCGCCTGCGGCAGCGCGTGGTGAGCTTCGCCAGCGTCCCCGTCAGCCAGCTGCAGGCCGACACGCTCCGGCTCGACGCCGGCAACGTGGATCTCGGTATGTTCACCACCATCCAGGAACTGGTGTTCACCGGAACCTGCGCCCGCTGCCACGGACTGGGCAATTCCCCGGCCGGAGGACTCACCCTGGCCGCCGGAGAGAGCTATGCCGCGCTCGTCGGACAGCCGTCCAGCCACCCCGAAAGGGGAGTGCGCGTGGTCCCGGGCAACGCCACCGTCAGTCTCCTCCACAAGGTCATCCACGGCGACCCCGAATCCGGCGTCAAATTCGACCATTCCAATATGATCAAAGAGGCCCGCACCATAACCCTCATCGACAATTGGATCAACGCAGGAGCAAATCCGTAAATCCCTAAATCCCCAAATCATTAATTCTTATATTTTTATATTTTTATAATCTTATAATTTTTTAATTTTCTATAATCTCCAAATTTCCGTGTCTTACGAAAAGATAAAATATCAGGATCTCGGCGTGACCGTGGAACTCTCGACCTTCGCTCCCGAGGGCAAGGTCAAGGAGCAGCACGCCATCCTTCACGTAGAGCCGCAGGGCGACCTCTTTGCCCGGCAGTTCGAACGCATCTATCAGGCCGAGAAGGTGTTGCTGCAGATGCCGCAGTGTATCGGTTCGCAAACCGTCTTCAAGCGCTATTTCCTCAGCGATGCCACCAACCAGCAACCCTTGGTACACACCGACCGCGACTGCTCCGTGAGCTGCATCGAGCAGCCTCCACTCGACGGTTCCAAGGTGGCTGCCTGGCTATACCTCGTACACGACATGCAGGTCGAGAACCACGACGGACTCGTCATCGCACGCCACAACGGCTACCAGCACCTATGGAAAATGGGTATGCACGAGCACAGCGGCGACAGCGCCTGCCAGACCGAGAACCTGCTGACAGCCTACGAGGAACTGCTGCAGCGATTCGGGGCCACCCTCGCCGATAACTGCATACGCACCTGGTTCTACGTCCGCGACGTCGACACCCAGTACGCCGGAATGGTCCGCGCCCGCCGCGAGAACTTCATCGCCCAGGGACTCACGCCCGAGACGCACTACATCAGCTCCACCGGTATCGGAGGACTGCCCGCAGACACACGCGCTCTCGTGCAGCTCGGAACTTACGCCCTCGTGGGATTCCAGCCCGAGCAGCAGCATTACCTCTACGCCAAGACCCACCTCAACCCCACTTATGAGTACGGCGTCACTTTCGAACGCGGAACGCGGGTGGACTACGGCGACCGCCGGCATGTCTACATCAGCGGCACCGCCAGCATCAACAACAAGGGCGAGGTGATGTACGTGGGCGACATCGTGCGCCAGACCCATCGCATGTGGGAGAATGTAGAAGCACTGCTGGCCGAGGCCGACACCACTTTCGACGATATCGCACACATCATCGTCTATCTGCGCGACATCAGCGACTACGCCATCGTCAGCGAACTCTTCCGCCAGCGATTCCCACAGACTCCATACGTCATCACCCACGCCCCCGTCTGCCGTCCCACATGGCTCATCGAGATGGAGTGCGTGGCCATCAAGGAAAAGAAGAACCCGGAGTTCAGGGAGTTCTAAGGGGAAGACTCTCCCCCCCCCGAAAGAGTCAAGGTGGAACACTCAGTTCCACTTTCCTCGCACCCTTTTAGGGAGGGAGCGGTTACCTTTAAAGATTGGATTTTTAATGAGGAAAAGAACTCTTATTATCATTTTTGCCAGTCTAATGGTATTCGTTCCCTCCCTAATAGGGAGGGAGGGGGGAGAGTCCGGAGAATCCATCCCCTCCATCTCCCCCTCCCGCGCCGACAGCCTCGCCACCCGGCTCGTCCAGTGGAACGGACGGATATGCCCACTGAACACCCTGGCCACAGACTTCACACTCAGAGTCTGTGGCCAGCGGCGTCCCTACGGATATACACCCGAGCAGGTCGTAGGCAGCTGGGCTCTCTACCCCGAAACCTGGAACCGCGCACCACTCATCCTTGTGGACCACGATCCAGCGAGCCTCCATAGCCCAGCTCTACGACGGCACCACCTATCGCCTCCAGACACTGCTCGATGCTGCTGACCCCGACGACACCAGCCTGCAGCAGGCCATCGCCGACGTCGACGAGCGCGTACGCCTCGTGGCAGACCTCATCGCCGGCAACCTCATCCGTCCCGCACCCGCCGGCACCCCACCCATTCCCGCCTGGCGCCTCCAGCTGGAACTCTGGAACAACCGCTTCCCCCTCTTCAACATCCTCTATGCCCTGCTGCTCCTGGCAGCCATCGCCGGCTTCATATACTACATCCGCAAATGACCCACACTTTCACCCTACCGGGCGGCCTCCGCGTTGTCCTCACACCATCCGCCACCGACGTGGTCTACGCAGGCATCGCCGTGGCCACAGGCACACGCCACGAACTCGACAGCGAGAGTGGCATGGCACACCTCGTGGAACACATGACCTTCAAGGGCACGCCACGACTCTCCTCCGTGCAGATTCTCAACCGCATGGAGAGCGTCGGCGGAGACCTCAACGCCTACACGGGCAAGGAAGAGACCATCTACTACGCCACCTTCCTCAGCCAGCACCTGCGCCGCGCACTGCCCCTGCTCGTCGACATCGTCTTCCATAGCACCTTCCCCCAGGAGGAACTCGAGAAGGAGCGCGAAGTCGTCATCGACGAGATAGAGAGCTACAACGACTCCCCCGCAGAACTCATCTACGATGACTTCGAGGCTCTGCTCTTCCCCGGCCATCCCCTGGGGCGCAACATTCTTGGCGATGCCAGCCGCCTGCGTCAGTACACCACCGCGGACCTCCGTGCCTTCGCCCGCCGCACCTACAGCCCCGCCCGCGCCGTGCTCTTCGTCAAGGGCAATGTCACCGAGCAGGCCGTGAGGCGTATTCTCGCCCCTCTGTCCCTCGGCGCAGCGGACGCCGCGAACCCCTCCGGCGCCGCCGTCACCGCCACCTCCGGCGCGGCGGCCACGCTACCCCTGGGCGCGGAATGCGCAGCAGGACTCGGCGCACTTACCGTCGCGGACAAGCACACCCATCAGGCACACGTCATGCTCGGCGCCCGCGCCTTTGCCCTCACCGACCCCCGCCACATAGGCATCTTCCTCCTCTCCAACCTCCTCGGAGGACCTGCCATGAATTCCCGACTCAGCCTTGCCCTGCGCGAACGCACCGGACTGGTCTACACCGTGGAATCCAACATCAATGCCTATACCGACACCGGAGTCTGGAGCGTCTACTTCGGCTGCGACCACGCGGATGTCCGCCGCTGCCTCCGACTCGTCCACCGCGAGCTCCACCGACTCGTCGATGCACCCCTCACGCCCCGCACCATCGCTGCTGCCAAACGCCAGCTCAAGGGGCAGCTCGGAGTAGGAGCAGACAACTTCGAGAACGCCGCACTCGGCATGGCAAAATACTACCTCCACACCGGTCACGTCATATCCCTCGAACAGCGATTCGCACAAATCGACGCCCTCACCCCCACGCAGCTCCACGACATTGCCCGCGAAGTCATGAACCCCGCACAACTCACCACCCTCATCTACACATCGACACCTTAACACCAAATCCTTACATCCTTTAATTCTTACATTCTTTAATTCTTATAATCTTTAATTCTTATATTTTTTAATTTTTATATTCTTTAATTCTTTATTTATTTTCTAATTTTCTAATTTTCTAATTTATGAAAACCTCCTTCCTCTCCTTCCTCCTCCTCGCCCTGGCCACCCTCTGCGCCACCGCCCAGGAACTCACCGTGGGCACCTACAACATCCGCAACCGCAACGACGGCGACAGCATCCGCGGTGAAATATGGACGCGCCGCTGCCGCGTCATGTGCGACATGCTCAACTGGGAAAGCCCCGACGTCTTCGGCACCCAGGAAGTACTTCACCGGCAACTCCTCGACATGCTTCAGAACCTCGACGGCTACGGCTATATCGGCGTGGCACGCGACGACGGCAAGCAGGACGGCGAGTACAGCGCCATCTTCTACAAGCAGGACCGCGTGCGCCTGCTCGACAGCGGTAACTTCTGGCTCAACGAAACCCCCGACCGCCCCGCACTCGGATGGGATGCTGCCTGCATACGCATCTGCACCTGGGGACGATTCCTCGACCTCCGCTCCAACAAGGAGTTCCTCTTCCTCAACCTCCACATGGACCACGTCGGTAAGGTCGCACGCCGCGAGGCCGCCAAGCTCGTCAGCCAGCGCATACAGCAGATGGCCGAGGGCAAGCGCCTCACCGTGCTCACCGGCGACTTCAACGTAGATCAGCACGACGAGGTCTTCACCATCTTCACCCGCTCCGGACTCCTCAAGGACTGCTACGAAGCCACACGCCTCCGCTTCGCCGAGAACGGCACCTTCAACAGCTTCAGCACCCGCAACTACACCACCTCCCGCATCGACCATATCTTCGTCAGCGCCGCCGCCGACGTCGATGCCTATGCCATCCGCACAGACAGCTACTGGACACCAGCACCCGACGGCAAGTACACACCCCGCACCCCCTCCGACCACTATCCCGTCTTCGCCCGCATCCGCTTCGGCCGCTGAGCCCCACTTCCCTGGCACCACCACCGCCCTCCAGCACGCTGCATCCCGCCCTCCATCGCGCTGCATCCCGCCCTCCAGCGCGCTGCATCCCGCCCTCCATCGCGCTGCATCCGCGAATTCTGCACGAAGTGCCCATTCATGTCTCGAATTCATGAAACAGATTCGTGTCTCGAATTCGTGTAAGAAAAATCACGACATCATATCTTTTAACATGAATTCGAGACATAAATGAAATCCATGAATTCAAGACATAAATTAAATCCATGAATTCGAGACACGAATTAAAACTTCGAGTTTCGCAAATATAATCAACCAGCAAGGTAGCGCTCCTCCGTCGCCGTAGGAGTTACGGCTCCCCTCATCGGGCACGGATGGCCCAAGGGCAATCCTCTAAAGGCCCTCTTCGCCTCCGTCGCCGTAGGAGTTACGGCTCCCCTCATCGGGCTCGG
>CACXXT010000036.1 GCA_902771725.1 uncultured Bacteroidales bacterium
TCGTCGTCAGGGCTTCTTCCTTGTCAGGACGTTCGCGGTTATTGAAGAGCTGGATCTCGTACTCGAACTGTAGCGTGTCCGCCCGCAGACCTTCACCACCAAGGTGGTAAGCATCGTGCCACCCGACGACCATGTCATCGTTCACGAAGAACTTGCTGACGGTGGTACTGAACGTAGGAGAAATCAGCTCGGGCACCTGGAATTCATACATTCCGCTGCGCTCTACACTGTCTTTGTGCGAGGCCTGCCCAAAAAGGATTTCGTAGTCCTCTTCGTCGCTTTCTTCGTCCTTATCTTTTTTGCCGTCGTCCTTCTTGTCGTCATCCTTCTTGTCATCGTCGGCTTTCTTGTTCTTCTCTGGTTCTTCTTCCTCCTCACCGACATCGCCTTTCTCTTTGCCTTGATCGTCAAAGGGGTTATCAATTAAGGGGTTCTCCGGCTCTTCCCCACCCGGCTTTTTGATGCGGAACAGTCGGTAGACACTCTTGCCCCCGTTGACGATGCTTACGTAGTTGAACATACGGCTATCGGTGTTAGCCGGACGTGCCGTCACCTGTGCAGCATAGAGGGCATCCTTCTTCATTGTATTGAGGATGGTCTGCGGAATCATCACCATAGGCACCGTAAGGTTAGTGGTCTGATAGACCACATTCTGTCCGTCCATCACCTCATCGGGCATCTGACCTGGCAGGAGTTCCACCACGCGGAAGTCATAGTTGTATCGGGTGGACAGAGAGTGGCAGTTCGTGGTGGGTGCCTGCCACGTGAACTGTGGCGACATGGGATTCAGGTCTGCCACGGTCAAATCGTTGGGGTCAAGGCCGTTGCCGGCAAGGGGCGTGAGGAACGCCGGAGCCTGGGCCTGATAGCAGATCTTGAAGAATGCCGAGCCTCCGGCTGGAGCACTGACTACAAGCGGTTCCGTGCGGTTGAGATCCCACCGGTAGGCCGTCAGGCTGACCCTATAGTCTCCTTCCGGCAGCAGACCGAAGGAGCCGTTCATGTAGTTGTCAAAGAGATCCAACGGAGCGGAAATCTCGCTCAGCGGCACATGGTTGAAAAGTCCCTTGATCTCAGCTGGCGAAAGCTGACGAGTGCCACTTGCGGGCACAATAATTGGCAGCTTGGGCTGGCGCTGCGGGGGCACGCTGATAGACAGTTCGCTGGCCGGGACCACCTGCTCCAACTGCATGACCAGATAAACGTTCTGATCAACATCCGTGTTATTGGAGAGGGTGATATTGAAATAGTCCGACGGGTTCACGACATAGAGCATCAGTTGCGGCGGCAGGATTTCCTGAACCGTAGTGACGGTGACCACCACTTCCTGGGCGTGGAGCGAGAAGACGCAAACCAACGAGGTCAGCAGTGCTGCTATGGATTTTCTTAGGGACTTCATAATGGGCATATATATTATTAATGTATATGTTAACTTATAGATTTTCGATAATCTTGCGGATGGCTCTCTGGGTCTTGGTCTCGGGAGCGTCGGTCTTCGCGCCCTTGCGCTTGATGGCGAAGAGGCTGAAGGTGTAAGCGTAGTTCAGGCTCACCGTGATGTCGGTGCGGTCGAGGTTGCTGCGCACCTTGGTGATATTCACGTCGCCGAACTTATAGATGGAGGCCGAGGCCGAGAAGACATGGTACTGCTTGAGGGTGAAGCTGGCAGAGAGGTCTCCACCGATGCTCAGACTCTTGCTCTGCCGTTTTACCTCATTATAAATCAGCGAAATGGAAGCAGAGAGGTAGAGGTTTTTCTCCGTCAAGAACGAACGTCCTGTGGAGAAGGAGCCAATCTCGCTGATGTATTTGCTCTGGTAGCCGTTGGACTGCTGACGGCTGAAGCTGAGTCCGAAGTCCATTTCCCAGGGCTTGACGTTCATATTGTAATTTGCACCGAGAGCCAACGTCTTCACGTCGCTCTCGCCGGAGGCAAACTTATTCAGATCCTTGTTGCTGGAGAAGTTGGCGGACAAGGAGGCCGTGTGTACGAAATCGGTGCTCTCGAACATAGCCGAGGGGGTCATGGTGACGCTGTGCAGCTGACGATGCACGCGCACCGTGTCGTTGACGACAGCGGTGCCGTTGCCCTGCACCTGGGTGTAACCGTTGTAGCCGGCACTGATATTGAAATGCTGACCCAGTCGCGTACTGGCGTTGGCGGAGTAGACGAAACCGCGGGTGGTGTACATCTGCTGGTTAGTCAGGTTGTCGCTCTGTCCGGAGAAGGTCGCGGAGAGCGATACTTTCTTGAAAAGGAACGTATTGGCATTAATACCCAGACTGTGGTAGTTGTTGCTCATATAGTACGTTCCAAGGGAGGTATAGTCGGGCTGGATGAGACGATAGTTGATGGAGGTGGTGAAGCCGGGGAACATCAGGCTGACGTTGGCATCACCGGCGAAACGCATCATAGAAGAATAGCGGGGCTCGAATATCTTATCGAAGCGCTGGGCTTCGGGTGTGGCAATCTTGGGGGCATCGGTGTTCTTGGAGAAAACCGATGTGGCGACATTGGCAGAAAACATCAGCCAGCGCAGGGGAGCGAGGGCTCCCTTGAGGCCTACGACGATGTTTTCCTGAGGAGTGATGTACTGACGCCAAGTCTCGTCGATAGAACCAGGACGGTCGTAGGCGCGCAGCAGATAGAGGTCGATGGAGTTACGGCGGTTGCCGTAGCCGGCCTTGAAGCCCCAGCCCATGCGTTTGTACTGCGGCTGACGGGCAAAAGGATCGGTGGGATCATCATTGATGGCGTTGCGCAGCTGCCCGTAGAAGGCCCCAAAGCGCATACGGTCATCGGTGTACTCCAGTCCTATGCCATTGAAAGACATGTTCATAACATAGTTACTGAAGTTCATGGTACTGCGACCGAAATGTCCGCGCCAGTTCTTCCAGGTAGGATCGATATGGAAGCTCAGGTGCGGGTAGTTGAAGTCCAGGCCATTGTTGTTGAAATAGAGGCCGAAAGGCATCGATATTCCATAGACCGAGACGTTCAGGTTTGCATAGACGCTATTGCTCAGGGGCGACCCGTAGCCGTTGCCCACTGAGCTATAGCGATAGGTGTTCTGCGTACCGACAGCACCTGTGATGATTAGCGGGTCACTCTTGGCAATAGTGGCGATCGAGTGCTGCGTCAGGGATTGAGCTACGGTGCAGCAGGGAATCGCAACAAGCAGGACCATCATGACGATGGCCTGCTTGTAGGAGTTGGATATATTACTTCTCATACGGAAGGTGTTGTCTTTACGCGCGTGCGTTACGCGCACGTTTAAATAATAAGGTGTGACATTTACTTGACCAGGACCTTGCGAACGGTTCCGTCGGCCTGACGCAGGATGTTCACTCCGCGCTTAAGGCTGTTGATGCGGCGTCCGCTGAGGTCAAACTGCTCCTGTTGGCCACCGGCATTGCCGAGGCTGCTGACGCCCGTAGGTTCGGGCAAGTTGGCGTGGAGCAGCACGGGAGCCTTCAGGGTTCCCAGACTGGGCTGTGTGGTAAAGTTCTCTTCGATGTCGATGAACTCACCGGTCTCGTTGTCGTAAAGCTTCAAGCTGGCAACCTCGCGACCATCGCTGTGGATAGTAATGAAAGCCTTGCCCTGAACGAACACGCCCTCGCCGCGACATTCGTTACCAACGAAAGCACCAATGCTATAGCGCTCGGGCTCGGTCAGGCCTTCGAGTTCAGCCACGATGACCATGTTGTTCATGAAGCGGGAAGCATCGTACTGCCAAGCGTAGCCGCGATAGCGGGGAGCACCGTTACCAGGACCGCCAGCACCGCCGCCGTCGATCTCATTGACAGGCATCATCGAGACTGTGAACTCTGGAGCGAAGTCCATCGTCACATCCTGTGCTGAGGGGTTGTAGACGAGGTAACCTTCGTGGCTCTTCAAAACCTTGAGGTTACCCACCCATGCGTTGCCGTCCCACTCGGTCTGGCCATCGGTCTTGGAGACAATCTTGATGCCTTCCTTCTCAATGGTGGGAATGGCATTCGTCACGATGCGGTCGTAGAAGTAGGGAGAACCTACCCAAGTCCAACCGGGCTCGAGAGAGATGGAGGCGCCGAACGCCAATTTACCATCGGAAATCTCGCACCAGTTAGGACTTTCCATCTTAACCTTGAAGCAGGTAGATTGGTTGATGCCATTGTCCATGATAGTGCCGAAGTAGCCCCATTCGGGATCGTCGATGAGGAGGTCTTCCTGCGTACGGACTTCATAGAGGTTAGTTCCACCGAAAATGGTTTGGATATTGTTGGCATCAACCATGCCATAAGGATTACTCTTCCAGGACCATCCGGCGGGGAATTCGAGGGCGTCGGCCACCTCGAAGCTGAATCCGTTGGCAGAGGGATCGCTCTCTGGAGCCACGGTGAGCGCATTCTGGGCTTCATCAAAGGCCGTAACATTGTAAATACCGGGAACCGCGGGGGTGAACTGGTAGCGGATAGGATTCGAACTCACGCGAATGGCAGTGCCCTTCCATTCGTCGGGAGAATTGCCCAGAGCGTCACAGGAAATATTTATGGTGATATCGTCCGGGGTAAACGCTGCATTGTTGGGAACGGGCATGAAGACCAACGTGGTCGATCCCTGAACACTCACAGGCTTGCAAGAGACTACGAATCCCGTAAGCTTGATGTCCTGAACAATCTGAACGGTCAAGAGGAAAGCTGTCTGGTCCGGATCGCCGTTGATCGGGTCGGAAGCATTCTCGTATGTCGTGTAATCCAATGTCACCATGACGGTACTCTCGCCGAACTCAACAGCGTTGAAATTACCAGCAAGACCATTGGCGGTAATCGTGCCATTACCAGTGACGGAGGTTCCGGCTGAAACCGTAATCGTACCAGCACGCTCTGCGCCGTCGACATTGATGTTGTTGAGTATCTGGCTGGTGATATCCACGCCATTACCCAGGGTCTCCAGACGAATCTGCAAGGGATTAGCCACGAAGGTAGCCAGGCGGACAGGATCGTGGACCTCTACGGTGATTTCGCCGCTGTAGCCGCTGCCGTCGTTGGCGGTGGCTCGAATCGTAGCCTGACCGGCTGAGACAGCTGTGAATACGCCTCCAGCTGAGACCTCGAGTACGGCTGGATTTTCGGAAGTCCAGGTAACGGTGGGATCTGTGGCATCATTAGGAGTAATCACTAAGATACTCTCCAGACGGCTCTTGATGTCGCTGTCGCCCACATTTGCTCCGATGCTGGGGTACTGGAAGGAGATACCCTGCACTCTTGCATTCACGGTCAGCGTGATTACTTTGCCCTCGAGGGGAGTGATCTTCTGACCTTTGACCATGGCATAGGGAGTTACGGTGGTGGTTCCGAGGCCAACAACAGCAAAGCCGTCGGTTGAGTTCCAGGTCAGGACACTGGGGTCACCAATCTCATAGAGGATTTCATCCGTATGGTCAAATGGATCCACGGTGAATTTGGTGGGAATGTACTTGTCCAGGATGCCAGCTTCAGTGCGGTCAATTACGTAGGTCTCCTCTGTGATAGTGATGGACTGGATGTGACGCACTACACTGATGTTGCCAGCGGCTAACACTGTAGGCACAGCACTGAGATTACCAGCGACCAGCTGAATGGGACCATTGCCCACGGCATCACCCGTCAACTCATCGCCGTTTAAAGAGGCTAAGGCCGCAGAGTTTCCCAAATCCCAAGAATAGCCAATGGGCAGTACACCGTCGACGGGCGTTTTCGTGATGTAGTCGAGCAGGTTCACGGTCTCACCAACTCCAACCTCAATGACGCTGATGGCAACACTGGTGGCAGCATTCAACGTCAGCTCTACGGCGTTGGAGGGGTACTGTGGCGTCTCACCGTCATAATTGATGGTTGGAGTCAATTCATACTCCAGACCGTTTCCACTGTAGAACGCCTTGAAGGAGATGGGTTTGCCCAGATCGTCATTACCACCCTGGACACGCAGGGTGAAGATTGTTTTGCCGTTGACAGTCTGAGAGGTGGCCGATGCACGGCACACATCCTCGATGAATGCACCAATGGTGAACTGCGAGGCTGTGCCCAAATTAGTAGTCAGACTGGCGTAGACAACGGTCTCACCGGGATACGTTTTATCAGCCGGCGCTGCCCAACTCTGTGCCTGCACCGCTATCGCAGCGCAGAGCATCGTGATTAATGATAAAAGTTTTCGCATAAACAATAGAGTTTATTGGTGAATAATATAGTTTTTGTTCACGTTCTCGAATTATTTCCCCTTGGCCACAAAGCAGCTGGGTGAGGTATCCATCCAGCGATGGAAGGCATGGGTAAAATGGGCGTTGTCGGCAAAGCCGCAGAGTTGTCCAATCTGGGTGATGGTGTAGCGAGGCCAAAGATCCAACAGGGCCACAGCCTTGCGAAAGCGCAGCACATTGAAGTAATTGCTAGCCGTCAGGTCTGTGATTACTTTCAATTTCCTACGCAAACAGGCAGAATGAATGGACAGGCTTGCAGCCACGCTTTCTACGTCAAGATGACCTAACGGCATGAGGGCAGCGACAGCATCGTCAACCCCAGCGAGGAACTCCTGCTCGAGTTCGCTGGGTTGCAGCGTTTTAAGATGCTTCTCGATTGTTTCAAACTTGTTCATTGGCAAAAAATTTTGCTTATTTTACAGCTATTTTGCATATTCTGCGCTGCAAAGATAAGGCCTTTTTGCCAATTATATATTGTCGATTCCTTACAAAATATTGTCTGTTTTTAACATTCCCCTTGTCAATCAGTTAAAAACCGAAGAAAAATGCCACTTTTGCTCCTGCAAAGCAGGACTGAAACGATAAAAGAGGGGAAAGCGTCAGGAGTCGGAGCGGGTGATGTATTCAGAGGGCGTCATGCCGAAAAGTCGCTGGAAGACGTGCGTGAAATGCGCGTTGTCGGCAAAGCCACAGCGCAACGCTACCTCATTGATATTGTATTTAGGATATTGCGCCAGCAACCGCTTGGCCTCATCCATACGGACGGTGAGTACATAGTTCGCCGGGGTGAGTCCTGAGGCCTGTTGCAGGCGACGACGGAACTGCGAAGGACTGAGATTCAGTTCGGCTGCCACACGGGCGTTGTCCAGCTGGCCTTCAGGCATCAGGCGCATGACCACCGCATTGACCTCGCCCAAAAAGGAATCGACGGCAGACTTCACGGGTACGTCTGCCGAGGCTGTCTCGGTATCGGGTGCTGCAGTCTCCTGCTGTGGAGCCAGATGGGAGGCTTCGAGATCCGTCAGCAACTGACGAATCCGCTGAAGCTGACGGCGGCGATATCTCCAGAAACACAAGGTAGCGATGGACAACAGGACAAAGAGTATCACCGACACGGCGATGATCTTGTTACGGGCAGCACGCTCGGCTGCGTTCTGCCGCTTCAGGAAGTCGTTACCGAATTCCGCATTGAAGCGCGAGAGACTCTCGGCTGAAGCGAGGTCATACACGGAGTCGCGCAGTGCGTTGAAGCGCTTCAATTCCTCGTGGGCACTGTCAGGCTGACTGTCCCAAAGTGTTTCGTAGAGTCCTTGTCGGGCATGCATTTCATTGTAATGGTCTCCCAGCTCCTGGAAGATGGCAGCCGCCTCCCGGAAACTGCCCACGGCGCTGTCGGTCTGGTTCAGCCCGATGTAGGCCAGTCCAAGTTTGTTGAGACTGATGCCCAGCGACTGACGCAATCCTTCGTGCTGCCGAAAGAAGGCGATAGCCTGAAGCAGCGCATCGCGGGCTTCTGGGTATCGCTTCATGCCAGCCAGTGCGGTGGCCTTCTGCGAGAGACGAATCATGGCCTTATGTGGTCGCTGCAGCCGCAGCTCGGTTTGATAAGCCTCCTCTGCGAAGTCTACGGCGAGGGTGTCCTGCCCTAGGGCATGGTATACTTCCGAAGCCATACCCTGCACCACAGCCAAGCGATGGTCCAGACCAGACTGGCGCGCCATCTCTAGTCCGCGCACGACATACTGCTCCGCTTCCTTGGGCTGGCCGGCACTCATATAGAGGCCGGCCAGATTACTCAGACTCATAGAGATACGTTCGGCATCGCCGCTACGTTCATCGAGCTCATAGCATTGACGCGCAAAATCCACAGCTCGTTCGTAGCGGCTCAAGCGGGTATTGGCGATGGCAAGTATGTTCAGGCAGTCCGCCAATGTAGACTCGTCGCCGCCCTGCTTCAACAGGGGCAGGGCCCGTAGGGCGTACGCCTCAGACTGCGCATAGTGCTGGGCTGCATAATAATATTCCGCTGCCCAATACCAGACCTGGGCACAAAGGGTATCCTCGGGTACCGAGGAATCGAAATGAATGGGTTCCGTGACGAACTCCTCGCTGAGGAGCTGACTGAAGAAGTGGTTTGCTGCGGCAGCAGATGGTGCCTCCGAGAAATCATCAAGGCACCTTACGGTAGCCTCACTAAGACCCGTTGGTACCTGTGCGGAAGCCAAACTAGTTTCTAGAAACAGGAGCAGGATAACAAGGAAGTTTCGTATCATAACGGTTGCAAAAGTACACCTTTTTCTTCATACGACCAAATTTTTCGGTCTATTTTTATAAAAGACAGTAGTCGCTGGTTGTCTATTTTTAACAAGACCATTCCTCCCCTACCCTGGAAAGGAGTCAGAACATCACCCGTAAACCAGCGAGAACAACGATACCGGGCTGAGGAATGTTGCCGAGGTCGTAGTAGCGGTGGTTGGTGAGGTTGGTTCCCTCTGCCCAGAGCTCATAGTGGTGTCCAACCCAGCGAAGCTTCAGATCCAGAGTGGCATAGGGGTCATAGTCCACGAGCCGACCGGTAGACTTGGCGTTCTCATAGAGGAGGTAGCTGCCCATGCGATCCTGCCAACGGAAGGTCCAGGAGGCGCTAAGGTGCGAGATGATGGGATGATTAAGCGTACAGACGAACTTGTGGCGCAGATACTCCATGGCGTAGTTGGACTTGAAGATATCGATGTCATCGTGGCGATGCTGATGGATGTAAGCATAAGCGAGGTTCAGCAGCACTCGCTTGTAGCTCGCAGTGACTTGAGCCTGCAGACCCATGTTGTCCAGGTCGAAATTGGCACTGTGGAAAACATCGTCGGCAGTGTACATCACCCAGTCAATCATATTCGCACCCCTATGGTAAAAACCTTTCAGAGTGTAGCTGGTAGTCACCTCGCCGAAGCGATAGCTGGCTTTAGCTCCAAGTTGGAAGCTGTGGCTCTCCTCGGCACGCATTCCCATATTGCCCTCATGTGTGGGACTTTTATAATAGAGATCCGTGAATGTGGGCAATCGAAAACCCTTGTTATAACTGGCAAAGACGCGCCAGTGGTTGGAAGGCGTATAGGCAAGATCCACACCTGGATAGAGACGCAGGTGACCATCGAAGCGGGTGTTTTTGTTGGCCAATACGCCCACGCTGGCGGTGAAGCGGGGAAGCACCAGCGTGTGCTCTGCGTTGAAGCTCAGATTAGTCCTGCTATCATGATTCTTATAATAAACGTCTTCACCTGGAACCTTGTGAACGAGGGTTCCCTGGATGGGCAGTCCGAGCGAGGTGCTATAGATACCTTCCTCTCGCACTTCTGCTCCCACGGCCGTGCGGCCGGCAGTCCAACGGATGTCTGCTGTGACACGGGCTCCATGCACGTCGGTGCGGTGGAAGTTCTCACCGGTGGTGGTACCCCTGATGAGTTCAAAGTTGTCCACGAGACGGTTCCAATAAATCTCAGGGCGCAGGCGCACGCGCCCCTTGGTCTCGGCACCAAGAGAAAAGATGAGACGGCGGTTGCGCTCATACTGGTTAGGGTAGGCAGCGGAATAAAAGGTGTTGGCACCGTAGGACTTCTGACTATAGCCAGCCTGGAAGTGAACTCCGAAGTCCTCTGCATCATAACGAGTGTTGAAATAGGCGTTGCCGCGATGGAAATCGGAATTGGTAGTAGCACCATCGGAGCGGATGGACTCTCCCCCCAACCTCACTGATAAGGAGGGAAAAGACTCTCCCCCCGCCCTCCCTGTTAGGGAGGGAGCGGATACTTTAGAGTCTGCTATTTTTCTCCGAAAGGAAACGTGGGCATCGGCACCAAAGGTGGCGTAGGAACCTCCAAAAACGCCGCCTTCAACAGAAAACCTGCGGTCATTGGTATTTGCTCCCTCCCTAACAGGGAGGGCGGGGGGAGAGTCTGTTTTCTTTGTCACTATATTTATCGCCCCTCCGAAAGCGGAGGCGCCATAGACACGGGAGGCAGCGCCCTCGAGGATTTCGATGCGCTCGATGTCGCTGAGGCTGACGGGGAAGTCAGCGGCGAGGTGTCCTGTATGTGGGGAAGAGATGTTGACGCCGTTCAGTAGAAGAGTGATTTGGTCGAACGTGCCGCCATCGATGCTGATGTCCGTCTGAATACCAAAGCCACCGCGCTGACGGACATCCACGCCGACGGCTGTTTTGAGAAGGTCGTTTACGGTTTGTACCGCCGAGGATTCAATTTGCTGGCGGGTGATGACACCGACGATGCGAGCGCTCTGCAGGGCGCTCAGCGGCGACATGGTTCCTGCGACGGTGACTTCCGCAAGATCCTCGTCGGAAGCGATGACGGTGGAGTCCGATGCTGCAGAGACGATGGTGGGCTGGGCAGCTTCTACCTTAGGAAGATTCACGCTGGAGAGCATGCCAATGGCGAGCACTCCGATGCGCACTTCACGATGAAGACAGGCGAAGGCGGCGTAGCTTCCGCGCGAGAAACGACGGAAAGTGACGACCCTCCGCCCGACTCCCCCTTGTTGGGAGATGGAGGTTTGAGTTTGTTTTTTGCTTTTCATTTGTTTTTTTATGGTTGTTTGGATATAAATTCCTGAATTTCCGGCGAATCCGAAGATTCCACGGTTTCAGGATTCTCTCTAATGGAAGACATCGAGCAGGCCGCGGTGGGGTTTTCCGAAGAAGTGATCAAGCTGCTTGAAGAGTGCTGTGCGCGAGAAAACCACGACGAGGTCGCCAGGTAGGATCTGAGTGCGACCGCTGACGAGCTGTCCTATGCCGTCGCGCACGAGGCCGCCGATGGTGATGCCCTTGGGAAGTCCCAGTTTCATCACAGGTTCGCGGGTGACGAGGGAACCCTCCACGGCCACGAACTCCGCCACGTCGGCATCGGCGATGGTCAGGCTCTTTACGCTGGCTACATCGGCGGCCAGCATCATTTGGTATATATGGCCGGCGGCTATGGCTTTCTTATTGATGATTGTCCCGATATCCAGCTTCTCGGCCATGGTGATGTAGTCCGTATTTTCCACGAGAGCGACTGTCTTGCGGACCCCCATGCGCTTAGCGGCCAGGCAGGCAAGGATGTTCTCCTCGGTGTCGTCTGTGAGGGCGCAGAAGGCCTGTGTCTGACGGATACCCTCCTCGGTGAGCAGGGTCATGTCGCGCCCGTCACCATTAATGATCATGACGTCGTCGTTATCCAGCAGGTCGCCCAGCTGGTGGCAACGCTGGAGGTCACGCTCGATGAGTTTGGCTTCCATATAGTCGGGCAACAGGTGGCAGGTCTGCACGCTGATAAGTCCACCGCCCATGATCATCAGCCGCTTGACGTCGGCATAGCTCTCCTTTCCGACGAGACGTCGGATAGTGGGGACGAACTTCTTGGTGGTCATGAAGTAGGCGATGTCGCCTAGCTTGAGTTCATCGAAACCGCCGGGGATAATGGTGGCCTCGTCTCGCTTGATGGCAACGATGTGATAAGGCGAATCGGGCGGGCAGAGGTCTTTCAGCTGCTGTCCATAGAGCGCAGTGGCTTCCTCGCGCAATTTGATTCCCAGGATGATGAGTGCTCCTCCGTGGACTTCCCACCACTGACGCACCCACGAGCGGCGCACTCCGTCTACAATCTCCTGGGCTGCCAGCAGCTCGGGATAGATGAGCGAACCGATGCCCATTCGCTGGAAGAACTCGAAGTTGCGTTCCTCGACGTACTCTGCATTATCGATGCGGGCCACGGTCTTCTTGGCTCCCAAGGAATGAGCGAGGATGCAGCAGGTCATGTTCTGCGTCTCGGAGGGCGTAACGGCAATGAAGAGGTCTGCCTGGGGCGTGCCGGCTTCCTTGAGGCCGCTGATGCTGGTAGGCGAGACGGCCATCGTCATCAAGTCCAGCCCGTCCGTGGCATGGGCAAGCTTGTCCGCATCGGAGTCGAGAACCACGATATCATGATTTTCTTTGGAGAGCAAGGCAGCGAGGTGGCTGCCTACGGCGCCAGCGCCGGCGATGATGATCTTCATAGGATGGGAGTATTAGGTTATTTTCAGCTGAGCAGCGCCCGCTTGATTCCCTCACGGTCGATGCCACAGAGGTGGCGCAACTCCGCCACGGAGCCATGCTCCACGAACTCATCGGGCAGCCCCAGACGCGTGACGCGGCAGTTGGCTCCATGGTCTGCCATCCACTCAAGTACGGCAGTGCCGAATCCACCCTGACGCACGCCGTCCTCCACGGTGACGATGCGGCGGAAGCGGGCAGCGACCTCCGTGAGCAGGCGGTCGTCCAGAGGACGAAGGAATCGCATATCGTAGTGTGCAATGCTGAATCCGGGGCGCTCGCTTTCGGCCTCACGAACGGCCTCCACGGCCTCCACTCCAATGGGACCCAGCGTGAGCAGAGCCACGTCCGAACCGTCCTTCAGGCGGCGTCCGCGGCCGACGGGGATTTCCTGCATCGCGCATTCCCACTCCTTACAGCTGCCACGCCCGCGAGGATAGCGGATGACAAAGGGACCTCGGTCGGGCAGTTGGGCTGTATACATCATATGGCGCAACTCCTGCTCGTCCATAGGGGAGCAGACCGTGAGGTTCGGAATAGGACGCAGGAAGGCGAGGTCAAAGGCACCATGGTGCGTGGGGCCGTCCTCGCCGACAAGGCCTGCGCGGTCCAGACACATCACCACGTTCAGGCGCGAGATGCAGACGTCGTGGATGATGTTGTCGTAGGCCCGCTGCGCAAAGCTGGAATAGATGTTGCAGAAGGGCAGCAGACCGTCCTTGGCCATTCCGGCGGAGAAAGTCACGGCATGGCCCTCGGCGATGCCGACGTCGTAGGCGCGGTGGGGCATGGCTTCCATCATGATATTCATGGAACAGCCGGTGGGCATGGCAGGTGTGACACCCACAATCTTGTCATTCACGCGCGCGAGTTCTAATAAGGTGTGGCCGAAGACGTCCTGGAACTTGGGCGGCAGTCCTGCCTCGTCGGTCTTGATGAGCTCGCCCGTGAGGGGATCAAAGCGCCCGGGCGCGTGCCACACGGCCCCACCCTGCTCGGCCGGTTCGAAGCCCTTGCCTTTGACGGTGTGGATGTGCAGCAGCTTGGGACCGCGCATATCCTTTATGGCGCGCAAGGTGCGCACAAGCTCGATGACATCGTGGCCGTCGGCAGGACCGAAATAGCGGATGTTCATTCCCTCGAAGATATTCTGCTGGCGCGTGATCATGCTCTTCAGCGAGTTGTTGAAGCGGATGATGCTCTTCTTGCGCTCCTCATCGATCCAACCCCACGAAACCATTTTGCGAGCCGTGCGATCACGCCACCGGTTGTAGGTGGAACTGGTCTGCAGACGGTGCAGCAGATTCTTCATACCACCGACGCTATGGTCGATGCTCATGTTGTTGTCATTCAGGATGATAAGTACATCGTTGGGTGTATTGGCAGCGTTGTTCAGTCCTTCGTAGGCCAGACCGCCACTCATTGCCCCGTCACCGATGACGGCCACGACGCGGCGCCGTTCGCCCTTTGCCTTGGCTGCAAGGGCTATACCCAGGGCAGCGCTGATGCTATTGGAAGCGTGGCCGGCTGTGAAGGCGTCGTACTCGCTCTCCTCCGGCGAGGGGAAGGGCTTGATGCCGTGCAGGTGGCGATTCGTGCGAAAGGCCAGCCTACGGCCCGTCAGTATCTTGTGCCCGTAGGCCTGATGACCTACGTCCCAGACGATGCGGTCGTAGGGCGTGTCGAAGACGTAGTGCAGCGCCACGGTCAGTTCCACCACACCCAGACTGGAGGCAAAATGACCAGGGTTGTCCGAGAGCTCATGGATGATATCCTGACGCAACTCGCGGCACACTTCCGGAAGCTGTTCCAAGGGAAGCTGACGGAGGTCGGCAGGAAACTGAATTCCCTCGAGCAGGGAGTATGATTGTTCGTTTGTTTCTTCCATGCAGTTTCTTTTTCGGCTGCAAAGGTAATCATTTTTAGGCACGGATGACACGGATTATGCAGATTTATTACATTTCAGAGTGAAAAAAATGAGAAAAAAGAACCTTGCAAAGCAAAAATCCGCGTAATCCGTGTCATCCGTGCCTAAAAATCCCTACCTTTGCAGCATGAAACTGCAAACGACCATCGAAATCACGGCTCCCGAGAGGCTCATCGGCCTCCGAAACCGTATCGCCTTCATCGGTTCGTGCTTCGCACAGCACATCGGTGAACGTATGCGGCAGAGCGGACTGCCCGCACTCGTCAACCCATTCGGAGTTCTATACAACCCGCTCAGCATCTTGCAAGTGCTGACGCAGAACCCCACTTATGCCCCACTCTATTTTGAGGACGAAGACCACCGCTGGCACTGTTGGCTCACAGACAGTTCCAAGAACGCATCCTCGCTGGAAGCCTGCAAAGCAGGACTCCTTTCGGCTCGAGGCCGCCTGTTCGAATGGAAACCGGACGTCGTCATCATCACCCTGGGAACCAACCACTACTATGAGCGTCAGGGGATGGTGGTCGGCAACTGCCACAAGCGCCCGCAGGCTGAGTTCCAGGAGCGAGACCTGTCCGTGGAACAGATGACCACCATCCTGGAGAGCATCTGCCAGCTCTTCCCAAAAGCGCAGGTTATTCTGACGGTCTCCCCCTACCGCTATGCCAAGTATGGTTTCCACCAGAGCCGACTGGCGAAGGCCGCACTGCTGCTGGCTGTGGAAGCCGTGCAGCAGAAACGCCCGGAGCAAGTATGCTACTTCCCTGCCTACGAAATCCAACTCGACGAACTGCGCGACTACCGCTTCTATGCAGAAGATATGCTCCACCCGTCCGAACAAGCCATCGATTACATCTGGGAGCGCTTCGTTGACCGCTTCCTCGATGCAGAGACCCATCGTTACCTCAGCGACTACGAACCCATCCGCAAGGCTTTCCTCCACCGCCCGGAGGATCCCAACTCCCCCGCCACTCAGCGTTTTCACGAGCAGACCCAGCAACGCCTGAGCGAGCTCCTCTCCAAATACAACATCGAACTTTGACCTTCCATCAAGTATAACATCCATCTCTAATATATAATCCATCTTTATAATAACATCCATTTTTATAATAACATCCATCTTTAAATAGTGTGCCCGGCGGTTTTCCCGCCGGGAATTCCCCATGACCTACTCAATCGAAACAATCACCACCCTCATCGGCGCCCACCGTATCGGCGAAGCCGAAGGACACATCGACTGGCTTCTGACAGACAGCCGCTCGCTGACCTTCCCCGAGGAGTCACTCTTCTTTGCCATACGAACCCAGAAGAACGACGGCCACAGATACATCGGCGAGCTCTACCGCAGAGGAGTGCGCAATTTCGTCGTCAGCCAGGTGCCCGAAGCACCAGAGGCCGACGCCAATTACCTGAAAGTGCCCTCACCCCTGAAGGCTATGCAACGACTGGCAGAGCGCCACCGCGAGGAATTTGACATCCCCGTTATCGGCATCACCGGCAGCAACGGCAAGACCATCGTCAAGGAGTGGCTCTACCAGCTACTCTCGCCCGACTTCAACGTCACCCGCTCACCGCGCTCATGGAACTCACAAATCGGCGTGCCACTCAGCGTCTGGCGACTCTCCGAGCAGACACAAATCGGCATCTTCGAGGCGGGTATCAGCGAACCCGGCGAGATGCAGGCACTGGAGGGCATCATCCAGCCCACCATAGGCGTGCTCACCCACCTGGGATCGGCTCACGACGAGAACTTCGCCGACCGCGAAGAGAAGTGTCGCGAGAAGCTACGCCTGTTCCGCAACGCGCGTGTTCTTATTTATAATGCTGACGACGAGATGATTGTCGAGAGCATCCGCAAAAGCGGATTCCGAGGCGAACTAATCGGTTGGCACAGAGCCGACTTCGACGTTCCCTTCCTGGACACCGCCAGTCAGGAAGACGCCATACACTGTATCTGCGTCTGCCGCTATCTGGGGCTCCAGGAAGAAGTCATCCGAAAGCGAGTGGCACAACTCGAGCCCGTGGCCATGCGACTGGAAGTCAAGGAAGGACGAGGCGACTGCACTCTCATCACAGACACCTGCAACAGCGACCTCGGCTCCCTAGAGATAGCACTGGACTTCATGCGGCGCCGACCCGATGCTGCCGGACGCAAACGTACCCTCATTCTCTCTGACATCAAACAAACCGGACTCACCCTGACCGAACTCTACAACCAGGTCTCCCAACTCGTGGAACGCTATGGCGTGGACGAATTCATCGGAATCGGCAACGAAGTGACAGCAGGGATGGCAAACGCCAAAGGAGAATCACCCTTGAACCAGGCCGGAAAACTGCTGCTCTATCCTTCTGTGGACGCCTTCCTCGCCTCCCCTGTCTTCGCAACACTCAGCAATCGTGTGATCCTTATCAAGGGAGCTCGCCTGGCCCGCTTCGACCGCATCACCGATGCCTTGGTGCAGAAAGTCCACGAGACGACCCTCGAAGTGAACCTCTCGGCCGTGGTACAGAACCTGAACTACTATCGCTCCTTCATGAAGCCCGAGACGAAAATGGTCTGCATGGTCAAGGCCTCTGCCTATGGAGCCGGTGCCGTGGAAATTGCCAAGACGCTGCAGGACCATCGTGTGGACTACCTCGCCGTGGCCGTGGCCGACGAAGGGGTGGAACTGCGCCGGGCTGGAATCACCGCGAATGTCATGATTATGAATCCGGAGTTCTCCAGTTTCCACACACTCTTCGAAAACCATCTGGAGCCGGAGGTCTACAGTTTCCGGCTGCTGGACGCACTCATCCACGCCGCTGAACGCGAAGGAATCACGAACTTCCCCATACACCTTAAACTGGACACCGGAATGCACCGCCTGGGATTCGACCCCAAGCGCGAGATACCTCAGCTCATACAGCGCCTGAAGACCCAGAAGGCACTCATCCCCCGCAGTATCTTCAGCCACTTCGTGGGTTCTGACAGCGAGGACTTCGACGCCTTCTCCCTCCAGCAGTGGAACCTCTTCTGCCAAGCAGCCGACGAACTCCAGGCCGCTTTCCCCAACCACATCCTGCGCCATATCTGCAACTCCGCCGGAATAGAGCACTTCCCCGAGCGGCATTGCGACATGGTCCGGCTGGGGCTGGGACTGTACGGTGTGGATCCCCTGGAAAATGAAAAGCGGGAAAGTGAAAACGGGCACTCTCCCCTCACCCCCATTTCCACACTGAAGACCACCATCTTGCAGATTCACGACGTGCCGGCCACGGAGACCGTAGGCTACTCCCGCAAAGGACACCTCACCCGCGACAGCCGCATCGCAGCACTTCCCATCGGCTATGCCGACGGCCTCAACCGCCACCTTGGCAATGGCAACGCCTACTGCCTGGTGAACGGCCAGAAGGCGCCCTATGTGGGGAACATCTGCATGGACGTGTGCATGATTGACGTGACCGACATCGATTGCCAGGAGGGTGACTCCGCCGTCATCTTCGGTCCCGAACTGCCGCCCTCCGTCCTCGCTGAGGCCATCGGCACCATCCCATACGAAATCCTTACGGGCGTCTCGCCTCGCGTGAAACGCATCTACTACGTAGACTGATAACGAAAGAAGGGGGCCAACAGCCCCCTTCGTTTTATCGCCGGCACCTCAGTTCAAAAGTCCAATCGCCTTGGTGCTGGTTGTCTGTGCTGCGACATGTCGCAGCCTATTCACTTCAGCACTCCCAGTTCCTTGCCTACCTTGATGAAGGCAGCAATGCACTTGTCGAGTTGCTCGCGATTGTGACCGGCACTGATCTGCACGCGGATACGAGCCTGACCCTTCGGCACCACAGGATAGTAGAAACCAGTGACATAGATGCCTTCCTCCTGCAGACGGGCTGCGAAACGCTGCGAAAGAGGAGCATCGTAGAGCATCACGGCACAGATGGCACTCTGCGTGGGCTTGATGTCAAAACCGCTGGCCATCATCTTGTCGCGGAAGTAGGTGACGTTCTCAACCAGGCGGTCGTGCAGCTCGTTGCTCTCGTCCAGCATCTTGAAGACCTCCAGTGACGCACCGATGATACCAGGAGCCAACGAATTGGAGAACAGGTACGGGCGTGAACGCTGACGCAGCAGATCGATGATTTCCTTGCGGCCCGTGGTGAAACCGCCCATGGCACCGCCGAAGGCCTTGCCCAGCGTTCCCGTATAAATGTCCAAGCGGCCATAGGTGTTGTAGAACTCACTGACGCCACGACCAGTCTTGCCGACCACGCCTGCACTGTGGCTCTCATCGACCATGACAAGGGCATCGTATTTTTCGGCCAGGTCACAGATCTTGTCCATCGGAGCTACGTTGCCGTCCATGGAGAAGACGCCGTCGGTCACGACGATGCGGAAACGCTGTTCCTGTGCGGCCTGCAGCTGACGCTCCAGGTCCTCCATATCGGCGTTGGCATAGCGGTAGCGCTTGGCCTTGCAGAGGCGCACGCCGTCGATGATGCTGGCATGGTTCAGGGCATCGCTGATGATGGCATCCTCCTCTGTCAGCAGCGGCTCAAAGACACCGCCGTTGGCATCGAAGCAGGCTGCGTAAAGAATCGTGTCCTCGGTCTTGAAGAAACGGCTGATGGCTGCCTCCAGTTCTTTGTGGATATCCTGAGTGCCGCAGATGAAGCGCACGCTGGACATGCCGTAGCCGCGACGATCCATCATTCGCTTGGCTCCCTCGATGAGACGGGGATTGTTGCTCAAGCCAAGATAGTTGTTGGCACAGAAGTTCAGCACTTCCTTACCGGCCACCTGGATGGCAGCTGCTTGTGGACTCTCAATGAGGCGCTCTTCCTTGTAGAGACCGGCCTCGCGAATTTCCTTCAGCGTCTGCTGAAGGTGTTCTTGCATTTTTCCGTACATAGTTTAGTGTTTTAGGTCTTTTATTTAGTTTAGCGTTTATGAGATGAACGTTCAGAGGTTCAAAGAAGAACTTTCTGGCTGCAAAGTTAAGCATTTTTAGGCACTGATGAGACGAATTATGCGGTTTTTTGGCTTTCAGACTCCCTTTTTTCCTTCTTTTTGTGGTCTTTATTGAAAATATTCCGTGGAATCAGAGCATTTCGTGCCAAAAAATCCTTATCTTTGCACCCGAAAAACTTAGGTTACTCACAACCCTACTAACTAGTTGTAAAAATGAAAAATATTCTCGTTATCGGTTCCACGGGTCAAATCGGCTCTGAACTTACGACTGAACTCAGGAAGCGCTACGGTGGCGACCACGTGGTCGCAGGTTATATCCCCGGTGCAGAACCCAAGGGAGAACTCGCAGAAGGCGGTCCTTCCGCTATTGCCGACGTCACCAACGGCGAGCAGTTGAAAGAAGTCGCCAGCAAATATCATATCGACACCATCTACAACCTCGCAGCCCTGCTCAGCGTCGTGGCCGAGCAGAAACCCCGTCTGGCATGGCGTATCGGTATCGATGGACTCTGGAACATTCTGGAAGTGGCCCGCGAGAACAAGTGTGCCGTCTTCACCCCCTCCAGCATCGGCAGCTTTGGTCCCAACACGCCGCACGTGGGTACGCCGCAGGACACCATCCAGCGGCCGCGCACCATCTATGGTGTCAGCAAGGTCACCACAGAGCTGATTTCCGACTACTATTTCCACAAATATGGTGTGGACACTCGCGCCGTACGATTCCCCGGCCTCATCAGCTATGTGACACCTCCGGGCGGCGGCACCACCGACTACGCCGTCGATATCTACTATGCTGCCGTGCGTGGCGAGAAGTTCGTCTGCCCCATCAAGGAAGGAACCCTGATGGACATGATGTATATGCCCGACGGCCTGCACGCTGCCATCAGCCTGATGGAAGCAGACCCCAGCCGCCTCATCCACCGCAATGCCTTCAATGTGGCAGCAATGTCTTTCGCTCCCGAGACCATTTACGCCGAAATCAAGAAAGTGATACCGGACTTCCAGATGGTGTATGACGTTGACCCGCTGAAGCAGAGCATCGCAGAGAGCTGGCCAGACTCCATGGACGACAGCGCAGCACGCTCCGAGTGGGACTGGAAGCCCCAGTACGACCTGCCGACCATGACGAAAGACATGATTGAAAAGCTCCGCGTGAAACTCCTGTAACAGGTCTTCTCCGAAATAAAAAGAACACGGATTACACGGATTACACAGAATTCGTACCACGAGGAACGAGTCTGTTTAGTCCGTGTAATCCGTTTCTTATATACCTTATATATTACTTCTTCCGGAATTGTTTCTTAATACTTCCTTCCGGATTCAATAGAAACGGGCAATCTCGTCCAGGGGCTTTCGCGGCGGGCGCTGGGCATCCTCCACGCGATGTCCCACGGCAATGACAGCGCCTATGGTCTCGTCCTCCGGAATCTGGAGCAAGGCACGCAACTCACCGGCATCGCGAATGCCGATGACCAACGTGTCGAGGTCCTGTTCGGCTGCCTTCAGCAACAAGTAGGCGTTCTGCAGGCCCAGGTCATACCACCCCCATCCGTTGCCGCCTTCGTTGTCGGGCACACCATGTGTGTGACCCACAATATCGTGTTTGAAGGACGTAACGATGAGGGCACCGACGTTCTCGGTCTTCTGAGGATTGCTGCCACGCAGGCACTGGCGGGCGGCGGCCAGCACTTCCGGCGAGGCGACGATGTGATAGCGGGAGGTCTGCTGGTTCTTCCAGCTGGGAGCCTCCTGGGCGAAGCGGATGAGGGCTTCCAGCTCTTCGCGGCTGACAGCCTGACCGTTGTACTTTCGGATGCTGCGGCGATGCAGCGCAATGGAATCTAATGTCATCTCTTTCAGTTTCACGGCCTACAGCCGTAGTTTAATGTTTAAATACCCTCAATTCCACATTTCTTCCCATTGCAGCACCGCGCCGTTGCGCCGTGCAGGGTCGGGACCGACGAAGTCCATCGAGTAGGGACTGCCGGTGGTGGGACTCTTGCCGATGTAGCGGTGGTTGCGGAGCGAGAAGAGCATGAAGTCGTGGTCCAGATAGTCCTGCCAGAGGAAGACTTCGGCTTCGTCGGCATTGTCCGTAAAGCGGACGTCGCCCGCCAGCCCCTCGCCATAAACCTTGAGGTAACGGCCGTCGATGCACTGCAGGGCTACGCGTCCCTGGCCACGGTCGAGGAGGCGGAACTGTGTCTGTTTGCCCGGATTGTGGGGGTCGGTATCGTACAGTACGCCGTGCGGCGTAGCGAGGGCGGGCCGGCCGGTGGCCTTGTTGATGATGCGGAAGGTCTTTCCGTAGGGGATGTTATGGCTGCGGTCGGCGCAGGGTTCTTCGACGGTGAAGTTGTCAAATTCGGCATAGCCGCCTCGCTGGCCCTGGGTGTTGAAGGCGAAGAGAGCGTGGCGTGAACCTTGGAAGGTGATGAGCTGATAGCTCAGGGGCATCATGCGTCCGAGGGTTTGGAAATTCTGACCGTCGGTGGAGTAGGCGTACTGCGCCTGGTCGTGGTCGAAGTCGCCGTTCATGCGGAGCCATATTTTTCCGTCGAGTAAACCGACGGACACGCTGACGGTGTCGTTGATCAGTTGCTCATAGCAGCTGAGGGTGAGGTCGTTGCCCCGCTTCACGAGGCCTATCCACGAGCAAGGCACGTTGATGTTGCCCAGGCCGGCCACGTCGCCGTCTTTCATGCCCTTAGCGCTGAGTTCCACGGTAACAACGGATTTGGGACCGATGACACGCTGGGTCAACGTGTTGCGTGCCCACATCAGCTGCTCTGCGGGCTGAGCTTGCAGGCGCAGACGTCCTTTGCTGAGGCTCCAAAGTTTGTCGTCGGGGTTGTGGTTCCATTGCCAGATGCGTCCGAGGGTCTTGCCGTCGAAGTTGTCGCTGCGCTGGTAGGGGCCGTGGGGTTGTACACCAGCGGGGGCGGTGCTTGTGGAAGGCTTGAACCACGTCCGCGGCGCACGTCCCAGGTTGTTCTCCAGCCCCACCATCGGCCAGCCGTCCGTCCACGTCATGGGCATCAGGCATACGGTGCGCCCGATACTGTGGAAATCCTGCATGAAGAGTGCCCACCACTGACCATCGGGTGTGGAGACGATGCCGCCCTGGTGGGCGTTGGTGCAAGCCGTGGCATCTTTGTCCACGCCTCCAAGGCCGAATTGCGTGCCGTCCTCACCTATACGATACTTTGTGCCGCGAGGCACCTGCGTCAGCGAAGCGGCATGGTAGCCATAGGTCTCGTCGGCCGTGATGACGCGTGTCTCATACGGTCCCCAGATGCTTTTCGAGCGGGAGCAGAGCGTACGCCCGTTGGGACGGTAGTCCGTGGAGATGAGGTAGTACATCCCGTCGATCTTATACATATGGTGACCTTCGCCCACGCCGTTGCCTTCGGGGATGATGACGCGCTCTGTTTCCTCTATCGGGCCGCTCATGTCGGGCTTCAGCTCCGTACATTTCACGGTGCCGTAGCCGTGGATGGCATACACCTTGCCATCGTCGTCGAAGAGCACGCCGAGGTCATAGATGTTGCCCTGCATGTTGTGGTGCTCCCAGGGGCCGTGGATGTCCTTGGCCGTGTAGCACTGCAACCCCTTGCCGTTGACGTTTGAGAAGACGTAGAACTGCCCGTTGGCATAGCGGATGCAGGGAGCCCAGATGCCCTGACCGTAGATCTCCTGATGGTTCTTCAGCGAGAAGCGGTCTTCGGGGAAGTCAAAGCGGTCGAAGCAATAGCTGATGTTCTCCCAGTTGACAAGATCCTTGGAATGGAGGATGACCAGCCCCGGAACGGCATGCATGGTTGTCCCGGCGAGGTAGTAGTCGTCGCCAACGCGAAGGATGTCGGGGTCGGAGAACTCGTCGTAGAACAGCGGATTGGTGAACGTGCCGTTGCCGTTGTCGGCTGTCCAGCTCTGAGCGCTGGCAGCACCTATATATAATAAGGTGCAGAGGAGGGTGAGGAGGCGGGTCATGAATTTAAAATATGAAATATAAGATATAAATAAAATGTAAAATGTGAGATGTAAGATGCAAGACTTTCTTAAAGCAAGCGCGCGGGAAGGTACTGTAGTCCTCCTCGCGCGCCACTCAGATAGCCTTGTGTGACTCCGGCGGGATTCTAACCCGCGACCTTCGGAACCGGAATCCGACGCTCTATACAGCTAAGCTACGGAGCCTTTTTGCGACCGCAAAGGTAGTGCTTTTCTCGCAAACGGCCAAATTTTTGAGGCGATATAACTCTGGTTTCTTGCGTTCGTGATGAAAAAGGGGCTTTTCGTGGGGTTTTGATGGAAAGTTTCGACGGAAAGCCGTACTTTTGCAGCGCAAAAAACAATAAAGAAACCTGTATTATGAAAGTACAATATGCTTTTTTCTGCGCCTTAATGGCCCTGACAACACTCTTCTGTGGCTGTAGCGAAGACGAACCTCTAACCATCAACGGGAACTCTGGAAGCGGTTCCGAAGACAATCCCGCAGGCTCTGTGGACGTATCCAGTTCTGCGGCCTCTGACGTGCTGGGATTCAGCGTTGCCTTCGACACCTCAGAGAAATCCACTTTCCTCAACGGCGGCGAAACCGTGCCCACGGACAGCGCCGACGCGGACTTCGAGAACTTCGCAGAGAACTTCACCACGGAGCACACCATTTATATTACTTACAACGAAGGCACGGCCACGATAGAGGGAATGATCGAGGGTGTGAACATCAACGCCACCTCGGCTGATGTGGTCGTGTCTTCTTCCATCAAAGGCGTCACCTACGTCCTCTCGGGCAGCAGCAGCGACGGCTCGTTCCGCATGGAGGATGGCACGGACGACAAGAAATTCGGCCTCATCCTCAAGGATTTAAGTCTGACGAAAGTCGGCGCACCCGCCATCAATATCCAGCCCTCCAAGCGCTGCTACCTGCAGATCCAAGGCACCAACTCACTCGCCGACAACGGCACCTACGCCAGCTCCGACGAGGATCGCAAAGGCTGCATCTTCAGCGAGGGCAAGCTCCTCATCAGCGGCACCTCAGGCTCCACCCTCAGCGTTCGCTCCGAGACCAAGCACGCCATCTGCTCCGACGACTTCGTCTGGATCCACGATGGTGCCGACCTCACCCTCATCAGTCAGGCCAAGGACGGCATCCACGCCAACGACAGCGTGGTTGTCAGCGGTGGCTACGTCAGCATCACCACCACCGATGGCGACGGCATAGACAGCGAAGGCGGCATCAGCCTCAGCGGTGGCCTTCTGCACATCAATGCGGGCGGCGACACCCATAAAGGCATCAAGTCCGATGCCGACATCCTCATTTCCGGTGGCAAGCAAGTGATAATGACTTCAGGAGCAGCCGTCTACGACTCCTCGGAAGCCGACTATTCCTCCTGCAGCGCCTTGAAGGCCGACGGCAACATCACCATCAGCGGAGGACATTTCCTCGCCCAAAGCACAGGCACCGGCGGCAAGGGCATTAAAGCCGATGGCCAGCTCACCATCAGCGGAGGCACCATAGAAGTCGCCACGACTGGAAAACGCGTTGGCAGCGGGAGCACCACCAGCTCGCCAAAAGGCATCAAGGCCGACGGAATCCTGACCATCAGCGGCGGCAATGTGGCCGTACGACTCAGCGGAACAGGCGACGGCACAGAGGGCATCGAAGGCAAGTCCGATATGTACATCACCGGAGGTTGCACCGCAGTCTACTCCTACGACGATGCCATCAACGCCGCCGGAAACCTCTATATCCAGAATGGTTACGTCTACGCACAGAGCCTGAACAACGACGCCATCGACGCCAACAAGAACCTCTACCTGCAAGGCGGCAACGTCGTAGCCATCGGTGCCGGAGCACCCGAGAATGCACTCGATGCTGCCGAAGGCTACAGCATCTACGTCCAAGGCGGCAACGTCTTCGGCATTGGCGGCAGCACAGCCCAGACCGCCAGCAGCAGCCAGCAGGCCAGCATCGCCTTCAATGCCAGCGTCAGCGGCAAGACCATCGGTCTGTTCGACCCCAGCGGCAACGGCCTTTTCGCCGTCAGCGTGCCCTCCACTTCCGGCTCTGCCTGCTACATGACTGCCAGCGGCATGACCGCAGGTTCCTCCTACACCGTCCGCAGCGGAGTCAGCGTCAGCGGCGGCACCACCTGGTGCGGCATCAATGTCGACGGCACCCTCTCCGGCGGCTCCTCGGTCACCACCGCCACGACACATAAAGCCCCAATCAGTTCATTAGAGCATTACGCGCCAACCATAATTCTCCGTGCATTTGTGTCTCTGTATCCCCGAAAATGAATAAGTCTAAGGACTTTTCCTTCTCCCACTCGTCCCCGTCGAGAACTCACTGACACTGACCGGCCCGATGAGTCCGGAAGGGCGCAGGGGTTGCCGGGCGGAGGGTCCGTGGATGACCCATGTGCGGCGCTGGGACTGAGGTAAAGCGGCATCGAAGACGAGCCTGTTGAACCAGGTACTGGTAACCTGAACGCGAAGGTCGTTGATGCCTCGGCGAACATACCGGGTGATGTCGGTCGCGTAGGGGGCAGCCCAGAGCGTATCGACAATCTGTCCGTTCACGCTGACGACGGCTATCTCCTCGACGTTTCCCAACTGAAGGACGTAGCGGGATGCCTTCTTCTTGCGTTTCAGCCGGAATTCCGTCTCATAAGTGGCGGTACCCGAGAAGGCTTTTCCCTCGAGGCTGAGGGGAAGGTCTTTCCAGGGCTGCATCCGGCTGAGGGTCAGTGGTGCTTCAATACCCCAGCCCTTCGGGAAGGTCAGCGTCCAAGGGCCATTGAGCGGGGCAGACGCGATGAGGGCGGGAGGTGTGAAAGGACGTAGCTGACGGTCATGCCGGAAGACGACGAAGACCATCTCGCCCTGTTGCAGGCAGAGGTTGACATCGGTGTAGGCTCCGTCGGCGCGCGCCTCGGCCGTCTGTACGCGCCCGTTCATGGGATTCCAGATCTCTACGCCACCCGTCTGACGGAAGCTGACGGTGCCCTGAAACGCCTGTTCCTGCTGCGGGCAAACCATATACCAGTCGGCTCCTTCGATTTGCCTGTGCAGCCATCGGATGTCGGCCGGCTTGACGTCTGGCTGTAGCCCCAGTCGTTGCAAGTGGCGTCCGAGGTGTTCTGCATCGGGGTCGGTGATCACCCGTCCTCCAGCCTCTGTCAGTGTCTGAAGTCGCCGACGCGTCTCAGGCGTCAGTCGTCGGGTCTCTGGTAGCCACAGGACATCATAAGTGATGCCTTCGGGTGTGGTCCAACAACCATTTTCTACGGATATGCGGTGGAGCAGAGCGTCAGTGTTGCAGTAGTCGTAGTTGAAGCCTTGAGGAAAGGCAGCGTATTGGTCGGGTTTCTGCTGAATCTCGTCGCCTAAGAACCAGAGGACGGAGCTGACGGGGCGACCGCGTTCAAGCATGAAAGCGCAACGAGCCAGATAGGTGTTGAAACTGCGCATGAAGGGCCACCACGTCTGCTTGCGCAGGAAGGGTGTGCCGATATTCCCGCCAAAAGATGTGCCGGGGAAATAGCGGTCGGCGTCGGGGTTGTGCGTATAGGTATGAAAAATGGTGTGAGTGACACCTTCCACCATGTTCTGATTGGCCACCTCACGGAGCATGCTCAAGTGTTCGTCCCAGGTGAGATCGAAGGAGGTGAAGGATTCGGCCGAGACACGGGGCTTGCCATACATGCGCGCTGCCGAGGCTGTGGCGCGGATGGGTTTGTAATTATGGTTGGAGAGCCAATGGCTGAAGGGTTGCCAGTACTCGGTCATGGGGACATCGGCGTATTTGTAGAACTCCATCGGTTCGGCGGGAAAGATGTCGCCGGCCGCGGTCTCATAGCTGACGGTCAACCCTTTCTCGCGGGCCAGCCGTGCCATCGTTCCATAGAAGTTCTGGCAGAACAAATCATTGAGTGTCCGCCTCCAGTCGGAAAGGAATTGGCCAGTCTGTTCGCGGCTGTCGAGCACCCATCCGAAGAGGGCGGGCAACCAGGAGGTGAGGTCGTAGTGCCGCCGCGAACGGAACTCCTGTGGCATGTAGCGAGTCCAGGTCTGCGACGAACATTCCCAACTGTCCAGGAGCAGATTGTTCACGAGCCCGTGCAGTGGGCCGTCCACCAGTCGCCCGATGTAGCTGCGGAACTGGTAGCAGACATAGGCCGTGTCAAACTTATTGACTTCCCAGCCTGTGGCTTCGGCCGGGGCTGGTCCATTGCGCCTGCCCGTGTTCACATGCCCGATGCGCAGGATAGTCCATGGACCTTGTGGGGCTTTCCAGCGCAGCCGTCCCTGCGGATCCATCATGCCCGTGAGTTCGACGACGTCCTCTCTCCTGACGAAGCAGGCGTCATCTTCGGTCAGGGCGATTGTAGGCAGCAGGGAGCGCGACGTCCAGCCGGCCTCCATCTCCCAGTTGTGACCGCGCGCGGCCGTCGAGAAGCGCAGGCTCGAGAGATTCATGGGGTGGAGGTTGACAATCTCGAGGATATAGGTGTCGTCGTCTGCAGGCGCAAGGGCAAAGGTCATCGTGTGCTGGTTGTCCTGCCAGTTGGCACGGGGGAAGTCGCTATCGAGCACCACCTTCTGCCGGGCCGTAGTGATGCGCAGGTGAATGTCCGGTTGCACACCGAACTCATGGTTGAAATTGTCTATGGGATTGAACACAACGCTACGGGCATGGCGCCCGTCCTTCAGGCGGAGGCTGACGCGATGGGGGCGGTCGGGCGTAGTGGGTTGAAGGGTGAATCCTTTTCTATTTATCAGTAACTGCCGCCATTCGTCGGGGTGCTCGTCGGCCTGGACTGAGACAACGTCGCAGAAGCGGGGCGAATCATTGAGCGGAGTGGGAAAGGCCAACACGGCGACGTCGCGCCAATCGCGCCAGGCCTCGGAATGAGGATGAGCCAGCAGGGTGTCTATCAGCTCACCTCCCTGAATGTCAGCACGGACACAGCTCAGGTGGCGCATGGCCTGTTCGGGCTTGATCCAAGGGCCGCCGCTGGTGGCCCAGCCGGGACAGGTCTGCAGGCTGAAACGAAGGCCCAGCCGATGTGCCTCCTGAGCCGTGTGCTTGACCAGGGCCTCCCACTTCGGACTGAGACATTCAATATGTTCCTCCGTACCGGGCCAGTCGGCGGGGTCGCCCACTTTTCCGTGGAAAAACTGAATGCCCTGAATGCCAGACGCTGCAATGGCTTCCAGGTCTTGCGTTATGCCATCTTGGCGGACACTGCCGTTGAGGAAATGAAACCACGTCTCAGGATAGAAGATGCGGGCGGGATGAAGGAAAGACGCCTCGTCGGCCGTGCCGAAAGGGCTATACAACTGCGCGGAGTCCGGTGTGGCTCTATAGATGTCATACGGCCCTGCCGCGAGCGGTGCCGTCACTATCAGGCCGATTAGTAAAGCAAGTTTATGTTTCATGTAGGTTTGTTCCTAAAGTAATATGCCGACAAGTGTTATTCTGGGCACAAAATTAGGAAAAAGGATTGGTGTATGCTCACCCTTACCTATTAATATATGTTAAACAGCCAAAATCATCGGAGAGAAGGCATAGACCTTTCTGGTAATCCAAGGCGATGGGACGTTTCCTATTGTTTGTTGTTAGGACACGGAGGCACTGCGGCACAGAATAAAACGATAACACGATGGTTCCGCACAAAAACTTTTTTCAATAACTATACACACTACACAGCAGCCACCCACTTCTTCGTCGATAGTAGGTGGCTGCAGACCGGCATTTTGCCTTCTCAAGCTACTCAATTTCGGGATAGCACCACCGCAGGATACACCTCTTTCAGCACATCTGCCAAGTACTGTGCTTTCTCCAAGGGCGCTCCATCATAGCGAAAGACATGAACGGTCAGAAGCTGCTTTTCCGAAACAACCGTTTCCGACTTCAAACTCTTTTCGCCTTTCGCGACCTCTTTGGGTTGCGGATTTCCGCAGGCAGCAAACAGCAAACCTGCTGTCAGTAACGTTGCAAATACTGCCTTTTTCATATTTATTTCATGTCAGTTACAAGCCTTTATTCCAATAGCCCCACTTTTGATTCTCTCCACAAGATAAGCCATTCCCTCACCGGCTGTAGCCCGGATAGCCTCAAAGCCCATAGCTTCGCACGCCATCACTTCCTTCGGGTCTATGACAAACTTAGGCACCTCCTTGTAGACATATCGCACCAAATCAGCAGCAGGCATAACCGCCAGAGACGTGCCCACCACCACAAAGACATCAGCATGGAGAGCAGCCTCCTGTGCCTCTTCCATTCTCAGAGCCCGTTCGCCAAAGAGTACCGTGTAAGGACGTAGCTGCGACTCATCCCCAGCCTTATCCCCCAGCCGAATGGGCTCGGTCAGCGGATAGTCTTCCACAAAGCGAGGGTCATGAGGAGACTTCGTAGAACAGACCTTTGTCAGATTCCCATGCACGTGAATGACATTCGTGCTGCCAGCCCGCTCATGCAGGTTATCCACATTCTGGGTGATTACCGTCACCTGATATTCCCGTTCCAGTTCTGCTATCAGCCGATGAGCCCTATTTGGTTCCGCCTCCGCCAGTTTCTTCCGACGCCAGTTGTAAAAGTCTAGGAAATCCTGGGGATACTTGTAATACCCCTCCGTACTGGCCAAAAACCTCCAGCTCTTGTTATTCCACAAACCATCTTTGCCGCGAAATGTCGTCAGCCCACTTTCCACACTGATACCAGCACCAGTCAGGAACACAATATGTCTTCGCTCCATATTCAAAACAATCTATATAACTTATTATTATAGACGCCTCTTTATGGAAGAATCTATCAGGAAGTGACCCCTTTGTTATCAGTATACTCTTAGCTCTGCTTTTCTCAGATCATCAATGTGACGTTGACGGTACTCAAGGAACAATTGAAAGTATTCCTCGATGTCCAAGGGCTTTCGGTGCATTATATGCATGTAACCTTCTTGTTTTCCGTATGTCGCATATTCCCAACGGAGTTTTCCTGTTGGATGAGTCCCAGATCCTGTGCTTTGTTTCATCAATTCACTAAGGATCAACGAGATGTCTTGCCCTTCCAAGGCCGCACGTACACCCATAAAATAATCTGCAACGAGTTCACCTTCCCATTGTCCGAAGTCTGGACCTGGCAGAAGTCGATTCTGAAAATATCTATGAGCGCATTCATGTGTAAAGACTGCCGTGAACCCTGTATAGTTGTTCACCCCCAATCCTTTTAACTGTTGCAAATCGAAACAAAGAACATCGTCATCCATTCTATCCCTGTCCCAATTCTTGAACATGGTCTCACCTTCTGGATTAGAAGTCATATCTTCTATCGTCCTTGGCATAGGTATGCCAAAGAAATCACAGGCGGATTGAATACCTTTGATGCATTCTTCTTCCGTCAATCCATATTTGCTTTTATAGAGCAAGTTCTTCACAAAAGCTCTGACATCTGTTAATACCATAATCCTATGTTAATTTGATAGCCAATACTTACTATTATCGATATTCTTAAATTTCTTGAAAAGGTCGGTGTCAAAATCTACAGATACTTCAAGGCTATATTCTGCAACCAACTCTTTTGCCCAAAGACAACCATTATGAGCAGAACAATTTAGCAATTTGGCTGCTTTTGAACGTATTTGAGGTGTGACAGTTCCGCGGTAAAGTAAATACCCAAGTATTGCCATCGCCCATCTATTACCATCTGAAACATAAATCTCAAGCTGCTCAATGGCATCCGCACTCACCAATGCATGATCGCTTATTGGCAACTCCCAAGGAGTAAAAGAACGCAAATAATGAATAACGTCTTTTGCCCACAGGACATTCTTTCCATCTCCTGCATGTACGAGTGCCTTGCAACCTTCCTTAACATCACCGACTATGTCTATGAGATACACGCCAAGCCAGGCTATTGCAAATCCATTACCTTTATTCGCGTCATCTATTAATTGATTATAGGATATTTCTTGCATATTACACATTTTTACGGGTTCATACTCTCCAACTGACTTAGTTCATATTGTGCTTGTAGCAACCGCCGCTGGTAATCATGTTTTAATTCTATTTGACCGCTATAAGCCATCCGAGCAGAGACGTCCAGCCCCTTCAGTCGCATCATCCTTTCGTCCCAGGTTGCCTGTTCTATCTTAGCTTGCAATTCAGCAATAGTCCTGCGCAACGCTTCTATCTTACGTTGGCGACTCATTCCAACATTCTGATTTTGACCACCGCCATAAACTACATTTGACAGACTACTCCTTGGTCGAAGTGGAATGTAGCATTTCTGACACTCGCCTGTACCATTACAAATTTGGCATGAAGAAATCGTATGTGTCTGGGGATTTCTCTGAACACCACTGCCACTACACTGCACACACTTATGGCTACCATGACACTCCGGACACTCACCTGGAGCATAAATCCTCAGGTTCAAATCCCAACGTTTCTTTATTGAATCCCCTTTTCCGAGAATCACGAAGTAATCGTCCTGACACCAGTCCCATCCACAGGTGTCGTAGTTGAAAGTAAACGACTCATTTGGTTTTAATTTCAATTGACGACGGACTTGTGTTGGCTGTTGCCCTGTACTATCTATGATTGCACAATCAAAGATTTCATTGGTTATCATGTTGTCGCACTTCAGAGTGAAAGAAATTGCTTTCTTACCTCCCTGGTGTAGCGAACGGAACCATTCAAAAGAACCTACTAATCCCATAACATTCTATTATCTATATCCATTACCTATGCCCGTCGGAGGTCCACCGATTCCATATTCTCTGCGAGGGACCCAGCAACGATAACAGCGACCTGTACCACCACAATGAGGACAATTCCGAATTTCGCCAGTACGTTGCAGATCCACGGTAAAAGCATTTCCACGACAATACTTGCAGACTTCTCTTCCATGACAATCCGGACATTCTCCTGGCCCATATTCCTTGATGTTCAACTGCCACTTCTGTACGATTTTGTCATCCTTTCCAAGAATGGCGAAAAAGTCATGCTGGTACCAATTCCAGTTGACCGTATTCATATCAAAACGATAGGACATTCCTGCCTTGAAGGTCTGCTCCCTGAAATAGAACGGTTGCACTCGTCCGTATTCATCACTTATCATGCAATCGACAGTTTCACTTCCAAACCATTTCGTGCATTTTAGCACGAAAGAATAGAGACGAAAACTACGAATAGTAGCTAATTCAAAAGATCCACTGAAACTCATACGCGTTCATTTTCAGGTTTCATAATCGTAAAGTCATCCATCGCCCGCCCCCAGCTACACAGTGTATCCTCTACCTGCTGTGTGATGTCCGGAGTTACTGCTTTCTGAACTTTCTTGTAGGCATACATCAATGCGCCTGCATTGTCCAGGAAACTCAGCAACCCATACTTGCTTTGGGGCATGAAGTCATTAGGCATAAGTTGATAGGCCAGAGCTGCTCCGATGAGGAACTTGTCAAACTTGGATGTCTGTTCGCTCATCATCACATAATAGAGCTCAAGCATAATGCGAGTGGTTTCCTTACTGCCTGTTACAGCAAAATTTTTGATGGCATTAAGTGCACCGCCAGCATAGCCTAATAGTTTGTCGTAATCAACATTCTTGAAGAAGTTGATAAACTCTGTGATTGGATTTAATTCTTGTGTGCTCATAATAAACTTAGTTTGTGGATTCATTCAAAATAACCGGGAGTCGCCTCACCGCCTTCAACATAATAGTTATAAACGTTATTCCCTTTCTTTGTAAAATGAATCGTCTGGTAATCACTATTGCCTACTATTTTTCCTTCAACAAAGGCAAACCACCTCACATTAATTGTATGGTTTCCATCCGCAAGATGAAGCTCGGAAAGAGGTATTGTCTGAGTCATCATGCTCCATTGAGTCCCCTCCCATTCAGGATTACAAATAAACTCTCCCGCAGGTGCACACACATGTCCATCCCCTGTGCAATACTTGCCATTATAGTCCTTAAGCCCGACTCCACGAGTTGCTCCATCAAAGAATGCCGTAAAACTCACTTTTTTTCCCTTTGCATTAAAGACAGTAACATTACACTGAGCTCCAAACTCGATTTCGCTCCCAGGCAATTTTACAAAACGTGTGCCATGAAATACAGCTCGTGGTTGTTTGATTGTTGACTGAGTTGACGCAGTAGTTTTAGACGTGAGAGCATCTACCAATGATTTCAGCTTCTTCTTGATTTGTGAATGAATCATTTGTCCTTGAATCATTGACTGAAATTGAAGATAAATAATAGATGTTCCTCGGGCAGACGATCCAATAGCGAGAGGTGTTATATATACAACTGATTTATTACCGGCATCTTCATCCTCGCTTTTGGGCGCAGCGACTCCTTTTTCTTTACTGAAACTGACAAACTCGGAAGATACGTAATAATTATAGTATGGCATAGTCTGGTTAGTCACGAGAGTGCTACCATAATAAAGCTATTCGGTCAGAGTTTTTCGACCTACATTAATAGTTAATTCAAACGTCACGTCATCACCATCATATCCTTTAAATGTAAAAGATTGGGCAACAGATGTATTTATGAAAAACAACCATGCAAAAAGAAGTATGAGGCACGGCTTGAAGAGCAATTTGTTACTAATTACCATTGCAAGATATTTGAGGACCCTCTGACTTTTACCAGAGAGGCTTAATGGCATTTCATAGCCAATATTTTTTAAAAAACTAGTGAACATTATGAGTTGATTTATATT
>CACXXT010000037.1 GCA_902771725.1 uncultured Bacteroidales bacterium
CGGCGACATGGATGGTGACGTAGGCGATGCACTGGTCAAAGGCGCGCGAACGGAAGAAGGGAGAGTCTTCCTCCTTGAGGAAATAGAGGCGCATGCGGTTGTTCTTCAGCACGATGCGTTCTGCACCGAAGTACTTGCCCAGCCGACGCAGACGCACCACACGGATGAGTTCCTCGGCCTGCTCGGGGATGGAACCGAAGCGGTCCTGCAGGCGACGGCGGAACGCCTCTATGGCCTCGTCGGTCTCTAGTCCGTCGAGCTCGCGGTAGAGCAGCATACGCTCCGTGGAACCGGGCACGAAGGTCTCGGGGAAGGACATGACGAGGTCGCTCTCCAGCTGGCACTCGTCCACGAAATCCTCGCCGCTGGTGACCTCGCCCGCAGCCACCTGCTGCTCGAAGAGTTCCTTGAATTCCTCGTTCTTCAGTTCTTTGACAGCTTGGGAAAGAATCTTCTGGTAGGTCTCGTAGCCGAGGTCGGCGATGAAGCCACTCTGCTCGGCGCCCAGCAGGTTGCCGGCACCGCGGATGTCCAGATCCTGCATGGCGATGTGGATACCGCTGCCGAGGTCAGAGAAGTTCTCGATGGCCTGCAGGCGCCGGCGGGCATCCTGCGGCAGGGCTCCCAGGGGCGGCGCCATGAGGTAGCAGAAGGCCTTCTTGTTCGACCGCCCCACGCGACCGCGCATCTGGTGTAAGTCACTGAGCCCGAAGTTGTTGGCCCCGCAGATGATGATGGTGTTCGCGTTGGGGATGTCCAGGCCGCTCTCGATGATGGTGGTGGAGATGAGCACGTCGTAGTCGTAGGCGGCAAAGGCCATCATCACACGCTCCAGCTCCTCGGGGTGCATCCGTCCGTGGCCCACGCACACACGCGCATCGGGTACATACTTATGTATCATCGCCTCCAACTCAGGCAGCTGGGAGATGCGGTTGTTGACGATGAAGACCTGGCCGTTGCGGCTCATCTCGAAGCCCACGGCCTCGGCAATGATCTCCGGCGAGAAGGTGTGCACCTCCGTCTGAATGGGATAGCGGTTGGGCGGCGGTGTCTGGATGACGCTGAGGTCGCGGGCACCCATGAGGGAGAACTGCAGGGTGCGCGGGATGGGCGTGGCGGTCAGCGTGAGGGTGTCCACATTGACTTTCATCTGGCGCAGCTTCTCCTTGGTGGCGACGCCGAACTTCTGTTCCTCGTCGATGATGAGGAGTCCGAGGTCCTTGAATTTCACGGACTTGCCGATGAGCTTATGGGTGCCCACGATGATGTCTATCTTGCCCGCCTCGAGGTCTGCCAGGATTTCGCGCGTCTGCTTCGGGGTGCGGGCACGGCTGAGGTAATCCACGCGCACGGGGAGGTCGCGCAGGCGGTCGGAGAAGGTGTGGAAATGCTGGTAGGCGAGGACGGTGGTAGGCACCATGACGGCGGTCTGCTTTCCGTCGACAGCAGCCTTGAAGGCGGCTCGCACGGCGACTTCCGTCTTGCCGAATCCCACGTCGCCGCAGACGAGACGGTCCATGGGTCGCGAGCGCTCCATGTCGGCCTTGACGTCCTGCGTGGCCTTGAGCTGGTCGGGTGTGTCCTCGTAGAGGAAACTGGCTTCGAGCTCGTGCTGGAGATAGGAGTCGGGGCTATAGGCGAAGCCTTTCTCCTCGCGGCGGCGGCTGTAGAGGCGGATGAGGTCGCGGGCGATATCCTTGATTTTCGTCTTCGTACGCTCCTTCATGCGCTCCCAGGCGCCGGTGCCGAGGCGGCTGATGCGCGGGGGCTCGCCTTCCTTGCCCTTGTACTTCGATACCTTGTGCAGGGCGTGGATGGAGACGTAGACGACGTCGTCATGGTCGAAGGTAATCTTGATCATCTCCTGCATGGCGGGCGAGGAGGAAGCTGAGGCGGAGGAGGAAACGGAGGCGGAGGAGGAAGCAGAGGCGGAGGAGGAAACGGAAGCGGGGCGGTTGACGGGCACACGGACAAGGCCTCCGAAGCGGCCGATGCCGTGATCCACATGGACGACGTAGTCGCCCACTTCGAACTCCTGCAGTTCCTTCAGGGTAAGGGCCACCTTTCCCGAACGGGCGCGGTCGCTACGGAGGTTGTATTTGTGGAAGCGGTCGAAGATCTGATGGTCTGTGAAGAGGCAGATCTGCAGGTCGTTGTCGGCAAATCCTGCGTGCAGGGTCTTGTCAACGGGGATGAAATGCAGCTCCGGCGCCTGCTCCTCGAAGATGGCTTTCAGGCGGTCGGTCTGCTTGCGGGAATCGGCCAGGATATAGATGGTGTAGCCCTTCTGGAGGTAGTCCTCAAAGGTGTGGGCAACGAGGTCGAAGTTCTTGTGAAAGATGGGCTGAGGAGTCGTGGAGAAGGAAAGAAGGGCCACCCCCGAACCTCTTCCTGTTTGGAGGGGAGAGGGTTGCGCGGTGTTGGATAGTTCGGCACGCCTGAGGGCGGTGAAGTCCCGCTCGAAGGTGGGAGCATCAATCAGAATTGATTCTTTTTCAAGTTCCTTGCGCAACACGGAGTTCTCATCGCGCAGCCCACTCCCCTGTGAGTAGCCCTTCTCTTCGTTGCGCATACCACTTCCCTCCTTAACGGAAGATGTCAGGGCGTAGGTCTGCTTCTGACTTTTCTCCTCTATCAACGCCTGCTGGCTGAATCCCTCCTGCCAGATCTGCCCTATGCGCTCGGCCACGTAGGCGAAGTCCTTGGCCACGAGCACTGTTTCCCCGGGCAGGAGAGTCGCCAGCGAGACGCTATCCTCGCGCTGTCCGCTGAGCTCCGGCACGAGGGAAATGACTTCCACAAGCTGTCGGCTGAGCTGGCTTTCGACCTCAAAGGTGCGGATGCTGTCGACCTCCGTGCCAAAGAAATCGATGCGGAAGGGGTACTCGCTGGAGAAGGAGAAGACGTCGATGAGCGAGCCGCGGACGGCAAACTGACCGGGTTCGTAGACATAGTCCGTTCGATGGAAACCGAACTCCAGCAGCGTCTGCTCCACGAAATTGAGATCCACACGCTCGCCCTTCCGCAACCGAAGCGACCGCTCGTCCAGCGTCTGTTGCGACACCACCCGCTCCGCCACCGCTTCGGGGTAGGAGACGATGTAGAGAGGCCCACTCTCGGCAGTTTCCTCCACGGGGGATGGTGTTTCCGTCCCGCTGAGTTTCAGCCTCGTCAGCACCTCTGTGCGGAGGATCTCGCTGGCGGCATCGCGCTGTCCGAACTTCACGGCACGGCGGAACGAACTGGGGAAGAAGAGTACTTGCCGCTCACCCATGACCTGCACAAGGTCGTGGTAGAAATAGCCCGCTTCCTCCTGGTCGTCGAGGATGAAGAGCAGAGGCGGCTGCAACGGGCTGTCGGCGGCGGCCGGGCTGTTGTTTGCTCCTCCGACGCCCTCCGAAGTACTGCTCGCCTTTCCCTCAACGAGAGTTGCCGCCGCAAATGCCAGCGCCGCGGAGCTGGCCTGAAGTCCTGTGAGCCGGATTTGCCGCACCTCTTTCTTTCTGAGCGCCCGTGCGAGAGCCCGCACCTTGGGATGCCGCGCATACAGCGCCTGAAGTTCCTGTATCTGCATTCCTTTTCGTTTTTGCGGGCGCAAAGGTACTCATTTTCTGCGAGAAAAGTACCACCTCTGCCACATTTTCCCGCTCCGGCAAGCAAAATTTGGCAGAAAAAGGCTGCGCGGCAGGGTCACCCGGATGCAGAAGGAGGCATAAATGGCAAATGAAATCTCAATTCGATTATTTCAAGATTCAAATCGCAACTCGGAAAATTCAAGCCTAATTTCAAATTAAATATCAAACCCATAAACCAATAGAACAATGATTATCACAACAACTCCGACCCTCGAGGGTCACCCCATCAGAGAGTACAAGGGCATCGTAACCGGCGAAACCATCATCGGCGCCAACGTCCTGAAGGATTTCATGGCCAGCCTGACCGACTTCTTCGGCGGCCGTAGCGGACAGTACGAGAAAGTGCTCATCGAAGCCAAAGACACCGCCATGAGCGAGATGATGCAACGCGCCCAGATGATGGGAGCCAACGCCATCGTGGGCATCGACATCGACTACGAGACGGTGGGGCAGTCGGGTTCCATGCTCATGGTTTCTACCAGCGGAACAGCCGTCGTCATCTGATTTTTTGAGCAATATCGTACAAAATGAGCCCTAAAAGGGGCTATAGAGAGAAAAAAGTTGGACAGCAAACCCGCTGGTTCAACTTTTTTTTGTACCTTTGCGCCCGTTTAGAATGCCTTATATATTATAAGGTGGCAAATTAATACAATTCAGAACACTATGATAGGAGTAATCTTAGCAGCCGGAATGGCCAAGCGCCTGCGCCCGCTGACCGACGAACGCCCGAAGTGCCTGCTGACCGTGGGATCCAGAACTCTGCTTCAGCGCACGGTGGACAGCCTGGTAGGTGCCGGCATCACCGAACTGGTGGTCGTCACGGGCTATCGCGCAGAGATGGTGCGCGACTTCCTGAGGGCGCACTACCCCACCCTGACCATCCACTTCCTGCACAACGCCGACTACGCGAACAACAACAATATCTTCTCGCTCTGGATGACGCGCCCCTACACCGAAGGGCAGGATTTCCTGCTCCTGGACAGCGACATCCTCTTCGACCCGCAAATCATACCCACCCTGCTCCGAACCGAGGGCAGCGCACTCTCGCTGAACCGCCACGAGCTGGGCGACGAGGAAATCAAGGTCATCGTGGACGACAAGAACCAGGTCCTCGAAATCAGCAAGACCTGCTCCCCGCAGGAGGCCATCGGAGAGAGCGTGGGCATAGAGAAGATGACGGCCGAATACAGCAGCGCGCTCTTCCCCGAGCTGGAGCAGATGATCGAGCGCGAAGGACTCGTGGACGTCTTCTACGAACGCGCCTTCGAACGCCTGATTCCCCAAGGCCACACGTTCCAGGTGGTGGACACCACGCAGCTCTTCTCCATAGAGCTCGACACCGTGGAGGACTTCGAGAATGCCAAGAAACTCATCCCCGCAGAGCTGTATGATTAACACCAAGCTGCATGTTTAACACCAAGCAGCATGTTTAACACCAAACTGCATGTTAACACCAAGCTGCATAATTAGCGGAATAGCATATCCAACGAATTCTCAATTAAATAACATAAAAACCAAGATACAATGAACTTTCTCGACAGAAACGAATTCAACTTTGAACCGAGCCAGAAAGTGCTCGATGCCATTAAGAACTTTGATCCCAAAGACCTCTGTTTCTATACCCGCATCTACGACCAGGGCAAGAAGAGTGTCATCAGCGTGCGCGTCAGCGAAATCTACGGCGTGCCCGAGGAGCAGGTGCTGCTGGGCTACGGCGGCGAAGAAATCCTGAAGAACGCCATCCACTACTTCCTCACCGTGGGCGACAACAAGACCATCCTCATCCCCGAATTCTCCTGGTGGTACTACAACCGCGTGGCAGGCGAGTGCGGCGGACATTTCGAGATGTACCCGCTCTACGAGACGGGCGACACCTTCGCCTACAACGTCGATGAGGTCATCGAGTACACCAACCGCATCCACCCCCGAATGCTCCTGCTGGCATCGCCCAACAACCCCACGGGCAACAGCCTCACCTCCGAGGAAATCGGACGCATCATGGAGAACATTCCCGGCGACACGATGGTGCTCGTGGACGAGGCCTACGCCAGCTTCATCACCACCGACACCGACTACATCGCACCCCTGGTGAACAAGTACTCCAACCTCATCATCTCCCGCACCCTCTCGAAGTTCTACGGCCTGCCCGGCTTGCGCACAGGATTCGGATTCATCGGCAAGGGTCATGACCAGTTCCTCAGCTATAGCAACAAGTACCTGGGCTTCAACCGCTTCTCTGAGGCTGTAGCGCTGGCTGCACTGGAGAGCGACGAGCACTACCGCCGCGTGGCCGACGAGATGGAATGGGACCGCCAGCTCTTCCAGAAAGAACTCGGCAATCTGCCCGGATTCAAGGTCTACAAGTCCGTGGCCAACTTCATCCTCATCAAGTACCCCATAGAAATCAAGGAAGCCCTGCAGAAGGCTCTCGCCGACCAGAACTACAAGATCAAGTTCATGACCGACAAGGGCCTGGAATCCTGCCTCCGCATCACACTCGGTCGCAAGGAGCAGATCCAGGTCGTCGTGGATACCATCAAGCGTGTGTTCCTCAACAAATAAACCGATATGAACGAGAAAATATATGCCACGCTGAAGTCCGCTGAAACGGAGGATTGGCTCGACTACCACGTCGTGCGCCCCTTCAGCTACTACTGGGCGGTCTTCTTCAACTGGTTCAACATCCATCCGAACACCGTCACCATCCTCTCGATGATCATCGGTGTGGCCAGCGCCGCATTCTTCGTCCACGGAAGTTTCTTCTACGAGGGCACCGCAGGTCTCGTCTTCAACATCATCGCCATCCTGATGCTCTGCGTGGCCGACATCCTCGACTGCACCGACGGGCAGCTGGCTCGCATGACGGGCAAGAAGAGCCGCATCGGACGCATACTCGACGGAGTGGCAGGATTCGTGTGGTTCGTGCCCATCTACCTCTGCCTCGTCTACCGATTCTACCTCCACCACTCGATAGAGTTCGGATGGATGGGCATCGAGGACACTCCGCAGAATGCGCTCATCGCCTCCATCTGCCTCCTCGTCTTCGGATGCTTCTCCGGTTTCTACTGCTTCGGAGGTCAGCAGCGCCTGGCCGACTACTACATCCAGGTGCACCTCTTCTTCCTCAAGGGCGAGAAGGGCAGCGAGCTCGACAACTCCCAGCGCCAGCAGGAAATCTACGACCAGCTACCGAAGGACGCTCCCTTCTACGAGCGTCTGTTCCAGAAATCCTACGTCGACTACACCCGTAAGCAGGAGAACGTGACCCCTCAGTTCCAGCACCTGCTGGCCAAGCTGCGCGAGAAATTCGGCAGCACGGACAACATTCCCGCCGACGTGCGGGAGGAAATCCACCGCGAGTCGCTCGGAGTGATGCCCTGGAACGGCATGCTGACCTTCAACTTCCGCTCCTTCTGGCTCTTCCTCTTCTGCCTGCTCGACGTCCCCGCCCTGAACTTCATCTGGGAAGCCGTAGGCATGGGATTGCTCTTCTGGTACGTCAACCACCGTCATGAGACGTTCTGCCGTCGCATAGCTGAAAAACTCTGAGACCGATGACGTGGACTAAGAAAAGACTGAGCAACCTCTTCTTCTTCATCGGATTGGCGGCGGTGGTGATCATGCTGTTCACCTTCGACGTCAGTTTTGCCGAACTCTGGGAAGCCATCTGCCACGCGGGCTACTGGCTGATTCCGATTATCGGCGTGTGGCTCGTCATCTACGCCCTGAACGCCCTCGCCTGGAGAGCCATCATCTGCGGCAATTGCGAGGACGGACGCAAAGTCAGCTTCTGGCGTATCTACCGGCTCACCATCACCGGCTATGCCCTGAACTATGCCACCCCCGTCGGAGGCCTCGGGGGCGAACCCTACCGCATCATGGCCCTCTCCAAGGATATCAGCAAGCAGCACGCCACCTCGTCCGTCATCTTCTATGCGATGATGCACTTCCTGGCACACTTCTGGCTCTGGTTCACCTCCATCTTCCTCTACCTCTTCCTGGTGGCCATCGGCGACTTGCCCATCAACGTGACCGTAGCCGTCGTGCTCGCCTGCATCGCGGCCTTCTGCCTTCTGGCCTTCCGTGTGCTCAAGCAGGGCTACAAGAACGGTGTTGCCGTGCGTGTGGTGCGATGGGTGGGCAAGATACCCGGTTTGAAAGGCTGGAGCCAGCGTTTCCTCGAAAGCCACGCCGAAGCCCTCCGGAACGTCGACGAGCAGATTGCCGCTCTCCATCGGCAGGACAAGCGCACGTTCTACAAGGCACTCATCCTCGAGTACCTCTCGCGAATCGTACAGGCCTCAGAAATACTCTTCATGCTCCTGCTCTTCGGCATCGATTGCGGAGGAGGTTTCTCGGGCATCGTACTCACTTTCGCTCATTCCATACTCATACTTTCCTTCACCACCCTCTTCGCCAACATCATCGGTTTCCTGCCCATGCAGTTGGGCGTGCAGGAAGGCGGCTTTGTGCTCTCCATAGCTGCCCTGGGACTCTCGGCAGCTCTCGGCATCTTCGTGAGCATCATCTGCCGCGTCCGCGAGATCCTCTGGATTCTCTTCGGCATCCTGCTCATGAAACTCGAAAAAGAATAACGCTATGCAAGCAGACAGCATCGTCATCATCCCCACATACAACGAGAAAGAAAACATCGAGAACATCATCCGTGCCGTAACCTCCCGTCCCGAGCATACCTTCAACATACTGGTCATCGACGACGGGTCGCCCGACGGCACGGCCGCTATCGTCAAGCGGCTGATGCAGGATGAGTTCGCCGACCGCGTGTTCCTCGTAGAACGCAGCGGCAAGTTGGGATTGGGAACCGCATACATCGCAGGATTCAAGTGGGCGCTGGAACACGGCTATGAATACATCTTCGAGATGGATGCCGACTTCAGCCACGCGCCATCGGATCTGCCTCGGCTGCTGGCTGCCTGCAAGGACGAAGGCTACGACATGAGCGTCGGTTCGCGCTACATCACGGGAGTGAACGTGGTCAACTGGCCCATGGGGCGCGTGCTGATGTCCTACTTCGCCTCGAAGTACGTGCGGTTCATCACGCGCCTGGACATCCACGACACCACGGCGGGCTTCGTCTGCTACCGTCGGCAGGTGCTCGAGACCATAGACCTCGATGCCATCCGATTCAAGGGCTATGCCTTCCAGATCGAGATGAAGTTCACGGCTCACAAGTGCGGTTTCCGGATCAAGGAAGTGCCCGTCATCTTCGTCAACCGCGAACTCGGCACGAGCAAGATGTCCGGAGGCATCTTCTCCGAAGCAGCATTCGGAGTGATGCGTCTGCGTTGGGACGGATGGTTCAGGAAGTATCCGAAAAGACCCACATCCTAAAGAACCACCTCCCTCACCCTCTCTTCACGTGAGGGAGTGAATACCTCTGAGGCTGGCTTATGGAAAACATTTCATTCAAAGACATCTTGTATGTGTCCGACGGCAAGACCCGGCGGGCGGACATCGTGGTGGAGAATGGCTATATAGCCCGAATCACCGATAAAGAAGAGGTCACATCCTCCGGACTCACCGCTTCCTCCCCTGAGGAATGCCTGCTCCTCCCTGGCATCATCGACGAACACGTCCATAGCCGCGAGCCGGGACTTACCCACAAGGGAGACCTCGACTCCGAGACGCACGCTGCTGCCGCTGGAGGCGTGACCACCATCATGGATATGCCCAACGTGGTGCCGCAGACGACCAACCTGGAAACGCTGGCAGAGCGGTTTGAACTCGGTGCCGCCCACGCTTTCGTGAACTACACCTTCTACTTCGGTGCCACGAACTCCAACGCACACCTCCTCCCCCAACTCGACCCCACGCAGATCCCTGCCGTGAAACTCTTCATGGGAAGCAGCACGGGAGGAATGCTGGTGGACCGCGGCGAGGCACTCAGAGCCGTCTTCGAGCAATCGCCGCTCCCCATCATGACCCATTGCGAGGACACGGACATCATCACCGCGAATATGCGGCAAGCCGTAGCGGCCTATGGCGAAGACCCGGACGTGCGGCATCATCCGGAAATCCGAAGCCGCGAAGCCTGCATCAAATCCTCCGAGCTGGCCGTCAGATTAGCCCGGGAGACGGGAGCCCGTCTGCACATCGCCCACGTAACGACGGCGGAGGAACTCGCGCTGGCGGCAGAAGCCTCTCCCCTTCATCCCGCACAAATCACGCTGGAAGCCTGCGTGCCTCACCTCCTCTTCTGCGACGAAGATTATGAGCGCCTGGGGACTCGCATCAAGTGCAACCCCGCCGTGAAATCTCGCACCGACCGCGAAGCCCTGCGCCGCGCACTCACCGACGGCCGCATCCTCACCATCGCCACCGACCACGCGCCCCACCTCCCGAGCGAGAAACAGGGCGGATGCAAGCGCGCGGCCTCCGGGATGCCGATGGTGCAGTTCTCGCTCGTTGCCATGATGGAACTCGTGGAGCAGGGCATTCTTTCCCGAGAACGGCTGGTGCAGCTGATGTGCCACAACCCAGCCACACTCTTCGGCATCCGCCAGCGAGGATTCATCCGGGAAGGAATGCACGCAGACCTCGTGCTCCTGCGCCGCCAACCCTGGACGCTGACCGACGACCAGATCGTAAGCCGTTGCGGATGGAGCCCCCTGGAGGGACAAACGTTCAGTTGGAAAGTGGAGCAGACCTATTGCAACGGACGACTCATATATAATAAAGGTATATTCGCCGAAGGCAACGAACACGCCCGGCAACTCCGCTTCGACCGATAATCCTCAAACCCACCTCCCCGCCTCGCCTTTTGCTCCAGACCCTACACTACTCCATCCACGAAGTGGAACCCTACATCAGCTGGTCCTACTTCTTCCACGCCTGGGGATTCCCTGCCCGCTTTGCCGGGATTGCTGAAATCCACGGGTGCGATTCTTGTCGCGCCATGTGGCTTGCGCGCTTCCCGGAGGACGAACGAGCGCGAGCAGCCGAGGCCATGCAGCTCCACAAGGAGGCCCTCCGGATGCTCTTTCACCTCGACCGCCAGGGCTTTAGGGTTCATGTCCGCTTCGGCCTCTTCGAATGCAACGCCGATGGCGAAGACCTCCTCCTGTATCCCGAACCTTGCGCGAATCATGCCGCAGTTCCCTCGGCTCCTGCCGAGGGTCCCTCCGCTCCCCCTCCCTCCTGCCTGCCTCCCTCCTGCCCTCCTCCCTTCCGCCTCAGTTTCCTCCGCCAGCAAACCTCCCCCTACCTCTGCCTTGCGGACTTCCTTCGTCCCCAGAACCCCGAAGGTCAGCACGACCGGATAGGCATCTTCTGCACAGCTGCCGACGAATCCATAGAGCACCTCTACGAAGAAGGCACCGCCGATGCCGACACCTATCGCCACCTCCTCTGCCAGACCCTGGCCGACCGCCTCGCCGAAGCCGCCACGGAGCGCGCACACCAAGCCATCCGCAAGCACTACTGGGGCTATGCGCCAGCCGAAGCACTCTCTATCCACGACCTGCTGGCAGAGCGATTCCAGGGGATACGCCCTGCGGTGGGATATCCCAGCCTTCCCGACCAAAGTCTGAACTTCGACCTCGACCGCCTCATCGATTTCTCCACCATAGGCATCCGGCTGACAGAGGTCGGAGCCATGCGCCCCCACGCAAGCGTGAGCGGACTCATGATTGCCCACCCGGAGGCACACTACTTTGCCGTAGGCTCCATCGGCGAAGACCAGCTCCTCGACTACGCCCTACGAAAAGGACGCACCCCCGAAGAGATGCGTCCGTATCTTGCGTCCAACCTCAGATGAAGAATCAGAACGAAATACAGAAGGCCGCACCCAGCACGAACTGGTGCATGTTCTTCTTCAGCTTGTAGACTTCCGGAACAATGAGTTCCGTGAAGATTCCTCCGCTCTGCACGGCATTGGGGAACAAGAACTTCGTGTAGTGCTCCGAATCCTTGGTCAGCGTGTAGGTCTTGCGGGTGTAGTCGTAATCCAGGAAGACGCGCCACGAGAAGTTGTGCTTGTGGGCGTAGGTCAGCGAGATGCCCGTTCCGTACTTCGTCGAGCGGTTTCCTCCCAGCGTGAAGTAGTCCCATTCGGTGTCGTAGGGAATAGGATCGCCGTTGGGGTCATGCACCTGGGAGATGCCGTCGAAGGCGAAGGTCGACCAGTCAATCTCACCATTGACAACATTGTAGCCATAGTCCATATTCCACTGAGTTCCCTTGAGATGCGCATTCAGGTCCAGGGCTTGCATCACGCTGGTACCGATGAGCGCCTTCGTGCCGATAGCAAAACGCTTGGACAGAGGGATATTGAAGTACAGACCTCCGTCGAGTGCAAACTCCGTCAGATGGTCGCTCTCGATGGAAAATTCCTTGTCCGAAACCATCGAATTGACATCGCCGTTGACCTTTAAATCGGCCGTTGGATCATTACCCTTGGCGATATCCACCCAGCCATCGATGCGCTCGCGCATGTCGTTCTCGGCGTAGTCGAGCACCTGTCCCCATCCCTTGATAGGTGACGAACGCACGCGCAAACGGCCGCCGAGACCCACATACTTATTGAAGAAGTAGGCACCTTCGGCACCCACGACGGTGGACATCTGGAAGTCTACCTTGAAGTCGTCCATCTTGATGTAATCCCACTCCTCGGAACTGATGCCGGAGAAATCCAGCTCATGCGAGCCGAATCCGATACCCATCGAGATGCTGAAGAACGAGGCATTCTTGGTCAGATCCGGGCGCTGCTGCATTTCGCCGCGCAGGAGGTACTTATCCTTGAAGATGACGTCGCTGAGCATATATGCCAGCTCGCCGGACATGATACCGATACCGGCTCCGGAGAGGATGTCGCTGACCCAGTGGCGATTGTTCAGCACACGCATGACACCCGTGGCCGTGGCCACACCGTAGCCGGCCACCGAATACCAGGGCGAGCGCGTGAGGCCGTACTCCTTGTGCAGGATGGTGGCGCCGGCAAACGAGGTTGCCGTGTGGCCCGAAGGCCAGGAATTGTACGACGAGCCGTCCGGGCGCAACTCCTTGGAGGTGTACTTGATACCGTTGACCAGCGCGGCCATGATACCATAGGTCATACCCATAGAGGCCAGCATACGTCCCCATTGCGAGCGGCCTTCCACACCTCCGATCTTCAGGCCTAACGTCATGGCGGGGCCGAAGTACTGCGTGTAGTCGTCCACACTCGTCTTGAAGTGAGTGACCAGACGGGTGTTCGTGTGTGTATTGTTGTAGTCCTGGCGGAAGGCTTTCTTCTCACCCTTGGCAATGATGCCGGACACGAAAATCGGGATACCCACCCACGAGATGTCGTCCAGAGGCTTGTAGGAAGGCACCCTGTAGGCATCGGGCGAGACCGTAGGTTCGTCGGCGAACACCGAATCGCTCAGCGTGAGGTTGAGCGCCTTGGGCTGTTCGTACGTCAGATGAGGTTTGACATTCCAGTCAAACGTGCTCTTCTCCTCGGCAGCAGCTGTCATGGAGACCAGCAGCAGGAAGCAACTTAGCAACTTTTTCATAAGCGACTGATTTATATTGACTAATTGAAGTTAATTATCAGCTATTCGTGTATCTTGTCCATATTCTCCTTCGCCATGCGGATGTAGTCTTTCACATAGGCATTGTTCAGGAATGACGGCGACCCCAGGGCAATGATTTCCTCGATGGTGGGGTTCAGCACGGGATAGGGGAAATTGGAGGTGACAATCATGAACACGCCGGGTGCCAGGCAGTTGTGCATGTTGTCCTTGATGAACTTCGAGACGAGCTCTTCCTCCTGTCCGTTGAGGATGGCGGCTTCGTCCGAGAGCAGCCGCACGATTTCGCGATGGTCCATTCCGTCGAGGATCATGCGGCTCTCGCGCCGGGGCAACTCCGCCAGCTGGACGTCCAGCGCCGTCTTGCGGGCGATGAAGGCAAAGAGCGAGTCGTTCAGTTCCGAGCCCGTCACCTTGCGGTCGGCCATATCCAACTTCACCTCCAGCGGCGACCCGTCCAGCACGATGGGCATCAGGCTCTCGTCGCCGAGGAACAGGCAGGCCATCACGGCAGAGTCGGGCTCTGCGCCCATGAACTGGAACTTCCCGTGCTGGATGCGTGCCGAGTCGATGACCTGCAGGTCTCCGTCGGCGTAGACGCGCATGTAGAGGGTCTTGCCCTCCAGTTCGGGAATCGTAGACGTTCCCTGAACATTCATTTTTGCTTCCTGGCAGCTGCCCAGCAGGAGTGCTGCCGCCGCCATCAGAGTGTATTTTATTCGTTTCATATTCATTGTCTTACGAGTGCCCTTTTTCTCCGGTTGAGAGAGGGGGGGGAGTCCGGCGTCTGCCGCACCCCTATTCCTCGAGTGCGCTCTGGATGATATCGAAGGTCTGCTGCATGACCTCCCGCTCGGCATCAGAACCCTGACCCTGCATGTACACGGGCGGATGGATGGTCATCGAGAGCGGGTGCCACGTCACGAAGCCGAAGCCGCGCGTGCGAGGCAGGACGTGGAACGACCCGTTGATCGTCACGGGCAGCAGGGGCAGCTGCAGCTCGTCGGCCAGCTGGAAGGCTCCGCGCTTGAAGCGGTCCATGCGTCCGTCCAGGGTTCGGGCTCCTTCGGGGAACACCACCACGGAGGTCCCTCCCTGGAGGATTGCCCGCGCGCGGTCGTGCGTCTCCTTCATTTTCTTGGGGCCTCCTTTCTGGTCCACGAAGATGAACCCCGCGGACTCGCAGGCCTTGCCCACGAGCGGCATCTGGCGCAGCTCGGACTTCATCATCCACTTGAAGTGGCGTCCCAGGAATCCGTAGACGAGGAAGATGTCGAAGGCGCCCTGATGATTCGGGATGATGACGTAGCTCTGCGCCTCGGCCAGATGCTCGCGCCCCTCCACCCGCACGGGCAGCAGCAGCAACCTGATCATGGCCCACGACCACCACTTGCCGGGGTAGTAGCTCCACCACGAGGCATTCAGCAGGGTGCAGCCCACGATGGTCGCCAGCCCCGTCAGGATCGTGATGAGCAGCAACACGGGCGAAATCAGTATCTGATATAGATAGTATAAGTACTTCAATTTCAGGTTCATTTATCTTTCTCCAGCTCCGCAGGCAGGCGGAAAGCGGTGTAGAGTTCCAGCACACAGCCGATGGTCAGCGCCACCACCCATTCGTTCCTCAGCGCGAAGCCGAAGCGGAACGTCTGCATCGCCATCAGGCACGCGGCAATCAGCAGAGCCACAGCTCCCAACAGCTGCTGGCGACGCAGCCGGCGGATGACAAAGCTGCGCCCGTCGTAGCGCTGCTGGAGCTGCATATAGCTGAAAGCCACAGCCCCCACGGCGAAGGCCACGAACCCCACCACGGGCAGGAACATATACACGGCGGCTCCGGCCACGACGAGCACTCCGCCCGCCATCATCACGCCGCTCTGCAGAGAAGTGAGTTCTTTCATTCTTCTTCTATATATCTATTGCGCAGCCGTGCCTGCTTCGGGCGCCGGGGCAACCAGCGAGTCGGCCGGCTCTGCCACCTGCGCGGAATCGGAGGCCGCGGGGGCGGGGGCTGCTGCCACCTGCGCCACGTGCTTGCGGCTCTGGATCTGCTCGGGATCCACGTTCTTAAACACATAGACGTCCTCGTTCGGCCGCTTCATCAGGTAGACCTCGCGCGCCATGCGCTCCACGGCAGAGGGGTCGTTCCTGAGCGCTTCCAACTTGGCCGTCTCGGCTGCGTACTGCGCTTCGTATTTCTCAATTTCGTGCCTGAGGTTGGCAATCTCGGCCTTCCGACCGAAGCGCACCCAGAGGCTGTTTTCGTCCAGCACGCCGATGATCAGCAGAAACACCAGCGATGCGGCGACATACTTGTACTTACGGATGTAACTCCAGATGGTTAATAGTTGTCCCATAGTTTCTTTTACCTTATTTTCTTCTTTTGATGGCGCGAAGATACAAAAAAAATGAACGCTGGAAGCCCGAAGTCGAAAGTTTTTTAACTACTACACTACTTTTTCGCGATTTTTATGTACTTTTGCACCCAAAAGGAGCCTTTTCGGCCACTCTCTAAACTCTATAAACTCTAAACTCCATAAACTCTAAACTCTATAAACTCTAAACTCTATAAACTCTAAACTCTAAACTCTAAACTAAATAAAACTCTAAACTTAAAAACTACTCTAAACTCTAAACTCTAAACTCTAAACTAAATAATGTCCGAGTACATCGTATCTGCGCGCAAGTACCGCCCCATGACTTTCGACACCGTGGTAGGCCAGGGTTCCATCGCCACCACGCTGAAGAACGCCATCCACTCCGGCAAGCTCGCCCACGCCTACCTCTTCTGCGGTCCTCGCGGCGTGGGAAAGACCACCTGCGCACGCATCTTCGCCAAGACCATCAATTGCCTGCACCCGCGCGAGGACGGAGAGGCCTGCAACGAATGCGAGTCCTGCCAGGCCTTCAACGAGCAGCGCTCCATGAATATCCACGAGCTGGATGCCGCCTCCAACAACTCCGTCGACGACATCCGAGCCCTCATCGACCAAGTGCGCATCCCGCCCCAGATCGGCAAGTACAAGGTGTTCATCATCGACGAGGTCCACATGCTCTCCACCTCCGCCTTCAATGCCTTTCTGAAGACCCTGGAGGAGCCCCCGGCCCACGCCATCTTCATCCTCGCTACCACCGAGAAGCACAAGATCCTGCCCACCATACTCAGCCGGTGCCAGATCTACGACTTCCAGCGCATGAGCGTCGAGAACACCGTCCGACACCTCGCCCACGTGGCCGAGCAGGAAGGCTACACCTACGAGCCAGCAGCACTCACCGTCATCGCCCAGAAGGCCGACGGAGGCATGCGCGACGCCCTCAGCATCTTCGACCAGGTGGCCAGCTACAGCGGAGGCAACCTCACCTACCAGCGCGTCATCGAGAACCTCAACGTCCTGGACTACGACTACTACTTCCGCCTCGTGGACCTGATGCTGGAGAAGAAGATTCCCGAGAGCATGCTCCTCTACAACGAGATCCTCCAGCGGGGATTCGACGGAGCACCCTTCATCAGCGGACTCTCCGGCCACCTGCGCGACCTCCTCGTCTCCAAGGACCCCCAGACGACATCCCTCCTGGAAGCCAGCGACGACATCCGCCAGCGCTATCAGCAGCAGGCCCAGCGCTGCAAGGTACAATGGCTCTATCGCGCCATCCGCATCTGCAACGATTGCGACCAGGCCTACCGCACCAGCCGCAACAAGCGCCTGCAGGTGGAACTCGCCCTCATCGAGTGTGCCCAGGCAACGGACGACGACCCTGGTGCGGGGCGCCGCCCTGCACGCATCCTTAAACCCCTCTTCAGCCTCCAGGCAGCAGCTGCCCTCGAGGCTCCCTCCCCTGCGCCCTCTTCCGGCGCCCCCGCCTCCGGCGCCCCCGCCTCTGCCTCCCCCTCTCCCTCCGCGCCCCGTCCGTGGGCCGCGCCCCCCACTTCGGCCACCCCAGCCAAGCCCCGGGTGAAGCTCGGCAGCATGCTCTCCTCCCTCCGCATCAACCGCCCCGAGCCCGCCGCGCCCTCTGCCTCCGCCAGCACCGCCGCCAGCGCCGCCAGCACCGCCCCCGTCGAGCACCAGCCCGTGGACGCCAGCGCCCTGATCATCCACTGGCAGCAGTTCATCGGCACCATGCCCCAGTCCGAAACCGCCATCGCCCAGCGCATGCGCATCATGCAGCCCGTGGTGAACGACGCCGCCACGGGAGCCCTCCACCTCACCCTGGACAACAAGGAAGTACTGACGATGATGCAGCAGGTGCAGCCCCGCCTGGAGACCTACCTCCGCCAGCAGCTCCACAACAGCAGCCTCAGCATCGCCTTCGACGTAGCCGAGCAGACGGCGCAAGCCGTGCGCGTCTACGACAAGCACGAGCAGTTCCGCCACCTCGCAGAACTCAATCCCGCCCTCGTAGAACTCAAGAACACCTTCCAGCTCGAGCTGGAGTAACCCCTCCATCCCCCCCGCCTTGGTAATCCACAACCACCTCCTCCCCTTCGGCCCCTTCCTCGCCATCAACCTCTTCGGCCTCATCTTCGTCCGAAGGGGCAGGCCCTTCGTGGCCAGCGACCTCAACCACGAACAGATCCACACGCGCCAGATGCGCGAACTCCTCTACCTCCCCTTCTACCTTATATATATTATAGAATGGCTGGTGCGCCTGGCGCAGACCTTCTGCAGCCAGGAACCCTCCCCCGGGAATCGCCAGGCCCCCTCCCCGCGGAAGCAGAGCCGCCTCCTGCGCGCCTACCACCGCATCTCCTTCGAGCGCGAGGCCTACGCCTGCCAGCACGACCCCGACTACCTCCGCCGCCGTCCCCCCTACGCCTGGCGCCATTACCTCTGAGCGCGAGGTTACCAGCAAGGAAGATTCAAGGCAACAAGGAAGATTCAAGGCAGCAAGCAAGCTTTAAGGCAACAAGCAAGCAGCCCAGGGCAACGCCCCGGGCTGACTGCTCATTGACCATTTCTCCAAGTTTATAGCGTCCTTGGGAGCCGAGCGCTGCCCCCTCACCTGCCATCCTCCACCACCAGCCGTACGCCCTCCCCTTCGGGTCGCTCCGCCAGCCGTTTCATCACCACGGCCAGCGCCCTTCGGGAGTCGGTGAGGTGTCCGATGCGGTCGGCGCTGCCCACGAGGATACAGCCCATGGTGTCGGTCTTCGCCGGGTCGGAGTGCGCGCGGTTGCCCGCGTGGATGCGGATGCCGCTGCGCCCGGGGACGTTCACCACCAGCGGCAGCATCTTCTGGAACTTCGGGGAGAAGGAGACCACCAGCGGATAGTCCCCAGCGGGGATGGCGTGTGCCAGCTTCTTGACCCCGCGGCGCTCCAGGTACGGAGGCTCCAGCGTGTCGCAGACGAACTCCCACGTGCGGCGGAAACCCAGCGGCGCACCCGCCGTGGCACTCCGCGGCACCACCTGCCCCTGCTCTATCGGCACCAGCGCCTCCCGGAAGAGGTGACCGCAGATATACTGCGGCCCCTCGAAGTAACGTTTAAGCAATAGTTTCATGTGTCTTTCTCTTTAGTTTAGGGATCATATCATCTCAGTTTTCCCCCGGGGGGGTATTCAGATAAAAACTGAAAACTGAAATAACTGAAATCCGAAATCACTTCTGCGGGCGCGTCTTGCCGTAGCGCCCTCCCTCCAGATCGGAGATGTAGCCACGGTGGCGCCAGTTGGCCAGCATGGATCTCACGTCGGCGCTGAGTCCTGCCTCGGCGCGCACACGTATGAGTTCCTCGCGCGTGAACACCTCGGGGAGCTTGGCCAGCAGGTTCTGAGGTCCGCGACGCCCAGTCTGCACGGCCTCCTCGCCGCTCATGCCTCGTTCGATGAGGTCGCCGAAGATCATGCGCTTGCACTCCAGGTCGTAGTAGAACGACCAGCGGGCGAAGTCGCCAATCTCGGGGCTCCAGCCGCCCTCGGCCACGTAGAGCGTCATGGCGCGCTTGAAGGCATTCACGATGCCACGTTCGTACATGGCCTGCGCCACCTGGTCGCCTGAGAGCGTGATGTGCTCCACCACCTCTGCACGGAGATCATCCATCAGCTGCACGGCCTCGGGGCAGGTGTAGGTGCCCTGCGCCAGTTTCAGACGGTCGAGGTAGGGCTGTAGCTCCTGGCGGAAGTCGGCGTCGTAGAGCCCGAAGCGCGGGCGGCTGGCGCTCAGCGGGCGCTGGATAGTGCTCACGGAGAGGCGGGAGAGCGTGCCGTCGTAGGCCGACTGCGTGCCCAGGAAGCTGCGCCCGTTCTGCATCGTCGTGCTGATGCTGAGGTTCCAGCGAAGGGGCAGACACCCGCTGACACCCTGCGCCGTGGCCCTCTCCGCACCGTAGGGAGCATTGTCGTAGGCCAGGCGAAGCAGCTCCGTGGCCACGCCCTTGCTGCCACGTCCCTGAATGCCGCGCAGGAGCTCGATCTCGTCCATCTTGGTGAAGAGGAAGCGGGGTGCTGCTGCCTCCAGACGCTTGATGAGTGCGGCGGAAGTCATGTCCGACATGCAGAGCTGAATGGGGCACTTGGGCTCCGCGGGCTTCGCAGCATTGGCCGAAGCCTGCTTCACCATCTGGTTCCAGGCATCCAGCTGCGCCCGCGCCAGGGTGTCCTGCTCCAGGATGTCGGCATTGGTGGCCGCGATGGGTTTGTTGATGCAGGACTTGCCGGACTGCGGAGGGCCTATGAGCAGGGCGATGTCGCTGGGTTCCACGGCCAGGGTGGCGTTGTCGGCGAAGCGCACATCCTTCATGTGGATGTTCAGCGCCCCGAAGATGTTCATCATCACGGCCGGCCGGAAGCACTCATCCAGCTGGGCTCCCGCGTAGAGAGCCATCAGGGAGGGCAGCTCCCGGGGCAACTCGGGCAGGCTGCTGCCCCCCTCCGCCGTGGCCTCTGCGGCAGCGTCCGGCTTGGCACTGACGGCCTGTGTGTAGATGCTCATCTGCTGCTGCGTCATGGTGCGGTTCTGCATCTTGTAGTCATCGTAGGCGGAGCTGAGGAGCTTCTGGCAGTCCTCGCATCCGGCATAGGTGGGCATGCGCATCTTCAGCACCTCCTCCAGCTGCTTCCGGGGCATCATCTTGGCCAGGCCCTGGGAGAGCAGCAAGAGGAGTGTGGTATGCAGGTGGCCGTCTGCCACGAGATGTTCCCGGGGCAGCCCGCTGGCGCGGAACACGGCATCGAAGATACCCAGCGCCTCGCCGCCGCCCCCGGCTCCGCCCTCGCCAGCCCCGGCTCCGGCATCAGACGCTCCGCCCTCGCCTCCGGCATCGCCGTCCGCCGCAGGCGCGCCGCTGGCCGCCGGGTCCACATGAGGGTTCTCCACGGGGCTCTTGGCCTCGGGGTCGAGCAGCGTGTCCAGGTCCGCGTAGAGCACATGGTCCTGCGGCACCATGAACGTGGCGCGCGCCAGCTCGTGCGTGGCTCCGTCGTACTCCACGCCGCCCATCTGCTGCGCCATCCAAGCCTGCGCCTGGGGTATGTCCAGTCCCTCGGGCTGGAGGAAGAATACGTGCAGGCCCAATCGCGATGGCGAGACATCCGCATACACGACACCCAGCTCCTGCTCGCGGCCGCGCAGATGCTGCTCGTAGATGGCCGCCGGGTCGTCCACGCCGTCGATGTCCAGCAGCACCAGTCCGCTGGCCTGGCCGCTCTGGTTGTGGCGGTACTGGTCGGTGAAGTGGGCGTGCGGTGTGCAGTAGATCAGCTGCTCCTTCAGCGGCTTGATGGCCGCCTTGTACTCCCCGCGGGAGAGCCCTCCGGCGCGGTACGCCTCGTACTTACGGTCGATGGCCGCGCAGATCTTCAGCTGGTGCGGCGCACGCAGCAGCTTCTCCATGAGCACACGGGTGCACACCTGCACCCGTGGCTTCTTGATGTTCATTCCGATATCAAATTTCGGCATAACGTTCTCCTTTCTTTTATGTACTCAGACTCTCAAGAAAACTCTGAAAAAAAAGCCCCTGCCGGCCGGCATCAGCAGCCCTCGGTCTCACACATGACGAAGTAGCTGGCGACGCCACACTCCTCGTCGATGGCGTCGGAGGGGGCGATGTCAGCCTCGGAGCGGTCGATGCACAGGGTCATGCGCACGCGCTCATTGGTGACACTCACGCGCCCGTGCTTGAGCTTGCGGAAGCGGTAGTCGGCGGCCAGGGGACGGCCCCCGCAGGAGTGGTGGCGGTTGAACGTGGCCTCCGTCGTGTTGGTGAGGCCGATGGTGCCCTGCAGGCGGCGGCCTGAGGAAATCAGATCGCGGTAGTCCGCGTCGCTGATGTGAAGAGTGATTTTCATAATGCTATTTGTTTTTTTGTTAGAGAGTGAATTTATAGACTATAATCTCGTTGTACACGCGCCCGCCCCATTCGCGGGTGCGTATGCCGAAGTGCACGTCCACGCGCTGGCCTGCGGCCAGCTCCTTCTGGACGGGGATCCTGTCGTTGAAGAGATCCAGCGCCACCTCATTCGGGAAGGCGATGTCCGGATCATCCTCGCGGACCACAACTGTCTGTTTGCGCCACTGGGCGCCCGACTGGCTCGACCCCTCCTGGAGGGGGAGCACCTGAGTAATAGTTCCTTGAATTCTCATAGTTGTTATTTTGAAATATGAGTTGTTAACCGCGTAGTCCGTGGCCTTTTTTAAATTGCGTGAGTAATCCAGTTCTTTTCCTTGCGAGATGAGGGTATCTTGCAGGCAAAACAACGCGAAAAAGCCCTTTTTCGGACAAAAAGTCACAGAAAAAACCCCTTTCGCTTGGACGTTCAGCAGAATGATTGTATTTTTGCGGCAACAAAAACCGTAAAAGTACAAAAACATGCTACAAGCCCCTTCTCAAGCACACACCACCTTCTCGCCCTTCCAGATCGAGATGCTGGAAATGGTCTCGCGCGTGAAGGACCAGAGCGAAATGAGCGACATCCGACGACTGCTGGCAGACTACTTCGCACAGCGGGCAGAGGATGAAATCGACCGACTCTGGGAGGAAGGCGTACTCAGCGAGGAAGTCATGGAAGAATGGAAGACGGAACACATGCGCACGCCCTACGCCCAATGAACATCGTCCTCGACACCAACTGCCTGCTCATGTCGCTTTCGCGCCGCAGCAGCTACTACCCCGTGTGGCAGCAACTGCGAGCGGGAGCCTATGTGCTTTGCTATTCCAACGAAATCCTCATGGAATATGAGGAAATACTCACCCGGAAGATGGGGCCTGCCATTGCCGCCAACATCATCTCGGCCTTGCTGAATCTACCCAACACCCGGCAGGTACAAGTCTATTTCCACCTGCACCTCATCAGTGCCGACCCGGACGACAACAAATTCGTGGACTGCGCCTTCAAGGCCGGCGCACGCTACATCGTCACCCAGGATCATCACTACGACATCCTGCGCCACATCGATTTCCCGGCCATCGACGTCATCAGCATCGACGACTTCCTTCAGATGCTCGCCTGACTTCACTTCCCCCCTGCACCCCGCAGGCCTGAGGCAGTGAACGCCCGCAGGGCACACACGCGCCGGCACGCCTGCGTGCCCTGCGCACGCCGGTTGTTAAAAGTTTTTTTTGCGCGGGCACGCCCAGTCACGCCCCGCGCTGTTTTCCCCAACATGTCAAAGATCGCTGCCGCCCGAATCCCCCTTCCTGAACTCCCCTCCTGGCGGCCCCTCCCCCGGCCCCTCCCCTGTTAGGGAGGGGAGTTCAGGCCGGGCCGGTTCTTTCTTTTGTTCGACGTTGCAAAGGTACAGCTTATTTCCCAACCTGCCAAACATTCCCGCGCATTTGGAACGGATTTGGAAATCCAAATATTTTCGGAACGAATTTGGAACGGATTCGGAAGAAAAACGCCCGAAAACAGACGGCTAAGCAAAAAAAAAACGCCCACGGAAGGCAGACGAGGCCGGGGAATAGACGAAGAAGCCGCGAAGCCGCGAACAAAAAAAAGACCGCGGAAGCCGCGAACAAAAAAAAAGACCGCGGAATCCGCGATCTTTCTTCTTCATGTCCGACGTCAGCCCTGTTCCGAACTCGCCTCCCCCAGCTGCTGCTCGATCACCCTCCCCAAGCGCTTCAGCTCATTCGTCTCCGGCAGGCGCGCATACTCCGACGACGTCTTCGAGTGGTCGAAGCCCGACTTCGCCATCGACGCCGCCAGCGCCTCCGCCGAGCAGCCCAAGTCCGAACACACAGCCACCACCAGCCGCGCAAACTTCTCGCGCGAGAGGCGGGGCGTAAGGCCATGCATCTGGAAGACATACTTCACCGCATCCCACACCACGCGGCTCGGCTGCTCTGCCGCGAACGGAGCGATGCGATACCTCAGAGCCGAAGCCATCTGAGGGAAACGGCTCCGATCCAGCACATACGTCTGCAACTCCGCCGGCAACTCCTCCAGACGAGGCAACTCCTCCAGACGAGGCAACGCCGACGCACCCGGCAGCGCCCCACCGCCCGCAGACAGCACACCCATGGCCACCTCCACCTTCACCTCACCCTCAGCAGCAGACGCCACACAGCCGTCCGCCGCCAGGTCCTCGGCGCCATCCACATAGCGCGCATTCGCACCGGACATCTCAATACGGCGCTCGCGGCACACCGGCGTGGCACCCTGGCATTGCACATACGTGGCATTCTCGCCACTCATGATAATCACTCTGAGGTCTTCCATTTCCGTTTCTCCTTTCTTTTCTTTTTTGTTCCGCCCTTTCTACCCCCACGTCCCATGCTGCTGCCCTGCGACTCATCCCGCTCAGCGTCCCCCTTGCGTGCACCGCGCTCGATGTAGGTGGCCCCCTTGCCCGTCATCACCACATGGCGACCGCGCTCGAGATCGCTCTGCTGGCGGAGGTGCTCGGTAATGCGGCTGATCTCTACCGCGAAGGCCGGAATGCATGAGGGACCGAACGTGCGCCAGAGCTCCAACTCCTGCTTCATCGCCTCCTCGCGCGAGAAATCACGGATAACATTATCCACAAACTTCCTCAGCCAACTCAGGACGACGGGGGTCTGAGCTGGATCCGGAGGCGGCTGAGAGAACGGGTCAGCCGGCAAACCGTTCGGAATTTGAAACGGCTGCTGCTCCATAGGAGAGGAAGGGTTAAAAGGGTCATTTAATTAGTTAGTCCTGTTTGCAATCTCCCTTCAGTTCTGCCGGCAGAGGGGGATCAGAGTGCCCCTCCCATCACGTGTTGGCGGTAGACAAAGGCCGCAGAGAGCGGCACTGACGGACGACAAACCACGCTGAGGTCGAACTTTCACTTTTACCCATTGCGTGGAGAACAAGGCGGGCGGCACTGCACCCATCCTGACATCGTCCTATGTTTCTGCCCGCAAAATTACAGCTTTTGCGCAAAAATTCCAAACTTTTCCTCCCGAAAAAGTGTAAAACTTACCCTTGTTTGACATAAATCAAGTCAGCCGCCCAAAACGAAAGACCCGACATCACCTCCCACCCCCGGCGCATTACATCCCCCTCCCACCCCCGGCGCATTACATCCCCTTCCCACCCCGGCACATTCCACTGCACTGTCTGCCCCCACCGTTCTCAGGAGAAAAGTGGTTGCTGACTAATTGTGGCGTAAGCCCACGGACCCCAATTAGGCTTATGCTTTTCACGGCGTTTTATACTCATATCACAATAGTTTGACTCATTTATTCTATTGCCACGATGCTGCCAAACCCTCCCCAGTCTGATTTATACTTATCGATAGATTCTGCTGGAACATGTAGGGTGACTTCAAATAAAGAAACACTTCCAAAAGAATTTCTAGTAGTAGGAGGAGGATTAACTGCATAACAATATATGTCTTTCAGGCCTGTGCAGCCAGAGAAAGCATAAGAACTGATGAAGGTGACACTATTGGGAATCGTGATGGAGGTCAGACCAGTGCAGCCAGAGAAAGCAGCTGAACGGATACTGGTGACACCGTTGGGAATCGTGATGGAGGTCAG
>CACXXT010000038.1 GCA_902771725.1 uncultured Bacteroidales bacterium
CAAGGGCAGCGCACTGCTCAACCTGCGCCGCGACGCCGAGTTCGAACAGACCACCACCCGTGCCGCACAGGCTGCAGCCCTGAACGCACAGAAGGAGGGTAAGACCAACGCCGACTGGACGCCCAAGGAGGACGAAGGCAACGACGAACCGTAAGGACCCACCCCTCCAGCCCCCCTCTAACTCCCCCCAAGGGGGGAGGACTTCAGGTCCTCTGAAAAAGCCCCTCTCTAACTCCCCCCAAGGGGGGAGGACTCCAGTTAGGCAGCTGGACATGAGCCCTCCCCCTTGGGGGAGCTGAAGGGGGGCCTACAACGGATTAGACGGATTTTACGAATGGGCTGCGCACAGCCACTCTAAACTCTAAACTTAGAAACTACTCTAAACTCTAAACTCTAAACTCTAAACTATTAAATGCCATGAAGGACAGTACCAAGAACACCTTGAAGCGGATTGGTGAAATCATCATCACCATCATCACCGCACTGCTCACCACCGTGGGCGCACACGCCGCCGGAATTGTACAATAACATTCCCGCCAACCTTGTTTCCATAGTGAGGCCCCGCCCTGTCGAGATGACACGGCGGGGCTTTCTGTTTTCGTACAGAAATCCCTCCACTTCATACAAGCAGGCGGGATTTATTTGTTCAGTTCCGGAAAAGGTGGTACCTTTGCAGCAGATTAAGAACTGGTACTAACAAAATAACAAAATGAATAAGATGAGAACGTTTTTCAAAGGGTTTGCAAGGTTGACCATCATCGTGGCCGTCGCCCGATGGGTGGATCTACATTGCTGGAAAAGGTATATGCTGCTCTGGAGCTACGAGAGTAAACCCTATAATCTTGTATCGGGAAAGGGAGAATGAGTCCATTTCTTACCAAATCGCAGTATTTTATTTATAAAAAGCTCACTATTTCATGAATTTGTTTGGAAACTAGTACTAAAGGTTGTATCTTTGCAGACAAAATCTGTGATTATTCACAAAAAGAGTCTGTAAAATGATATTTAAGAGACAAATATACGTTGAGAAGCTGGTCGCTGGTCTGGGTAATGGTCTTGTGAAGATTGTGACGGGTGGTCGTCGCTGTGGCAAGTCTTTCTTGCTCTTCAATCTATTCCATAGTTACCTTATCTCTCACGGTGTAAGCAATGATCATATCATTGAGCTGTCGCTTGACGACAGGAAAAGCAAGCCCCTGCGTAATCCCGATGCTTTGTTAGCATACATAGATGAAAGAATCGGGAAAGACGGTGGGACGTACTATGTCATCCTAGATGAAGTGCAGTTGGTGGAGGATTTTGTGGAGGTGCTGCTCAGTCTGATGCATAATCCCCAATTAGAGGTCTATGTTTCTGGCTCCAATTCCAGGTTTCTCTCCAGAGATGTGGTGACCGAATTCCGTGGGCGTGGTGATGAGATACGGGTTTGGCCTCTTTCATTTGCTGAGTATTACGAGGAGTTTGGCGGCGATCGTGCCCTCTCATGGCGCGAATACTATACCTTTGGCGGTTTACCACAAGTCACGCTATTCCCTGACCATGAAAAGAAAATAGAATATCTGCGAAATCTGTATGAGCTGACGTATCTACGCGACATTATTGAACGTAATCACCTTCGAAATGCTGAGGGAATGCGACAGTTAGTTCAGATTCTGTCATCCGGCATTGGATCTTCCACGAATCCCAAGCGCATCAGCAACACGTTCAAGACAATTGAAAATGTAGCTATCTCCCACAATACGATCAAGGAATATATCGCTAATCTTCAAGATGCATTTCTTATAGAAGAGGCATTACGTTATGATGTAAAGGGGCGTAAATACATAGGCACCGAATCAAAGTACTACTTCATTGATATGGGAATTCGTGGTGCAATCCTTGACTTTCGCCAGCAAGAGGAGACGCACATCATGGAAAATGTCATCTACAACGAGCTGCGTATGAGAGGTTTCCTTGTGGATGTCGGAATGATAGAGGCTTGGAAGAAAGATAAGGTCAATCAGAGAGTACGTCGTAACCTGGAAATAGACTTCGTTGCCAACAAAGGAAGTCAGCGATACTATATTCAGTCGGCTTTTGCCATCTCAGATGATGAGAAGAAGGAACAGGAAGAAGCCTCTCTGATGGCCATCAGGGATGCTTTTAAACGTGTAGTCATTCTTCGAGGCGACATTATGCCATATCATAACGATAATGGATTCCTGATTATCGGACTATTAGACTTTTTGCTAAATCCCAACAGCTTGGATTGGTAATCTGCGGCTCGGAAATCGCCGTTTCTTCCAAAAATGCCCGTTTTTTCCCAACAAGTGGGAGGCGTTTTCGCGCGTTTCTTTATTTATGTCGCGCGAAAGCTGTACCTTTGCGGGGCAAAAGCAAGCGGGCATTCAAGAGGGAATGCCAATGAGGGACGCACCTCGTGATGCGAAATCATAATTCAAAAGAAATAGATAACAATGAAGAAGAATCTTTTATGGATGCTGGCCGCCTTCCTGCTCTGCGGCTCCGTGGCGCTCGCCTCGTGCAGCGACAAGAATGACAATCAGGACAACGGGACTTCTGCGGAGGACCTGGCAGACTACACGCTGTTCGTCTACGGCCATTCCGGCGGTCACATGGACCAGATTATTGAGAGTGTATTTGAATCGGTGAAGCCTCTGCTGGATCAGAAGAAGAAGTTGCGCGTGCTGTTCTTCTATAAGTACGGACACGGCAGAAAGGAGCTCCCCTTCACGGGCAAGTATGCCAACGAGGACGAGGTGGTGCGCTTTGAACTGACGTCGGAGACCGACCTCACGAAGCTGCGCACCGAGGCCTGCTTTGAGGAGAAATCGCAGTACCAGCTCTACAGCCAGGATAACCTGACGGAGCAGCTGAACTGGGTTGCCAAGACGGCTCCGGCAAAGAACTATATCTTGATGCTCTATGGCCACGGAGCGGGCTTCAACGCCAAGGATGACTTCTACAAGGAGCCTTTGACCCCCACTCGCGCCGTGCTCTACGACGAGGGCTTCCAGGGCCGGGGCATGAATATGTATGAGTTCCGGTGGGCCATCGAAGCCTCCGAGATCAAGCACCCGCAGATGATTTACTTCCACAACTGTCTGATGGGTAACCTGGAGTCGCTGACGACGCTGCGCAACCTGACGGATTATTTTGTTGGTTCGCAGCATGTGTTGGCGAGTATGGGTCATATTATCGTCGAGTTCGTCAAGGGCCTGGTGCAGACAACGGATATCGAGGCTGCCACGAAACAGATGTTTGCGCACCTGGACGTCTGGAAACCCTGGTATAAAGTGGAGGGCGCGAATGTCATCTGCAACGGCGACCTGTTCTTCTTGAAGTCGCAGGGCATCGATGAGGTGAACGAGCAGATGGAGCGCCTGGCCAACCGCCTCCGCGAGATCTATCCCACACAGCAGGAGGCCATCGACAGTGCCGCCTGCAAGGTGTACCAGCCTTGCCAGAGATATTCCCTCTACGACGCCGCGGACTATGCCGACTGTCTGGCTCGCGAGACGGGCGACGCGCAGCTGAAGACCATCAGCAAGGATCTCCGCGCCGCGTTCGACAAGGCGTTCCTCGCCCGAGACCATGTCAACAACCGTCCGGAATTCCTCGACGCTTACACGCTGTCGGTGACCCTTGTGGACAAGAACACCTTCGCCCAGGAACTGCAGGACGACATGGACAATACGTTCACCTTCGGCGAGTCCTACATGGCAACCAGCTTCCACACCAATACCGGCTGGGGCCACTGGCTGGCCGAGAACAATCAGAAGCCCAAGGGCAACCCGTTAGGTATGTTGGATGATGACCCTGAAGGTGACGAAGCGGATGACCCGAACATCCCTGGACTGGTGAACCTGAGAAAGTGGAACGCAGGAACCACGACCACACAGGAGGCCGTAGATTACGTAGGACTGGACAAATGCTTCACCTGCACCCCGATTCCTGACGAGGTCTGGGAACGCATGCAGGGCAAGACCTACAAGGAGAATCCCTATATCGTACGCGAAGACCTGGAACACGTGAAGGTGCTTCACTGGGATTACGACCAACAGATTCACGTGGGCGAGATGATCTGCAGCAGGCAGATTGCCTCCACCGTGGTGGACATCATGCGCAAGCTCTACGATGCCGGATATAACATCCAGCGCATGGTGCTGCCGGACGTCTATGATGCCGACGACGAGGCGCAGATGCGCGACAACAACTCCTCGTGTTTCTGCTACCGCGCCATCAGCGGCTCCACGAAACTATCGAAGCACGCACGTGGCCTGGCCGTGGACATCAACACGCTCTACAACCCGTACTACAAAGACCGCGAAGACGGCACGCGCTATGTGCAGCCAGCCACAGCCGTGGACTATTGCAATCGCGACTGGGATTTCGCCTACAAGATTGACCACAATGACCTCTGCTACAAGCTTTTCATCGAGGCCGGATTCGAGTGGGGCGGAGACTGGACGTCGTGCAAGGATTTCCAGCACTTCGAACTGATAGAATAGGACGCTGAAAGCGTCTCCGCTCAGTAACCGAGGGTACGAGCGTAGCGAGCACCCCCGGATGCAAAGAGGCCAATAGGGACGCACCCTGGAGGGGTGCCCCCTTTATTCGGAAATGACGATCTTGCGTCCGCGGGTGATGTAGATGCCGCGTCGGGGAGGCAGAACTCCTGCGGGGAGGGGTGCGATGCGGCGTCCGCTGAGGTCGTAGACGGGAGCGTCGGACAGGGTGGAGGTGGCGTCGGCAGGCGCCTGGATTCCCGTAGCGGGCTCGAGCATGATATTGCTTCAAAACTATACACCATCTCAAAGCGGATGGTGTTGAGCGTGTCGGCCGGCACACCCACGTACTCGTTGAGGTAGCGGAAGAAGCGCTGCTGCTGGGTGGTGCCCTCGTAGGTGTCGATGTAGGTGAACTTCGAGTCCAGACCGTCCTTGGTGCGCGTGCCGGCCTTGGAGAAGGTGGTCAGCTCGTAGTCCTGGTACATATCGCTGCGGCGTACACCGCAGAGTCCTTCGAGGAGGAAGGCCATGGCTCCCGTGCGGTCGGCACCCCAGATGCAGTGGAAATAGACGGCGCGCCCGGCTTCGAGGTTCTTGGCAATGAAGTCGAAGGCGTGGCGGTACTGCTGGCGGTAGAGCTGCAGGGCGTTGCTGCCGAACTCTTGCTGGTTGAAGTAGTAGTATGGCACTCCGGCACCGAGGGCTGAGCGGGTGGTCACGCCGTCGGCGAAGTCGGCATCCTCGCGCAAGTCGAGTTCTGCTGCCACTCCGAGGCGCTTCAGTTCGGCGACGTCGGCGGCAGTGAGGGTGGTCTGCAGTCCTCCGTGCATCTCTCCGCCGCGGTAGATGTGGCCGTATTGCAGCCGTCGTCCGTCCTCGGTGGTCCATCCGCCGAGGTCGCGGATATTGCTGCCGGAGCGCAGGTAGATCATGCGAAGGTTGCCGGCGGGGGTGAATTGTCCGCGTGTCAGTTCCTGTCCGTCGGCTTCCACCTTATAATAATAGGTCTGTCCGGGGACGAAGTTGTGGAGCCACCAGGTGACGGCACCGGGCTTGGTGCTGATGGTCTGGATGGCGGCCGTGAAGTCGGAAGAGGTGCTGACAAGGATGTTCTGCTGGCGGGGCGTTTTCTCCTGCGAGGGAATGGGGATGACTACGGGTGCAGGGAAGTCGCGCCGCGCGGGCGGGGTGAGGTTGTAGTCCACGATTGCGGAGGGGCTCTCGGCGGTGTAGGTGGTGGAGGCGAGGAAGCGGTGGGCCTGGGCGTTCTCCGTCTGGGGCTGGAAGGTCACGGCACTCCAGTCAGTGAGGGAGGTCAGACCAACGCTGGCGGCCTTCATCTCCACGGGGGGATAGAAAGCGGGAGTACACGCTGGCAGCTGCGCCTGGGCGCGGAGCTCGAAGGCAGTGCCAGAATCGTTGAGCACGTAGGCACCGCGGACGGCGCGTGCGGCGAAGGCTCCCTGCTGGAAGGTGCCGTCCCAGAGCGCCGGAACGCTGTCCGGCAGGACGCCGGTCAGCAGCACGCCGTCGGCCTTCAGGGGCTGGTCTTGCGCGACCTCCACGAAATACGTGCGGGCGGCCTGCATGGTGCGGGCGGGCACCAGGACGGCACCGTCGGCGGTGAGGCTGCCGAGTTCATAGACGGCCTTGAAGTCGCTGACGGATGCCTCGTAGGGCAGGCAGACGGCATTGAGCTGCCCGGCACGCAGGATGCGGGAGGAGGTGACGTCGGCATAGGTGGAGGAGGGCAGGGCTCTCAAGGTGTCAAGGGAGATGGTGGTGGGTTGTCCGTAGTAGAGACGGAAGTTGTCGAATGCCAGCCAGCTGTGCTCGGTGGCATTGCTCATGCGGAGTCCCACGGTGAGGGCACTGGGGCTGTCGGTGGTGGTGCGCAGGGTGTTCCAGTACTGTCCGCGGCGGAAGGCGGCACTGGCGGTGGCGGTGGTGTTGGGGAAGGCACTGCCGTCGGGCATAGGCTTGTTGTCGACGTCCGCATCGGCTGTGGCGAAGCGGGTGTCCTCGTAGATGTTGCGCACGGGCTGCGAGGAACGGCCCAGCAGCAGATAAGCTCGCAGGTACTCGCGTCCCTGCAGGTATGAGGGCAGCGACGTGGCGTAGTCGCCGTGGCGGTAGAAGCCCTGCACGGCAAGGGTATAGGTGCCGGCAGGCATCTCGCTCAGGGACTGGCTGATGCGGTAGGAGGCGGTGACGTCGAAGGCCTCGGCAATGCGGTTGCTGACGTTGGTGGTGCCGGTGGTGCTCCAGCCCTTGAGTGCCTGGTCGAAGTCGGGATTGGCGATGAGTGCGGTGATGTCCCACTGTCCGCGTTTGGCGGGAGTGGTGCTGATGAGGCTCTTCAGGGCGTCGAGGATCTCGTTCACGGCGGTCTTCATCTCGGCGGGGTCCTGGGCAGCTTCGAGGCGTGAGCGGGCTGCTGCGCTGGAGGTGTCGTAGGCGGTGCGGTCGGTGGCCTGTGCGGCAATGGCATCGTAGGCGGCCACCTGCTCCAGGGCTGCCTTGCGCTGCTGAAAGGTGGTGCTGCCGAAATAGAGGTGGAAGTCATCGGCCTTGAACCAGCGGTTGGACTGAATACCCAGGCGCACGTCGGTGACTTCCTTGAGGGTAAAGGAGAGTTGCGAGAGCACGGCTTCGGACTTGCTGACGGGTGTCACGGCGGCGGAGAAGTTGTTGGCCACCAGGCGCAGGGTGGCATCTGTCTGGTTGGTGGCCACCATTCCCGTCAGCTGATAGGAACCTGCGGGCAGGTGACGCAGGGTCTGGAGCAGGAAGTGGTTGTAGGAGCTGGCATCGCCCTCGTGCCAAGTGTTGAACAGGTAGTCGCCCTCGGAGCCTTCCATGGCGTAGGTGGCGTTGGAGGTGGTGTGTACACCCACGTCGCCCACGCTGAAAACGTCCCACCCGTCGGCGGTGCCCGTTTCGAAGTCCGGGTTCTGGATGAGGGAGGTGACGTCGAACTGTGCGTCGGCAGCGGTCATGTAGGTCCCCAGCGCCTCGCCCAGTTTGTCGGCAGCGGCACGTACAGCCTCGACGGTGGTGGCCGTGTCGAGGGCTGCGTCGGCCTCGGAGGTGTCGAAGGTGAGTCCTTCCGCCGTGACCTGTGCGGCAATGGTGGCATAGCGCAGGCGGAGCGCGGCGTAGTCGTCCCTGGCAGCCTGGAGCCGTGCGAGCTCTTCGGCGGCGAGCACCTCAGGGCTGACTTTCTCCAGCGTCAGCGGTCCTCCGAGGAACCAGCTGTAGTCGCGGGTGTGGGTGCCGCGGTAGCCAATGGCAAGGCTGGTGGGGGCGTCGAGCGTGAAGATGAGTTCGTTCCTATAGAGTCCAGCCATGAATGCTGCGGAGGCCTCGTAGGTCGTGTTGGCATAAGTGGCAGGCCGCAGGTCGGGTGTGGTGACATCGCCCAGCCGTGCCACGAGGACTTCGTTGTCGCCGGCCACGAGCGAGGCGCAGGAGCGGTTTTTCTGTTCCTGGGTATCGCTGTTGTAGAACTGTCCCCAGCGGTAGAAGGCCTGTGCGCGGAGGCGGTAGGTGCCGGGCGAGAGTGTGATGTCCTGGGTGAGGGAGTAGCTGGCCAGCTCCCAGTTGCCCCATCCAGCGTAGGCCTCCACGACGGGCACCTTGGCATCAGTAGTGGTGTACCAGGTCTGGGTGTAGCTACCGTTGTTCTTCACGGTGGCGTTCCACCCTTCGGTGCCGGCAGCGAAATCGGCATTGCGGAGCAGGTGTGTGAGGTCGATGGCAGCGGTGGTGGGTGTGGCGGCACTCTGATAGAGAATGTATGCCTGCTTCACGCGGGTGATGGCCTCTGCGATGGCCTCCTCGGTGGTGGCCCCGGTTACGGCATTCCTGGCGTCGGCGATGATGGCCGCGAAGGCGTCGTCGGGCTCGTCGGCCATCAGTGCCTCGTAGGCGGCAATCTGGTCGAGGGCTGTCTGGCGGATGGCGGAGAGGTTGCTGCCATAATATAATAAGGTGAAGTTGTCGAAGCAGGCCCAGTCGTTGGTCACGGCCTTGTTCTGCTTGCGGATGCCCAGGGTGAGAGTGCCGTCAGTCACGACGATATCGGTGAGTGTGGTCACGTAGTAGCCGTCGGTGAAGCACTGGGCTGCCTGAGCCTGGTTGTCCGGAACGTAGCCGACATCCGTGGAGCGCAGGAAGCCGCCGGAGGCGCTGGCCTGAGCCTGGTCGTAGACGTAGGGCAGGGGGGTACTGAGGCTGCCGGCGTAGAGCTGCGCCAGTGGTTCGCTGGTGCCGTTCTGATAGGCGGTGACGGCTCCAGTGCTGACGCTGCCGTAGCGGTAGAAGCCCTGCACGGAGAGGCTGTAGGTGCCGTTGGGTATGCCGGTGATGGTCTGTGTGATGTTCCACGAGGGGGTGTTGAACATCTCGGCGTTGGCATTGTTGAGCAGGGAGCTGGCGCTGCCCGTCTCGCCTCCGATGGCTGTGAGGTCGTTGCCCCAGCACTTGTCTGTCAGCACGCGGTGGTCGCGGGTGAGGAAGTCCGGCGCCGTGATGAAGAAGGTGGCGTCGGCGGGGTGAGCGGCGTCGGCCGAGACGAGTGTGGCGGCCAGGTCTTCGCGGGTGAGAAAGCGCCAGTGGGTGCCTTCGTACTTGGTGTCGGTGTACTTGTCCAGACGGACGACGTACGGATTGGTGTAGTCCGGGTTGTAGCCGTAGTAGTAGCCCTTGCTGGTGCTGTACATGGCGTAGGTGCCATCGTCGAGTTCGGTGATCTGCCAGGTGCCGGAGCTGCCGTCGAGGTAGCCGTCGGTGGACTTCAGCACATAGTCAGCACCGTTCACCCGCGTCTGTAGGGTGAAGGTCTTGCCGGAGCCCGTCACCTTGAAGTCCAGACCGTGCTCGCGCAGCACGCCACGGTAGCCGTAGTTGGCACCGGCGGTGAGGAAGGTGCCGGTGGCGACGTTCTGAATGTAGTAGGTGCCGGCAGTCAGCGCAGCCCGGATGGAGGTGCCGGCGAGGAGCAGGCAGAGGAGTACGTTCAGTCTTTGGATGGTTCGCATAGTAGTTTCAGAGCTTGCAGGACTACGGGGTCTTCTTCGTAGATGACCTGGAAGTATTCGGACATATCCCAGAGGTCACGTGCCACGAGTCCCTTGAGAATGAGCGAGGCGGTATGTACGGTCTTCTGGAGTTCGTCGTCGTCGCGGGCGCGCAGGCTGTCCTTCTTCTCGGCCTCGGCAAACATCTGGTCGAGTTCCTCGCGGGGGAAGGTGAATTCCTGCATGAACTTGCTGAAGTCGGGGTAGGTCTTCTGCAGCCGCTTGCGGTTCTTGTCGATGTAGCGCAGGCTGGTGTTGACGATGTAGCTGCGTGCGCTGAGTTCGCGGTGGAGGCGGGTGTAGCGTGTGGTGTCGAGCGGGACGAAGATATCCGGCATGATGCCTCCGCCTCCGTAGACGGTGCGGCCGAGCGTGAGTGTCTTGTAGCGCAGCGAGTCGGGGAAGTGGATGCTGTCGGCATTCGTGAGTTCGCCGCGGTTGTAGCGGTCGATGACATCGCGTGCGTAGCTCTTGGCATTGCCTTTCTCATAGGGCTTCTGGATGCAGCGTCCGGAGGGGGTGTAGTAGCGTGCGATGGTGAGGCGGATCATGCTTCCGTCCTCGAGTTCGATGGGTCGCTGGACCAGTCCCTTGCCGAAAGTACGCCGACCGATGATGGTGCCGCGGTCGTGGTCCTGCACGGCACCGGCGAGGATTTCGGCAGCCGAGGCGGAGTACTCGTCGACGAGGACGATGAGGCGTCCCTCCGTGAAGAGGCCTCCGCCCGAGGAGCGGAATTCACCCATATTGACATCCGCGCGACCGCGGGTGTAGACCACCATCTCGCCCTTGGGCAGGAACTCGCTGGCGAGTTCGGCAGCGGCGTTGAGGTAGCCTCCGCCGTTGCTCTGGAGGTCCAGGATGAGGGACTTCATGCCCTGCTGCTGCAGCCTGCGGATGGCCTCGGTGACTTCATTGTGGGTGGTGGCACCGAAGCTGCTGAAGCGCAGCAGCCCGATGCCGGGTCGGATGATGTAGGCTGCATCGAGGGTGTTGACGGGAATCTTATCGCGCTTGACGGTGAAGGGGAGCACGCCCTTGATGCCACGGCGGACGATACCCAGACGGACCGTTGTCCCCTTGGGCCCGCGCAGGCGTGCCATGATATTCTCGCGGCTCATCTTCACACCGGCAATGGCGGTGTCGTTGACGGTGACGATGCGGTCGCCGGCGACGATGCCCACTTTCTCCGAAGGACCTTTGGACACGGGCTGAATGACCACGAGGGTGTCTTCGAGCATATTGAACTGGACTCCGATACCGTCGAAGGTGCCTTGCAGCGGCTCGTTCATCTTCTTCGTGTCGGCGGCGTTGGTGTAGGTGGAGTGAGGATCCAGCTTGGAGAGCATTCCGGTGATGGCGTCCTCGACCTGCCGCTCCATATTGACGGTGTCCACATACATCTGGTTGATCATGATGGTGGACTGAAGGAGTTTGCGGATGGACATCTCCCGCGGGTCAGCGCCCTGGGCACGGAGGGAAGCGGGTGCCAGCAGGAGTATGCAGGAAAGGATAAGTATTGCAGGGGATTGGTGGTTACGTGTCATGGTTGTCATTGTTTGTTTGTGGTGGGGTAATGGAGTCCTGCGGGCAGGAAGGGGGTGATGTCCTTGCCGAGGTGAGCGAGTTCGCGGACCACGGAACTGGAGATGGCGGCCAGGTGGGGCTCCGTGAAGAGCACCACGGTCTCGATGCCAGTGAGCTGGCGGTTGATGTCCGCCATCTGCAGCTCGTACTCGAAATCCTTCAGGCTGCGCACACCCCGTAGGATGGCTGCGGCCTCCAGCCGGCGGGCACAGTCCACGGTGGCACCGCGGTAGAGCGTCACACTCACCCGCGGGTTGTCGTGATAGAAACGGCTGAGAGCCAGATAGCGCTGGTCTGTGGTCAGCCAGCCGGTCTTGTTCTCATTGATGCCCAGTGCCACGATGACTTCGTCGAAGAGCGTCAGGGCGCGCTCCACGAGGGATGCGTGGCCGACGGTGAAAGGGTCGAAACTGCCGGGGAAAAGTATTTTCTTCATTGCACCTCTTCTAATTCTCGGTATTCACGTTCCTGTTCGGCTTCTTCCTCAGGGCGGTCTTCCTCGACCACAAGGTTCTCGATGACGAAATTCTGGCGCTCCATGGTGTTCTTGCCCATGTAGTAGGCCATCAGTTCCGCCACCTGGTCGGACTTGTGGAGGCTGACCTGGTCGAGGCGGATATCCGGCCCGATGAAGGCGCGGAACTCGTCCGGGGAAATCTCGCCCAGTCCCTTGAAGCGCGTGATCTCGGGTTCCGGGCCCAGCGCCTCGATGTACTGCAGACGTTCCTCCTCGGTGTAGCAGTAGCGGGTGATGAAATCGCCCTTGGTCTCGGCCTCCCCGATGGCTTCGAGGCGAGCCTTGGACAGCTTCTTGCGGCGCTGGCGCACGCGGAAGAGGGGAGTCTGGAGAATGTAGACATGGCCTTTCTTGACCAGCTCCGGGAAGAACTGGAGGAAGAAGGTGATCATGAGCAGGCGGATGTGCATGCCGTCGTCATCAGCATCGGTGGCCACGATGACGCGGTTGTAGCGCAGCCCGTCTAGTCCGTCCTCGATATTCAGGGCGGCCTGCAGGAGGTTGAACTCCTCGTTCTCGTAGACTATCTTCTTGGTCAGACCGTAGGAGTTCAGGGGCTTGCCGCGCAGGCTGAAGACGGCCTGTGTCTGCACGTCGCGGCTCTTGGTGATGGAGCCCGACGCGGAGTCGCCCTCGGTGATGAAGATGCTGCTCTCCTCCTGGCGCTCGCCCTTGGGGTCGTTGAAATGGATGCGGCAGTCGCGCAGCTTGCGGTTGTGGAGGTTAGCCTTCTTGCTGCGCTCGCGGGCGAGTTTTGCCACGCCGGCCATGGCCTTGCGCTCGCGCTCGCTCTCGCTGATTTTCTGGAGGATGACCTCTGCCACATCCGGTGTGCGGCGCAGGTAGTTGTCCACCTGCTCCTTGACGAAGTCGCCGATGAATTTGTCGATGCTGATGCCTCCGCCGTTGGGTTCCGTGGAGAGGCTGCCGAGCTTGATTTTCGTCTGGCTCTCGAACAGCGGTTCCTGAATCTCGATACTGATGGCTGCGACGATACCGTTGCGGATATCGGAATAGTCGAAGTTCTTGCCGGAGAAGTCCTTGATGGTCTCGGCGATGTATTTCTTGAAGGCGCTCTGGTGGGTGCCGCCCTGGGTGGTGTGCTGGCCGTTGACAAAGCTGTGGTACTCCTCGCCGTACTGCCCGTTGGTGTGGGTGAAGGCTATCTCGATATCCTCGCCCTTGAGGTGGATGATGGGGTAGAGGGGCTGGGCGGTCATGGTGTCCGTCAGCAGGTCCACCAGTCCGTTGCGGGAGAGGATTCGCCGACCGTTGAACATGATGGTCAGACCCGTGTTGAGGTACGTGTAGTTGCGGAGCATAATCTCCACGAACTCAGGCTGGAAATGGTAGTTGTGGAAGAGGCTGTTGTCGGGCTCGAAGAAGATGAGGGTGCCGTTCTCCTCGCCGTCGGCAGCTCCGAACTTCCCAGAATCGCCGGTGATGCCGGTGTCCTCCACCAGCTGGCCGCACTCGAAGGTGGCGCGTCGCGTCTCGCCGTCGCGGAAGCTCTGGGCCACGAAGCGCGAGCTGAGGGCGTTCACGGCCTTCAGACCCACGCCGTTCAGTCCTACGCTCTTCTTGAACGCCTTGCTGTCGTATTTGCCGCCCGTGTTCAACATAGACACAGCCTCAATGAGTTTTCCCAGGGGAATGCCGCGGCCATAGTCGCGGATAGTCACGCGCAAGTTGTCCTCGATAGTGACCTCTATGCGCTTGCCGGCGCTCATCTTGAACTCATCGATACTGTTGTCGATGACTTCCTTCAGAAGGACGTAGATGCCGTCCTCCGCGTGGGAGCCGTCGCCCAGTTTACCTATATACATACCTGGGCGCGTGCGCACGTGTTCCATATCGGAAAGGTGCCTGATGTTTTCCTCGTCGTAATTCGCAGTCGGTGCCTGCAAGTTATCTAATTCTTCTGCCACTGTGATATATCGGAAATCTTAAATTGCAAACAGCAATTTTTTAATTTTATAATTTTTTAATTTTCATAATCTTTCTACAGGTTCTTCTGCCAGCAGCGACGGCGCTTGTGGATGGTGCAGTCGAGGTGTGCCCACTGTCCCTGGCTCTTCTCGTTGTCCTCGAGCTGTGGATGAGTCTCGGCCCAGACGTAACCCTGCTCCATCGCCGCCTTGATGATCTGTGCGAACAGGGGCGCGTTGACACCGCGGTTCTGCCACTCGGGCAGTACGCCCACCAGCAGCAGGTCGATAACCGGAGCGTGCTTGAAGTAGATGGCCTTGGCCAGATGCCACCAGCCGAAGGGGAAGAGCTTCCCGTGTGCTTTCTGCAGCGCATAGGACAGCGAACCGATACCCACACCCATGGCGATGGGTTCGTTGTTCTCGTCCTCCACGATGGCCAGCAGGCGCGTGTCGAGGAACTGGAGATAGGTGTCGGCATACTGCTGGATCTGACGCTCGTTCATCTGGGAGTAGCCATAGAGGTTCGCATAGGCCTGATTGACGATGTTGAACACCTTCTGGACATATTTGCCGCCGTCGGCCGCCAGCACCTCCTTCGCATTCTTGAAGTGGCGCATATGTAGCTTGTAGCGCTTCATGCTCAGTTCTGCCACGCGGAAATACTTCTGCATATCAGCAGTGTGGCCGGCAGTGGGCACCATCACCTTGCGCTCCACCCAATCCACCTCCTTGCCGAAGCCGAGGTGTACCATGTGGTCCACATAGTATGGGTAGTTGTAGATGGTGCTCATGGTGCTGAGCTGGTCGTAGCCGTCGGTGAGCATGCCCTCGGGATCCATATCCGTGAAGCCCAGTGGCCCCACAATCTTGGACATCCCTCGCTCGCGGCCCCATTGGGCCACGGTATCCAGCAGCGCCTTGGACACTTCCTCGTCGTCGATGAAGTCTATCCAGCCGAAGCGGACGTTGCGCGTCTGCCAGGTCTTGTTGGCCTTGTGATTGATGATAGCTGCCACGCGCCCCACGATGTCCTTGCCGCGATAGGCGAGGAAGAGGTCTGCCTCGCAGAACTCGAAGGCGGCGTTCTTCTTGCGGTCGAACGTGTCGAGCATATCTTCCAGAAAATCGGGCACGGCGTAGGCGTTGCCCTTGTACAGGTGGTAGTTGAAACGGATGAAGGCACGAAGTTCTTTGCGGCCTTCCACTTTTTTGATGGTAACCATAGGTCTGTGCACAAAATTACGCGGCAAAGGTAACGTTTTTTGGCAACAAAGAGCCACTTTTCGGTGCTTTTTTAGCTTAATATAAGGGTTTAAGTTAAAAAAAACTGCAAAAACCTTTGTTCGTGACGCGGAAAGCTGTATTTTTGCACAGCAAATTATCCTTATAACATCAAACTGCATCATGCAAATGAAGAAATTCTTCGCACTGGCCGCATTGGCCATCAGCGCGCTCACCACAGCAAATGCTCAGAGCGCTGCCGAGCAGCTGGACTACAAGCCTGCTCCCTACATGTTCATCGGCATCCAGGGCGGTGCCCAAACCACGTTCACGAACTACGATCAGTTGAAGCTGATTACCCCCACCGCCAGCGTCAGCTTCGGTGCCTTCTTCACTCCCGCTGTAGGCGCACGCCTGCATGTCAACGGTATGTGGGACAAGGGCGGCATCAAGCCCGGCTTCACCTACAACTACAAGTACGTGACCACGGACATCGACCTCCTGCTGAACCTATGCACCCTCTTCGGCAAGCAGAACTACTATCCCCTCAACGTGTACCTCATCGGAGGTATCGGCCTGAACTACGCCTGGGACAACGACGACCTCGTCAACAGCGCCTTCAAGCCCACGATGGCCTGGGAGAAGAACCGCTTCAGCCACAACGCACGTGTAGGTGCTATGCTGGACTACAACATCTGCAAGCACTGGAGCGTGAATCTCGAAGTCAGCGCCAACAGCCTCAGCGACCGCTTCAACAGCAAGACCAGCGCCAAGGACGACTGGATGCTGACAGCCCAGATCGGTCTGGCCTATAAGTTCGGCTTCAAGAGCAAGCCAGCTCCCGCACCCGCACCCGTGGTGGTGGAAGAGGAACCCGCTCCCGCACCCGCACCTGCTCCCGCTCCCGTGGTCGTCAAGCAGGAGGCTCCCAAGCCTGCTCCCCAGGTCGTCAAGAAGGCTGAACTGCAGACGGAGTTCTTCTACGCTATCCGCGAGACCACCGTCGACAGCAGCGAGAAGGGCAAGCTCGATGACCTCATCAAGTTCCTGAAGGACAACCCCGACACGAAGGTGACCGTCACGGGCTATGCCGATGCAGGTACGGGCAACAGCAAGGTCAACATGACCTACTCCAAGCAGCGCGCAGAGAACATCGCCAAGGCTCTGAAGAAGGCTGGAGTGGATGCTTCCCGCATCACCGTCGAATCCAAGGGCGACGCTGTTCAGCCCTTCAGCCAGAACGACAAGAACCGCGTGACCATCGCTGTTGCCAAGTAAGCAGTCCTGCTCACAAAGAGCATGCCGAAACAAAAAGGGTGCCCGCACACACAACGCGGGCACCCTTTCTTTTACTTGTTTTACTTGATGTTGTCCACCCAACGGAAGAGGCGGTTCCAGCGGATGTGGCCGTTGAACCATCCGCGGTCCTTGTCCGTAGAGAGCCAGATCATGACGGGCTTGCCCACGATGTGATCCTCGGGAACGAAGCCCCAGAAGCGGCTGTCGGCGGAGTTGTGGCGGTTGTCGCCTTGCATCCAGTAGTAATCCATGCGGAAGGTGTAGCTCGTGGCAAGGCTGTCGTTGATATAGATGTTGCCTTCCTCGTCAACGCGCAGGCTGTTGCCCTCATAAACGTGAATGGGACGCTCGTACATCGGGAGGTTCTCCAAGGTGAGCTGGATGGTCTCACCTTTCTTGGGAATCCAGATGGGGCCGTAGTTGTCGCGCGTCCAGCCGGTAGCTGCATTGAGGGGATAGACTTCACCCACGTCGTGACTCATGTCCACAATCTCGATGGACTCCACGAGGTCCGTGGCCGCGAGGAGCTGCTGGCGGATGGAGGCGGTGAGGGGCATGCAGCCCGTCTGGTGCAGGTCGCGAAGGTCTTCGTCGCTGATACCCAGCCCGTGGGCAAACTCCTCCGGCAGGTCGCGCAGACCGCCTTTCAGTGTGATGCGGTAGTTGTACTGCACGTTGTCGGGCTCCTTGTTGGGCTGACCGTCGAGGTAGACCACACGGTCGCGGATTTCCAACGTCTGTCCGGGCAGCCCCACACAGCGCTTCACGTAGTTCTCCCGGCGGTCTGCAGGGCGGGTGATGATCTCGCCGAACTCGCTGCGGTTCTGGTCGATGTACTGCCGGCCGACGGCGTAGATGAAGTCATAGACCTGCCGCTGCTGCAGCACGGGCAAGCTGTCCATCACGGGCATGTAGCCTGAGTTCTGCTCTACAATCTGATGGCCGTAGCCATAGGCCAGGGCATAAAGGTCCGTGGCCTGGTAGCGGGGATTGGAAAGGACGCTGTCGCCGGCGGGATAGTTGAAGACCACGATGTCATTCAGCTGCACGGGCTTGGGCGAGACACGTTTGTAGTCCCACTGAATGAGCTCGCTGTAGCTCTTGGCGCCACCGGGTAGGGTGTGCTGCACGAGCGGCAGAGAGAGGGGAGTCTGAGGAACGCGAGGCCCATAGCTCATCTTGGAGACAAAGAGGTAGTCACCAACGAGCAGACTCTTCTCCAGCGACGAAGAGGGAATGGTGTAGTTCTGGAAGAAATAGATGTTCACAAAATACACGGCCACGAGGGCGAAGACAATGGCGTCCACCCACGACATGATGGTGCGCGTGACGGGGTTCTCCAGTTCTTTCCACCAGCCCCAGGGAATCTTCTTGGTGATGTAGGCATCGAAAATGAAGGGGACGACGATGAGGCCCCACCAGGCGTCGACCCAGGCGAGGAACCAGATGTAGAGTGCGACAAAGACGAGCATCTTGGCCCAGTCCTTCCACGTTGTCTTGTTATCGAGCTTTTTCATTTTTCTTTTGATTTGGGTGCGTGATTTGGGCGCGCGAATACGCGCTACACGGGACCGATTATACTTTTGGTAATTTTTGGGGGGTAATCAGGGGGGAAACAGGGGGCAGAAGGGGGGAACAGGGGGGCAGCCTGGGAGGCAATCAGAGCTGGCTGAACAGGTCATCCATGGTGAGCAGCCCTGAGTGGCAGGCTGTGTACTCTGCTGCGAGTACGGCTCCGAGGGCAAAGCCCTGGCGGGAGTGTGCATCGTGGGTGATGGTGATGCTGTCCGCCTCACTGTCCCATCGGAGAGAATGTATTCCGGGGACTTCGCCGCGGCGGATGCAGTCGATGCCCAACTCGTTGTCGGCGGGAGTGTGCTCCGTGACGACGGTGCCGTCGGGCTGTGTCAGGTTGCCGACGACCCAGCTGTCCTTGCGGTCGACTTCGCCGAGGAGCTGTTCGGCCAGGGTGATAGCGGTGCCGCTCGGGTGGTCCATCTTGTGGATGTGATGGACTTCTTCCATGCGTGCATTGTACTCGGGGAAGCGGTTCATGATGCGGGCGAGGTAGCGGTTGACGGCGCCGAAAATGTAGACACCGACAGAGAAGTTGGAACTCCAGAACAGCGTCTGACCCTCCTCGGAACACTGACGACGGACGTCGTCGGCATGAGCTGCCATCCAGCCCGTGCTGCCCGAGACTACTTTCACTCCGGCCTCGAAGCAGCGCTGGACGTTGCCGTAGGCCACCGTGGGAGCCGTGAATTCAATAGCGACGTCAGCGCTGCGGAAGGCTTCGCTCAGGAACTCCCCCTGGTTGTCGACGTCTATCCGGCAGATGACGTCATGGCCGCGACTGAGGGCGATCTGCTCAATCATGTGACCCATCTTACCATAACCTATAAGTGCAATTTTCATAGTCGTGCATTTGAATTTGGGTGCAAAGGTACAACAAAATGAGCACGGATTATGCGGATTACATGGTTTTTTAATCTTCTTTTAGCTAATTAAACAAAGAAATCCATGAAATCTGTGTAATTCGTGCCTCTTTTTCACTATCTTTGCACTCGAAAACAGCAAGAAGAACGATGGAACAGTTGCTGCACTACGTCTGGAAACACCGCATCCTGCCACTCGGAACGCTCACCACGACCGACGGGCAGGAACTGGAAGTTATCGACCCGGGGCTGCACAACCACGATGCAGGTCCTGACTTCTTCAACGCAAAAGTGCGCATCGGTGGACAGGTCTGGGTGGGCAATGTGGAGATTCATCTGCGTTCCAGCGACTGGTTCCGCCATGGCCATCAGCTCGACCCGGCCTACAACAATGTCATCCTCCACGTGGCAGAGGTGGTCGACAGCGAGGTCACGACCATGGATGGCAAGCGTCCGCCACAGCTCTGCCTGCCGATTTCCGACGATGTGAGCGAGCACTATGCGGAACTCTGTCGCACGGAGGATTATCCCCGCTGCTGGCGGATCATCCCCTCGCTCGCCCGGCTGACGGTGCATTCGTGGATGTCTGCGCTGCTGGCAGAGCGTCTGGCTGAGCGGGCACAGCGCTGTCTGGACTGGCTGAAAGCCGTGGACGGCGACTGGGAGCGCACGCTCTTCATCGCACTGGCGCGCAACTTCGGCTTCGGCATAAATGGCGATGCCTTCGAGGCCTGGGGCAGGGCACTGCCCCTTCATGCTGCCGCCAAGCACCGCGATAATCTCTTCCAGCTCGAGGCGCTTTTCCTCGGAACGGCCGGGCTGCTTGCCCTGGAGGCCGTGCCCCCCACGGCACGCGAGGCGGCGGCATCCGACGACTATTTCCTGCGGCTGCAGCGCGAGTGGACTTACCTCAAGCACAAGTTCCAGCTTCCGGAGCCTATGGCCTACGAGCGCTGGCGCTATCTGCGGCTGAGGCCTCAGAACTTCCCACACCTGCGCATCGTGCAGCTGGCGAACCTCTACTTCCGCGGAACTGCCAGCTTTGCAGCACTGATGAAGGCTCCGTCGCGCGAGGCACTCCACACTGCGCTGGAGACGGCACCTTCCGACTACTGGCAGAAGCATTACCTCTTTGGGCTGGAGTCCCGCCGGAGCGAGAAACGACTCTCGCCTGCCAGCAGGGATCTCATCATCATCAACACCGTCTGCCCCATGCTCTTCGGATACGGCGAGGCCCACAGCGACGAAGCGATGCAGGAGCGCGCAGTGCAGCTGCTGGAGCAACTGCGACCGGAGCAGAACTACATCATCCGACAATGGCAGCAGTGCGGCGTTGATGTCAACTCTGCCGCGGACAGCCAGGCGCTCATTCAGCTCAAGCGCGTCTATTGCGACCGCAAGGACTGTCTGCGTTGCCGATTCGGCTACGAATACCTGAAACGTAAGTGAACTATGGAATATCGCTACACTCTCCCCATGAAGGTCCGCGACTACGAATGCGACCTGCAAGGTATTGTCAACAACGCCAACTACCTGCACTATACTGAGCACACCCGCCACGAGTTCATCCTCTCTGAAGGCATCAGCTTCTCTGACCTCCACGAGAGGGGAATAGACTGCGTGGTGGCACGCATCACCCTGTCCTACAAGACTCCACTGCGCAGTGGCGACGAGTTCCTCTCATGTCTGAACGTGGAGAAGGAGCGGGCGCGCTATGTCTTCTATCAGGACATCTATCGCCTTTCCGACCGCAAACTGGCCATGCGTGCCACGGTGGATATCGTATGTCTCGTGAATGGCAAACTCGTGGTGGGAGTCCAGGAACTGGACGACCTGCTCCGATAACCGGTCCATAACATAGGCATTCGACCCTAAATTTAAAACTCTAAACTTAAAACTTTAAACTCTAAACTTAAAAACTACTCTAAACTCTAAACTCTAAACTCTAAACTTAAAACTCACCCCCCTTGCTCTCCGATCAAGAACTAATATATACAATGGCCCTCACGCGTCTGCTGCCGTTCAATGCCAGTCAGCAACGCACCTTGCTCACCGAGGTCGGTTCAGCCACGGCTGTCTACGAGAACCGCGGCGAGCTCGGTCGCATGATGGAGCATTTCTCGCCGCGTGCCTCAGAGGTCCTGGCAGGAATGGATGGCGAACTGGCGCGCTGCGAGCAAGAGCTCGCGTACGCGCACGCACATAAAATAAAGGTATTGGCCATTCAGGACGAAACGGCTTATCCTGCCCGCTTGCGGCAGTGCGATGACGCGCCTCTCGTGCTCTACCAACTCGGCCGGGCGGACTTGAACGCTAAGCGAATCATCAGTGTCGTCGGCACTCGCCGCTGCACAGAACGCGGCAGGGATCTATGCAATCGTCTGGCAGCAGACCTGGCACGGCTACAGCCGGGCACGCTCGTCGTCAGCGGGCTGGCCTATGGAATTGACATTGCGGCGCACCGTGCTTCGCTCGCAAGTGGGTTGCCCACGGTGGGGGTACTCGCCCATGGACTCGATGAAATCTATCCGCGCCTCCACCGCCAGACCGCTATCGAGATGCTGGCTCAGGGAGGACTACTGACGGAGTACATGAGTCATACGCAGATAGAGAAAGTCAACTTCGTGCAGCGCAACCGTATCGTAGCCGGATTGGCAGATGCCACCATCGTCGTGGAGAGCGCTGAGCGAGGAGGGTCGCTCATCACGGCCGAGATGGCAAATGGCTATAGCCGCGAGGTCTTCGCGTTCCCGGGGCGTACCACAGACGCCTCTTCAGTGGGGTGCCTGTACCTCATTCGCCGCAACCAGGCGCATCTCATCACTTCGGCCGAAGACATGCTCTCTGACCTCGGATGGGAAGCCGTTTCGCAACCAGACGGTCAGGGCGTGATGACCTTTGAGGGGCAAGAGGATACGGCTGCTTCGCCGGAGGAAAGGGCCATTCTGGCAGCATTGCGCTCGGCAGGGGGAGATTTGTCTTTCTCGGATCTCATCATCCAGACCTCACTGCCTGCAGCGCGCCTCACATCGTTCCTGCTGCCGCTGGAGATGAGTGGAAAGGTCAAGAAACTGGCAGGCAATCGCTACCACCTCATTAAATAATTCCGGTTTTTATCCGTTATATCATTATCCCGAAATATCGTAATTCCTATAAAAATGAAGAAAAATCTCGAAACTCTTTGTATCCACGGCGGCTGGCACCCCACGAAGGGCGAGCCCCAGCAACTTCCTATCTATCAGAGCACAACCTTCAGGTACGACACCAGCGAGCAGATGGCACGTCTGTTTGACCTCGAGGACGAAGGCTACTTCTACACCCGTCTGGCAAACCCCACCAACGATGCGGTGGCAGCCAAGATCAACGCCCTCGAAGGTGGCGTAGGCTGTGTGCTGACGTCCTCCGGACAGGCTGCCAATTTCTATGCCGTCTTCAACATCTGTCAGGCAGGCGATCATTTTGTCACTTCCAATACCATTTATGGCGGAACGTTCAACCTCTTCGGAGTCACAATGAAGAAACTGGGTATTGAATGCACATTCGTGGATCCGGACTGGGACGACGAGCGCATCAATGCCGCCTTTCGTCCGAACACCAAGTGCTTCTTCGGCGAGACCATCAGCAACCCGGGCGGCAATGTGTTCGACATAGAGCGATTCGCACGCATTGCCCACGCACACGGCGTTCCACTGATTGTCGACAACACTTTCGCCACACCCATCAACTGCCGCCCCTTTGAATGGGGATGCGACATCGTCACACACTCCACCACGAAGTATATGGATGGTCACGCCACTCAGGTGGGAGGTGCCATCGTGGACAGCGGCAACTTCGACTGGGATGCATATACAGAGAAGTTCCCGGGACTGACCACTCCCGACGAGAGCTACCACGGCCTCACCTATACGAAGGCCTTCGGCCGCAAAGCCTACGCCACCAAACTCGTAAGCCAGCTGATGCGTGACCTCGGCAGCATTCCTTCGCCCCAGAACAGCTTCCTGCTGAACCTCGGACTGGAGACGCTGCACTTGCGCATGGCGCGCCATTGTGAGAACGCTCAGAGCGTGGCAGAGTGGCTGGAAAAGAACCCGCGTGTGGCATGGGTCAACTATTGCGGACTGCCCTCCAACAAATACCATGCACTGGCACAGAAATACCTGCCGAACGGCTCCTGCGGAGTCATCGCATTCGGATTGAAGGGAACGCGGGAGGATGCTATCCGCTTCATGGATAACCTCGAATTCGTGTCCATCGTCACTCATGTGGCAGATGCGCGCACCTGCGTGCTGCATCCTGCCAGCCACACCCACCGCCAGCTATCCGACGAACAGTTGCTCGAAGCAGGGGTCGCTCCGGACCTCATCCGACTCAGCGTAGGCATCGAGAATGTCAATGATATCATAGAGGATTTGCAGCAGGCGATGGATAAAATGTGAGAAACAGGGTTCCCTCTGCAACTTTTCCTGCATTAAGAGCGTCTGATAAATAGAAACCCTAAATAATCAAAGTAAAAATGAAAGATTTTCTGAAGTATGTGTTTGCGACGGTGGTCGGTATCGGACTGGCTACGTTGCTGATGTTCGTCATCTTTTTCGTTTCGCTAATCGGTATGGCCGCCAGCGAAGGAACCACAGCAACGGTCAAGAAAGGATCGGTACTGCGTATCAATCTCAATGGATCACTCGAGGAGCGGGCCGACAGCCAGGATCCTATCTCAATGATCATGGCAGGAGTGATGGGCGGCGATGCTGCTACACTCGGACTGGATCAGTTGCTCGATGCTGTGGAGGAAGCTGCCAAAAACGATAAGGTCGAAGGTATTTACCTGGAAGTAGGTACGGGCTTTGCCGCTGGAGCTCCCGCTATGGCACAGGAACTGCGTCAGGCACTGGTGAAGTACAAGGAGAGCGGCAAGTGGATTATGGCCTATGGCGATATCTATTCCGAGCCGGCTTACTACCTCGCTTCTGTGGCCGACAAGGTGGTGGTCAACCCCAAGGGTATTATAGACTGGCATGGTATGGGTTCCGTTCCTATGTTTTTCACCGATTTGATGGCCAAGGCCGGTGTGAAGATGCAAGTCTTCAAAGTGGGAACCTTCAAGAGCGCTGTGGAGCCTTTCATCAACACGGAGATGAGCGAACCCAACCGCCAGCAGGTGACGGCATACCTGAACAGTATCTGGAGCCAGTACAAGGACGAGATTGGCAAGAGCCGCAACCTCACGCCTGAGCAGCTGGATATCCTGGCTGACACGCTGACGGCTCTCCAGCCCACAGAATACCTCTTGGAAAGCGGCCTCGTGGACACACTTGCATACATCGATGGATTCAAGGACATGCTGCGCAACAAGCTGGGGCTGGACGAGAAGAAGTCGATCAACTTCGTTTCGCCTGCTGACCTCGTGGCTGCCGCCGACAAGGATTCTGAAAAGAACCGCATTGCCGTGTACTATGCATTCGGCGACATCGTGGACCAGGCCAGTCCCAACCCCCTCACGGGCGGCGGAGCCTTCATCGAGACGATGCCCACCATTCGCGAGCTCCAGAAACTGCGCAAGGACGAGAACGTCAAAGCCGTGGTTATCCGGGTGAACTCCGGTGGAGGCAGCGCCTTTGCCAGCGAACAGATTTGGCACGAAATAGAACTGCTGAAGGCCGAGAAACCCGTGGTCGTATCAATGGGTGGACTGGCTGCCAGCGGTGGCTATTACATCAGCTGCGGCGCGAATAAGATTTTTGCCGAGCCTTCTACGCTGACGGGCAGTATTGGTATCTTCGGCATGATTCCCGATGCCACGGAGCTGATTACAGAGAAACTTGGTCTGCACTTTGACGTCGTCAAGACAAACAAACGTGCTGATTTCGGCGCTCCCTCGATGATGGGTGCCCTCGCACGTCCCTTCACGGCAGACGAATCCGCCCTGATGCAGGCTGAGATTGAACGTGGCTATGACCTCTTCATCTCCCGTGTGGCGGCAGGCCGTGGTATCACCAAGGATAGTGTGGATGCCATCGGACAGGGTCGCGTATGGACCGGTGAACAGGCCATCCAACTGGGATTGGTTGACCAGCTCGGAAACCTGAACGATGCTATTGCCGAGGCTGCCAAGCTGGCTGAACTGGACAAGTATTCCACTGATGCTTATCCTGCACCGACAGACTTCATGCAGCAACTCTTCAACGAGAAGAAGGAAAGCTACTTCGATGCGCAGATGAAGGCTTCCTTGGGAGAGTTCTATCCCATGTTAGGAACCATGCAGTGGATGATGCAGAACCGCAGAATCGACCAGTGCATCTATGCGCGCGTGCCTTTTGAGGTTGTCATCTGGTAGATAGACAGAGAATAAAGAATGAGGCTGTGTCAGATCCTACTGGCACAGCCTCATTTTGTTTATGATTGGGGCTCTTAATGGGGCTGCTTAATGGATTCCTGAATGGATTCCAGAATGAGTTTCCGGAATTCCTCTTGCTGATTGCGCATGATTTCGACTTCAATGGGCAATACATAGATGTGGCGACGTACGATGGGAGAGAGATCCTTGATGGGCAAGAGCCGCGAGGCATCCTTCTCCGTGGTGATAATCAAGCGCTTGCTGCCCTGGAGCTCTGTGAATGTCTTTTCGATTTTCTGGATGTCGGCAGCGCGGAAATTGTGGTGGTCGGCAAAAGCGATGGGGGTGATGTGCCGCGTCAGACGTTTCAGGTCCAGAATCATTTGCTGGGGCGAGGCTATGCCCGTGAGCAGCAGGATATGGGTGTCGGGAGTCAACTCTTCATCCGTGCCTGGCGTGTCGCCGAAAAGACGGTAGGGGTGGCCGTAGCGGAATGTGGAGAAGAACAGGCGCTGGTAGGGCTTGATGGCTAAGGCTGTCTGCACAACGCGGTATTCCATAGGCTTCATCTCCGACGGACATTTTGTCACGATGATGATATTGGCACGGTTCTTGGCGCTGATTGGTTCGCGCAGGCGACCGGCGGGCAACAGGCAGTCGTCCGAAATGAGACGGTGATAGTCTGTCAGTAGGATGTTTAGGGATGGTTGTACGTAGCGGTGCTGGAAGGCATCGTCGAGCAGAACGACATCCACATCCCGAGTCTCTTCATCTGTAAAGAGGCGGGTGAGACCACGGCGACGGTTGGCATCAACCGCCACGATGGTATCGGGAAATTTCTGCTTGATTTGCCAGGGCTCGTCACCGATATCGCGCATCGAAGTCTGAGTGCTGGCAACGAGGTAGCCACGGGTCTTGCGCATGTAGCCTCGGCTAAGCACGGCCACGCGGTACTGGTCCTGAAGCATCCGTATCAGCATCTCGGTGTGCGGCGTCTTTCCGGTACCTCCGACGGTGATATTGCCCACGCAGATAACAGGCCGATCGAACTCCTTTCCCTTCAGGATTCCGGAGTCGAAGAGCCAGTTGCGGAACCCGACACCTACTCCGTACAACCAGGATAAGGGTCGCAGCCAGTCGTTGATATGGATGAGGTCGCCTTCCAACTTTATGCGATCATTTAGATTATTTGTCAGCCCGGAGGCCAATTCCGACTTTTGACTTTATGCTTTTAACTTTTCGCTTTCAGCGGGTTCCAGCCTTGTGCCTTCAGTTCCATTTCTACGCCATCGCGGCAGACCAGTTGCAGACCCAGTTCGGGCTTAGTCATGTGTCCGATAACCTTCACTCCGGGAATAGCACTTACGCGGTCGTGCAGTGTCAGCGGCACCGTAAACAGCAACTCGTAGTCTTCGCCGCCATTTAGAGCACAGGTGGTGACGTTCATATTCAGTTCTTCGGCCATCACAGCCGTCTGGTAGTCCAGTGGCAGGCGTTCCTCGAAGATCCGACAACCTGTGTGGCTCTGGCTGCAGATGTGCAAGAGCTCGCTGCTGAGGCCGTCGCTGATGTCCATCATGGCGGTGGGCAGTATGTCTGCTGCAGCCAGAGCCTCGATGATGTCTTTCCGGGCCTCGGGCTTCAGCTGACGCTCCAGCAGGTATTCGCGGCCGCTGAAGTCCGGCTCGAAGGGAGGCAGCTGCTCCACTTTCTCGCCTCGTTGCAGGGCTTCGCGCACCTGTTCGTTGTACACCGTCTTCTCGCGCTCCAGAAGTTGGAGACCCATATACGCGGCTCCGAGATTACCTGAGACACAGATGAGATCCGTCTCCCGGGCGCCATTGCGGTAGACCACTTTGTCCGGGGCTGCATCGCCGATGCAGGTGATGCTGATGGCCAGACCTGTCAGGGAAGAAGTGGTATCGCCGCCGACAATGTCGCATCCGTGCATCTCGCAGGCTAGTCGTAATCCTTCATAGAAAGATTCCAGGTCCTCCACGGTGAAGCGTTTGGACAAAGCCAGAGAGACCGTCATTTGTCGTGGACGTCCGTTCATCGCATAGATATCCGAGAGGTTCACGATGGCGCTCTTGTAACCCAGATGCTTCAGGGGAACGTACTGAAGATCGAAGTGCACGCCTTCCATCAGCATGTCGGTGGTGACAAGCACCTGCCGCCCACTGGGATATTCCAGAACGGCACAGTCATCACCCACGCCTTTGCGCGTCTCGGCATTCTTGATTTCTATGGTGTCGGTGAGGCGGTGAATCAGACCGAACTCACCCAATTCTGCTATTTCCAACTTTTAACTATCAAATTCCAATGTTCAGCACTCAACAGTCATCTCTCAATTCCTCTTGATCATCTCTCGCATAATTTCAGCCATCAGTGGTTGAACGGCGTTCGCGGCCTCCTGCACCTCCTCGTGGCTGACTTCCACAATCTGGCCTTCCACACCCAAGTCGGTGATGATGCTCACTCCGAAGACACGGATGCCGCAGTGGCGGGCGACGATGACCTCGGGAACGGTGCTCATGCCCACAGCGTCGCCGCCTATGATACGGTACATCCGGTATTCTGCCGGGGTCTCGAAAGTAGGACCCTGGGTGCCCACATAGACACCATGTTGCACGGGAATACCCTTCTCTTGGGCAATGGCGTCGGCCATGTCGATGAGCTCATGGTCGTAGGCTTCATGCATATCCGGGAAACGCGGACCCGTCGGGAAGTTAGGACCATGCAGGGGATGCTCGGGGAAGAAATTGATGTGGTCGGTGATGATCATCAAGTCGCCGATTTTGAAGGACGGATTCATGCCGCCGGCGGCATTGCTGACGAACAACGTCTTGATACCTAGTTCGTACATCACACGTACGGGGAAGGTCACCTCCTGCATGGAATAGCCTTCATAGTAGTGGAAACGTCCCTGCATCGCCAGAACGTCGCGGTCACCCAACTTGCCGAAAATCAGGCGCCCGGTATGGCCTTCAACCGTCGAGACGGGGAAGTTGGGGATGTCCTTGTAGTCTATTGCCAGGGTGATGGCAATCTCTTCTGCCAGTCGGCCAAGGCCGGTTCCTAAGACGATGGCCGTGGTCGGTTGGCTCGGCATTCGAGAGCGAAGCCAATTCGCAGTTTCTTGAATCTTTTCGTACATAGTATTCGGCTTTCGGTTATTTTGCAGGGCAAAGTTAAGGATAAAATTGAAATAAACCATATTTTCGGCCCTTAAATTTGCGCAAACAGCGTTTTTTGCCTACCTTTGCGTAGTTTTTCGCCAATTTTGGCCCATTTTTCATCTTATGAATGTAGCCTCGTTGCATAGTTTCCTGCTGGCCTCCTCCGTCGCTCACATCATGATCACGGTGGTCATGGCCCTATTTGCCCGACACAAGGTTCAGTACCTCTCTCTGGCCTGGATTATGGGTATCTTTGCTCTGGGCGTCACCTGTGTGATTCCTTTTGCCGATCTTATCGAGACTACTCGTCCCGCTATGCTTCATCCGGGGCCGTTGGCGGGACTGATGGGATTCCTCTTCCTACAGAGTATCTATCCTCTGGGAATTACCATGCCAGGATATCTCCAGTGGAAGCGTATGTGGATCTACGCCCTGCCCGTCTTCATCCTCACGGCGATATACCTCCTGCTTTCTCTTCTGGGGATGACATCGCCCAACTACTACACCTGGGGGGAGTTGCGCGATGCTTTCTTTACCCTTGATATGTTTGTGCGGCTGGCAATGGTCGGAGTCTGTATCTATTATATTATCAACATCTTCCGCCTGCCGAGGGTGTCACTTCGCAATCCTCACATTCCACGATATCTGCAGGTCTATGCATCTGTTCTCGGACTCATCTCCTGCTATTATCTTTGGATTAACCTCCGCTTCACCGTGGCATCGTTCGAAGTCTGGCTGACGCTCTTCACCTGCGCCAACCTCTATATGTGCCTCCGCACTCTTGAATCACTTGCACTCACTCTGCCCCAGCCCGAAATCAAGGTCGTGGAGGAAAAGCCTGCTGAGGTTCAGGAGGAGGAAGATGAAGAAGAGGACTTCAATGAGGCTAACCTCCAGCGATTCCAGACCCTCGAGTACTGGATGCAGCACAATCGCGACGCATGGAAGGAATATACATTCGGCCGCGATCAACTTTGTGCCGGAACGGGTATCAATCGCCACCTCGCCCTGCAGTGCGTACGAAGTCAGGGTTACAACAATATCCATGACTACATCAACGCCTATCGCATCGCTGAACTGCAGAGGATGCTCTCTCATGGCGAGGTGAACAATCTGAGGGATTGCCTTGATGCAGGATTCGGAACTCTCAAGACCGCACGAAGCAGTTTTGAGAAAGTGACAGGCATGACCCTTGACCAAGCGTTCGAACAAGTGCAGCATAAGAGCTGATTCCCCACGCGTATAATATATTAAAAGGTACGCGCGCGAGGCCCGGTCGGCTGCTTGACCTTAGTCAACGGTTTGAAAGATTTTTTGCAAAAAAGTGGTGAAAAGATTTGGCGGTTTCAGAAAATCGCCGTACCTTTGCACCCGCAAACGAGAAAGGGGCCTCCTTGAGAGACTCAAGACAGTTGCCCAGAAGCCCGTTTCGCACACAGATAAGCGTTCTTTGAAAGACTGACCAACGAGACAAGTAGTACAGGTAAACAAGCAGTAGTGTTATATATACATTACTAATATACGAACCGTCATTTCTGTAGCCCGAAAATAAGGTCACTCCTCATTCCCCGGATGTCCGTTTTAGAACAGACAGTACTTACGAGTACAACGATACTTTACAATGAAGAGTTTGATCCTGGCTCAGGATGAACGCTAGCTACAGGCTTAA